>CAKVDW010000005.1 GCA_934728065.1 uncultured Campylobacter sp.
ATAAAAACAACCCTTATCTTACCCAAAAGCTCTTTTATGCTAGACACAACTTCTCCACTTGATGACAAATTTAAAAATTAAGTGTCATTATAACACAAATTGTAAATGTTATATGAAGGTTATATTTTCTATAAATGATAATCTACTTTATAAAATAAATCAAAAATTTACTATAAATTTTCATCATTGAAAAAAATATAAGATTATGTTATAAAAAGGTTATACTTTTTTCCTATAATATAAATCTAACCAAAAGCCAAAAAAGGAGGTTCATTATGAATGCAAAATTCAGTTGTGGCGCAAGCCACCAAAGCAAAGGCAAATGCCTTGCTAAAATCGCTTCAAGCGTTATGCTAGCGGGTGCTTTGCTTGTAGGCTTTACACAAAATGCCCTAGCTATCGGCGGTCCAAGTGGAGCAAAGCTCACTTACAAGACACAAGGCAAAATCGGCGAAGTAGTCGTCAATCCCTACGGCTTAGCTCCGCTTACAGCCATCATCAAAAACGGAGGCTATGTGATTCAAAACGCAAAGGTAACTATTGTGCCAAAACTTGGCGGACAAACCATTAGCTACACTTTGGCTGACAAGCACCTACGAACACACGCTGGCATTCCTGTGTTTGGGCTTTATGCAGGACACAAAAACAGCGTTAGTGTCGAATACGACAGAATTTACAAGGGCAAAAAAGAACGCATTAAAGAAACTTACAGCATTTACACAGCTCCGCTTTACGGACAAAGTGCTGGCGAGGGCAACGGCGTGTTTTTTAGCGGTATAAAGGTAGAAAAAGTTGATGCAGCTTTCAAAGATAGGCTTTATTTTGTCAATAACATAGGCTCAGATAAAAAAGGCGTCAAAGTCGTGTGGAACAACCCAGCAGGCGGTGCTTTGGAGTGGAACTATGAACCACAAAATTTCATCATCGACACCAAAGGCGAAGTGCGCTGGTATATGCTGCCAGACCCTATTTATACGATGAATTCTATTTACAATGCGGGCGTTATGATGGGCTTTCGCCAAAACACTGACGGCGCGCTTTCGTGGGGCTTTGGGCAAAGATATGTTAAATACGACATTATGGGGCGTGAGATTTTCAACCGCCGTTTGCCAGAGTCTTACAATGATTTTTCACACTATATGTTCCCAGCCACAGCGGGCAAGGCAAAGGGGCATTATTTCTTGCGCGTAGCAAGCAGCAACTACAAACGCCCTGACGGCAAAAATGTCCGCACCGTGCGCGATGTTATCTTAGAAGTCGATGAAAACGGCAACGCCGTTGATGAGTGGCGACTTTTTGAGATTTTAGACCCTTATCGCGAAAATGTCATTAAAGTGCTAGACCAAGGCGCTGTGTGCTTAAACATTGACGCCAGCCAAGCAGGACACACTTTAAGCGATGAAGAGCTTGCCAAGCTTGATGCGAGCGATAAATTCGGCGACATAGTAGGCACAGGACCTGGACGAAACTGGGCGCATGTCAATAGCGTGTATTATGATAGC
The DNA here is from genome assembly GCA_934728065.1 of uncultured Campylobacter sp. GTDB lineage: Bacteria > Campylobacterota > Campylobacteria > Campylobacterales > Campylobacteraceae > Campylobacter_D. The sequence goes on from CAKVDW010000005.1 coordinate 1,503, forward strand.
GAAGATGACTCTATCATCATCTCATCACGCCATCAAAGCGCGATGATAAAAATCGGACGCGACAAGCAAGTAAAATGGATAGTAGGCGCACACAAAGGCTGGAAAGATAAATTCAAAGGCGCACTCTTGCAACCTGTGGATAGCAAGGGCAACAAAATCGTTTGTGATGACGAGTATAGCAAATGCCCGGGCTACACTAACAAAAACGGCGGCTTTGACTGGACTTGGACTCAACACACTGCCTTTAAAATCGACAGCAAATCAAAGGGCGATATTTTGTATTTATCAGCCTTTGACAACGGCGATTCTCGCGGTATGGAGCAACCAACATTTCCCACAGATAAATACTCTCGCGCGGTTATCTACAAGATAGACCAAAAGAAAATGACTATCGAGCAAATTTGGGAGTATGGCAAAAACCGCGGCAATGCGTGGTATTCGCCCGTTACTTGCATTACCGAATTTATCCCTGAAACAAATTCAGTAATGGTATATAGCGCGACTGCTGGAATGAGCTTTAACATAGCCACAGGACAGCCATCAGGTGCGCCAAAGCCTTTTATCAACGAATTTAAGTGGAATCCAAAGGCAAACGCGCCTGAAAAAGACCCAGCTGTGGAGATACAAATCTTTGACGCGATGGGCTATCAAGCCTTTCCTTTTGATTTAAAGAAGGCTTTTAGCAAGTAGTTTAAAAGGCTTTTTTGAGCTTTTTATCACAACGGGCTTTGAAAGCAAAGCCCGTTTTTGTGCCTTAAATTTAGGCATTTGTGAATTTGCGTGAATTTTTGCAAGTTGTGGGCTGAATTTATCGACTAAATAAGCACTCTTGGGATAAAGGGCGAGAGTTTAACAAGAATTTCATATTCTATGGTATTAAAAAATGAAGCCCAAATTTGCGCATCTTCAAAAACGCAAATTTTTTCGCCAAGGTCCTTGCAAGAAAAACTATCCATAGACATTCGACCAAGTAAATGCTCTCCACTTGCAAGTTTTAACTCTCCATTACCATCATAACGAAGAAGCCCATCCGCATAACCCAAATCATAAGTAGCGATTTTAATGTCCTCATCAGCCATAAAAACACCACCATATCCAACGCTTTGCCCTTTTTCTAAAATGCGAGAGCTTAAACGGTGGGCATAAAGCTTTAAGACCTTTTTTAAATCCTTGCTGAATTCATTATAACCAAACTGAGCCAAACCCACACGACATAACTCATCGCTTGGAAATTCATCGCAGCCAAAAAGGGCAGCTGAGTTGTGAGAATGAAAAAGCAATCTTTGAGAACTCAACTTCAAAGCTTGTTTTTTAGCTTCTTCAAAGAGGTCTTTTTGTTCTAAATAAGTATGAACAAGCTCACCAGCACTAGCAAAATGCGTAAAAATGCCTTCTATATAAATATTATACCGTTTAGCCTTGTCAAACACCTCTTGCAACTCATCGATAAAAACGCCATTTCTGTGCATTCCTGTATCAACAGCTAAATGAATTCTTGTGCCTTGTTTGAGTTTTTCCAAATCGTTTTTTGAGTTAAGCGCATAGATAAAATCAGGATTTTCCCTACCATTTGGGTGATGAGAAAATATAAGTATATGCTTAAAAAAGCCTTGCAAAAACAAGGCTTCATTTTCGTTTCTCACGGCAACAAAATTTATCCCCAAAGCCTTTGTTATAGGGGCTAAAAGCTCTATTCCGTGTCCGTAAGCATTGTCTTTAAGCACACAAATAACCTTATCAAAGCCTCCAGCCTTTGAGGCTATTTGATTGAGGTTGTATTCATAAGCTTCTTTATCGACTGTGATGAGTGCCATTATTGTTCTACAAGTATTTTCATTTTATTATTTGCATCAAGCTTTACATACAAGGTTTTGTTGCCTCGAAACTGATAATTTGCTGTGTAATAATCTTGATAGTAAGTTATCCTAAAAATCTTTTCATTTTTTAGGTTTGGATAAGGACTTACGCTAATGTTTGAAAATTTAATACTTTTCTTTTCATTTTTAGAAAAAATCGCCTTTTTCATCTGCGCAAATTCCTTAAAATTTTTCTTATCAAATCGCTTAAATTCTTTTTCATCATAAAATTCAAGGTAGGCTTTTATGTCGCTTACCCTCCATTTATCTTTCCAAGAAAAAAGTGAGGCAAGTAAAGTAGCTATCTCATCGGCATTCGTTCGCACAACAGCTTGCTCTTCAGTCATCGCAAAAGTTTCCTTTTGCCTTTCCATAAATTTCGCAAAACGGTTTAAAACATCATTGTATAAGGCTATACAACCCCTAGTTTTAACCTCATCAAGTCGTTCGCCGCTCAGTGGATAACCGTGTATCCAAATGCCTCCTCCTGTTTTATTTTGCACCCTATCAAGTAAATTTGGATAATTTGTTGCAAAGGCAGCTACACCGTAATAATCACTTGGCGGGTCAAATCTTTTGCCAAGGTCATAAAAACCAACAGGTGTTTTCAAATCCCCTTCAACTTCTTTATCTCCCATAAGTCCTGTAACACCAACTTTCTCATCAAATTGTTGAATAAGCTTGCCATCCTTGTAAAAAAACACCTTAAAAGTTTTTTCTGTTTTGTTTGTAACCACAATGGTAGCATCGCCGTTATAATAACCCAAAGAAAGGTCTTTTCCTGAAAGTTCATCAAGCCAAAATTTTTTATTTGTAAGTTCTTTTTCAAGCTCTACGCCCACGGCTTCTAAGCCTTGATTGAGATAAATTTTAGCCAAATTGCTAGCACTGAGCAAGGAAGTTAAACCAAAGAATAAAAGTAAAAATCGCTTCATTTTTTATCGCTTTCTTAAAATCAAATTACAAATTCTTATTATACAAAAAAATAGTTAAAATACAGCCATTTTTTAATAATATTATGATAAAATAAGAGCCATTTTCAAAAAAAAAAAAAAAAAAAAAAAAAAAAAAGGATTTAAGATGAAAAAAATTCTTGCAAGTTTAACGCTCTTTGCAAGCATATTTTTTGGTGCTGACATTGAAGTAAGCGACATTTATGTCAAGCAAACCCCGCCAAATGCAAAGGCTACTGCTGTTTTTTTAAAAATTAAAAATAACAGCAATAAAGACATTGACCTCGTTAATGCCAAGAGCAATCTAAGCGATAATGTCGAACTTCACACGCATTTGCATCAAAACGGAAAAATGACAATGCTTAAGGTTGAAAAAATAACCATTAAAGCAAACTCAATGACAGAATTAAAGCCCGGTGGCGACCATATAATGCTTTTTGACCCCAAATTTCCTGTTACAAAAGATAGCAGTGTGGATATTACGCTTGAGTTAAGCAACGGCAAAAGCTTAAATTTCAATAAGATTGAAAGCAAAGAAATCACCAAAAACACAGTATGAAATGAAAAAACTGCTTTTTGCTTTTTTCGTAGCACTTTTGCTCGTTGTGGGCGCGTTTTTTGTGCTTGATAACGAGCCACAAAACAAGCGTAGGGAGCTTATCAAAGAGCTTCCTTTGCTGGCTTGTGATTTAAACGAAAAGCCCTGTGAGTATGAATTTAATGGGCAAAAGGTGCGAGTAGAATTTAAAGAAAAGCCCGTGCAAGCACTTGTTGAAAATGAGCTTGTGGTTGAGAATTTGGGCGATTTTAGTGAGCTAAATGCCCGCATTTATGGGCTAAATATGTATATGGGCGATGTCGTGCCGACTTTTAAAAAAACAAGTGCAAACTCTTACAAGGCTGCTGTCGTGCCAAGTGCTTGCGTGATAGATACTATGCGCTTTCGCGTGGAATTTTTTAACGGCAAAAAGCCTATAAATTTTTATTTTGATTTTGATATAAAAAGATAAAATTTTTTAAATTTTAGGCGAAATTTTGCTGTGAAATTTAAGAATTTTTTGAAAAATTCAGTAAAAAAGGACAAAAATGAAAAAAACCTTTCGCATTTTATGCGCCTTTGTCGTGGCGTTTTTGGTGAGTGCTTGCGGGGAAAATTATGATTTTAGCCTAAATTCAGAGTTTGGAAAAGTGAGCTTAAAGGACTTTGCGGGCAAAAAACTCATCGTGTATTTTGGTTACACCTTTTGCCCTGATGTCTGCCCTGCCACGCTTGCGCTTGTGTCAAGCGAGCTAAAAAGCCTAGAAAATGACAAGGCTTATTTGCTTTTTATCTCACTTGACCCCGAGCGCGATAGCGACATAAACGCCACAAACGAGTGGCTTCGCTACTTTTATCCAAACGCCACAGCCCTAATCGCCGATGATGAAAAGGCTTTATCGCAGGTGGCTAAGCGGTATGGGGCTATTTATGAGAAAGTGCCTTTGCCAAACTCAGCGATGATTTACTCAGTGGCGCACAGCAACGAGCTTTATTTGTTTGATGAAAGGGGCAAATTTGTCGAAAAAATCAACGATTTTAGTCAAACAAATTTGCACGCCCAGCTTGATAGCTTTTTAAATTCCAGCAAATAAATCTGTGGAAAGATAGCGTTCGGCTGTGTCGTTGAGCATCGTAACGATGATTTTATCGGGGTTTGCTTTGGCTATCTTGCTGGCTATAAAGACATTTGCTCCGCTTGAAATACCTACCATTAAGCCATTTTTAAGGGCAAGTTCTCTTGCAGTGGCGATGGCATCTTCGTTGCTGATGGTTTGGATTTCGTCAATCACACTTTGGTTAAGGATTTTGGGGATAAAATTCGCGCCTATGCCTTGAATTTTGTGTCCGCCCGCCTTGCCCTCGCTAAGAAGTGGCGATGCGGCTGGCTCTACGGCGATGATTTTAACCTTATCTGCAAATTTTTCTTTCAGCACCTCGCCCACGCCGCTTATCGTGCCGCTTGTGCCAAAGCCCGCGACAAAATAATCAATCTTTCCGTCTAAATCGTTTAAGATTTCCACAGCGGTATTTTCTCTATGGGCGAATTTGTTGGCTAAATTCTCAAACTGACTTGGAATGAATGAGTTTTTTATCTCTTTATGCAAAGCCAAAGCCCGCTCGTAAGCACCTTTCATACCCTCGCTGGCTGGGGTGAGTTCGAGTTTTGCGCCAAAAAGTGCCATCATCTTGCGCCGCTCGATACTCATTGACTCTGGCATTGTGAGTATGATTTTAAGCCCCAAAGTAGCGCATATCATCGCTAGCGAAATGCCCATATTGCCACTGGTGCATTCGATGATAGTGGTTTCCTTGCTGATGTGAGTTTCATCTAACGCCTTTTTTATCATCGCATAAGCGGCTCTGTCTTTGATAGAATGGCTAGGATTTAAGAACTCGCATTTGCCATACAAATTCTCTCCAAAGCCCTTTAAACGCACAAGTGGCGTCTTGCCGATGACTTGGTTAATGTTGTCATAAACTTGCATTTTTTCTCCTTTTGAGTTAAGATAAATTCATACAAGTATAATACAAAGAAAAAATAAATAAGAAAAGCAGGATTTAAAAAAAGAGGGTTAAAAATAAAAAAGGCTAGGCAGAACCTAGCCTTAAAAAGAAAAATTATTTTTTCTTTTTAGTAACCTTGCCTGTGGCAACTGCTTCTTTAAGGTTTTTGCCAACTTTAAATTTAGCAACCTTAGTAGCAGGAACTTGGATAGTTTTACCTGTGCTTGGAACTCTAGCTGTTCTAGCAGCTCTTTTAGCTGTTGAGAAAGTTCCAAAACCGATAAAGCTAATGCTATCACCCTTTGTAAGAATTTCAGTGATAGTAGCAATAACTGCATCAGTAGCTGATGTAGCATCTTTTTTTGTAAGCCCAGAATTTTGAGCAACTTTTGAGATAAAATCTGCTTTAGTCATAATTGACTCCTTTGTTTGAATTAAAACGGCTTAATTCTAGCATATTTTTTTTAATTAAGTCAAGGGCTTTTAAGACTTTTTGCAAAAAATTTGTGATTTTTTTTGAAATTTAGGCTATTTTAAGCAAATTTTCGCCTTGTAATACTCAAATTTTCCACTTTCATCAATTTCATTTCCTATCTTTTCATAAAGTTCATAGTAAAATTTGACAAAATTTTTACATTTTTCTTGTTTGGGCAAGAAAATTTCATTTTCAAAGAGGCAAAACTGCTCTAAAAATTCCTTTGCATCCTTTTTATCACTGTAATGCTTGGCAAGCGAAAAATAAGTTTTTAAAACAACTTTTTTCCATTCTTCATAAGCTTTTTTGCTGAAATTAACGCTTAAGTGCTGGTTTTTAAAGTCCAAAACCCCGCTTTCAAAAAGCAAATGCAAATGAATAAGCCCTTCTGTATAATAAGGCTTTACTTCCTCAACCCTCTGCCAAGCTATAAGCGTAACGGCTCGCTTTATAAGCTCGTGAAAAACGGGCATTATAAGTTCTTTTTCTTCGTGCAAGAAAAAATTTACTAATCCACCCGTTGTGGCTTTAAATTCCTCTATATTCTTAAAAACTCCACTTTCGTTCATCAGCTTTTCACTATTTTTAGCAATGAAAAATATATGTCCAAATTCGTGTCCTATGGTCGAAACCTCATAAACTTTTTTCCAAATTTTTTCCTTGCAAAATAAAATTTCTCTTCCATAATCTAAAAATTCCTCCTCAAAAATCTCACTTGCTAGTCTCATAAAAGGCTTTGTCTTGGCGTTTTCATAAACGAAATTTAAAAAAGCAAAGATTTTTTTGCCAGCTCTTGCACTTACAAATTCATCATTTGGCACAACTTGAGCTGAAAAAAGTCCGTTAAGCTCAGCACCGTAATAAAGCATAGGCATACATATATAAAGCTGAGTTTTGTTAAGATTATCAAGCACTTCTTGGTGCAAATTTCTATCCTTAAGTTCTATTTCATTACACACAAATTCAAAGCTTTCTTTGATTTGAGCGTTAAAACTTTGCTTGTTAAACTCGCTTTCATCATTAAGACGAAGGTCCCACTCCAAAGCAACAGCGTGTGTATAACTGTCCTCATAATACTCCAAAGGATGTCCTACTTGTAAGGGTGATTTTACTTTAAGCCAAGCAAATTCAGCCTCTTGCCATCTTTGAATGACCTTATCATTGTCTTTTTCGCAAAAAGCAAGTTGAAGCTTTTTTAAATACTCTATATAAGCAAAATGCTCATCTTTCTTTGCTGTTTTTTCAAGCATTTCAAGCATTTCATCAAAGGCTTTTTTTAATTTTAAAACCTCTTTTTCAAAAACTAAAGCATAGGGTAAAAATTTCCATTTCCCATCAAGGCGAATTAAAGCCCCATAACTTCGCTCGCAAATTTCATCATTTGAATCTTTTTGATAAAGTTGATGAGTCCTTAAAAAAGCCAAAGCCTCATCTAAATTTGCAAATTCTTTTGCTAAAGCAGGATTGTTTGTTTCTATAATGTGCTTGGTCCAAGTTTTTGCAAATTCATTCATAACAAGCCCTATATTATGTATGCCTTTTACAAGTTCGAGGAAAAAATCTTCTAAAAGCTTGTTTTTTTCTATTTCTTTTATGAGCGCTTTGTGTTCTTTTTCATAAAATTTTCTTACCTCATCATAAATTTGATGCTTTAAATGGATAATTTTTTCTTGAGAAAAACCAGCTTTTTTAAATTCCTCAACCAAATTTTCTTCTTTTAAATCAACAAATCTTCTTAAAATAGCCAAAATAGCCGCTTTATCCTGTTTTAAGGTGCTTATATTGAAAGCGTTTAAAAGTTCGTCTTTTAAAACGCTTGTCTGTAAGACTTCTTCATAGAGTGTGTTTATTTTTGCTTTTCGTTTTTTTACAAGTTGGGCAAGTTCTTTAAAATTATTTGACATTTTTATTCCTTTATTTTTGAAAATTCATTATAATTTATTTTAAGAAACAAGGAGTAAAAATGGTCGATAAAGAAGCAATAAAAAAGGTTGCTGTAAAAGATATGGGCGAACCAAAACTTAAAATTATCGCTATGCCAAGCAACACAAACCCAGCAGGTAATGTATTTGGTGGCTGGATTATGTCTCAAATGGACTTAGCTGGAGGTATAGCCGCAAGAGAACTTGCAACTGAAGGAGTTGTAACTGTGGCTATGGATAAGGTAGTATTTAAAGAGCCTGTTTTTGTGGGCGATGTTTTATGTTGCTATGCTAAAATCATCGAGGTAGGAAACAGTTCTGTGGTCGTTCAAGTCGAAGTTGTGGTTAATAGAATGAGCAAAGACGGCTCTACACAGCATATCCTTGCAAGTTCAGCCATCTTAACCTTTGTTAGCGTGAGCAAAGAAGGACGCAAAAAGCCCATAGAAAATGCGCTTAAAAAACTTCACGGATTTTAAAATGAAAGATGCAGCAATTAAAACTATCGCTATGCCAAGTGATTTGGATAAAGAAGGTAAGATTAGCCCCAGCTTTATACTTTGTCAGCTTGATTTGGCTGCTGGTGTAGCGGTTAAAGAACTTACAGGTCAAAGAAGTGTAACCATTGCTATGGATAAAATTTGTTTCAAAGAGCCTATTTTGGTGGGCGATTATGTGCTTTGCTATGCTGAAATTTCAAAACTTGGCAAAAGCTCCATAGGTTTAAATTTGCGAATAGACCTTAAAAGGCTTGATGAAAACGGCTTTAGTCTTAGAAAAGAGGTTGTAAGTGCTGAAGCTACATTTGTGAGCCTTGACAAAGATGGCAAAAAAATCTCACTTGAAGAGTTTCGCTCACAGTGTGAGTTAAAATAAATCAGCATATAAATTCATTTTGCATTTTGGTGTAAAAAGATATTTTATAATATAAGAAAAAGCGCAAAATGGCACTTTGGCAAGACAAACTCACACAAACAGCGAATTCACGCTTTCATTATGATACACTCGGCGGATAACCTCAGCAAAAATCGGTGCTACGCTTAAAACCTTAATAAATTCGCTTTGCCGTTTAAGCGGTATGGTGTCCGTTACGACAAGTTCATCTAAAGCTCCGCTTTCCACGCGCTCATACGCTGGACCACTCAGCACAGCGTGCGTGCAACAAGCTATAACAGATTTAGCGCCTTTATCCTTGAAAACTTCGGCAGCCTTAACGATAGTGCCAGCCGTATCAACTATATCATCGACCAATATCACTTCCTTGCCCGCCACATCGCCGATGACATTCATCACTTCGCTTTCGTTTGCCTTTTCGCGCCGTTTATCCACGATAACAATGTCAAGCCCTAAATGTTTTGCCACACTTCTAGCCCTTGCTATACCACCTATATCAGGGCTTGCGATGATGGGATTTTTGTATTTTTTTCTTTGTATATAGTCGTTAAAGACTATGCTACCGTAAAGATTATCCACAGGCACATCAAAAAAGCCTTGAATTTGCCCAGCGTGCAAGTCTATGGTAGCTACTCTGTCAATGCCTGCCGTTTCCATAAGGTTTGCTACAAGCTTAGCTGTAATAGGCACTCTTGGTGTAGCTTTTCTGTCTTGTCTAGCATAACCAAAATACGGCATTATCGCTGTTATGGAATTTGCACTACTGCGGCGAAGCGCATCTGTGAGGATTAAAAGCTCCATAAGATTGTCGTTTGTTGGCACACAGGTGCTTTGAATGATAAAAACATCCTTGCCACGCACACTCTCATCGATTTGAACACTGATTTCACCATCGCTAAACCTTTTAATACCAGCATTTGAAAGCGGTAGAGAAAGATATTTAGAAATGCTTTTAGCAAATTCTATATTTGCAGAACCTGAAAAAATTTTATAACCACGCATAAGATAACCTCTTTAAATTTCGTTTCTTTGGTAATAAGTTGCTCCATTTTGTGCAAAAACCTTATTAAAGTAAGGGTTTTCAGCAGGAACTAAATCTGAATTCCCAACATACAGCCTACATTCTTTGTTAGAAATTCTATGAAATCTCTCTAAAAGCTTTAATCTTGATTCATAATCAAAATAAATCATCATATTTCTAGACAGTATAATATCAAATTTTCCCAAATTTAAAAACTTGCTCTCAAAAACATTGCAAAGTTCAAATCTACAACGACAAAGCTCTTGTTTTTTTACCTCATAAATGTCATTTTCACGGATAAAATAACGCAACTTCTCGCTTTCTCCAAGCCTGCTTAAACTTCTGCCTGTGTATTTGGCAACTTTAGCCTTTTCTATGGCTTTTTCGTTGATGTCAATGCCTGTTATGTGAGCATTTTTAACAGAATTTAAGGCTAAAAGTATAGCAAAAGAATACACTTCCTCGCCACTTGAACAAGGTGCGCTTAAAACACTTGTTGGCTTATCAAGGCTTTTTAAATAATAAACAACTTGTTTGAGCTGTGGCAACTCTCTATAAAAGTAGGTTTCATTTACTGTGATAAAATTTAAGGTTTCTTGTTGGATACTTTTATCTCGCACAAGTTTGCATAAAAAGCTTTTAAAATCATCTATACCAAGCTTTCTTAAAAAAATATCAAATTTACTTTCTAAAAAATTTTGTTTTTCGGCTAAATTTACTCCACACATATCATTAATGATTTTTACAAACTCCATAAAATCAGCATTACTTGGCACAATCTTACTTGCCATTATCTTGTCCTTTAACAAATTTAATAATTTCCGTTTTTATCCCAGCTAAACCCATTTGTTTGAGTTTTGGATTAAGCTCTTTAGCCCTTTTTGGCATACCATACACAACGCAATCAGCCTCACTTTCGCCCAAGCACTCCGCTCCAGCATTGTAAAGTTCAAACAAGCCCTTCGCGCCATCATCGCCCATACCTGTTAAAAGTATGGCTAATATGTTATTTGTTTTAGCTATATGCGTGGCTGAGCTAAAAAGCAAATTAACATTTGGGTTAAAAACTGTTCTTTCTTGGCTGAAATTTAAAGTAGGATTTAAACTGCCATCAAAAACGGTATTTTGACGACAAACAAAAATTTTATTCCTCACTAAGGCTTCTTTGTCATCAGCCAAAACAACCTCAGCTAAGGCTTCTTGATTAAACTGCCTAACATAATTTGGCAAAAAACTTGCTCCCATATGCTGGGCTACTACTGCACAGCAATGTTTCATATCTATATCTTGGAGTAAAAATTTTACCTGATTTGGACCGCCTGTTGATGAGCCTATAAGCACGATATTCATTACAATAGTTTCCTTGTAGCATACAAAATCGTAATTTAAAACCACAATTTTACCACACAATTTTTATATTTTTTCTTAAATTTTCGAATTTATCATTATAAAACAAAAGCTTTTTAACTTTATTATGCTAAAATTAGACTTTTAAAACGAAATTTTGGGAAGGCTAATGCTAAGAAAAAAAATATACATAGCAAGCGACCACGCTGGATATGAACTTAAAACAAAACTTTGCGCTTTTTTTGAGTCGGAAAATCTTTCTTATGATGACCTTGGTGTGCATACAAATCAATGTTGTGATTATGCTGATTATGCTCACGAGCTTGCCTCTAAGATAGATGATGATAGCTTTGGTGTGCTTGTTTGTGGCTCTGGTATAGGTGTGAGTATAGCAGCAAACAGACACAGTGGCATTCGCTGTGCCTTATGCAGTGAAACGCTAAGCGCAAAACTTGCACGAAAACACAATGATGCGAATGTTATAGCACTTGGCGGGCGTTTAATAGGTGCTGATTTGGCTGTGGATATTGTAAATGAGTTTATCAACACAAATTTTGAAGGTGGTAGGCATTTACAAAGAATTTCAAAAATTGAGGTGGATAAATGTTTACAGATTGGTTGATTTTAACCATACTTATTTGCTTGTGTCTTTATTTGATAGTAATGCTTTTGTATTACAAAACCTTACTCACCAAAGAAAAAAATTCAAAAGATTTTATCAAAAATAACCTTGATGATACAGAAATCATTATACGAAAACTTCAGGTCCAGCTTCAAAGAAGTCTTGGAAATATTGACATTTTAACCGAAGAGCTTAACAAAATCAAAAGCGACTTAACCTCTTTAAGAACAAGAAATTCACAGTATAGACTAGAAAATGATAAACTCAGACAAAGAATCAAAGAACTTGAAGCGAAGATTGAGGCACTGTTATGATAAAAGCGAATTTAAACCAAGAAGAAAAAGAGTATCTTAGTAGCAAAATCAGAAGTATTGCTGATTTTCCAAAACAAGGCATAATGTTTAGAGACATTACCACCTTGCTTAACGATAAAGAAGCATTGATATTTTTGCTTGAACATTTTGAAGAAAGATATGCTGATATGGAGCTTGACTTCATCGCAGGCACGGAAAGCAGAGGCTTTATCTTTGCAGCTATGCTTTGTGCGAAACTTGAATTGCCCTTTGTGCCTATTAGAAAGCCTAAAAAACTGCCAGCACCAACATTTTCTCAAAACTACGCTTTAGAATACGGCACTGATAGTGTAGAAATTCATCAAGATGCCTTTTGTGGAACAAAAGATGCAAGAGTTTTGCTTGTCGATGATTTAATCGCCACAGGCGGCACGGCACTTGCAAGCTATGAGCTTATTAAAAAGGCAAAAGCTCAATGCGTAGAAGCGTGTTTTTTAATCAACTTAAAAGATTTGGGTGGAGCAAAAAGGCTTGGTAATTTTACTTCAGTATATAGTGTTTTAGAGTTTTGATATGGGTTTAGATGAAACTTTAAAGGGGATTTTATACGATTATCAGCACCTTGCTTATATCATCATCTTTCTTTGGTGTATTTTAGAGGGCGAATTAGCCTTGCTTTTGGGCGGAATTTTTGCGCACGAAGGGCATGTGAATTTAGGTTTAATCATCTTTGTAGCAGGACTTGGCGGCTTTGTTGGAGACCAAATTTACTTTTACATAGGACGATATAATAAAAAATACATACAAAAAAAGCTTAAAACACAGCGGAGGAAATTTGCTGTGGCTCACTTGCTTTTGCAAAAATTTGGCTGGATGATAATCTTTATACAACGCTATATGTATGGCTTTCGCACGGTAATACCGATGAGTATAGGCATTACAAGATATGATGCAAAAAAATTTGCCATCATCAACTTGCTTTCTGCTTGGATTTGGGCGGCTATAACCATACTTTTGGCGTGGTATTTTGGGCAAGAAATTTGGGCTTTTGTTAAATGGGCTGAGGAGCATTGGTATTTGGCTGCGCTTTTGATTGCAAGCTTTTTAAGCCTTGTTATCTTTGGCTTTAAACAAATGGAAAGAAGCATACTTAAGAAAAGAAACATCAAAAAGGACACACAATGAAATTTGAATTTTGTTCTAAAAACATCAAGGAACTTGAAGCGGATTTTGAACTTGTTTTCGTGCAAGATAAAAAGCTGGGTGATTTTAAAGACGCTAAGGCTTTTTTTGAGCTTAATGAGTATAAGGGCGAGGGTTTATGTCTTGATTTGGCTAAAAAAAGGCTTTTTATAGGACTTAAAAGCCTTGATTATGAAGATTTGAGACTCGCCTTTTTTAACGCTTATAAAAGCCTTTGTAAGCTCAATGTTAAAAGCATTAAAACGCCTAGTGTTTTAGGAGAATGCGTAATGATGAGCTTTTCATCTTTGGTGCAGGGCTTTTTATTTGGTGCTTATGGGTTTGACAAATATAAGGCTGAGAAAAAAACTCCAAAAATAGCCAAAATTCTCATCTCAAGCCAAGAATTAAATGGGAAAAAATTTAATATCTCAGAGGCAAAACTAGGACTTGAACTTGGCGAGATACTTGGGAGTGCCACGAATTTCACAAAGGACATTGTCAATGAAATTCCATTCACCTACACCCCGCTTAAAATGGCAGAAGATGCCTTAAATTTAGCCAAAAAAGACAAAAACATAAAATGCAAAATTTATGATGAGAAATTTTTAGAAAAAGAAAAAATGAACGCCTTTTTAGCGGTAAATCGCGCTTCTGCTCACCCTCCACGCCTTATTCATTTAAGCTATAAGCCCAAAAACGCTAAAAAACGCGTTGTTTTTGTAGGCAAGGGGCTTACTTATGACAGCGGCGGGCTGAGCTTAAAACCGAGTGATTATATGCTTACGATGAAGGCTGATAAAAGCGGTGCGGCGGCGGCTATGGGGATTATCAAGGCTGTAAGTGAGCTGAATTTACCCTTTGAAGTGCATAGCGTGCTTGGAGCTACCGAAAATATGATAGGCGGCAACGCTTATAAGCCCGATGATGTGCTTATTTCACGCGAGGGCGTAAGCATTGAGGTGCGAAATACCGATGCGGAGGGGCGTTTGGTGCTTGCTGATTGCTTATCTTTTGCGCAGGATTTAAAGCCAGACTTACTCATCGATATGGCAACCCTTACAGGTGCTTGCGTGGTAGGGCTTGGCGAATACACAAGCGGCATTATGGGCAACAACGAGAATTTACAAGATGAATTTTACAAAGCAAGCAAAAAAAGTGGCGAATACACCTGCGTTTTGCACTTTAACCCGCATTTAAAAGAGTTGATTAAATCAAACATAGCCGACATAAGCAACACGAGTTCAAGCCGTTATGGCGGGGCTTTGACGGCTGGGCTTTTTTTAGAACGCTTTATCCGCAAAGAGTATAAGGACAAATGGCTACACCTTGACATAGCAGGACCTGCGTATGTGGAAAAGGCTTGGGGTTATACGAATTTTGGCGCAAGCGGTGCGGGCGTGCGAATGTGCGTGGCGTATCTAATGAGTCTAGCAAGGAAGGGCAAATGAGCCTAGCAGTAGGCATTGTGGGCTTGCCAAATATTGGCAAATCCACGACTTTTAACGCTCTTACTCGGGCGCAAAACGCGCAAAGTGCGAATTATCCTTTTTGCACCATAGAGCCAAACAAAGCCTTAGTCAATGTCCCAGATGACAGGCTTTATGAGCTTGCTAAAATCGCTAAACCTCAACGCATTTTGCACTCTGTAATCGAATTTGTCGATATTGCAGGGCTTGTTAAGGGCGCGAGCAAGGGCGAGGGGCTTGGCAATAAATTTTTATCAAACATACGCGAATGCGAGATGATTTTACACATAGTGCGTTGCTTTGAGGACGGCAATATCACGCACACAGAAGGCGGTGTAAATCCCGTGCGCGACATAGAAATCATCAACACAGAGCTGATTTTAGCCGACATTGAACAGCTTAGCAAAAAGATAGAAAAGCTCACAAGAGAAGCAAAGGCAAACGCAAAGGGCGCAAAAGAGAGTTTAGAACTAGCAAACAAACTTTTAGCGCACTTAAATTTAGGCAAAAGTGCTGGTAGTTTTGCCGAAAAGGACAGCGAACTTTTTGTGAATTTAAACAAGGATTTAAGGCTGCTTTCTGCAAAGGAAGTGATATATGGCGCAAATGTCGATGAAGCAGGCATTAGCGAGGACAATGAATTCGTAAAAGCCCTAAAAACTTACGCGGAAAAAAATTCAAATGAAGTGATAAAACTTTGCGCTAAAATCGAAGAAGAGCTTATAAGCCTTGATGAGAGCGAAAGTGCTGAGCTTTTGGCAAGTCTTGGCGCGAAAGAAAGCGGACTAGCGCAAATTATCCGCGTAGCCTTTGGCAAACTTGGGCTTATAAGCTATTTTACGGCTGGGGACATTGAAGTGCGAAGCTGGACGATAAAAAAAGGCTGCAAAGCCCCAAAAGCAGCAAGCGTCATACACAACGACTTTGAAAAGGGCTTTATCAAGGCTGAGGTTATCAGCTATGATGACTTTATCGCTTGTGGAGGCGAGAGCAAGGCAAAAGAAGCTGGCAAGTTGCGTTTAGAGGGCAAGGACTATGTGGTGCAAGATGGCGACATAATGCACTTTCGGTTTAATGTCTAAAGAAAATTCAACAAATGTCGATTTGACACACAAGAAGTTAAAAAGAATAAATTTATCTTGTTTTAAAGATGAATTTTAAGATAATTTAAAAGGGATTAGAATATGGAATATGGTTTTGGAGCTGATACTAGAAATTTTAATCCCTTTCATTTTGGTCTCGTAAAAGCTAATTTCACCTTCAACGGCACTAAATTTGACTTTAATGGAGCGCAAAGTAAGGATATATTTTCTAGTCTAGGCAATCTTAACCAAGACAGTCTTACTCAATTTAGCAAGGTTATTAAAAAGAATCTTGAAGTAGATGCTATAAAGGTTCGCTCAAATCTTTCAAAAACTTATGAATACAACAATGAGGTTTCATTTAAAGACCTTATAAGCAACAACACCATAAATATAAAATTAAGCGATGAAAATTTAGAAAAATTAAAACTCACCTTTGGCACTGAAAACTTTAGCAAAAACGCTAATGGAGAAATAATCATCAGCGGTGAGGCTGAAAAATTTGTTTCAGGTTGGTTTGGTGATATAGCTTATAAAAGAGGCTATGCCTTAGCTGATAGTGATAAAAATGGCTTACTTGATGATAAAGAAAAAACAAATACCTTAGCTGGATATGGCACTCAGGGTAATTTTTTCATTGGCGGTGAAAATACCAAATTTTCTACAAATGTAAATTATGTAAGCATAGAAAGCATGGCTTCTTACCTACCCTATAACAAACACTATGATGCTCCTTTGCAAAATTCCATAGAAAAAGAACTTAACAAAACCCTAAAAGCTGATGTGAATATGGACGGGTATTTAAGCTTAGGCGAACTTCACAGCAAACAAGAAATCATACAATATGCTAAAAAAACCATAGAGGGAGAAAAGCCCAAACCCGATGCTGAAAAAACAATATTTGAAAAACTTACAGAAGAAGCAAAGCGAAACAAGGAAGCACTAGAAAAGCAAATAAAGCTTGAGTCTAAACTCAAAAAAGGTCTTGAAGCTGAAAGATTTGTAAGTGCTGAAGAATACTTTAGTGCAATGGAAAAAGAAATGAAAAATCTTTCTATCTCCTTAAAAGTAAGCCAAGAAGTGCTTATAAAAAATATCGACAACGCAAATTTCAAAGATGATATAAGCTCAATCATCAGCGAAATCAAACAAAACACACAAACGAGCTTAAAGCTTGACTTATCTGTATAAAATTGGAACAGTTTTTGCTTTTTGTCCTTTAATTAAGTTTAAAGGAATAAACGATGAAAATTGCATTAGCGCTAATGGCTTTAAGCACTTGCCTTTTTGCGATACAAATTAAGGATTTAACAAATACCGTTGGAGTTAGAGACAACCAACTTATAGGATATGGCTTGGTTGTAGGGCTTAACGGTAGTGGAGATGGAACAAACTCCAAATTTACCATACAATCCATATCAAATTTGCTTCAAGGTATGAATATCAAAGTCGATCCAAATGACATAAAGTCCAAAAATACCGCCGCTGTAATGGTAACAGCAAAGTTGCCTGCCTTTGCTAAAAGTGGAGATAAACTTGATATAACTGTATCTTCAATGGGCGATGCAAAGTCTTTGCAAGGTGGCACGCTTTTACTTACAGCCTTGCGTGGTATTGACGGTGAAATTTATGCCATAGCTCAAGGCATAGTTTCAACAGGTGGCATTACAGGCGGAGCTGGTGGGCGTGGAGGCAATCACTCTACAAGTGCTTCTATCATCGCTGGAGCTAATGTTGAAAGAGAAATTCCACACAATTTTTCTCAAAATGATAATCTCAGTCTTAGCCTTAAAACAGCAAGTTTTAAGACAGCAAATGAGGTAGAACTTGCCTTAAATAGAGCCTTTGATGGAGATATAGCCCAAGCTTTAGACTCAAGAACTATACAGTTAAGCAAGCCTGATGATATGTCATCGGTTGAATTTATGGCAAAGGTTTTAGAACAAGACATAAATTTCACGCCCGAAAACAAAGTTATCATCGATGAAAGAACGGGGACCATAGTTGCTGGGGTTGATATAGAAGTTGAGCCGATTTTAATCACTCACAAAGATATAACCATAAAAATAGACCCTGAAAATGAAGCTCAAGTAGAGCAAAACGAACTTGATATGAAAGATGGCGGAGTTATTGACCCAAATTCAAATATAGTAAGGATTAACACAGCCAAAACAACAGTGGCAAATGTGGCTAGAATGCTTAATAAACTTGGCGCATCTCCAACTGATATTATCGCTATAATGCAAAATTTAAAACGAGCTGGGGCAATCAATGCTGAATTGGAGGTAATATAATGAAAGTAGATAACTTTTTATCAGCTTATAACGCAAACAACGCTATGCTTGAAAGTGTAGCAAAAAAATCATCAAGCCTTAGTGCTGCTAAAAACTACGCAAAAGCCGAGTTTGCTAATAAGGCTAATTTAGAGGGCAAAAAATTTGATGAGGCTTTAAAAGAACAAACTGATGCCTTTGAAGCCTTTTTCATCAAAACAGTGCTTGATATTTCCTTAAAGAAAAAAGTTTCTCTTTTTGGAGAGGACGCAAGTGATGAAATTTACTCATCTATGTATAATGATGCGATGAGTAAGGCTTTAAGCGGAGGAATGGGCTTTTCTGAATTATTATTTAATTTTTTAAAAGAAAGGTCTTAAGTGTTTTGCGTTTTGGTCGATTTGGTGTAGTAAGGTTTAAGAAAAAGGAGAGCAGATGATTAATCCTATAACACAAAGCTTTGTTAAAAGCACAACTACAAAAGTCGGACAAAATGGCAAAGAAACAAAAGCAAACGAAGTTCAAAAAGTGGAAGATGAAAGAGTTTCTAAGATAGCTAAAGAAGTTGAAAAAGGCGAATACAAGCTTGACACAAAAGCAACTGCTGAAGCTGTAACAGACTCTTTGCTTTAAACACATTTTCCCTTTTTTGCAAGTTTTGGCTATAAAAACTATTTAGAGAAAGGGAAAAAGATGATTCAAAAAAATCTCAACACAAATATCGAGCTTGTAGATAAGCTCATTAAACTCACAGAAGAGGATATTACTCACATTCAACAAGGCAGACACGACACCGTTGCGCAAAGCGTAAAAGATAAAAACAAGCTCATTGCTTTGTTTGAGGTTTCAAAAAAAGAACTTGATGAAATTTTAATCAAACTCAGCGACAACGGCACGAAAAATATTGCTGAAATTTTAGATAAAGATGATAAGGCAAAACTTGGAGAATTTAAGAAAAAATTAGAATATTTGCACGAAAAAAATAAAGAATACGCCAAGCTTGTCCTTGTGGTGAAAAACTTTTTTGATGAACTTTTAAACACTATGTTTGATGATGGAAGTGGAACAAATAATGCTTATGGAGATAAGAAGACAAATTTGGATTCACTTTTTAAAATCAATGCGTAGGATAAAATTATGAATACTATATTTTCTAGTTTAAGCAAAGGTGTATCAGGGCTTAAGGCAAATGAAATTCAAATAGCTACCGCAAGCAACAACATAGCCAACGCCAACAGCACTTTTTATACTAGACAAAGAGCTGTGCAAACAACTGCTGGGTTTTATAATATAAACAACGGCATAGAACTTGGAATGGGAACAAATATAGACGCTATAGTTCGTTTGCACGATGAGTATTCATACCATAAACTAAAAACCGTAAATACTCAACTTGAATACACAGGATATTTAAAATCCAAACTAGAAGAGGTTGCTAAACGCTTTCCAGACATTAAGGCAAACGGTATTTTGGTTGATTTGGAAAGATATCACGATGCTTGGAATAAATTTTCCACAGACCCAAACAACGGCGCAGTAAAGCAAACCTTAGTAACAGTAGCAAAGTCTTTCACAGAACACATCAACAACGCCTATGGAGACATAGTAAAGATGCAACAAGCTGTTAATGATGATATAAAATCAACTGTTGATGAGATAAACCGCATAGCACAAGAAATAGCCAACATTAACAAGCAAATTCCAAAACAAGAGGTTTTGCCAACCGATAGAGCAAATGAGTTAAGAGACAGGAGAGATGAACTTGAACTTACCCTTTCTAAACTCGTAGAAGGTGTGGCGTCAAAATTCATCATCAACCAAGATAGTCGTTTAGAATCAACAATGACAGACGGTGGCAAATATTACAACCTCACCATACACGGACACGAAATAGTCAGCGGACCAAATTTTACGCCCATTAAACTCATCACCGATGAAGTAACAGGCGCTCATACCATAGTTTATCAAGGTATTGATGAAAAAATCACAGATTTAACCACTCAAATCACAGGCGGAAAACTAGGCGCACAGCTTGATTTGCGTGGTAGAACTTATGATAAAAGAGAAGGGGTGTATGAGGATGGCATTATACAAGATTATAAAAATATGCTTGATACCTTTGCCAAAACGATGATGACGCACACAAACAACATTTATGCCCAATCAGCAAAAAGCAAAATGAGTTCTGATGCTATGTCAAATTTAAGGTCTGATACAAAATTAATGAATTATGATAAAAATATCCAAATAGGTTCTTTTGACATTGTTCTTTACGATGAAAAAGGACAAAAAATCAACTCAAAAACCATTAATATTGATGTCAATACCACTATGGATGATGTCATCAGGCAAATTCAAGCCAACACTGATGACAATAATGACAACGACAATATCAATGATATAGATGATTATGTAAGTGCAATTTTTGACTATGACAGCAGAAGCGACACAGGAATGCTCCAACTTAGCGTTTCTACTCCAAATTTTAAAATCGCCATTGAGGATAAAGGCACAAATTTCGCTGGCGCGATAAATTTAGGCGGCTTTTTTAGTGGGACAAATGCCACAACTATGCGCGTAAAAACAGAAATTCTCACTGACCCAACCATTTTAAGAGCGAGTAAAAACGGCAATGACGGCGACAATGAAATCGCTAATGCTATACTTCAGTTGCAATATGAGGACATTAATTTTTACAACAAAGACGGCACAGTTGATACTAGAGCCTTAGATGGATACTACCGCCTTTTCACAGGCAAGATAGCAGCACAAGGCGAGGCTGCAAATAATACCCACGCAACCAACTCAACACTTTATAATTCAGTGTATGAAGAATTTCAATCCCTAAACGGCGTCAATACAAACGAAGAACTTGCGGCTCTCATTCAGTATCAAGCAAGTTATGGAGCGGCTTCAAAGGTCGTTACTACTGTTGATCAAATGATAAATACCCTATTATCACTCAAACAATAGTGAATCTCAAAGCAAAACTTGACGGTCTCGTGCGTGAAAAAAACACGCAAAAAGGGCTTTTTTCAGCCCCTGACCCTTTGCAAATAGCAAAAATTTACAACTGTGAGTTCGTGTGTCTTTTATGCGCCTTATTTGCTTACGGCAATGCAGGAAATATAGTGAATTTTTTAAAAAAACTTGACTTTTCGCTTTTAGATGAAAGTGAAAATTTTATCATCAAAAACAGCACCTTTTTAAAATACCGCTTTCAAAACTCAAGCGATATAGCCCAAATTTTCATCACTCTAAGGAGAATCAAACAAGAAAGCTCCCTTGAAGAAATCTTTACCAAAGCTTATGCTAAAGATGAAAATGTCATAAGCGGGATAAAAGCTTTTATCAACAAGGCTCATTCAATCAACAAACACACGAGTTTGGGCTATGATTTTTTCTTTGGCAAAGCCTTTGCCTATGAACCAAAAGGCACGCTCAAACGCTACAATATGCTTTTGCGTTGGCTTGTGCGAAAAGATGAGCTTGATTTAGGGCTTTTTAGTGGCATTGATAAGGCGCATTTGCTTGTCCCACTTGACACGCATACGCACAAGGTGGCTTTAAAGCTTGGTTTGATGAGCAGAAAGGTTTATGATTTTAAAGCCGTGCTTGAACTCACGCAAACTTTAAGAAAATTTGACCCCAAAGACCCTATAAAATACGACTTTGCGCTTTATAGACTAGGACAGAGCAAAGATTATCTTAAATTATAATTCCTTGAAAATTTACCCTAATGAAAGAAATTTTAAATCATATTTATGTTAGAATATCCACACAAAAGGAAAAGTATGGATATAGCGAGTTTTGAACTTGATAGCATTTATTATGTCGTGCTTTTTGCGGTAGCACTTTTTGCTGGCTTTATCGACTCCATAGTTGGTGGGGGTGGGCTTATAACTCTACCTGCATTAATGGCGTGCGGTGTGCCTGCGCATTTGAGCCTTGCTACAAATAAACTGCAAAGCTCATTTGGCTCTTTAACAGCAACTTTAACTTATTTTAAAGCCCAAACGATGAAATATCTAGCTTGGGGCGTGTTTTTTACGGCTTTTGGTGCTGGTATTGGCGCGTGGGCTGTGCTTTTGGTTAATGATAAACACTTAAAGCTTATCATTTTAGTGTTTTTGCTCGCCACCTTTTTGTATATGGCATTTAAACCAAGTCTTGGCAAAGAAAAGAGCGAACCAAAAATCAAAAACATTAAAATTTTTCACATTTTTATAGGCTTTTGTATCGGCTTTTATGATGGCTTTTTAGGACCTGGCACAGGCAGCTTTCTCATCTTTGCTTGCGTAATGTTGCTAGGATATAATCTTAAAGAAGCAAGCATTAATACAAAAATTTTTAATTTCACCAGCAATATTGCCGCATTAGCTGTATTTTTGTATTTTTATAAGGTGCTTTGGGCGGTGGGCATTTTAATGGGTGTAGGGCAAATCATTGGGGCGTTTTTAGGCTCAAAACTCGTGCTTAAAACTCAAGGAAAATTCATCAAAGCGTTGTTTTTGGTGGTAGTAGGAGCAACCATTTGTAAGGTAAGTTTGGATATGCTTTAGCTTAAAAGCCCTAAAAAGGGCTTTTAAATTATAGTTTAGAGGCGTTATTAGAAAGGTAATCAGCCACACCCTTAGGGTCAGCCTTCATACCAGAATCGCCCTTATGCCAACCAGCTGGGCAAACCTCGCCGTGTTCGTTAGTGAAAAGCATAGTATCAACCATTCTTATCATTTCATCAATATTTCTGCCAAGTGGCAAGTCATTGATAACAGCGTGGCGAACTGTGCCGTCTTTATCAAGCAAGAATGAGCCACGAAGTGCGACAGCCTCGCCAAAAAGCACATCAAAACCTCTAGCAATAGCCTTTGTTAAATCAGCTACTAAAGGAAACTGCACATTGCCTATGCCTCCATCGTTAATGGCGGTATTTTTCCACGCAAAGTGTGAAAATTCATTGTCGCAAGATACGCCAATGACCTCAATGCCTCTGTCTTTAAATTCTTTATAGCGTTTGTCAAAAGCGATAATTTCGCTTGGGCAAACGAAGGTAAAGTCTTTTGGGTAAAAAAATACTACCGCGCCTTTGCTGCCTATGTTTTTGTAAAGATTAAAATCTTCAACGATTTGGTTGTTGCCTAAAACTGCCGGTGCTGTGAAGTCCGGTGCTTTTTTTGTAACAATCATTCTATCCTCCTAAATAATAAATTTTATTGACAAAAAAATTGTATCTTTAAATCTTTGCCTAAAAGTAAATGAGAAAAATTTTTTAGCGATTTTATTTTACAAGCTTGACAAAATAAATCAAATAGCCATTAAAAACATTTATATGGCTTTAAAAGCAAATGCAAAAGAGCTTTAAGAATAACCTTGAAAGTTGCTAAAGAGTGAATTTGCATTTTAGCAAATATTTTAAATTGAGTTTTTAAAATTTTCTCCACCAAATTTAAGCAAGGCTGAACCCCACACAAAGCCACCGCCAAAAGCATCAAGCAAAAGTAAATCGCCTTTTTTGAGCTTTCCAGCCTCATAAGCCTCATTCATCGCCATAGGTATAGAAGCTGATGAAGTGTTGCCAAATTTATCAATGGTTAAAATGCACTTATTATCAGGCAAACCTAAACGCTCTTGCACACTTTTGATAATGCGCAAATTTGCTTGGTGTGGGATAAAAAGGTCTATTTCTTCTGAATTGATGTGATTTTTTGACAAAATTTCAACCACACTGCTTTGCAAGGTTTGCACGGCTACCTTAAAAACTTCATTGCCCTTCATTTTCATCATCAAGGGTGAAGAGCTGTTTGAATTTTGCGCCCTTTCTATCTTTAACAAATCCCCAAAATCCCCATTTGCTCCTGTATGAATGTCGATGATGGGATATTCATCATCACAGCTTACAACAGCCGCACCAGCACCGTCTCCAAAAAGTATGCAAATGCTCCTGTCTGTATAATCCATAACAGAACTCGTCTTTTCAGCTCCTACAATAAGAACATTTTTCTTAATCCCACTTTCTACAAGCGCCTTAGCCAACTCAAGCAGGTAAATAAAACCCGCACAAGCAGCAGATATATCAAAGGCACTTACGCCTTGTAAGCCCAAATTTGCAGCGATTTTACAAGCAGTTGATGGCATAGTAAAATAATCAGGACTTAAACTTGCTGTTATAACAGCATCAATGTCTTTAAGCTCTAAATTTGCCCTTTTTATCGCCAAAAGAGCAGCCTTTGTGCCTAAATCGCTTGATTTTTCATCATCTTTAGCCAAACGCCTTTCCTCGATACCTGTTCTTTTGAGTATCCATTCATCAGTAGTATCAACCATTTTTTCTAGGTCTTTGTTGCTTAAAATTTTTTCAGGCACAAAAGCGGCTATGCTTTTAAGAGAGGCTTTATTTTTCAAAGGCGACAAGCTCTCTTTCTATGATTTGATTGATATTTGATTCACTAAAATTTAGGGCTTGAAAAATGGCATTTTTAATGGCTCTTTCATCGCTTTTTCCGTGCGAAATGATAACACAGCCATTTACGCCAAGTAAAGGCGCGCCACCATATTCTTGCCAATCAATTTGCTTTTTAAGTTTTTTAAAGCTTGATTTCATCAACATAGCCCCACACATAGCAAAAAATGATGATTTAATGTGCTTTTTAAGTATATCAAAAATAGCCGTAGCCGTTCCCTCACAGGCTTTAAGTATAATGTTTCCGCTAAAACCATCGCAAACTAAAACATCAATTTTGCCATTAAAAATATCTTTACCTTCCGCATTACCCACAAAATTAGGAAGTTTTTTTAGTAATTGATGAGTTTCTTTGGTCAGCTCATTGCCCTTGCCCTCTTCTTCTCCATTTGAAAGCAAGGCTACACGAGGCTTTTGAATGCTCATAAGCTCTTTAGCGTAAGCTTCTCCCATAATGGCAAATTGAAACAAATATTCGCTTTTGCAGTCTGTATTTGCTCCAACATCTAAAAAAAGCGTTTTGCCTGAAACATTTGGCATTAAAGTCGCTATGGCTGGACGAGAAACATTTTGAAGTCTGCCTAAACGAAGTGTTGCTAAAGACATAGTTGCTCCACTATGCCCAGCAGAAACTAGGGCTTGAACCTTTTTTTCACGCAAAAGTTCAATACTCTTATAAATCGTGCTTTGTTTGTATTTTAAAGCTTCAGTAGCACTTTCTTCCATAGGAAAAACCTCATTCGCCTCCTCATAGCTTACAAATTTCCTCAAATTTTGTGGAATTTGTGGTTCAATCAAAGAACGAGTGCCGACCAAAACAGCATTAAAAGGCTTTTCTTTCAATGCCTGTATCAAACCAGCAACAATAGGTTTTTCGCCAAAATCCCCGCCCATAGCGTCTATAGCAACGCTTATCATCGTTTAATACTCTTTTGTGAGTGGATTAACTCGGTGCGGCATCTTATAAGTGCCGTCTTTATCTTTTACGGGCATAGGAAGGCTCACTTTATAATGCGTTCTACGCTTTGCTGCACGAGTCTTACTTACCCTTCTCTTTGGAACAGCCATTTTATCTCCTTTAGTTTAATTAGTCCTTACAATCATCACAATAAAAATAATCGCTCAAATAACTTTCAAGCTCACTCACGCCAAGCTCTATGAGGTCAATTTGCCCATCAAAAAACTCGACAACATCGCTTAATCTACCCTCTTCATCTTTGAAAATTCCATCACTTATTAAAAGTTTGACATTTTCGTTGATTTCAAGTTCCATTTCGCGCCCACAAGAATCACAAGCTCTATAAACAAAGCCTTTCATTTTCATTTCAAGCTCCGCAAGCAAGCTATCTTTCTTTTTTAGCTCGCCCTCAAAAACCACATTTTCAAGGTTTAACCTAAAAGGGTAAGCCACCAAACCAAGTTTAGAAAAAGGAATTTTCATTTAAGAAAGTTCGTTATCTTTAAAGAAAAATTCAATTTCTATCTTTGCATTTTCCAAGCTATCACTTCCGTGAACTGCATTGGCGTCTATGCTTTGGGCAAAATCAGCTCTTATAGTGCCTGATTTTGCTTCTTTTGGATTAGTCGCTCCCATAAGCTCCCTGTTTTTAAGCACGGCATTATCCCCCTCAAGCACGGAAACAACCACAGGACCACTTATCATAAATTCAACCAAATCTTTAAAAAAAGGTCTATCTTTATGCACAGCGTAAAAATTCTGCGCCTGCTCCTTGCTGAGCCAAATTTTTTTCATCGCCACTATGCGAAGTCCATTGCTTTCAAAGCGGTCTAAAATTTTTCCAATAACTTGCTTTTTCACTGCATCAGGCTTGATGATAGATAAAGTTTTTTCCAAGCTATCTCTCCTTGTTTTAAATTTATAAACATAGCATTATATCTTTTTTTCTTTAAAAAAATTTTAATCCTCAATGAATATTTGTTTATTAATGTTTAAAATCTTTCAAATCCTTGCTCGTGCCTATAAGAATAACATTATCGCCTTTATTTACAAGAGTTGTTTCTAGGTCAGGAAACATTATCCAATCATTTGGACCCTCTTTATAGGCAACTATCTTCATATTTTGCGCCACTTGTTTAAGGCTATAACCAACTAAACTATCATCGACAAGGATTTTCACAGCCTTTATGGTATTTGGCGACAAATCAACCACTTCAAATTCAGCTTCAGTGATAAATTCTTTCGCAAGTCGCACAGCACTTTCTTTTTCAGGATAAATCACCCGAGATGAGCCAAGTTTTGAAAGAATTTGTCCGTGAATTTGAGAAGTGGCTTTGGTGATGATAGTTTCTACGCCTATTTCTTTAAGCGCCATTAGAGTAAGTATGCTTTTTTCAATACTTTCGCCAATGCTTACGATGACTATATCGATATTATGAAAGCCAGCTTCTTTAAGAGCTGTTACGCTGGTTGAATCCAAAATATAAGCACAAGAAACCTTATCTTGCAATGTTTTAAGCTGTTCTTCATTTTTATCAGCAATAATAACACTCTCCCCAGCATTAAGCAACTCGCCAGCAACCACAGAGCCAAATTTACCAAGCCCTATAATACCATAAGTTTTATTTTTCATAAATAGATTCTCCCTTCAGGATATTTAAGATATTTTTCTTTTTCTTTGGTGAATATCGTCATCAAAAAGGCAAAAACGCCTATCCGCCCGCTTATCATCAAAATAATAATCACAAATTTAGCCTCATTGCCAAATAAAGCACTCAAGGACAAAGAGCCTCCATCTCCAACAGAAAAGCCTACTGTAGCAAAAGCTGAAGTGGTTTCAAATAAAATGGCAATAAAGCGAAAATCGTCCTCTAATAATGATAAAATCAAAACACAAATCACCACATAAACAGTAGAGCCAACAGCGATAACAAAGGCTCTTTTTACAGTCTCTTCTGAAATTTCATAGTTAAAAATTCTTATCCTGCCGCTTTTAATGACCCAATAAGTATAAATAAGCAAAACAGCCGCTGTGGTTACCTTTATGCCACCGCTAGTGCCACCAGGTCCTCCTCCAATGACCATAAACAAAGAGCCAAAAAACAAGCTTGCATCTCTAAAAGTGCCTAAATCCAAAGAATTAAAGCCTGAGGTTCTATAATTTATCGCTGTAAAATAAGAACTTAAAATCTTATCAAACAAAGACAACTCGCCCAAACTTTTGGCATTTGAATACTCAAATAAAAATATAACCAAAGTAGCAAAAACAATCAAAATCCCCGAGCTGACCAAAACAAGTCTGGTATGAACGCTTAATCTTTCCAACCTTTTTGTTTGAAACAAATAAAGCTCAAGCAAAACGATATATCCTATACCGCCAATTAAAACTAAGGTTGTGATGATGAAATTTACCCAAAAATCGCTACGATAAGCCATTATCCCTGTTTCAAAAATGCTAAAACCGCCATTATTAAAGGCTGAAACAGAGTGAAACAAACCAGCCCAAAGAGCCTCCTCAAAACTCATATCTAAGGCAAAACGCAGGGTTAAAAGCACTGCACCGATAAGTTCAGCCGCAAAAACAAAGATAAGAATTTTCTTTAAAAAGTCAATAACCCCTTCCATATGTGGATAAATGAGCGATTCTTTGAGCATATTTCTTTCGTTAAAGCCTATTTTTTTGCGTATAAGCACATAAAAAAATACTCCAAGCCCCATATAACCAAGTCCGCCAATTTGTATCAAAAACAAAATGATAGCCTGTCCTGTGAAAGTAAAGTCTAAAGCCGTATTTTTAACTATTAAGCCCGTCATACTCACAGCAGAAGTAGCTGTAAATAAAGCGTCCATAAAGCTTATAGGCGTTTTGCTTACCCCATCAAGTCTAAGCAAAAAAGCTCCTATAACAGCGATAATGACATAGCCTGAAAATAAAAATCGAACCGTTCGTCTGTCAAAATTCGTTTGTTTCAAAAAAACTCCATTTATAAAGTAAAACATAAATTTTACTACTAAAAATATAAAAATAAACTAAAACTTTATTTTACTTTAAAAAAAATAAGCTATAATTTTAATTTACTTTTGTGGTTGGATAGCTCAGTCGGTAGAGCAGCAGACTGAAAATCTGCGTGTCGGCAGTTCGATTCTGCCTCTAACCACCATTATTTAACCTTTCTTTTAAGCCAGCTCAAGGCTTGTCCCTTTAAATGCGGAGAAAGAGCCTTAAACACCCTTTGATGATACTTGTTAAGCCACGATTTCTCAGTCTTATCAAGCAACGAAAAATCAATCAAATTCCGCTCAAAAGGACAAAGAGTAAGCGTCTCAAAACACAAAAATTCGCCAAATCCCTTTTCTCTAGTATTTGCACTTGCTATGACAACAAGATTTTCAAGCCGAATGCCCCATTTCCCCTGTCTATAAACACCCGGTTCAATAGAGCTTATCATACCTACACGAGCTTTGTTGTGAGTATTTGTAGCTGAAAATTGCGAAATAGCAACGGGTGCTTGATGCACACTTAAAAAATACCCTACTCCGTGTCCTGTGCCGTGCATATACTCAAGCCCTTGTTCCCATAAATTTGCCCTTGCAAGCGTATCAAGTGAGGATAAGGCTACGCTTTTAGGAAAAGTCGCACGACTTAGGGCTATTAAAGCTTTTAAAACAAGCGTATAATCTCGCTTTTGCGCCCTATTTACCTTACCAACAGGCACAACGCGCGTTATATCTGTCGTGCCGTTTTGATACTGTGCGCCAGAATCTACAAGCAACAAGCCATTTCCTTGAATTTTAGAGTATTTTTTCTTGCTCGCTTGATAATGCGGCAGGGCTGAGTTAGCATTAAAGCCTGCTATAGTAGCAAATGAGTTGCAAAAATAAAGAGGTGATTTGGCTCGAAATGCTGAAATTTTAGCATCTATATCGAGTTCATCAAGCTTTTCTCCCCTTTTTATCATCTTTTCAAAATATGAAAAAAATTCACACAAGGCTATGCCGTCTGCTATCATCGCGTTTTTAATGTGCTTGAGTTCTTTGGCATTTTTACACGCTTTCATTAGCAAGGTAGGATTACAAGCTTTAATGAGTTTGTTTTGATTTTGTTTAAATTCTTGGGCGATAAAAACGCTGGTATTTTTTGGGTCTATTAGGATTTTAGCATTTTTAAGCCCCCTTAAAACTTCTTGAACGCTTTCATATTCACAAAGCCTAAAGCCTTGTTTTTTAAGCTTTAGGGCAAGTTGTTGGTCGATTTTTGAGCTATCAACAAAAAGTGTGGCTGATTTTTCATCAATGAGCAAAAAGGACAAAAAAACGGGATTGTAAGCAATGTCAAGCCCACGCAAATTTGTAAGATAGGCTATATCATCAAGTAAAGAAATAAAATGATGCGTTGCTCCTTGCTCGCGCATTTGCTCGCGAACCTTGCTGAGTTTTTGTGCCACACTCTCGCCTTGATATATAGTTTTTTGCTCAAAAATTATAGACTTTGGCAAGGGTGGGCTTTTAAAAAGCTCGCTCAATAAATCCTTAAAAATAAGTTTGAGTTTTTTTGGCTTAAAGGCTTTTTTCAACTCCTTTGCCGAATTTAAAGACAAATGCTTTGGATTTACGCCAACTAAGGAATCTTTCTTAAGAGTTTCAACAAGAAAATTTGAAAAATTATGCTGTGAGCTTTGTTTTTCAAGCACTATCCCACTGCCTATAAGCTCTTGTTCGGCTTGAAGCCAATAACGACCGTCTGTAAAAAGATGAGCCGCATTTGCAAACACTATTAAAACGCCTGCTGAACCTGTAAAACCACTCACAAAAGCTCTGTGCGCAAAACATTCTGGCAAATACTCATTAAAATGAATGTCTGCTGTTGGCACGACAAAGGCGCTTAAATTTTCCCTTTTCATCAACTCTTGCAAAGCCTTTACGCGATTAGCATAGACATTTGACATTATTATCCTTTGTGAAATTCTGGCTAAATCTAGCGCATTTAAATTGATAAATCATAGCAATTTTAAAAACCAAACCCTAGAAAAGGCTTAAAAATTTGCATTTTAACTTATTTGTTATTATCCCAGCAAAGAACGGTTTTGCCCTCATCATCTGTGGTTACATCGCCCATAGCCATTATGTTAAAGCCCGCATCGACATAGTGAATTTCGCCTGTTACGCCGTTTGCAAGCTCGCTTAACAAATACATAGCCGAATTTCCCACATCATCAATGCTGACATTTCGTTTGAGTGGCGAATTCAGCTCGTTGTAGCGCAAAATCATCTTAAAATCCCCTATCCCGCTCGCCGCAAGAGTTTTGATAGGTCCTGCTGATATAGCATTTATGCGAATTCCACGCAAGCCCAAATCCCGCGCAAGATAGCGCACACTGCTTTCAAGCGCAGCCTTTGCCACGCCCATTACATTGTAATGCGGCACGAATTTCACTCCGCCAAGATAGCTTAAAGTAAGGATAGAACCACCCTCTTTCATCACGGGCAGCACAGCGCGCGTAAGCGCTAACAGCGAATACACCGAAGTTTGCATAGCGACATTAAAGGCGTCTTTGCTTGTTTCAACGAATTCGCCATCAAGTGCTTCTTTTGGCGCGTAAGCCACAGCGTGCAGCACAAAGTCAAGCTCGCCAAAGTCCGCTTTGAGCTTGTCTGTGAGCGCATTTAAATGCGCCTCGTTATTGACATCAAGCTCATAAACAAACTTTGAGTCAAATTCCTGCGCGATAGGCTCAACGCGCTTTTGTAAAGCCTCGTTTAAGTAGGTAAAAGCGAGCTTTGCGCCCTGTGCGTGGCAGGCTTTTGCTATGCCATACGCGATTGATTTGTTGTTTGCGACCCCTACGATGAGTCCTTTTTTGCCTTGCATTAACATTTTTTATCCTTTGATGAGTTTGATGAAATTGCTTGCTTTAAGCGCGGCTGAGCCGATGAGAACGCCACCACAATGCTGTAAAGCTAAAATTTCTTTGATACTGCTTTCATTTACGCTGCCGCCATAAAGCAATTTTGCGCTTGTTTTTTCGCGCAAAAAGGCTAAAATTTCGCCTATGTCTTTTAAATTTGCGCTCACTCCCGTGCCGATAGAGTAAATAGGCTCGTAAGCGATGATGAGCTTATCATACTCTAAATCCACGCTTTCAAGCTGTGCGCTTAAAAATGCCTTTGTCTTGCCCTCGCTTTTGATTTTCGCATCCTCGCCCACGCAAAAGATGATTTGATAGCCTTGCGCTTTGGCGAAGTCAAATTTAGCCTTGATGAGCTTTTCGC
The DNA here is from genome assembly GCA_934728065.1 of uncultured Campylobacter sp. Lineage (GTDB taxonomy): Bacteria > Campylobacterota > Campylobacteria > Campylobacterales > Campylobacteraceae > Campylobacter_D. The sequence goes on from CAKVDW010000005.1 coordinate 33,125, forward strand.
TTTCAGCAAGCAAAACTCGCCGCTCTGAATGTCCGATTAAAACGCACTCAATGCCAAATTCGTCTAAATGCTCTTTGCCGATTTCGCCTGTGAATGCGCCGTTTATGCAAGGGTAGAAATTTTGCGCACCCTGTGTGAAATTTAACGCCTTTGCAACAAAGGCGACACTTGGGGGGAAAACGATGATTTCATCGCCGTTTGCGTGCGTTTTTAAAAAGGCATTTAGCTCATCAGCATAATTTTCAAAACTTGCTTTGTTGTGGTTGCACTTTAAATTTGCTGCGTAAATCATCTTTTATCCTTTCTTTAAAATTTGCAAAAATTCCTACAAAATTTTTTAATTATGTTAGCAATACCGTTTTAATGGATTGATAAAATATCACAAAAAATTTATAAAAATATATAAATTTTCACTCAAAAGGACAAAATTTGCTTTATTGTTTTGCTTTTAAATTTCTCATCAAAAAACCGCATTCATTAAATTTTCAGCAAAAATACTATAAAATTTCACTCAAAAATTTATAAACCAAAACATTAAAAAAGGCAAAACGCAATGACACCATCGCCAAAAGCACCAAAAGACAGTTCAGCTACAAGAATACTTCTCATCATCAAAGCACTTATCAACGGCAAAGACATAGATACTTTAAGTCAAAAGGACTTTGACTTTGATATAAGCAAACGCACCTTTCAAAGAGACATTAAAAAGATAAAAGACTTTTTTACTGAAAAGAATGCGAATTTACAAGAGGGGGGGGGGGTTGCAAAAACCATTCAAAAATTTGCCACTTTAAGTGGTATCAAATCCCTTTATCCTACACTTGATGAATACTTTCTGGCTGAATTTTTAGACGATAACACAAATTTCATTTATCACATAAGCCCAAGTTCTTATGCTAAGACAAACCCGCAGCTTTTTGATGATCTTTCATCAGCCATACTCAAACACACTGTTTTAAGCTTTGAGTATAAGGACAAGCAAAGAGAAGTAAAGCCTTATGAGCTTTCTCACATACAAAGGCATTTGGTATCTTATCGCTGATGAAAAGGATACTCTTAAACACTTTGCCTTTAACAAGCTCAAAAATGTCAAATTTTTAGATAAAACCTTTACTTTAAAAGCTAAATTTGTCAGCCAACTTCAAAAGAAGCAAGATTTATGGCTTTGTCAAAATCCCAAAAACGCCTTACTTCACATAAAACCCAAAGCCAAAGAATATTTTTTAAGAAAACCCCTACCACAAAACTTTCATATCGTAAAAGATAGCGAGCAAGGCTTGCTTGTGCGCGTGAGCTTTGCCTTTGATGATGAGCTTTTTAAGCTTGTTAAAACTTGGCTTCCTTACATAAGCATAAAAGAACCAAAACAAATGCAAGATGAGTTTGAAAACATTTTAAAAGAGTATTTAAAAGAAAGTGAAAAAGATGATGAAATATAAAAACAAAGGGGGAATGAAAATGTAATAAAACTATGGTTTTTTGCAAGCACAATTAAGGCATAAATTTTAGTCAAAATCCTAAAATTTATTAATGACTTGGCTTGTCATTAATGCTTGTCATTTTGCTTTGTCGTAATGAAGCGTTATATTCTTTGTCATACTGAGGCTTTAGCCGAAGTATCCAAAAACACTTTACATTGTCATACTGAGCTTTCGCAAGAAAGCGAAGTATCCATAAATTTAAAAAGTTTGTCTTAATTTCTTTGTGGATATTTCGCCTACGGCTCAATATGACAAGAGAAAATAACTCAATATGACAGTGTGGCGGTGTGGATTTTTTTGCTGTGGCTTGCGCCTTGCAACCCGTTGGGTCGCCTTTTTGCAAAAGGCTTAAAATGATAATACGGGTTTTCGCTTTGTGCTAACGCATTTTGCTCAAAATGACAAAAACCAAAGTTTGTCATACTGAGGCTTTAGCCGAAGTATCCATACATAAAACGGAATTTGTGGATTTTTGTGCTGTGGCTACGCCTTGCAATCCGCCTAGTCGCTAACGCTCAAAATGACAAAATTTACAGAAGCATTGAAACGAAATTTGTAAAAATTTAAAAAATTTTTACGAGAGGTGCAAAAACGACATTATGTGTCGCAGGGCTGTGTTACAATGAGATTGTTTAAACGAAAATTTGTGCTTTAAAAAAGCGTGAAAAAGTGGCTAAAAGCGTTATTAAAGCCAAATGTTCGTTTAAACAAAATTTTACACAAGGAGTAAAAATGCAAGTTATGTTGAGATTTTTTGTGTGTCCAAAGTGCAAAAAAGAAAGCGAAGTGCTTTTTCACACCTTTCAGTGGGTTGATATAGAAAAAGGTTTCAAACCGCCACAATGCGATGAAAATGCGGAGTATAAAGATGGTTTTATATACTGCAAAAGTTGCGGTGTGCGTATGAAAGAAAAGCTATCTGCGTTTTCTGTGGTGGTAGATAAAATCGAAAGATTTATCAAAAGCCTTTTCAAATGACAAACAAAGCGTCCGCAAAGACACTAAACTAAATTTATGCTAAAAGGAGAGAAATGAAAAAGCAAATTTAAAGACACAAAGCAAATAAGGCTTTGAATTTAGCCTTATGCTTTTTTTGGGATTAAGGCTGAGTTTTTGAGCGTTTGAAAACAAATTCAAGCACTCATTTAACCCCCTGAATTTAAGCCATAAATTTAGGGAATTATCTTTGTTAAATTTTGACAAAGAGAACAAAATTTGCAAAAGGCAAAGAAAGGATAAAAAATGGCAACAACACAAAAACACTTAGATAAAGTAGAGATGGAAGAGAATAAAAAGGAGCAAGGAGTTGTTATGAATGAACAACAAATTAAATTAAGAGAGTTATGTAGTAACTCCGAAACCAGCATAAAAGAAGTTTCTAATTATTACTCTAATAATAATGATAGATTCGACGCTGTTGACGATTTACGGTGCATGAAGTATATTGTTAATAGTACTCATTATTTTGTATCCCAATGCATGAAAAACTATGACGAAGTGCAATTGAAAGCAGGAGAAACTCTTAGCAAAGAGTTACCTGAGGCTCAACAAGGTGTGCAAAAGGATACTGATATGAAAAATTCAAGTAATCCGCGGCTTTTTCGATTTTTTGATAAAAAGCGATATTAGCACCCTTGTGTCCCCGTTTTCTGCGCCAAAAAGAAAACGGGCAAAATGTCCGCAAAGACACTAAACTAAATTTACGCCAAAAGGAGAAAAAATGGCAAATGTAATGTTAAATTCACAAAAAAATTTTGTGGAGTATTTGGAGCAAGTGAATGCGCTTGTGAAAGAGGCTGGGCTTGATAAAAGCAAAGATACGCTCATCAAGTCTATACAAGAAAGAGAGCTTTTAGTGCCTGTTGTGGGCGGCTTTTCAGCTGGCAAAAGCACGGCGATAAACGCTTTTTTGGGAGAGGACATTTTAAGCGTGGCGATTACGCCTGAAACTGCGCTGGCTACGGAGCTGCGCTACACGCAAGGGGCTTCATACGCTGAGGCTGTCAAAGAAAACGGACAAACAGAAAGGATAGAGCTTGATAAATTCAGCACTCTTAAAGATAGGGCGAGTGAGTTTCAGTTTGTGAGACTTTATCTTAACAACCCAAAATTAGAGCAAATCAAGCCTTTAATTTTAGTCGATATGCCCGGCTTTGACGCACCTTTGGAGGCACATAACAAAGCGATTATGGAGTATTTGGCTCGCGGGGTGTATTTTGTGATTTTAGATAGCGTTGAAAATGGCATTATCGCAATGAGTATCAAAAAGCACATTGATAGCTTGATGTCTTTGGGGCGTGAATTTAGCTTTTGTTTAAGCAAAGGCGATTTGCGCTCAAAAGACGATATAGACACTATTTGTCAAAGCATAGCGCAGGATTTGGAGTTTGAATTTGGCTATGAAAAGCCTATACATTTGCTGAGCAAAAAGGACAGCAAGGCTTTTGACAAGCTCATCGCTGAGATTAACGCTGAAAGTCTTTTTGAAAAGCTATTTAAAGATGATTTGAAAGTGGATTTCATCGACACAAAATCAAGCTTGCAAACCACAATTTCAGCTTTACAAGCGAGCAAAGATGAAGCGCAAAATGCTATCAAAGAGCTAGAACAAGGCTTGAAATCCATAGCTCGCACAAAGAGCAACCTAGCGGACAACAACCCCATAGACATTCAAGCTGCTGTGGCTGCTACTTTAAACGCTGTGGATAGGGCTTTGATGGCTGATATGAGTTCATTAGCAAAGCTTGTTATCAGCAATCAACAAGCCTTTTCAAGCGAAGTGAGCGAAGTGGTGCGAAGCACCTTGCTGAATGAATTTAGCAAGCAAAGCAAAGAGCAGATTCAAACCCTTGTTAATGCCTATAAAGAGGACTTACTCAATCGCGAAAGTAAGGATTTGATAATGTCTTGGCGAAAAGAGTGCGTGGAAGGACTTTTGCAAGCTTTGCGCTCAAAGGTAGATGATGAATTCATCGATGACATAGCCTTGCTAAAAGCCGTAAAAGAAAGCTTGATGATGATAGATTATCCACAGATTGCCTACTCAAAAATCCCCGACAAAATCAAAGGCGCAAGCGGCACGCTCAAAGACTGGGAAGCTGATGAGTTTATCGAGGTTGTTTCAAACTTTGTCAGCAATTTTCAAAGCCAAGTTCGTAGAGATATAAATGCTTTTGCAGACGAGTTGGAGGACACTTTTAATGGCGTGAAAATCGGCGAATCCGTCTTTAAAAAGCTTATAAGCGAGCTAACAAGGCTTGAAAGCGATTTGAAAAACAAGGCAGCAAGGCTTGATGAATACAAAAATTTAGAAAGGAAACTCCAAGATGCTTAAAAAACTCTTTGCCATTTTTGGCTATGTCAAAAAGCAAGAATTTGAAAGCGAAATTTCAAAGTTAAATGCTCAAAATCAGTCTTTAAATGAGCAAATCAACTCAAAAGACGATGAAATTCAAACTTTTAAAACAAAGGTAAAGGATTTGAGTTTTAAAAACGAATTTGTCGCTAAACTTTTGAGTGCTGGGCAAAAAAATGAAATTTTGCAAAGATTTCACAGCTTGCTTTATAAAGACTTTATGGACTTTGCAAACAAAGACAACAGCCTTGCTAACGAGGCACAAGCCTTTGCGATGCTCCAAGACATAGAAAAAGAGCTAGAACTCATCAGCATTTACCCAGAACTTTACAACAAAGCCATCATCGCCGTTGGCGGAGGATTTAGCTCGGGCAAATCTGCTTTTATCAGCTCTTTTATCGATGATGATATTATGCTACCCATCAGCGTAAAACCTACTACGGCTATTTCTACCTTTGTCATCTCAAATCCTAAAATCAAGCTCAATGCCTTTTCAAAAGACGGAGTAAGCGTGAATTTAAGCGAACTTGACCCGCAAATTCACAACAAAATTTCGCACGATTTTATCAAGGGCTTTGGCTTTAAGCTCAAAAAAATAATGCCCTTTATGGTGCTACAAGCTCCACTTGTCAAAAACTGCGAGCATTTGTGCTTTATCGATACACCGGGCTACAACGCCGCACAAGATAACTTTACAAGCGATGACAAGCAAAGTGCTTTGGAATTTGTGCGAAATTCTACGGCTTTGCTTTGGCTTGTGAGTGTAGATAATGGCACGATTCAAGATGACGATTTAGCCTTTTTAAATGAGCTTGATTTGGGCGATAAAAGGTTGTTTGTGGTGCTTAACAAAGCTGATTTAAGAGGCGATGAGCAAAGAAAAGAAGTCATCGCTCATATCAAAGAAATGCTTGAATCCCACAGCATAACTTATGATGGCATAAGTGCGTATAGTGCGAAGAAAAAGCAAGAATTTGAATTTGAGAAAATGTCCTTGCAAGAGTTTTTAAGCTCCGTCCATACAGCTAGCACCTTGCATAAATCATTGATAGCGCAGCTTTTTGAGGTTTATGAAATGTATGAAAAGGCTATTTTAGCTAAGGATGCGCAAAAAGAGGCTGTGTATAAGAGCTTAAAGTCTTTAAGCATTGATTTGACAGCGGCTGGACTTGACGAAAATAATCCAAGTAGAGCTAAAATCATACAAATTCAAAATCAATTTGCACAAGGTCCAAGTGCAAGTGTCTTGCGACAAGAACTTAAAAGTGTCATCACAAAAATGCAAAATACTATTGATGAGCTTTTTGGTAAAAGCCTTGATATGCCTTTGCCAAATGTAAGTAAAGATGGTAAAAGGCTGACAAAAAATTCGCTAAACAATAGAGAAAATACTCAAAAACAAACTTTAAGCAAAGATGAAATGCTCGAAAGTATGCTTATTGACGCGTGTAATGGGCTTTATGGTAGCGAAGAAGAGGCTATAAATCAAATCGCTAAATCATTTAAGCTTGATAAAGCAAAGGCTCAACAGCTGTATGAGGCAAAAATGACACAAATGCAAAGTGCTAAAAAGGATAAAAAATGATACGCCCAAAACCCTTTATCGCCGTTTGCAAAAAGTGTGGCAAGGTGAAATTCATCGCCCCAAAAAGCGATGTGCTGAGCAGCCTTGATGAAATCGCCCCGCATTGTGAAAAATGCGGCGAAAGTATGCAATCAGGCGTAAATGCGCTTGTGTCGCTTGCAAAGAGCATTTTTAAGCCGAACAAATGAGCCTTTACGCGCGGCTGAGTGCTGGGCTTTTTTTGGCTTTGGACTTTTGGCTTTTAGTTTTTAGTTTAGTTTTTGAGACACGAAAGTGCTTTTTTTGCAGGACTTTGTAAGGTGCAAATGTTTTTTTGTGAGGCTTTGTTTTATAAGGTGTGAAACGCCTTTGTGCGCTAGACTTTGCAAGACACGAAAATGCTTTGTAAAAATGCGTGATATGCTGTCATTGCGAGCAAATTTTGCAAAAATTTGCGTGGCAATCCATAAATTTTAGGCAAAAGCCTAAAATTTATCATACTAATTTGTCTTACCATACCGAACGCTCTTTGTGTCATACTGAGCTTTCGCAAGAAAGCGAAGTATCCATAAAGCGCAAAGTATGTCTTAGTATTTCTTTGTGGATATTTCGCTAACGCTCAATATGACAAGGCAAGTTAATATGGCAAGAGAGAATAACTCAATATGACAAATTTATAGAATTGTTGAAACGAAATTTGTAAAAATTTAAAAAATTCTCAAATTTATAATTTTTCACAAAAAATTTCAAAAATTTGCAAATTTTTATATAAAATTCAGCATTTTTGCAAAAAAAATTAAAAAAATGCGAATTTATTAAAAAATTTTTGTTAAAACCGCGAAAACGACATTATGTGTCGCACCCCTGTGTTACAATAAACTTGTTTAAACGAAAATTTGCGCTTTAAAAGAGTGAAAAAGTGGCTAAAAGAGTTATGAAAGTGTGCTAACAAGGCTAAAAGCGTGATTAGACGGCTTAAAAGTTTGCTCAAAGCTATCAAAAAGTGATTAAGCAGATAAAAAGCTTATCAAAAGCCATTCAAAAAGCGTTTAAAGCCACTTTAAACAGCCTTTTAAAGCCAAATGTTCGTTTAAAACAAAATTTTTCACAAAGGAGACCACTATGAAAAAGTCGGTTTTACTAGGTTTAGGCACAGTTGCCCTTGCGGGGTTGTTGGGAAAAAGGTATTTGGATGGGCAAAAAGCAAATCCAAACAACCTTTATGATGACTACAAAGAAGCCATCGTAGGCGAAAGCGGCAAATTCGTCTTAAAGGGCTTAAAAGGCATAGCAGAGGGCTTATCCTTAGGCTATGAAAAACTTTTAGGCGAGGCGAAATTCAACGATGAGTTTGATGAGGAGAGCTTTGAAAAAAAGGTGCGAGCTAGACAGGAGCTTTGCGCGCATTTAAACGGACAAGAACTCGCCCCAGAGCTTGCTAAAAGCGAGCGTTTTGCGTGGGCGAAACTCTCGCGTGAGGAGTTTTTTGGCATTTGCGAGCTTGAAAGTGAGTGCTTTAAAACGCAAGGAAAAATTGAAGCGCTTTGCGCGAAAATGGCTAAATTTAAGGGCTTTGAGCCGCCTAGTTTAACTTATAGCGTGGTTTGTAACAAATACGAGTTTCCATACAAGCTAAGAAAGCATATTTGGTGCTTGACGCCTTTTATGCCACTTTTGGCAAGGCGCAAAAAAGCTTTGATGAAGGTGTGGTGTGGCTTGATGAGCTTGATGAGTGCGAATTTAGCGCGCTTTCAAAGGACGAGCAGGCAAAAATCCACGCCCTTGCAAAAGAAGCAAGGCAAATCAACGCTTTTATAAAGGCTAAATTTGTGCATTATTCGGGCTTTTGGCTGGATACGCAAGTGATGATTGAGTGTGAAAACAAGCTTATAGAGCAAAATGCCGATAAAAACGGCGAAATTCGACTTTAAAAAAGCGAAAATTGAAGGGAGAGAAAATGACTATCATAACTTTGCTAAAAGCAAGTCTTTCATTTGGGATTTTTATCATCTTATCGTGGGTGATATTTTACTTTGCTGGTGCATTTTGGGGCGTGGCGTGGTTGGTGCTAAATGCTTTATGTCTTATCCCTTTTTTTGTGCGTTTTGTGCGTAATCTTTTAAAATGATGATTTGACAAAGAATTTATAGCGCACAAAACAACGGTAAAAACCATAAATTTCGCTAAAAAGCGTGAATTTTAGCGAAATTTGCCCAAAAATTTACAAATTTTCTTTTGCTCGCAAGGGTTTTACGCCGGGCAGTTCTTTACCCTCGATAAGCTCTAAACTCGCCCCGCCGCCTGTTGATATAAAGGTCATCTCATCAGCTTCGCCACTTCTGGCGACAACATCAGCTGTATCTCCTCCACCTATAATGGTTGTAGCGTGGCTATCTCCAACAAAATGAGCCATTTTAAGCGAGCCTTTGGCAAATTTTTCTATCTCAAAAACGCCCATAGGTCCGTTCCACCAAATGGTTTGGGCATCTGCTAAAGCCTCCCTGAATAGTTTCCCACTTGCCGGTCCTATATCAAGCCCCATAAAGCCATTTGGGATTTCTTGGGTTGGCACATAAGACATTAAGGCTTCGCTAGAGCAACTTCTTGCCACTGCGACATCCACAGGCAAATAAATTTTCACGCCAAGTTCTTTGCCCTTGCTTAAAATGTTTTTAGCTTCCTCGATAAGCTCTTCTTCTAAAAGCGAATTGCCTATGTCAAAGCCTTGCGCCTTAAGAAAGGTAAAAGCCATACCACCACCGATAATGAGTTTATCGACTTTTGGGAGCAAATTCGTAAGGGCTTGTAGCTTACCACTTACCTTTGAGCCTCCAACGATAGCCACAAAGGGACGAGTCGGGTGCTTGAGAAGATTATTGGCAAATTTGATTTCCTTAAGCAACAAAAACCCTGCCCCGCGGTGCTTTTCATCAAAAAATTGAGTAATAGCCTCCACGCTTGAATGCGCTCTATGACACACGCCAAAGGCATCATTAATATACACATCAGCCATTTGGGCTAATTTTTTAGCCAAATTTTCATCGTTTTTGGTTTCGCCCTTTTCAAAACGCAAATTTTCAAGCATTAAAATTTCGCCTATTTTTAAATTTTCTACCTTTTTCTTTGCATCATCGCCCACAATGTCCTTTGCTAAAATCACTTCTTTATTCATCAACCTTGCAAGTCTTTTGGCTACGGGTTCTAAAGAGTATTTAGCGTTGATTTCTTTTGGGCGTCCCAAATGAGATGCTAAAATCACGCTACAACCATTGTCTAAACAATATCTTATCGTAGGGATAGCCGAGCGAATACGCCTGTCATCGGTTATGTTTGAAAATTCATCTTGTGGGACATTGAAATCACAGCGAATAAAAACTTTTTTGCCTTCTAAATCCAAATCTTTTATAAAAATAATTTCGCCACTCATTTTTTCATCACCCACACAGCCATATCTACAAGACGAGATGAATAGCCCCACTCATTGTCATACCAAGCGATGACTTTAACAAAATCATCACAAATCACTTGTGTTAAATCACTTGCCACAATCGCCCCATAAGAAGAGCCGATAAAATCGGAACTCACGCGCTCATCATCATCGACCATTAAAAAGCCTTTTAAATTTGAATTTGCTGCCTTTCTAAACGCTTCATTTAGCTCATCTTTGCTTGTTTTTTTGCTAAGTTGTGCTGTTAAATCCACACTTGATACATCAATCACAGGCACGCGCATACTCTGTCCGTGCAATTTGCCGTCAAGCTCTGGCATAACAAGTTTCATCGCCTTTGCCGCCCCTGTTGAGGTTGGGATTATATTTTGTGCGGCTGCTCTGCTTCGCCTTTTGTCGCGAGCCTTTGCATCGATAATGCTTTGTCCGTTTGTATAAGCGTGAATGGTTGTCATCAAGCCCTTTTGTATGCCAAAATTATCCTGCAACACGCGACAAACAGGACCCAAGCAGTTTGTCGTGCAGCTTGCATTTGAGATGATAGGCTCGCCATTATATAAATGCGCATTAACGCCCAGCACAAAAGTAGGCGTGTTATCCTTTGCGGGAGCTGACATAATGACTTTTTTAATGCCCTTGTCGATGAATTTTTGGCACTTTTCCATAGTCAAATGTGCGCCTGTGCATTCAAGCACCACATCAGCACCACATTTAGCAAAGTCTAAATCGCTGATTTCACGGCTTTTGAAAACCTTGATTTTCTTGCCATTAATAAGTAAATCATCATTTTCAACACTTACTTCTCCATTAAAAGCCTTATGAACAGTATCGTATTTGAAAAGATAACGAGTAAGTTCAATGTCTGTTGTATCATTAATAGCTACAAGCTCGACATCATCGCGTTCTAGGATTATCCTTGCTACGCATCTACCTATGCGTCCAAAACCATTTATTGCAATTTTTGTCATTATTAAATTTCCTTAAGTATAAAATGTTAGAATTTTACAAAAAAAAGGTTAAATTTTTGATGAAAATCGCACTTTTTGGTGGAAGTTTTGACCCACCGCATTTAGGACACGCTAGCGTTGTAGAAAATGCCCTAAAAAGCCTAGATATAGATAAACTTATCATTATGCCTACCTTTATAAACCCCTTTAAATCGGGCTTTTTCGCTGATGAAAAACGCCGTTTTGCTTGGGCGCAAAGGGTTTGGGGTGATTTAGAGCGGGTAGAACTTTGTGATTTTGAGATAAGGCAAAACCGCCCTGTGCCAAGCATTGAAAGTGTTTTATATCTTAAAGAACTCTATAAATCAAGCAAATTTTACCTCATCATCGGGGCTGACCACCTGCAAAGCCTTGAAAAATGGCACGAATTTGAAAAGTTATCAAATTTGGTTGAATTTGTTATTGCTAAACGAGATAATATTACTGTGCCTGAAAAATTTAAAAGTTTAGATACAAAAGTTATGGTATCATCATCATTTATAAGGCAAAATTTAAGCCTTGATAAGGTATGTGATGTGATTAAAGAGGAAGTAAAATCCTACTATGAAAATTTAAGCAAGAAAAAATAAAGGAAGAACAATGCAAAAAAGAATCCAAGCCATAACAGAACTTTTAGACAGCAAAAAGGCTGAATTTATCGAAATTTTTGATATGAGTGAGGGGGATTATTTTGTGCCTTTTGTGGTTATTGCTACAACCTTAGGCGAAAAACACGCTTTGAGCTTGATTGATGAGCTAAAAACCACCTTAAAGCCTTTGGGAGAAGAGTTTTTAAACCTGCAAAGTTCAGAAGAATGGACTGTGATTGATTTGGGCGATATTTTAATTCATCTTTTAAGCGAAGAATATAGAGCTAAATACAAAATAGAAGAATTACTCCAAGAACTTAAAAATTGAGTTCTTTTGTTTGATTGTCCTCATTAATGTGAGTAAGATTTTCATCATTTTGCTCATTTTTTGAATTTATGCTTTGATTTTCATCTATATTTACAGCACTTTGAACGGCTTTGGTGTCTTTTTTGTTGTCAAAAAAGCTGATAAGTTGCAAAAAGAGGGATTTTTTAGGCAAAATCACCGCTGTTTGACGAGCATTTGTGGAATGATAAACTGAAACGCCGTATTTGCTGGCGTAAAAGCTGATTAAAAGCTTTTGTAAAGCTGGCTCGACAAAGTTATCAAACCACGCATTGTTTGAAATGGCGATGATGATTTTGCTTTTTTTGTAAAGTTCTTCTTTGGTTGCTTCAAAGCAAATGGCGTTGGTGATGAGCTGTGAGCGTATTTTGTATTGATTAAACCTTTCTCCTCTTGAAAACTCGCCCATATTTGCCAATAAATTTTCTCGCACAAAATCACTGATGAAAGGAATTTTTGGCATTTCCTCTCCAAAGGCAACAAGATGATATTTGCTTAAAATCTTTACTTCCCCATTTTGAAAAATGAAAGCAGAATTATAAAATTTTCCATTTTCTTCATAAGGAGCGCCGATGACAATGTCAATTTCGTTTGAAAATTCTTTCAAAAGCTCATAGTATATCCCACCAAAACCTTGCTTTAAATCAAAAGCAAAAGAACTTTCAGGAAAAATGACAAGTTCTTTTTTTTCCTCAATCGCCTTTAAAATTTCATCAACTATTTTATCGGCATTTTTAGCCATAACTTCGGGCAAAAATTTTTCATCTTCGGCTATATTTGTATTGATAAGCTTAAATTCACTTTGCAAGGTTTCAAATTTTTTATCTTCATACTGCACGCCTGTAAAGAAAAGCGCAAGGATAATAACAAATTTATAATAACTTGAAATATACCTTTCATACCAAAAATACGCGATTAAAAACACACACACTATCCCACGCCAGCTTGCATCAAAAAGACCAGGCACAACCAAAACGCCCCAATTAAGCCAATCAAAATCCAAAAAATGAATAAAAGGTAAGCAAAATAAAGCACCAAGTCTTAAAAAACTAAAATGAAAGACATAACAAAGGCGAAAAAGCACAGCGTAAAACAGTCCAATGCCCAAAATTTCAAATGGTATGATATAATGAAGCCCATAATACACAGAAGAAAGGCTTATCCAATAAAACCAAAACAAGGACACAAAAAAGCCTGTTAAAAACCAGCCACGCCCATCCATTCGCAAAAGCAGCACAAAGCCGTAAATAGCGATAAATGGCGAAAGTAAATCAAGCCAAAAATTTTCAAAATGAGAAAAATAAATAGAATTTGAAATAAAAAAAGCTGAACAAAAAGCTTTTATTATTTTTAAAATGTTAGAATTTGGATTTAATTTTCTCAAAAAAGGAATTTCAGATGCAAGAAAGCTCGCTTTTAACTTCATTGTTACCCTTAGTCGTTTTGATTGCTATTTTTTATTTTCTAGTCATACGACCTCAACAAAAACAAGCAAAAGCCCATCAAAAGATGATTGATGAACTACAAAAGGGTGATAAAATTATCACCACAGGCGGTTTAATTTGCGAGGTTGTAAAACCAGAACTTGATTTTATCAAAGTTAAGATTAACGATGAGGGTATTTTGGCAAAAATTTCAAAAAAATTTATTGCAGAGAAGATAGATGAGTAGTGGCAAAATCACTTACAAACTCGTTATTTTCATTGTAGTTTTGATTTTTTCTGTCCTTTTTTCTTTGCCCTCTTTTTTGCAAAGCGAGTTTGGCAAAAAGATAAATTTAGGACTTGACTTGCAAGGTGGGCTTTATATGCTGCTTGGCATTGATAGCGAAGAGGCGGTAAAATCAAAGCTTAAAACCATAGCATCAACGCTAAATTATGAGATAGACAAGCAAAACATTATCATTGATGAATTAAGAATCAACGATGAAATCATCGAATTTAATATCTTAGATGAAAATGATATAAAAAAAGTAGAAGCTATCTTAAAAAATATCAACGGTTTAGCCATTAACTTCACAAATGCGCATTATACCATATCTTTAAGTGAGGCTGAAATAGAATCAACTATGGACTATGCACTCTTACAGGCTGTTGAAACCATACGAAACCGCCTAGATGAGTTTGGTCTGGCTGAACCAACTGTGATTAAACAAGGAAAAGATAAGATTTTAGTTGAATTAGCGGGCATTAAAACCCGAGAAGATGAACTTCGTGCCAAAGAACGCATTATGAAAGCTGCTCATTTACAGCTTATGGAGGTTGATAGCCAAAGAATGGAAGTTGCGCATTTGCTTAGCCAAAGCGAGGCAGCAGCTTATGGAGACATTATTTTAAGCGATGCAAAGAATGAAAATATAAAATACGCCCTTAAAAGCATACCTGTGCTTGATGGCTCTATGCTTACCGATGCAAGGGTAGCATTTTCGCAAAATTCAAACTCGCCTGTGATAAATTTTACTTTAAATTCGCAAGGCGCGGCGATTTTTGCGGATTATACTGAAAAGTCTGTTGGCAAACGCCTAGCCATAGTGCTTGATAACAAAGTGTATTCAGCCCCAAATATCAACGAACGCATAGGAGGAGGCAGTGGGCAAATCAGTGGGAATTTCACCACAGAAGAAGCGCGTGATGTCGCTGTGGCTTTAAGAAGTGGTGCTTTGCTTGCGCCTGTGAAGCTTTTAGAGCAAAGAAGCATAGGACCATCACTTGGCGCACAAAGCATTCAAATGTCGATGATTGCGCTTATAGGTGCTAGCATAGCCATAGTGGTGTTTATGGTGCTTTATTACGGTATAGCGGGGCTTTTTGCAAATATTGCTATGATAGTCAATATACTTGGCATAGTGGCGATGATGTCGATGTTTGGTGCTGTTTTAACCCTGCCCGGTATGGCTGGACTTGTGCTTACAGTTGGTATGGCGGTTGATGCAAATGTCATCATCAACGAGCGCATTAGAGAGCTTTTGCGCACTGGAATGAGTTTAAAGCAAAGCGTGGAAAATGGTTACAAAAACGCGATGAGCGCGATAATAGACTCAAATTTAACAAGCCTTATCACTTCTGTGGCACTTTATGCTTATGGCACAGGTGCTGTAAAGGGCTTTGCTGTTACTTTGGGTATAGGTATAGTCATTTCAATGATAACGGCGATTTTAGGCACGCACGGAATGTTTGACTTTTTTATGACGCGCATTGAAAAAAGTGGCAAAACAACGCTTTTCTTTGGCTACAAACGCCCAGAAAATTTAGCCACAAAGCAAAATTTGACTAAAAATTCAACAAAGGTTTAAAAATGCAGTTTTTTAGCGAAAAGAAAATTTATGATTTTATGAAAATGCGTTATGGCTCGCTAGTGTTTTGTGCTGTTTTGGTGCTTGGGACGATTTTTTTGTTTTTTGAAAGAGGGCTTGCCTTTGGGATTGATTTTAGCGGAGGCACGCTCGTTCAGGTGCGTTATGAGGGCAAAGCGCCTATTCCGCAAATCCGCGAAATTTTAGGCAAAACGGGCGAGTTTCAAAACCTTTCTGTAACGGAATTTGGCGGGGACAATGAAATCACCATTCGTTTTTTGGGAAGTTCAAGCAGCCTTTCAGCCGACATAGGACAGCATATCAGTGAGCTTTTGCAAGGCACGGGTAGCTTTGAAATCCGCCGTGCTGATGTGGTAGGACCAAAGGTAGGCGATGAGCTAAGGCAAAAGGGCATAATGGCGATAGTAGTGAGCTTAATCGCTATTTTGCTTTATATCGCCGTGCGTTTTGAGTGGCGTTTTGCCCTAGCTGCCATTATCACAGAAATCCACGATGTTTTCATCACGCTTGGAGCGATAATGCTCTTTCGCATTGATGTGAATTTAGACACGCTGGCGGCGGTTTTAACCGTGCTTGGCTACTCGCTTAATGACAAAATCATCATTTTTGATAGGATAAGAGAGGGCATAAAAACAAGCAAGCAAAACAATCTTGCCCTAATCATCAACGAAAGCGTGTCCGCAACTTTGTCGCGCACTGTTATCACTTCTGGCACGAGCGGGGCGACTGTTTTGATTTTGTATCTTTTTGGCGGCTCAATGATAGAGGGCTTTTCGCTCACCTTAATGGTAGGCATTGTTGTCGGCACTTTAAGCTCGATTTTCGTGGCAAGTCCTATTTTGCTGTGGTTTAAATTCAGCGTTTTAAATTACAGGCAAAAAGAGTTAGAAAAGGCTAAAAAGGCACAAGAAAAGGCTAAAATGCGCCAAATGTATGAAAAAGGAAGTGTGTAATGGCTTATAACGCCAAAGATATAGAAAAAAAATGGCAAGACATTTGGGATAAAGAGCAAAGTTTTGAGCCAAAAGATGATTTTTCCTTGCCGAAAAAATACATTTTATCAATGTTTCCTTACCCTAGCGGGCGCATACATATGGGGCATGTGCGAAACTACACCATAGGGGACGCCCTTGCAAGGTATTACCGCAATGCTGGCTTTAATGTCTTGCACCCCATAGGCTTTGACAGCTTTGGAATGCCCGCTGAAAACGCCGCCATAAAGCACAAAATTCACCCTAAAACTTGGACTTATGAAAACATAGCCTATATGAAAAAAGAGCTTTTTTCGCTGGGCTTTTCTTTTTCGCGCAAAAGAATGCTTGCAACTTCTGATGCGATTTATACGAAATTTGAGCAAGAGTTTTTCATCAAAATGTTTGAAAAGGGGCTTATTTATACAAAAGATGCAAATGTAAATTGGTGCGAGGTTGATAAAACCGTGCTTGCAAACGAACAAGTTGTTGATGGCAAATGCTGGCGTTGCGGACACGAGGTAGTGCAAAAAAAGATGAGCGGGTATTATGTGAAAATCACCGCTTATGCTGAGGAGCTTTTAAAGGATTTGCAACTTTTGCAAGGCAAGTGGTCGCCGCAAGTTTTAACTATGCAAGAAAATTGGATAGGCAAGAGTTATGGGCTTGAATTTGCCTTTGTTTTAGATGATGAGAGTGCGCAAAAGGCTGGACAAAAGAGTTTTAAGGTTTTTACCACAAGGGCTGATACCATTTATGGCGTGAGCTACATAGCTCTTGCGCCCGAGCATAGCATTGTTTGCGAGCTTTTAAAAAAGGGGCATTTAGACAAAAAAACAGCGCAAAAAATCAGCGCGATGCAAAATCAAAGCCAAAGACAAAGGCAGATTGCCGACAAAGAGGGGTATTTTTTAGGCATTTACGCCACTCACCCCTTGACAAAGGCGAAAATTCCTGTGTGGGTAGCGAATTTTGTTTTGAGTGATTATGGCTCTGGTGCTGTTATGGCTGTGCCTGCGCACGATGAAAGGGATTATGAGTTTGCCACTCAATACAAACTCCCCATAATCAAAGTCATCGCCCACGAAGATAGCCTTGAAAACAAGGCTTGGGAGCAAAAGGCTGGCGTGCTTATAAATAGCGATGAATTCAGCGGAACAGAGTGCAACCAAGCGCGTGAAAAAATCATAGAATTCTTTGAAAAAAACTCACTCGGACAAAGGGTTACAAACTACAAAATAAGAGATTGGGGCGTTTCAAGGCAAAGGTATTGGGGCGCGCCTATTCCTATGGTGCGTTGCGAAAAGTGCGGCATAGTGCCACAAAATTTAGCAAATTTACCCATAACCCTGCCCGATGACATAGAAATCACAGGCGAGGGCAACCCCTTGCAAATGCACCCTAGCTGGAAAAACTGCCTTTGTCCTAAATGTGGCAAAAGCGCGCAAAAAGAGTGCGACACGCTTGATACCTTTTTTGAAAGTTCGTGGTATTATGCTCGTTTTGCAAGCGATGAAAAATCGTGGCAAAGCGTGGCTTTGGATAAAAAAAGTATGCAGTATTGGCTCAATGTCGATCAGTATATAGGCGGCATAGAACACGCTATCTTGCACTTACTTTACGCGCGCTTTTTTCAAAAGGCTTTGCGGGATTTGGGTTATTTGAGTGGGGCTGAGCCTTTTGAGCGGCTTTTAACGCAAGGAATGGTGCTAAAAGACGGCGCAAAGATGAGCAAAAGCAAGGGCAATGTCATCGACCCTGATGACATTATCGCAAAATACGGCGCTGATACAGCAAGGCTTTTCATACTCTTTGCCGCCCCACCAGCAAAAGAGCTAGAATGGAATGACAATGCTGTTGAGGGCGCTTATCGCTTTTTGTGTCGGCTTTGGGATAGGGCTTTGCAAATAAAACCTTATGATGAAATGCCACAAATTCAGCAAGCTAGCCTAAACAAAGATGAAAAATTCGCCCGCCTTAAAGTCTATGAGGCACTGAAAAAAGCAGGCGAAGTATATGAGAGCAGCTTTGCTTTTAACACTCTCATCGCAGCTTGTATGGAGGCTTTAAATGCCTTAAATTCAGTCAAAAACGATGAAATTTTGGCTGAGGGCTTTTATATCATCTTAAATGTGCTTGAACCCATAGTGCCGCACATTTGCTGTGAGTTAAGCCAGCAGCTTTTTAAACGCAAGAATTTAGGCAAGATTAAACTAGCTAGTGAAGCCTTTGTTAAAGATAGTCTAAAACTTGGCGTCAGCATAAATGGCAAAAACCGCGCAGAAATCGAAGTAGCAAGCAATGCCAGCAAAGATGAAATTTTAGCCCTTGCCAAACAAAGCACGCAAAAATGGCTTGAAAATAAAACAATCATCAAAGAAATTTATGTAGAAAAAAAGCTTGTGAATTTGGTGATAAAATGAAAAAAATTCTTGCTACAACACTTGCCCTTGCCCTTTGTGCCTGTGGGTATTTGCCCGCAAGCAAGGTAGCGAACAATATTTTTAGCGACAATGTTTATTTGTATGTAAGCATTTCTCAACAAGATGCTAAAAATAGCATTTACATAGTCGATACTGTGCGAGAACTTATCATCAACAAGCTTGGAAAAAGCCCAGCACTCAAAGAAGAAGCTGATGATAGTTTGCTTGTGAGTATGGAAAGTTTGAATTTCACACCCATTATATACGATGAAAATGGCTATGTCATCGCTTATAAAACAAGAATAGTCTTGGCATTTGATGCCACATTTAAAGATGGGCGTAAAGAAAGAATACAAACAAGCGGAGATTACGACTTTGCTATTTCGCCAAACTCAGTCATCAGCGACACAGCAAGGTTTGAGGCGATACGGTTTGCTTCAAGCGAAGCTTTTGATGAATTTATTTCCATTATAGCGATTAAAGGACATAAAAATGGCAAATATTAATGAACTTGCTAAACAAACCCTACTTTTACTCAAAGAAAGAGGCTTGAAAGCAACGCCAGAAAATTACACTGAGATTTTTGAGGAGCTGAGCTTAAAAAGAGGAATGAGCGGCGGCACAAAAGAAAAAATCAACAAATTCAAAGCCCTTTTAATCCCAAGTTACCAAGAAGACAAACAGTTGCAAAATGTTAAAAATGTAGATGAGTTTTTAAGCTATCTCATCTCAAAACTCAACAGACAAAGCAAAGATAGGGGTTTAGAGTTCTTAAAACTTCTTATATCAATAAGCAAAAGTTTGCTTGCAAGCAAAGATAAAAAAGTAAGAGAAATGGCGAATTTAAATTTGTCAAAACTTTCTCAAAGTATGGATAATGAAAATATATTTTTGTTGGAAAAAAAATGGCAAGAATGGGAGCAAGAATACAGACAAAACACCGAGCTTGAGAGCAAGCTTAATGAATATGGCATAAAAAATGAAGACTATGCAGCCACCATAAATAAACTTTTAGAGCAGCTTAATGCTCGTTCTTATAGGAGATTTGCAGCCTTGCTTTGCCTTTGCTTGCACCCGTCTTTAACGCAAAGTGAAGCCATTAAGGACTTTGAATTAAGACTGAGAAACAAGCCTTACACCCTTGCACCAAATGAAGGCACAAGCGATAATTTCTTAAACGAGCTTAGCCAAATGGTGAGCAAAAGAATCAACGCCGATATGATGTTTGTTCAAAAAAATCTTAGTTTTTTTGAACAAAATTTGCAAAAACTCAGCCAAATGCTTGATGCGCTTAATAATACAAATGAAAGCAATGTTGGCTTTGTGAATAATCTTAAAAAAGAAAAAGATGGCAAAGTGAGCTTAAGTTTTGACGAACTTAAAGAAAAATTTGATGCCTTAAGTCAAAAAATAGAAAAAATGGACAAACAGGTTCATTCGATGAATGATGATAAAGAGCGAGAGGAATGGAGTTTGCAAACCCACATTGCCAAACTTGATGAAAATTTTTTGCAAAACAAAAGCAATTACACGCTTTGCGTTTTTAGCGTGAGTAATTACCGTTTTATCATCGAAAGATACGGTTTAGAAAATTTAAAAGAAATTTTAATGCACTTTAAGCGAATTCTTAAGGATAATTGCTCAAGGTTAGATGAGTTGTGGATACTTGATGAAAAGTCCTATCTGCTCGTTATTTACGAAAAAGATTACAATCAAATCATAGAATTTATGCAAAGAAACATTAGCGAAATAGAAAGCTTTAAATTTATCTACAAACAAGAAGTAGTTTTACCCAAAATAGTCAGCTTTTTTATGGACAAACAAAGCTATCCTCATCTTAATCTTTTAGAAGAGCTTTCAAAAAAAATAAACGATGAATTTTAAAAAAACTTTAGCCCAAAAAAGCGAGCATTACGCGCAAATAGACAAATTCCGCGCCTTTCGTTTGTATGAACGCTACAAAAAGGCATTTTGCGAGCTTAAAATAATCCAAATCATCGGCACAAACGGCAAGGGAAGCACGGGGCGTTTTTTAGCCCAGCTCTTAAACGCCCTAAATTTCAATGTCGCTCACTACACTAGCCCGCATATCTTTGAATTTAACGAAAGATTTTGGCAAAATGGAAGGCTTTTAAGCGATGATGAGTTAAACTTAGCCCACGAAACTTTGGCTAAAATGATGAGTGATGAAGATTTGCAAAGCCTTTCTTACTTTGAATACGCCACATTTTTAGCGGCTTTGTCTTTTAAAAAATGTGATTTTGTAGTCTTTGAAGCAGGTTTAGGCGGAGAATTTGACGCTACTTCGGTGTTTGATAAGATTTTAAGCGTTTTTACGCCTATATCTTACGACCACACACAAATTTTAGGCGCAAATTTGCTAGGCATAGCTCGCACCAAACTTAAAGTGATGGCGAAAAAGGCTGTTATTTCTAGCACACAAGAAGAAGCTGTCTTAAATTTAGCCCATAAAATCGCTCTTTTAAAAAATGCTACCCTTTATGAAAGCGATAAATTCATAGCCTTGCAAGATAAAGAATTTAAAAATGCCCTTAAAAACTACACCACAAAGCACAATTTACCCAAATTTTTGCAAGAAAATTTAAAAACCGCACTTTGTGCCTTAAATTTACTCACAAATTCGCAAAAAAATTTACTCTTTGCCTTAAATTCGCTCAAAAGCCTTGATTTAAGGGGCAGATGCGAACAATTTACAAAAAACATAATCATCGATGTAGGACACAACGAAATGGCGGCTGAAGTCCTAGCACAGCACTTTAAGGGGCGAAAATTTACACTCATATACAATTCTTTTTTAGATAAAAATATCTTTGCCATTTTAAGAATTCTGCAACCTTTAATTGATAAAATTTTAATTTATGAGTATTTTAGTGAAAGAAAATTAGCCACTAAAGAAATAAGCACCATAGCCAAAGAGCTTGGCATCGCTTGTGAAAATTTTAAGTGTATGCAAAAGGAAAAGGATTATTTAGTTTTTGGCTCTTTTGTTTTGGTAGAAAATTTTCTAAAGGAGTATTTTGAAAAAATACAAACGAATGATTGATAGATTTTCCATAACCATTACAGACATTAATGGTTCTCGGCATTTTCATCTTTCTCAAGTCATTAAAAAGATAACTTTTTATTTTGTTGGCTTTGCCTTGTTTTTATTTGTTGGCAGCTTTTCTTTTATCTACTACCTCAACCACAAGGTTGATGAGCTTGACACCAAAAGAAAGACCTTAAGTCTAACAAATGAAGAATTACAAAAAAGTATAGATGAACAAGCACAAAGATATGTTGGCATAGAAGATAAAATAGCTACCTTTGAGGAACAACTCGGTCTTAAAGAATTAGACAACAACCTCACCCCAGCAGCGAGAATGGCTGTGTTAAGTTTAACAAATGAGCAACAAAGTGCTATGTTATCGCAAGTTCCAAATGGCTATCCCATTACAAATAAAGGTGTTTCAGGCAATTTTGGCTGGAGACTTCACCCCATTTTAAAAAGGCAAGAATTTCACACGGGCATTGATTTAGTCGCTACTGAGGGAACACCTGTTTATGCTACGGCAAATGCCATAGTCGAATTTGCAGGATATAACTCAAATGGTTATGGTTATATGGTGATTTTAATCCACAACTTTGGCTTTAAAACCGTTTATGCGCATTTACTTCGCAAAGATGTTTTACAAGTGGGCAATTTCGTCAAAAAAGGAGAATTAATAGGATATTCAGGAAATACAGGAGCTTCCACAGGACCACATCTTCATTATGAAGTGCGTTTTGTGAATAAAACATTAGAACCGTCATATTTTCTCAATCTAAACCGAAAAAATATGGAAAAATTATTTAATCAAGAAAGGAGAGTGCCATGGCAATCTTTAATAAAGGCAACGACATCGCCTCAAGTGTCCAAGAGACCACAGTAATTTCATCAGGAGCAAGGATAGAAGGACAGTTTGACTTTAATTCTATGTTGCACCTTGATGGCGAAATCATAGGAGATGTTCGCTCTAATAGTGTGGTTGTTATCGGTAAATCAGGGATTTTAAAGGGAAATTTAAACGCGGATAAAGTAGTCGTCAATGGAATTTTTGAGGGCGAACTTGATACTGATAGCCTTGAAATTCTTGCTGGTGGCTTAGTAAGTGGCAATATCACCGTGCGTCAAATCGCCATAGAAAATGGTGGCAGATTTAATGGTAACAGCAAAATCAAAGACGAAACAAACATTACTTTAATAGAAAGTAATGTGTAATAAGCTTAATGCAAGCTCGTTTGTTTGAATTTTTACGCACGCACGCCCCACAAGTCGTGCTTTGCGAAAATGACATAGAGGCGGACGAGCTAGCACAAATCACGCTTTATAAAGGGCTTAAAACCTTTGTTTTGCCAGATTTTCGCGCGAGCTTTGGCGATGATTTGCGCGCCTTTTCAAAAGAGCTTTTTGAAATTTGTCGCGTTTTAAACGCCTACCACAAGGAAAGTGAAAAGAAAATTCTCATCTCTCCCGTGCGAACCTTGCTCAACAAACTGCCAAGCAAGGCAAATTTAAGCAACCGAACGCTTAAAAAGGGCGAAAAACTTGACATAAACGCGCTCAAAGATGAATTTGTCCGCTTTGGCTATGAATTTGTCGATATAGTCCAAGATAAAGGCGAAGTGAGCTTTCGTGGCGAAGTCATTGACATTTTTAGCGTTGCTAGCGATGAGCCTGTGCGAATTTTGCTTTTTGATGATGAGATTGAAAGCATAAGGTGCTTTAATTTACAAAGTCAAAAATCAATCCCAAACGAGCTTGAAACAGCCCAAATTTGCCCCTTTTTGTCCGCCTTTTCAAATGATGAGTTTGAAAGGCTCAATGAAAAAATCGCCGAATTTGACGAAAATGTCTTAATCAAAGACATAAATTCGCTTGGTTTTTGGTGCGTGGAGAGTTTTTTTGATTATTTAAGCCTTGATTTTGTCGCAGTTTGCGCCTTTGATGAAAAGGAATTTGAGCAAGATATAGGCTTTATCAACGACAAACTTATCCCAGAAGCTAAACTTTACAAGCCCTTGCAAAGCGTTTATACAAATGAATTTTTCAGCTTTCACAAGGACAAAAGCCTTATTATTTTAGCCGCAAATGAAGCCCTGCTTAAAATGCAAGGCATAGAGCTTTTGTCAAATATGCGCTTTGTAAAAAGCCCTTTGCGCGTAAATCTCATAGCCCCAAATGAACTTATCATGTCCTTAAACAAAAAAAGCAAGGCAAAACGCCTCCGCAAGCCAACGCTTATCATCGATGAGCTACAAATAGGCGATTTCATCACTCATCAAGATTACGGCATAGGCAAATTCAGCGGGCTTGAAATGATAAAAATAAGCGGTGCTTCAAGGGAATTTGTCTCGCTTTTGTATCAAAACGGCGATAAATTGCTTTTGCCCGTTGAAAATCTGCACCTCATCGACAAATACATAGGCGCAAGCGGAGCGATACCACAGCTTGATAAGCTTGGCAAAAGCACCTTTTTAAAGCTCAAAGAAAAGCTCAAAGAACGCCTTTTTGCCATAGCTTCTGCCATTGTCGAGCTTGCTGCAAAACGCGCTCTCATTAAAGCGCCTAAATTTGTGCCTGATTTCGCTAAACAATGCGAATTTGCCGCAAGCTCGGGCTTTGACTACACGCAAGACCAAGAAAAAGCCTGCGAAGAAGTTTTGCAGGACTTGCAAAAAGGCGTGCCTATGGATAGGCTTTTAAGCGCTGATGTGGGCTTTGGCAAGACAGAAGTGGCGATGAATGCCATTTTTCCTGTGGTGCAAAGTGGCTTTGGCGTGTTTTTTTTCGTCCCAACCACGCTTTTGTCGCACCAGCATTTTAAGACTTTAAGCAAACGCTTTGCGCCCTTTGGCATAAGGGTAAAAAAACTTGACAGATTTACAAGCAACAAAGAAAAAAGCGAAATTCTAGCACTCATCGACAAAAAAGAAGCCTTTGTTTTAATCGGCACGCACGCGCTTTTGAATTTAAAAAGCGAAAATTTAGGGCTTATCATCATCGATGAGGAGCATAAATTTGGAGTAAAACAAAAAGAAAAGCTCAAAGAATTCAGCCAAAACTCACATATCTTGTCAATGAGCGCGACACCTATCCCGCGAAGTTTAAACCAAGCTTTAAGCACGATAAAAAGCTACTGCGTAATGCAAACGCCCCCGCAAAACCGCCTTGCCGTGCGAACCTTTGTCAAGCAAAATGATGACAAATTGCTAAAAGAAGTGATTTTACGCGAGATTCGCCGCGGTGGGCAGGTTTTTTATATACACAACCACATAGCAAGCATAGAGCAGACAAAAGCCCATTTACAAGGACTTTTGCCGCAGTTGCGCATACTTGTTTTACACTCTAAAATCGATGCAAAAACCACAGAAGAACAAATGCTTAAATTTGAAAACAAAGACTATGACTTAATGCTTTGCACGAGCATAGTAGAAAGTGGCATTGACTTGCCAAATGCAAATTCTATCATCGTGGAAAACAGCGAACGCTTTGGAATGGCTGATTTGCACCAACTTCGCGGGCGCGTTGGCAGAAGCGACAGGCAGGGGTATTGCTACTTTTTAGTGAGCGAAAATTTAAGCGTGGAGGCAAGAAAGCGGCTTGTTTCGTTAGAAAGCAACTCATTTTTGGGAGCTGGGAGCATTTTAGCCTACCACGACCTTGAAATAAGGGGCGGCGGCAACCTACTAGGTAGCGAGCAAAGCGGACATATCGAGCAAATCGGTTACAGCCTTTATCTTAAAATGCTTGAAGAGCAAATTGCGATTTTAAGCAAAAAAGAGCTTTTCAGCGAACAAAAAATCGACTTAAAACTCAACATAAACGCCTTTTTAAACAGCGACTTAATCCCCGCTGAACGCTTGCGTTTGGAGCTTTATAGGCGTTTGAGTAAGTGCGAGAGTGTGAGTGAAATTTATGAAATCGGAGGCGAGATTGAGGACAGATTTGGCGAGCTTGACCGCTACACCAAGCAGTTTTTGGATTTAATCACCATCAAAGTGCTTGCTAGCAAGCATTACAAGGCTATTAGCAACTATGAAGTAAATATCGCCCTAACCGACAAGGCAGGCGAAAAAACCCTACTTAAAGCACCAAGCAAGGACGATGATGACATTTTAGAAACGCTTTTAATCTTTTTGCGAAAAAGGGGGCAAAATGGAGTGGCATAGCACTTATGCGGCGATTTATAGAGCAAAAAAAGACGAGTTAAAGCCTGTTGTTGAGCTTGATGAGGTGAGTTTGGGCGATTTGCTTGGCATTGAGAGTCAAAAAGAAGCCCTGCTTGCGAACACAAAGAGCTTTTTAGAGGGCAAGGGCTTTCATCACGCGCTTTTGTGGGGCGCGCGCGGCACGGGCAAATCAAGCCTTATCAAAGCCACCTTTAACGAATTCAAAGAGCGAAATTTAAGGCTAGTGCAAATTGATAAAGCCGACTTAAACGCCCTGACCGAAATCATCGATGAGCTTCGAGAACTCCCCTTTAAATTCATCATTTTTTGCGATGATTTGAGCTTTGAAAAGGGCGATGAGGCGTATAAATTTTTAAAGCCACTTTTAGAGGGCAGCATAGAAAAAACGCCCGCAAATATCGTTCTTTACGCCACTTCAAACCGCAGGCACTTGCTGGCTGAATTTGACAGCGACAATGACGGCGCAAGCTTTGAAAATGGCGAGTTGCACCTTGGCGATGTCAAAGAAGAAAAGCTGAGTTTAAGCGACAGGTTTGGGCTTTGGATAAGTTTTTATGCTGAAAATTTGGAGCATTATTTGAAAATCGTGGATTTTTATTTTAAGGATTTTCGCGGCAAAAAAGAGCTTTTGCACGACAAGGCAAAGGAATTTGCCCGCTTTCGAGCCAGCCACTCAGCCCGCACCGCAAGGCAGTTTTATTTGAGTTTTAAAGATGAATTTAAGGTATAAATTTCACAAAAAAGAGCAGACAAAGGCTTGATATGACAAAGCCCTTGTCATACTAAATTATTTTGTCATACTGAAGCATTGTTTTCTTTGTTATACTCATAAAATTGTCATACCGACTTGTCTTGTCATACTGAGGCTTTAGCCGAAGTATCCATAAGTGCAAAGCGCATCTTAAATGTTGTGGATATTTCGCATTCGCTCAATATGACAAGCGTTTGAGATTTTTCTCTTTCTATACGAAAACTCATAATGACAATACTTTGTCATTATGAAGTGCTGTTTCATCTTGTCATACTGAGCTTTCGCAAGAAAGCGAAGTATCCACACAAATTTCGTTTTGATACTCTGTATTCAGTAGTCTGTTTTCCGTCTTTTGTGTAGATACTTCGGCTAAAGCCTCAGTATGACAAACTTTGGTTTTTGTCGTTTTGAGCAAAATGCGTTAGCACAAAGCGAAAACCCATATTGTCATTTTAAGCCTTTGCAAAAAGGCGACTAGGCGGGTTGCAAGGCGCAAGCCGCAGCAAAAAAATCCACACCGCCACACTGTCATATTGAGCCGTAGGCGAAATATCCAAAGAATTTAAGATATAACTTTAAATTTATGGATACTTCGGGCTTTGCCCTCAGTATGACAAGAGAAATGGATGCTTTGGCTAACGCCTCATTATAACAAGAAAAAGTCTCATTATGACAAGGTGTGTCAATATAACAAGAGGAAATAGCATTTTAGTAAGATAAAAATTTAATCAGTATAATAAAAGAGAGTTTAGTATGACAAAAAAAGTCAGTATAGCAAGGGAAAATAATTTAAATACAACAAATTCAAAGTTGTTCTTCTTTGTCAAGGTCAATAAGACAAAGTAAAGACTTTGCAAACTTTGTTGCAAGATATAGAAAAAAATGCTACAATAAAAACGAGAAATTCATTTTTAAAAGGTGTAAAATACAAATGTATATCAAGGACATACAAAGATTTGAGGAAAACCGCTACAAAGCAAGAGCCTATATGAGCTATATATTAAATAGAAATTTACCAAATAAACTACCAAAAATAGAGTTTTCAAGCATACAAGAAGTCTTAGATAAGCTTGCACACGAAATCACAAACTTTGAAGCCTTATATGTGCTTGATACTTCAGGCAAACAAGTCGAAAACAATGTCAGCACAAACAAAGAATTTAGGCTCGGCAAGGGCGAGGACAGAAGCGGACGGAGTTATTTTTACCGCGCTGTTAAGCTCAAACGCTGTGTTTTGAGCGACCCTTACCCATCAAGTCTTGACAATGAACTTTGTGTAACGGCATCTATGCCCATTTATGACAACTTTGGTAAGCTTAAATTTGTAGTTTGCATAGATATAAAACTTACCAACATACTCAAACTCATACAAGCGAGCAATTTTGAGTTTATTTTTATGGAATTTAGCCGTGTGGTGTATTTTTGTTTTGGCGTAGTGCTTTTTGTTATCACTTGCTTTTTGTTCCATAGAGGCGTTTTGAGTCTTTTTCATCAAGATGGGGTTGAAATTCAGCAAATGTTTGAAAGCACCATAGCTATAACGCTGGCTTTAGCGATATTTGACTTGGCTAAAACGGTTATTGAAGAAGAAGTTTTAGGGAGAAATAAAAAGGAAAAAACAGGAATTCAAAAAACTATGGTGCGTTTTTTAGGCTCTATCATCATAGCCCTTGCCATAGAAGCCTTAATGCTCGTGTTTAAGCTCGTAACAGGGGATTTGTCGCAGATGATTTATGCGATTTATCTCATCATTGGAGTGAGTGTTTTGCTCACAGGACTCAGTATTTACTTGTTTTCGGTTAAATATAAGGGAGAATATTTTAATGATTAATCAAAAATATTTAAAAAAATGTTATACTTATACTTTGTTTCAACTTTTAATAAGTTTAAGTAAGGTATAATTCAAATACTTTAAGAACTGAAAGGAATTAGTCGTGAAATTGTTAGTTGTCGATGATAGCTCTACGATGAGACGGATTATAAAGAATACTTTGGAAAAATTAGGACATCCAGATATTGTCGAGGCAGAACACGGAGTTGAAGCTTGGGAAAAACTCAGTGCTGATGATACTATTAAAGTGGTGATTACCGACTGGAATATGCCTGAAATGAATGGCTTGGACCTTGTTAAAAAGATTCGTGCTGAAAAAAAATACGAGGATATGCCTATCATTATGGTAACGACTGAGGGTGGTAAGGCTGAAGTTATCACAGCGCTTAAAGCTGGGGTAAATAACTATATAGTAAAACCCTTTACTCCACAAGTTCTAAAAGAAAAACTTGAAGATGTTTTAGGCACTGGTGCTGCTGCACCTGCGGCTGAGTGAGAAAATTTAAAGCGAAGTTATGCAAACTTCTTATAATGAATTTTTTTTTCAAGTCGATAAAGCTTACAATGACCTGTTTATAGACTTTATTTTTGAGCTTGGCGTAGAGGCTGTTGAGGAAAA
Organism: uncultured Campylobacter sp.; assembly: GCA_934728065.1. Classification (GTDB taxonomy): domain Bacteria; phylum Campylobacterota; class Campylobacteria; order Campylobacterales; family Campylobacteraceae; genus Campylobacter_D. Next base: position 62,036 of record CAKVDW010000005.1, read on the forward strand.
AGACGGCGGAGTCTATGTTCGCTCTAATGACAAGCTAGATGATTTAGCTTGGGCTGTAAATTTGTTTAAAGATAGCCTCAATGAGAAAAAAAACACAAAAATTTCATTCAACAGCTCTTTGCAACAAAAGGCTAATAAAGATTGGATTGAGGAATACAAAAAAAGCATTAAGCCTCTACAAATAGGGAATTTTTACATACATAGTTCTTGGCAAGAGCCAAATTTAAATGCTATAAACATTCAAATTGACCCAGCATTAGCCTTTGGTTCAGGTCATCACGAAAGCACAAATTCTTGTATAAAACTTTTGCAAAAATATGCCCAAAAAAACAGTAAAGCTTTAGATGTGGGTTGTGGAAGTGGAATTTTAAGCATTATTTTGGCTAAACTTGGTTGCCAAACAGATGCCTGTGATAGGGATGAAGTAGCCATTCAAAGCACACTAAATAATGCCGCACTTAATAAAATCGAGCTTAAAAATCTTTGGCAAGGCTCTGTCAATCAAACAAAAGAAACTTATGATTTAGTAGTCGCAAATTTAATCAGCGACATTATCTTAATCCTTGAAAAAGATTTGAAAAAAAGCGTTAAAAAAGGCGGCTTTTTGATTTTATCTGGAATTTTAGATAAGGACAATGATAAAATTAAAAACTCTTTTAAGGATTTTAAAGAAATAGAAAAAATCAAAGCCAACGAATGGTTGAGTTTTGTATATCAAAAGGAAAAATGATGAATAATAATCCAAACCAACAAGGTGGCAACCAAACGCCAAATAACAATAACTTTTTTAATAAAAATCCCATTCTCATCTTTGCTATTTTTGCCGTAGTGGCGATTTTGCTTTTTAAAAGTTTTGCAGACGGTTCATCATCTTTAACCACAGGTAGCGGTTTGGGCGGTGAATCAAGCAGAAATATAGCATATTCTGAACTTAAAAAACTCATAGAAAGCAATCAAATTTCGCAAGTGAGTATAGGGCAAACCTCGATTCGCGCTTTGTCTAATCAAAACACAGTTTATATTGCTAAAAAGGTTAGCAACGACCCAAGTCTCATTGCCTTGCTTGATGAAAAAAAGATTTCTTATGGGGCTTATTCTGAGACAAATTGGTTTACTGATATGATATTTTCTTGGCTTTTGCCTATATTGATATTCTTTGGAATTTGGATGTTTTTGGCTTCTCGTATGCAAAAAAATATGGGGAGTTCTATTTTAGGGATAGGCTCAAGTCGAAAATTAGTCAATAGCGAAAAACCAAAGGTCAAATTTGGAGATGTAGCTGGGGTTGAGGAGGCAAAAGAGGAGGTCAAAGAAATCGTTGATTTTCTCAAACACCCTGAACGCTACATAAATTTGGGCGCGAAAATTCCAAAAGGACTTTTGCTTGTAGGACCCCCAGGCACAGGCAAAACGCTTTTAGCTAAAGCCGTAGCAGGCGAGGCTGATGTGCCTTTTGTCAGTGTATCTGGCTCATCTTTTATAGAAATGTTTGTTGGCGTTGGTGCAAGTAGGGTTAGGGATTTGTTTGAAAATGCCAAAAAAGAAGCTCCTGCTATCGTTTTCATTGATGAAATCGATGCTATCGGCAAGAGTCGTGCGGCTGGAGCGATGATGGGCGGAAATGACGAAAGAGAACAAACCCTAAATCAACTTCTAGCCGAAATGGACGGCTTTGGCACAGAAAGTTCTCCTGTCATCGTTTTAGCCGCTACAAACCGCCCCGAAGTCCTTGATGCTGCGCTTTTACGCCCTGGTCGCTTTGACAGACAAGTGCTTGTGGATAAGCCTGATTTTAAGGGGCGTTGTGATATTTTAAAAGTGCATATGAAAGATGTAAAAATTTCGCCCGAAGTAAAGGTTGAGGATGTTGCTCGCCTTACTGCTGGACTTGCGGGAGCTGATTTAGCAAATATCATCAATGAAGCGGCACTTTTAGCAGGACGCGATAACAAAAAATATGTTGAGCAAAAAGACTTAGTCGAAGCCGTAGAACGCGCTATTGCTGGGCTTGAAAAGAAATCGCGCCGCATTAACGAAAAAGAGAAAAAAATCGTTACTTACCACGAGTGCGGGCACGCTCTCATAGCAGAGACCACAAAGGGCGCGAAAAAGGTAAGCAAGGTAAGCGTTATCCCGCGTGGGCTTGCCGCACTTGGCTACACGCTCAATACGCCAGAAGAAAACAAATTCCTAATGCAAAAACACGAACTTTTAGCTGAAGTTGATGTGCTTTTGGGCGGTCGTGCGGCTGAAGATGTGTTTATTGGCGAAATTTCAACAGGCGCAAGCAATGACTTAGAACGCGCCACAGACATCATAAAGGCAATGGTTTCTATGTATGGAATGAGCGAAATCGCTGGGCTTATGGTGCTTGAAAAGCAACGCAACACCTTTTTAACAGGTGGACAAACCATAAAAGATTATTCTGATAAAATGGCTGAGGATTTAGACAGTTATGTAAGAAAAACACTCGATGAGCGATATAAAGGTGTTTTGGCAACTTTAAATTTGTATAAAGGCGCGATAGAAACAATGGTGGAAGCCTTATATGAAGAAGAAACTATTGAAGGAACAAAGGTTAGAGAAATTATCAAAGAATTTGAAATTTCAAACAAGCTTGAAAGTCGTCTGCAAGAAGATGAAAAAAAGAAAGATGAGAAATGAAACCCTTTCTTGCTCGTCAAGCTTATGCTTTGCTCGCTTTTGTGGGTGTAATTTTTTTATTTATTTGGGTGTTTTGGGGCTTTTCTTGGATTTTATTTTTACTTTTTTTAGCCCTTTGTTTTATCTACAAAAACAAACAAATTTCAGTGTTTTGCACCGATGAAAAGGCTATTTTATCCCCAGTTGATGGCAATATTGCCAAAATTCAAACTGTAAATCATCGCGATTTAGGCGAATGTGTGGAGCTAAGTATTGAAAATAGTTTTTATAATGAGGGCGTGATTCGCGCTTGTTCAAAAATGACAATCAAGCAGATTAAATTCAGGCACGGTTTGTTTTTTGGCACGCAAGATTTAGCTAATTTTAACGAAAGGGTGTTGATTTTGGCTAACAGTGGCAAAAAAAACTTTGGCTTACGCATAAGTGCTGGTTTTTTAGACAGAAAAATCAAACTCAATCAAAATTTAAGCAAGTTACAAGCAGGCGATGAGCTAGGTTTTAGCCTCAATTCAACAGTGAGTTTGTTTTTGCCAAAGGACACTCGTTTGCTTGTAGGCGTTGGCGATAGGACAAATTCTTGCTCCTTGCTCGGATATTTTTCTTAAAGGCAACTTATGCAACAGCAAAATAAACCTCATCTGGCTTACATTTTACCGAATTTATTTACAGCAGCTTCGTGTTTTTGCGGTGTGGTGTCCATTATTTCATCTTTTAATGCAAGTTATAAAAATGCTCTTTTTTACATCTTTTTGGCTTTAATTTTTGACGGACTTGATGGGCGCGTTGCAAGATTAACAAAAACCACCTCTAAATTTGGGGTTGAATTTGATTCACTAGCTGATTTAGTCGCTTTTGGTGTAGCTCCAGCTGTGTTTTTTTATATAAGCTTGGGTTATGAATATGGTAAAATAGGCTCTTTGGCTTGTGGTTTTTTCGTTGTTTTTGGAGCGATTCGCCTAGCCCGCTTTAATGTAACCACAGGCACTTATGAACCTAGCGTTTTTATAGGACTTCCCATACCCACAGCAGCCATTGTAAGTGCTATTTACACTTATGCTTATGTGAGTTATGATTTTTTTGTTGGCTTTGAGCTAGTTTTTTTAATCTTACAACTCATACTTGCCTTTTTAATGGTGAGTAATATTCGCTATCCAAGCTTCAAAAAAATCGACTTAAGCCGAGCAAATATGCTTAAAGTGCTTGTTTTGCTTATATTAGCCTTTTCTTTGCTCTATATTTACACCATTGAAAGCATTTTAATCACCATTTCTATTTATGTGCTTTATGGACTTTTAAGAGCTGCTTGGACTCTTTGCGTAAAAAAGTTTAAAATATAAAATATTCAAAAATTACATAAATTTCTCCTCCTTTTTGGTATAATTATGCTATTTTTTAATAAAATTAAAGGAGAGAAAATGCAAAACAAAATTTTATCCTCATTTTTTTGCTGTATCCTTGCTCTTAACTACGCTTTTGCTGATAATATAAATGGGGGGGGGGGATTAGATAATATTTCTTTTATTGAAAGCAACTCCACTAACCAAGCTAAAACCTACGAGCTTGGCGCAGTAGAAATCACCGCCCCACAAGAAACAGATTATAACCCAACTGTAACGGTAATTAAAACAGAGGATATGAGCAAACAAGGTGCTACTGATGTGGCTCAGGCTTTACGCTTTACGCCCAGCGTGTTTTATATACCAACAAGCACTTATCCAAGCAGTATTTATATACGAGGTTTTAGCGAGGGTGAGACGGGTTTTTATTATGATGGTATCCCCATTGGCGATATTTACGCAGGAAATGCAAGCGGAGAGACTGATTTGACACCATTTTTTACCTTTGGTTTGAGTGAAATTCAAATTTCAAAGGGCTACACAAGCCCAACTTTTAGTTCATCTAAAATGGGCGGTGCGATGAATATGGTAAGTTCCATTCCTGTAAAAGACTTAGAATTTAACACTAAATATCAATTCATCTCTAACAACGAACACCGCACAAATTTGCAAGTGGGGCGAAATTTTGGCACGGATTATTTTCAGCTCACCTTTTCGCATTTTGAGCGAAAAACACTTAATTACTCTTATGATTATGCTGGTGGTCCTGCAAACTATGAGGCAAATTACCGCAGTTATATGCTTTCTGGTAAATATGGCTGGCTTATCAATGATGAACAAGAATACAACATAAATTTTTATCATCAACACGCCGTTAGAGGCGATACTTCACAAGATTGGTCATATCCAAACTACGACAAAACCGCTTTTTATCTTTTAGGGAATTCTAAATTTGGCTTTATAAGCCTTGATTCAAAGGTGTGGTATCATATGAATATGAACAAAATGAACCACTCAAGAGCAAATTTTGGTGGAATTTATGATGATTACAGCATAGGTTTAACCGAAACAGTTAAATTTGCTTTTAATGAAAATCAAAATTTAAAGCTTGGCATTATGAGTAAAAATGAAAACCACGAGGGAAGAAAAGTTACAAGCAACAGGCTAGATAGAGATTGGAGCGTGCTTAACTCATCAGTTTTTACCGAATACGCTTTAAGGGCAAATGATATGTTTCGTTTTGTTGTAAGTGGTAGTTATGACAGGCACGATGGTTTAAGAGTGATAATAGTAGATAGTGCTACTAATGCAAAAAACAAGCAAAGAAACAAACACGCTTGGGGCTGGACCTTGCAAGGCATTTTATACTTTCAGCCTGTCAAACCTTTGCTTTTTCACGCAAATATAGGGCATAAAACAAACTTGCCAAAAATTCGTGGGCTTTATGGTGGTTTAGATGAGAACTATGTTAAAAATGATAATCTTAGCTCAGAAAGTTTGATGAATTATGAAGTTGGGGGCGAATTTAACCACGAATTTAAAGACTTTGGCACGACTTCGTTTGGAGCTACAGCTTTTTTCAACGACATAAATAACGCCATAGGAAGTTATATGGTTGATAGTAGCTTGTGTAGCACCCCTGCTGGACAAGCACCAAATCAATACTGCCTTCAATACCAAAATGTCAATAGTGGTTATTCTTATGGGGGCGAAGTCTTTGCAAAACAAGGCTTTTTTAGCGATAAACTTGCACTTGGGGCGAATTGGAGTTATATACAAAGAAAAACTTATAACCGAGATAATTACGGAAATCGCACCTATACCACTGAATTTACCACTCATCCGCGCCAAAACATAAATTTATCAGCCCTCATCTCCCCACGCAAAGAGTATGACATAGCCTTAAATGGTAGTGTGCAAACTTCGCGTTATGCAAGAATGGCTGTAAGAGATGCGACTAATGCTATTATAGATTATGATTATGTGAAAATTCCAACTGTTGTGTATGCGGACTTGGTGGCAAATTATTATTTAAAGGACAATTTAAAGCTTTCTTTGGGCGCTTATAATCTCTTTGATAGAAATTATAATTACTCATCATCTAGCATAAATGCGAGTGTTGGCGGTTTGCCCGGACGGCGAGTCTTTGCTGGCTTTGAGTATAATTACGGCAAATAGCTAGCGTTTGTCATTGCGAGAGTTTGCGTTAATGCAAACTCGTGGCAATCCATAAGATTAAATTTGCGTTTAAATTCGTGGATTGCCACGCTCGTTTCACTCGCTCACAATGACAAGGTGTTGTCATACTGACTTTTTCTTTGTCATACTGAGGGCAAAGCCCGAAGTATCCATAAAATCAAAGCGCATCTTAAATGCTGTGGATATTTCGCTAACGCTCAATATGACAAGCGTTTGAGATTTTTTCTACGGCTACGCCACGCTTACGCTGAGTATGATATAGGATTAATTTTTATGTTGCAATGCAATATTATAAAAAAGGAAAAAACAATGAGAAATTCAAAAGTATGCCAAGCTGTATTTGGCGCAAGTGTCATTCTAGCGTGCCTGTGTGCGTGCGATAGCGGCGCAAAGGACAAAAATGCAGCAAAGGTTTTGAGTAAATACCGCCAAATGTATGCAAAACCTGTGAGCCAGTGGGCAAATCCAAATATCGATGAGAGCGTAAAGGACGAGTGGCAAGAGTTTGCGCCTATCCCACGCGCTCAAGCTCCAAAGGGCAACGAATTCGTGCATACCAAAGCGCATTTGGGACGCAACCTTTTCAACGAACCGCGCCTTTCAAAAAGCGGAAAAATCGCCTTTGATACAGCCTTTAAATCTTAGTGCTGATGAGATAGAGGCTTTGGAGGCGTTTTTAAGAGCATTGTGAGGATAAATTGATTAAGAATTTATACTCTTTGCTGATAAAAGCTTTCAAGCCTTTCAAGCTCAAGCTCATCAAAGCCAGCTTTTAACCTTGCTTCTTTGTTTAAGACCCTTCCTGCGAGGCTAAATTGCTTGTAAGTCTTGCAAAGCTTTATGAAATCATCCTTTTCTTCCTTTGCAAAACGCCACCATTTATCGCCCTTTTGCACATGGGCTATCTCATCTTTTAAAATAAGGTCTAAAATTTCGCGTAAAAATGGCTTTATAGAATGGTTTGTGCTGTTTAATTTTTCTACTACAAAAGGATTTGCATCAAGTCCTCTTGCTTCTAAACCCCTATGAACAACGCCCATTCTTAATTTTAAAGAATGAGCTGTCGCTTTTAAGGCATTTTCAAGGTTTATATGAACTTCAAAATCTCCGTATTCAAATCCTAGCTCATTTAAAGCCTGTTTAAGCAAGCAAAAATGCTTAATCTCTTCATCAGCTACCTCAAGCCAATCCTCATAATAACTCATTTCAAGCCCACGAAAGCGATATGCACTATCTAAGGCTAGATTAATGGCGCAAAATTCTATATGAGCAATAGAATGAATCATTTTAGCTAAGGCTTGTTTTGAGCCAAGCTTTCTTACTCTTCGTATTTTCATCGGCTCTTTAATGCGTAAATTTGGTTGTAAGCTATCTTTTAAAAGCACTGTTCTATCAAAGTCAAAGACAAAACAAGAGGACTTAAAATCATCATAAAAATGCCTAAATTCATCAAATTTAAACTGAAAATCCTTGCTGTATAAAATTTCTTCTAACTTTGTAAAAAATTCTTTCTTCATTGTTAAACCTTTGTGCTATTATAACGAAAAACTTAAGGAAAAAAATGAACAAACTCAGCAAAGAAGAAGAATACATCATCTTACACAAAGGCACAGAAGCACCATTTACAGGAAAATACACGGATTTTTTCCAAAAGGGCATTTATACTTGCAAACAGTGCAATGCCAAACTTTACAAAAGCGAGGATAAATTCAAATCTCACTGCGGTTGGGCAAGTTTTGATGATGAGATTGAAGGGGCTATCTTAAAACAAGCTGATAAAGACGGCATAAGAGTGGAGATAGTTTGCGCTCAATGCAAGGGACATTTGGGACACATTTTTGAGGGCGAGGGCTTTACGGCTAAAAATGTTAGGCACTGTGTTAATTCTTTATCTTTAAATTTTAAAGCAAAATAACTATAAACCCTTTTTTAACGCCCTTATCAAAAAGCGGGCGGGGTGAATGGCTGGGATAAATTTTTTGGGGATAAAAAGCGGCTCATCGCAAAGCAAAGCGCACAAATACCTTGCTGCGATGGGTGCTGTGGCAAAGCCGCGTGAGCCGTGCGCGCTGCTTAAAAAAAGGTGTGGCTCGTTTTTGGGCGACACTTGGGGCTTGTTTTTGCTCCAAAATAGGCTTTTATAGGCGTTTTTATAGAATTTTTCATCATAAAAAGCCCCCACAATCATAAATCTGTCGCTTGAATACGAACGAAAACCAACCTTTGAGCCGATGATTTCAAGCTTTTCGTCCCCTTTTAAAAACTCTTTTATGCTTTCAATGTTGTTCTCATCATCTTTTGCGTGCGCCTTTGTGTCTTTATCAAGCCTGTCAAAACTCGCGCCGATGACTTGCAAATCTGTCAAGGGCGGACAGATATAGCCCTTTGATGAGAGCGCAAAGGGCGTTTGTAAAAAGGGCTTTAAGTGCGTTACCTGCCCGCGAACTGCGCTTAAATTCATCATTTCAAAGTTTAAAAAGTCCTTGCAAGCTGCTCCCATAGCATAAATGAGCGTGCCAAAGCCATTTTTTGGGGCTTTGTCCTTGAATTTGAGGCAAAATTCGCCATTTTCATAGCTAAAATTCACAAATTCATACGAAAAATAAAGCCTTGCCTTTGCTTTTTTAAAAAGTGTAGCCACTATTTCTCTGGGTTTTATGCTCATCGCATCTTCTAAAAACGCCCTATTTTCGTTGATGAAAAATAAAGGATTGTCTTTTTGCGTGGCAAAACGGGCTTTCATCGGCTCGCTGTGTGCTATTTCCACCGCTGCATTTGGCGTAAGGGCTAAAATTTGTCGGTAAAAGCGGCTTGCCTCATAAAAGGCAAATTCGCTCAATTCCCCAAGCAAAACGCCTTTTTTTAAGATGAGTGAGCTTAAAATTCCGCTTTCATTGCCGCTTGCGCCCATTCCAAGTGCTGAATTTTTTTCAAATACGCTTACCTCAAAGCCTCGCAAAGAAAGCTCATAAGCTAGGCTAGCTGCGGCGATACCAGAGCCGATGATGGCGATTTTGTCATTTTTAGGCGGGTTAAAAACGCGCTCAAAATAAGCCTGAGTGTCTTTAAATTCAAGCTCATCTTGCAAATGCGCCCTTATCATCTCGCGTTTTTTAAAGCCTTTAATTTTTTGCACCGCAAAGCCATTTGCTTTCAAAGCCCTTGCAAGAGAACCTGTGGCGCAAAAGGTATGAACGCTAGCGCCTTTTTTGCAAAGCCTTGCGACTTCTTTTATGGTGCTTTCCTCAAACATTTGGGGATTTTGCCTTGGATTAAAGCCGTCTAAAAACCACACATCAGCCTTAAAATCAAGCTCTTTTAAGCTCACACTTGCTTCACCAAAAACAAGGTCTAAAAAGGCATTTTCAAAATAAAAGCGATAAATTCCGTCCTTGCATTTAGGATACGCGCTTAAAAAAGGCTCTAAAAGCTCTTTAAATTCATCATAAAAGCCAAGTTTTTGATAAATTTCGCGCAAATGCTCTTTTTCTATGTAAAAGCCCTCCAAACTCACATAAAATAGCCTTTTTGGGCGGGTTTTAGCCTTTAAAAAACGCTTTAAGCTGAGAAAGAAATTTAAGCCTATGCCAAAGCCAAGTTCAGCGATGATAAAGCTGTCTTGTGCCTTAAATTCAAAAGCCTCGCTATACACAAAACGGCTTTCTTCAATGCCTTGCGAGCTGTCAAAATAAATGTCTTTAAAATCAAGCGAATAAATACCTTTGTCTTTGTAGATGAAATGAGCTTTGTTCATTGAGGATTATTGCGAAAATAATTTTGCACGCCCAAGGCGATGCCCTTCGCTAAAAGCTCTTGATAAAGCTTGCTTGAAAGCCTTTTGCTTTCTTCAGGGTGTGATATATAGCCAATTTCAACCAAAATAGCTGGCATATCCTGCGCACCCACAAGCACCCAAAAAGGTGCTTCACGCACGCCACCATCACTGACCTTGTATTTAGAGCGCAAAGAGCTTAAAATATTTTTTTGAATGTCTATGGCAAGGCGGTTTGAGGCGATGATTTTTTCACGGCTTAAAGCGCTTAAAAAGTTTTGTTTTAAAAAGAAATTCGCTTCTTCTAAATCCGCCTTGTTTTCAAGTGCGGCTACTTCTTTGCTGCGCTCACTTCGTGCGGGACTTAAAAAAAAGGTTTCAATGCCCTGCATAGTCTTTGCCTTGCTTTTGTTTATGGCGGCGTTTGCGTGTATGGAGATAAAAAGATTGGCTTTCTTGTCATTAGCGATTTTAGTTCTATCTCTTAGATTAATAAATTTATCATTAGTTCTTGTGTAAAAGACCTTATAGCCTCTTTTTTTTAATTCATCGCCTATTTTAAGTGCCACACTTAAGACTATATTTTTTTCAAGCAACTTACCATTAACCGCTCCGCCGTCCTTGCCACCGTGTCCTGCGTCTATAACTATGACTTTGTTTTTGGTGTTTATTTTAGCTGGCGTGCTGTTTGTTTTTGGGGCATTTTTAGCAATCTTGTCTTGTTTAAGGCTTTTTTCAACGCCTTTAAATCCTACAAACAAGCTTTTTTCGTCATTTTCTTTGACAAGTTCAAATTTGTTATTTGAGCTTAAAACCACACGAACAATTTTTGGCGAGTATTGAGTGAGGCTAATGACATTTTTGCCAAAACTAAAATTTTTCCGCCCACCCTCCAAACTAGCCTCAAAATTCAGCACTACGCGGTAAGCTTGCTTATCTTTCATAACAAATTGCTTAATATCATCTAGTTCATCGCTTAAAATAAGCCTTATGCCGTTTTCTTCTTTAAGGCTTTTAAGAATATAAGTTTTCTTTTGTGTTTTTGACAAATTTTCTTGTTTTTTTGTTGTTGCAGCTTGAGTGATTTGAGTGGTTTTTGTTGGATTTTTAACCTTTTTATCCTTAAAATTTAAAACCAAACTCTTATCTTTTGTTTCTAGTTTATACTCAAGTTCATCTTTAGAGTGCAAAACCAAACGCACGGTTTTTTGGTCAAATTGAGCAAGTAAAATTTTAAGCTCATCAAAACTAAATTCTTTTCTGCCTCCATCTAAAGAGGCTTCAAAATCAATAATATAACGGTAATTCCCCTTTTCTTTGAGCGAACTTGTCTTTATATCTTTTTTGTCAATATCCTTGCTCAGTTTGAGGAAGACGCCATCTTCTTTTTTTGATGAACTTAAAATGAAAAGTGTTTTTTCTTTGTTTTGCTGTGGTGGCAACTTTTTGGAATTTGAGGCTAAGATGCCTAATTCTTTAAGCTCATTGACATAGCTTTTATCATCTAAATTAAGGGCTTTTGAGCTAATAATCAGCCGTTTTAAAATTTCAATCTTAGTTTTTTCATCATCATTTAAAACAGTTTGTATATATATGCTTTTAAGTTGATGATGAAATTTTACCTTTTCATTTGAAAGGGCAAAATTTTTATCAAAGTTAGCTAGCTCGCTTTCATAAGCTCCAAAAGCCAAACAAAAACAAAGGGAAAAAAGAAATTTAAACTTACTCGCCATTTACAAGTTTATCCATAAGCTCTTTCACGCTGATAAGCTTGTCAAGACGGTAGCCATTTGCTCCTGTAAAAAATAAGCCCGTATCCTTACGCCCATAATAAGCATCAAAAAGCCTATCAGCTATACAGTATCCAACTTGACTCGCTTCTTTGCCACGCCCACAAGGAGTTACACAGTTGCTGATACAATTTATCTTTGGTCCCATTCTTTTATCAACTAAATTCAGCAAATTTGTTCTCACACCTCGCGCAGGATAGCCCACAGGAGATTTTATAAGCTCGATATCTTCTTTTTTACACCCAAGCAAAACGCTTTTAAATTCATCGCTTGCATCGCATTCATAAGTGCCGATAAAGCGCGTTCCCATTTGCACGCCACTTGCGCCTAAACTCATCATTGTTTCAATGTCTTTTTTGTCCCAAACGCCCCCAGCAGCGATGATAGGAAAGTCGCCCCACTCTTTTGCCTCCGCTACAACTGATGGCAAAATGGCTTCTAATTGATAGTTTGCATCAAGGCATTGTTCATAAGTAAAGCCTTGATGCCCACCACTCTTTGGTCCTTCAACCACAACAGCATCTGGCAAGCGGTTATAACGACCTTGCCACCGTTTGCAGATGATTTTAAGAGCCTTTGCGGACGATACTATGGGAATGAGCGCGACTTCGGGGAAATCCTGCGTGAATTCGGGTAAATTTGTAGGCAGTCCAGCCCCTGAAATGATGACATTAAAGCCTACTTCACAAGCATCGTGGGCTATCCTTGCATAATCATTGCTCGCACAAAGTATGTTACAACCAAGTGGTGCGTTGCCACAAACCTTACGAGCGTTTGTTATGACGGCGTTTAAGCCCTCGCGCGAGTAGAAATTCTCACTGCCATAGGGCTTTAAATTAAGCTCTTTTTTGATATGACTTCTTTCCTCATAATAACCTGTTCCAACAGAGGAAATAATCCCCAAACCACCATTTAAAGAAACAGCAGAAGCCAAGCGGTCCCAGCTTATGCCAAGTCCCATTCCACCTTGTATAATGGGATATTTTATAGTATATTTACCTATTTTTAGGGAACTAAAACTCATCATAAAACCTTTAATTTTGCAAATTTTCTCTTGCCAACCTGCAAGATATATTCGCCTTTTCTAAGCTGCATTTGCTCATCTTTTACCTTTTTTGAATCCACACTCACAGCATTTGCAAGTATATCTCGTCTTGCAGCTGTTGTTGAGCTTTGTAGATTACAAAGCACCAAAGCCTTAGCCAGCCAAATTTCGCCCAAAACGCTAAATTCTGGCATAACACTTGGCAACTCATTAGCACTATGAACCTTATCAAACTCAGCCTTAGCACCTAATGCTTCATCTTTTGAATAAAACCTCATCACAAGTTCTAAGGCTAAATTTTCCTTTGCTTTTTTTGGGTGAATTTTAGCTGATTTTAAATTTTCTTTCAAGAGCAAAAACTCATTTGCTGAAATTTCACTCAAAAGTTCGTAATATCTTAACATTAACTCATCGCTAATGCTTAAAATTTTACCATACATATCATTTGCACTCTCGCTTACTCCTATGTAGTTGCCAAGAGATTTGCTCATTTTTTGCACCCCGTCAAGCCCTTCAAGCAAAGGCATCATCATCACTACTTGTTCTTTGCCTATTTTATAAGTTTTTTGCAAATGCCTGCCCATTAAAAGGTTGAATTTTTGGTCTGTTCCGCCTATTTCTATGTCGCTTTTAAGCACCACGCTGTCATAGCCTTGCAAAAGCGGATATAAAAATTCACTTATAGAAATGGGGCTTTGCGCCTTGTAACGCTTGGTAAAATCATCTCTTTCTAGCATTCTAGCCACGCTAAAAGTCGATGCAAGCTCGACAATGCCAGCACTTCCTACATCATTAAGCCAAGTAGAATTAAATTTTATTTGAGTTTTATCCTTGTCTAAAATTCTAAACACTTGCTCCTCGTAAGTTTTGGCATTTTTAAGCACCTCATCTTTATCAAGCTTCTTGCGTGTGGCGTTTTTGCCTGTGGGGTCGCCTATTTGCCCTGTGAAATCGCCGATTAAAAACTGAATGATAGCACCGTGCTTTTGTAAAAGCGCCATTTTATTAAGCACCACGCTATGTCCTAAATGCAAATCAGGTGCTGTTGGGTCAAAGCCAGCCTTAACATAAAAATTTTGACCCTTTTCGTAAAAATTACTCACTAAAATTTCAAGTCGTTCTTCATCGATGATTTCAGCACAGCCTTGCTTAATGTCGCTCATTATGGTTTTAAGATTCATTTTAGGTTACCCCCCCCCCCCCCTCATTATACGCATCATTTAATGAGGTAAAGTCTAAAATTTTATATTGAGCCTTTAATCTATCTTTAACATCGCTTATTTTGATATTGTTTGGAAATTCCATACTCGCTTCAAAATAATCAGAAGCAGAATCTTGTGAATGAGACAAATTTATAGATAAAACATTAGCCTGCATTTTTGAAAGCGTAGTAAGAAATTCAGCCAAAGAGCCTTTTTTGTTTTCCAAAGAAAAGATGACCTTATAGCTTTGAGATTGAGTGCTGCTCCACTCCACAAAGACCATAGGCTTTTTATCCTCAAGCATTTCTTCGGCTTTATTGCAAAATTTATGGTGTAAGACAATATTGCCACTTTCTACAAAGGCAAGAATTTCATCGCCTCTTTTTGGGTGGCAACAAAAATCAAAGTCCATATTTGCTATTTTGTGATTACTATAAACGGTGATATTTTCAAATTTTTGCTCTTTAATCTCGTATTTATCAAAAAGATAAGATTTTCTTGCATATTTTTTAAGCATATTCACCACATCTTTAAAAAACAAGCTATTAACACAAATTTGCCTCATCTTACGACTTAAATTTTCATTTTCTATCCACTCATAAATCGTGCTATTAGGCTCATTAAACACAAAAGAAAGTATATTTATCGAACTTTGCAAATTCACATCTTTAATCTTTTGCCTACAAAATTCCCTTATAGCCGCCTTTGCCTTGCCTGTTTTAACGCTATCAACCCAAGAACAACGGTAGAGTTTTTCATTAGAAGTAACTATGCGGACAATGTCGCCGTTTTTAAGCTTAGTAAGAAGCGGCACTTTAATGCGATTTACATAAGCACTCTTGGCATAAAGTCCTATTTTAGTATGCACTTCATAGGCATAATCAAGCACAGTCGCGCCCCGTGGCAGGGTAAAAATTTCCCCCTTTGGAGAATAAACGGCAATATCTTCTATATAAAGGCTTTCTTTGGCGTATTCATAAAGCTCCACAGCATTATAATTTTCTGAATTTTCTATATTGCTTTGCATTGAAATGTCAGTGAGCCAATCAAGCTTTGGTGTAGCGACATTTGAACCTTCTTTATATTTCCAGTGTGCGGCTACGCCAAGCTCGGCGATTTTGTGCATATCAAAGGTGCGAATTTGAGCTTCTATAATGTTTTTAGAGTCAAAAAGCGTGGTGTGAATGGTTTGATAGCCATTTTGTTTTGGCAAGGCTATATAATCCTTAAAACGAGATACAAGGGGATTGAAATTTGTATGCAAAATGCCTAAAGCCAAATAACACTGGGAAATATCCTCAACCAAAATGCGAACACCGAGCAAATCAAGCACTTCCTCTATGGATATACCCTTTCTTTGCATTTTAAGATAAACAGAATAATTATGTTTGATTCGTTTATGAATTTCAAAGCTTGCTTGTCTAAAGCCATTTTTTTGAAACATAAGTTCGATTTTAGAAATAAACTCATTTAATCCCAGCTGCATATATTGGTCATTTGAGTTGATAAATTTATCAATTTGATTATATTCATCTGGCATTAAATACTGAAAACTTAAATCCTCCAAATAGTTTTTAATGCTTGAAATTCCAAGTCTGTGAGCAATAGGCGCATAAACAACCAAAGTTTCTTCGCTAATTCTTGTTCTTTTTTCTTCTCTTAAGCTGTTTAGAGTAAGCATATTGTGAAGTCTATCACAGAGCTTGATGATTAAAACCCCAGCATCTTCTATGCTCGCTAAAAGCATATTACGAAAACTCAAGGCTGATTTGGTAAGCTTTTTGCTCGCTTTAGTGAAGTTATCCTCTCTAATCTCAGTGATTTTAGTTAGCCCTTGAACAAGCCTTGTTACCTCACTTCCAAACTCAGCTCTTAACTCATCTTCTGTGTAAGGTGTATCTTCGATGACATCGTGAAGTAAAGAGGCTAAAATCATTGATTCATTTGAGCTTAAAAAAGCCACCAAAGAAGCCACCAAGATAGGATGCACACTGTAAGGTTCTCCACTTTTTCGCTCCTGTCCTTCGTGAGCCTTTATGCAAAAATCCACAGCCTTTCGCACTCTTTCATTTGGTGTATAAACACGAAAGAGTATATCCTCAGCTCCTTGTAAATCCTTGCACTGCTTTACTTCATCAACAAGCTTTTCAAAAAAAAGCTCTCCATCAAGTGCTTTCAATGCCATTCTCTAAAGTGATTTTATTTTCAGCAATTTCTATAAGTGCTATATCAGCAAGTTTGACCTTGTTTTTATCAAGCTCAACCAAAGGCGCAGCACCATTAGCTAAATCTTCAGCCCTTTTTGCCACAGCCAAAGAAAGCTTATAGCGGTCATTCTTCATCACTTGCAAAGCCTTAGCGGCTATTTCTTCCATTCTTTGTTCCATTTTTTAGGTCTCCTTTATTGATTTTTAACGACAGAGCAAATGCTAGTATCGCCCTGAACGATTTTAAGTAAATTTCCCTCGCAAAACATATTGCAAACCACAATAGGCAAGGCATTATCCTTTGCTAAAGCAATAGCTGTGTCGTCCATAACCTTAATGTCATCTTTTAAAGCCTCATCATAACTTAAGGTGTTTAAAAATTTGGCATCTTCAAATTTATTTGGGTCCTTATCATACACTCCATCGACCTTTGTAGCCTTTATAATCATCTGTGCTTGCATTTCGACAGCTCTTAAAATGGCTGAAGTGTCTGTGGTAAAAAAGGTGTTGCCCGTGCCAGCAGCGAAAATCACCACACGCCCCTTTTCTAAATGTCTTTGCGCGCGTAGCATTATGTAAGTCTCGCAAAAAGCTTCCATTGTAATAGCACTTTGCACCCTTGCTTCAAGCCCCAAACTCTCCAAAGCTTCACGCATAGCTATGGCGTTGATAACAGTGGCTAACATTCCCATATGGTCGCCACTTGTGCGCTTGATGAGTCCGTCTTTTGCTGCTGTAACCCCACGGATAATATTGCCCCCGCCTATGACTATGCCAACTTCTATATCGTTTTTCACCAATTCTTTGATTTCGCAAGCTATGTATTTAAGCACTGAATTTTCAATGCCAAAACCGCTTTCCCCAGCTAAAGCTTCCCCAGAAAATTTTACTAAAATTCTTTTTTTATTGTTCATTTTTTCTCCTCACAAGAAAAATTATACTCTAAAAGGCTTTAAAAATGGTTAATTTAAGCTAATTAATTCTAAAGGATTGATATGAAATTTTTCTTGAGTTACTTCAAAGGTCAAATCATTCTTTACTCTGCCTAAAACTTCGCCCTTTTTAACATTTTTTCCCAACTTAACTGTGGGAGCTATCTTATCTAAATGCGCATATATGGTGTGAAGTCCGTTAGAATGCTCGACAATAACAACCTTTTGGAGCAAATTTGTTTGTTTGGCAAAGACGATTTTGCCATCAAGAACGCTTTTTACCCTCGCATCGCTGTTTTTGCTTCGTAAAATCACATTTTCATTAAAAAGCTTTATATTGTAAATGGGGTCTGTAAAATTGCCAAATTTTTGTTTAACAGTGAAAGAATCTAAAGGCGCTATGGTCTTTTTGCCAAAATATCTTTTCACAAAACTTTTTTGATAACCTGAACCAAGCTGCTTGACTTCTTTATCTTTGCTTGTTTTGCTGGGCTTTTCTTCTTTGCTTTTAGAGACTATATTTAAATCCGCTAAGGTCTTTCGCAACTCATCTTGTTGTTTTTGCAAATCATCAAGTTTTTTTGCGTAAATAGCTCTGTCAGCCTTTTGTCGTTTAATCTCATCAAGTTGTTTTTGTTTAAGTTCTTCAAATTTGCTTAACTGTGTTGTGTATTTTTGCAAATTTGTGTTTATTTCGTTGATTTTACCTTGTTTTTCATCAATGAGTTTTGAATTTTTTTCATAATCTTTTGAAAGCTTGTAAAATTCTTCTTTTAAAATCAAATCAAGAGCCTGTAAAATTTCAAAAGCAACAAAGCTTTCATCGCTTTCTAAATAGCCACTTGGTATAGATAAATCATAAGAAAAATCTTGGGCAATAAGACTCATCAGCCTATTTTCCATACTTTCTCTATCTTTAAGCAAGCCTTGATTTTGCGAATTTAAAAGCCTAAGCTCTTGACTTTGTATCTTGGCATTTTGCTCTAGTTTTGAGCTTTCTTGGCTTAGGGTTTTGATTTGCTGGGCTAAATTTTTGAGATTTTTTTCGCTATTCATAATATCAACAGCCAAATCTTCAAGCTTTTTATTGAGCTGTTTGCTTATTCTTTCATTTTCTTTAAGGTCCTTAGTTTTTTTGCTGCGTTCATCAGCCAAAACAAAGATAAAACAAATAAAAAATATAAAAAGAAATCTCACCTTTTAACCTTAAACATTACAGAATTCACGCAAAGTAAGGATACAGCTAAGCTTACAAGAAAAACAATGCCTAAATGAATGAAAAAATTAATCTTTGGCAAGGAAATATTAATAAGCTTAAGACTTTCTTGGATAAATTCAAGCGAATATACCTGAGTAAAAAAGATAAGCAAAAGCACAAAGGCGATAAAACAGTCTATAAAAACTATCCTATAAAGCATTAAAGAGCGAAACCAAAAAGATGCTCCAAACAAGCACATTATCTCAACCCTTTCAGTATGCTCAAAAAGCCAAATTCTCATTTGTTTTAAAAACAAAACAAAGCTTAATAAGATAATAATGAACAAAAAGAACCAAAGCACAAATTTAATCAAAGTGAATAAATTATCAATTTGGTCATAGGTTTTCAAAAACACCTCAACCCTATGAACGCCTGAAATTTTCAAAAGCTTGTTTTTGATTTCATTTAACTGTGCTTGAGTTGGAAAGTGATTGAGTGTGAGTTTATAAAATTTGGGTAAGTTTTTTTCTAAAACAGCAAGATTATTTGCTGAAATGTTGTCTTTAAGCCTTTTAAGCAAGTCTTTTGCATCAACACTTTGTAAAGAATTTAAATTTGGAATTTCAAGCTTTAAACTTGCATCATTAAGCTCTTTTGAACTAGCGATGATGATATTATAGTTTTCATTCACTCGCCCCTCATAATGCTTTACAGTTTCATTGATGATTAAGACAAATTCAAAGGCAAACATCATAAAAAGTAAGGGCAAAATCAAAGATAAGTGTGTCTTAAGAGCTTTCATCATCTGCTCCATTCATTTTTTGGAGCAATTTCGCTCATTTGCTTGTTGTCTATGTTAAAAATCCTATAATCAAGCTTTAAATTCGTTGGAATTCTATGCGTTACAACGACCACGCAAGTTTTAAGAAGTTCTCTGGCAGATTTTAAAAGCGTCCAAATAATATCTGAGGAATACTCGTCCAAATTTCCTGTGGGTTCATCGCAAAGTAAGAGTTTTGGATTATGAGCTAAGGCTCTAGCCATAGCTGCTCTTTGTTGTTCGCCGCCTGAAAGCTGGTCTGGTTTTTTATCTGCCTTAAAGGTAAGTTCAACATGCTTTAAAAGTTTGTTTGCTTGACTTTCACATACCTTTTTGCTGTAACCTTTTATCACTAAAGGAAGCATTATGTTTTTTTTAATGCTGTATTCTTTGATGAGTTTATAATCTTGAAAAATAATGCCTATTTGTTGTCTTAAGCTTAAAAGTTCTAAATTTGAAATATCACTAAGCAAAGAACCACACACTTCAAGTTGCCCTGATAATGGCTCTAAAGCACCATAAAGTGATTTTAAAAGCGTTGATTTGCCGCTACCGCTTTTACCTGTAATGAATATAAAATCATTGCTTTCAAAGGCGAAATTTGCCTTATTAATAACAAGCTCATCATAACCTAAACATAAATTCTGCGCTCTTATGAGTGTTTGGTTTGACATTTTACTCCCTTGCAAAATTATATTATGCCTTATTTTAGCTTAAAAATCAAAACTCAAGCTTACTCAAAAGCAAAAAATTCTTGTAATTTTATCAAAGCTTTTTGATTTTCTTTGGTTTTAAAAGGCTCTTTAAATAAAAACTTGCTTTTTTGCCCCAAAAGCAAATAAGCGTGTTCGGGTTTATTAAAAGCTCCAAAGGTGATTTTAAGCAAGGATTTTTCTTTATTTATGCGGTAAAAATTTTCCAAGCAAATAAAAAAATCCTCTCCCTTAAAATGTCTCTTGCTAAAATTTTCTTGCATTTTGTCTAATTTACCAGCTTTAAAGCTAATTTTTTTAATATTAAAGTCTAAATTTTCATCTAAATCCTTGCTCGTTTGCTCGCAAATAACCCTTAAATCATAAATATCCTTTTCTTGTTTTTTCCATCTGGTTTCATATTTACTTGAAATGTCTAAATTTTCATTTTTGGCAAGCTGAATTTTAATATTTTCAAAAGAGGCAAAAATTTCCTTGCTGAATTCAAAATACTCCACGCTATCAGTTCTTAACTCAAAAGAGCCACCTTTTTTAAGCACTCTTAAGCATTCTTTAGCAAAAAGTTCGCTCACAACCCTACGCCCAGCTTGCTTGTCCCAAGGCACAGGAAAATGCAAAAAAATCTTTGCCAAAGAATTTGAATTTAAAACACTCAAAAGCAATCTCGCATCGCTTTTTACCAAAAAGACATTGTTTAAACACTCTTTTTGAGCTAATTTTGCTACCTGCTCGATAGCTGGAGTATAAATTTCTACGCCGATGATGAGTGTGTCAGGGTTTGTCCTAGCTTGCCACAGCAAGTGTCTGCCTGAACCAAAGCCTATTTCTAAAAAAACCTTGTCAAAGTCCTTAAATTTAGCACTCAAAGCGCTAATATCATTTTGTATATAAGCACTTCGGATAAGCAAACGCGTGTGTTTTAAGGCAAAAGCCTCGTTTAAAATTTCATCACAAAAATTTTCTTTAAACACAAGCAAAGCCTTTTGCAAAAGCCCTATTTGCTCGGGTTTTGAGTGTTTTTCACCCTTGATGATAAACTCATTTTTGGCACTTTGCCCCACTTGCACGAAAAACGAACCTTGCTCAACTGCCGTATAAATAAGCCTTGTGCGCTCATTTTGCGCTAACCACTCAAAGCAAACGCCCTCTTTTTCAAAGGGTAGGCTTAACTCTTTAACGCTTTTGCATTTAAAATTTGGCATAAACCCCTAACGCCCATTAAAAATTTTGCTCTACGGCAACTGAAATCTTTGCTGAGGGTTTAGACTCTAAATCATTGCTGTCTATGGCTATGACCTCATAGCTGTATTTTTGCCCAAAAACTACTGAACTGTCTGTAAGGGTGGTTTCTGTGATTTCCCTAAAGACCATATCAGCACCCCCACCATATCTTTTAACCATATATTGAACGGCTCTATCATCGTTACTCTTCCACTCAAGCACCAAGCCATTTTGAGTTAAATTTGCTGAGATTATACTTGGATTTTTAGGTGCTTCAAGCGTTTTGCCTAAGGCAGCATTTTTAGACATAGGGCTTTCAAGTCCATCTTTATCGACTATGGTTATTTTATAAGACCTTGTTTGACCGTCTTCATTGAGTAAATCCTCATAACTGTTTGCTTGAACCTTAGCTAAGGCTGTGTAAGGCAAGAAATTTGACGAACTTGCATATACCTTATAATACGCAAAATCCTCAAAATCAACACTGTCCCAAGTTAAAATTATCTTTCTGGCTATATTTGTGCTTGCTAATACCTGCTCCACGCTAGGCGGTAAAGCCTTTGTAGTCGCATTTAAAATTTCGCTTGATTCTGAATACACCCCATCAAAAGTTTTAGCAAAAATTCTGTATTGAAAATTTTGATTTGCTCTTAAATCGCTGTCTATATATTCAGCACTCAAACGACTTTTCACCTCAGCTAAAAATTTAAAATTTCCATCAGCATTTGCCCTTTCTACAACATAAGAAGCCACTCTTATATCAGGGTGAGGACGCCAAATGAGCTTTATCTTGTAAGGAAGTCCTTGTATGCTTTCTACAAAAGGCATAGCAACTATGCGTTTAGCGGTTTTACCCTCCACAACAACCCCATCTTCAGAAACATAGCCTAAATCATTGTAACTTTTCATCATATAAAAATACTTTGTATCAGGCTCTAAATTTTTATCAACAAAGTGAGTTTGGTATTTATCTTTTATCGTGGCAACGATTTTCATTTCAGGGTCGTTTTCATCGCTTCTGTATAAAAAAAAGCCTTGTATAGCCTCATCATACTTGCTGTCCCACTCAAAGGCAATGCTTGTCATATCGCTGATATGCTTTAACTTTTCTATCTTTGGTAAATTCTCACTCACCTGCAAAGGTTTATTTGAGAAATTTGAAAGTGCGCCACTACAAGCACTCAGCACAAGCAGCAAAAGCGCGTTGCAAATAATCAAAAGAAAGTTTTTCATCAAGTTCTCCCTTGTCAAAGTCTTTTAAAAGCTCCATAAAATCATCATAAAGCGGGGCTTTGATGATGAGTTTTTGCTCATTTCTTGGGTGCTTAAAGTGCAAAAAATAAGAATGCAGCATCACCCTTTCATAATCCTTGCCCTTATATCCATAAAGCACATCGCCTAAAATGTGGCGATTTAGGCTTTCTAAATGCGCTCTTATTTGGTGCGTGCGCCCTGTGAAAAGTTTAGCAGCGATTAAATTCGCCCTGTTTTGGCTATTTTGGGCTAAATTTTTGCCACAAAGCACATTGATAAAGGCGCTTTTTGCTTCCTTTGCGCCCCGCACACCAGCACTTACTGCTAGCTTTTTCAGACGGTTTTTGGGCGAGCGAATGAGCGCTTTTTCAACAAGCATTGTATCATTTTTAAGTGGCAAATTCGTTAAGGCAAGATAAAATCGTCCCAAAGTTTTATCCAAAAGCTGACTAGCAAGTCTTTCGTGGGTAAAGTTGTTTTTAGCGATGATGAGCGCGCCGCTTGTGCCTTTATCAAGCCTATGCACAAGCCCAGCACGCACCTGCCCGCCAAGCGTTGAAAGCGCATAACCCTTTGCCAAAAGCCAATCCACCAGCGTGGCTTCTTTAACACTTGGCGCACTATGCACCACAACACCAGCAGGCTTGCTGATGACAAGCAAATCCTCATCTTCATAAAGCACGCTTATGTTAAAATTCGCGCTGTATTTTGGAGTGATATTTTGCGGGGGAAATTTAAGAATTTCAAGCTCATCGCCGATTTTAAGTTTGACTGCGCTTTTTTCGCAAATTTTGCCATTTATCATAAGCCCTTTGTTTTTGATAAGCTGTGTTACTTGTGCGCGGGACTTTTGCAAGGCTTTTGCCACAAACAAATCAACCCTTAAAGCCTCATCTACCTTAAATTTTTGCATTCTTATCCTTTAAGATGAAATTGTAGCATAAGATTTGCAATGATTAAGCGTTAAATTTAAGGCTTGGGCTAAGCCTTAAATTTAAAAATTATAAACATAGCTTAAAAATACAGTAAATGGACGGTAGTGGTTTGTTTGCGTGTGTGTTATAGGTGCTTGAGTATTTATAATTTTTGAAATGTGATTACCCGCTTCAAAAATTTTAGAATTTGTAGAATAAGCCCTTGCTCCAAGGTCAAACTCGTGTCTTTCATCGATATTGACCCTCAAACCAAAATTTGCGTTTGTGGCAAGATTTGTGTAAGTTTTTTTGCCATTTTCTGGCTCGTATTCCTTGCCGCTTGCATCCCATTTAAGAGCGCCTATACCAGCTCCAAGATACAAGCCAAACACAGTATTGTTAATTTGGGCAAAATTATAAAGTATATCAGCACCCACAAAACAATCCATAAAATTAGTATAATAAGCCTCGTCTTTTCCTAGAAAAACAGAATCTTTACCCGTTTGATTTACAAGCGCACTGTGTGCGCCTTTAATGTCATACTCAACATTTTTAAGCTTACCCCAACCCATACCAACTTGCGCATAAGTTCTTAAACCAAAATTTCTTTGCTCTCCAAAAAACCATTTATAGCCAACCTTAAGAGCAAGACTTGGCAAGGTATTATTAGCCTTAATTTCATTTCCTGTATTTATCGGCGCGCCTTGTGCGCCTGTTTGCGCATAATCATACTTTTGCTCAAATTTAACCTTACTCGCTCCAAATTCTACGCCCAAAAAAACTCCATCTTTTTCCCAGCCAAAAACACTTTGTGCTAAAAATGAGCTTATTAAAGCACTTGCAAATAAAAATTTTTTTGACAAAAACATTCTTTTCCTCCATTTAAAAGATAAAATGATAATTTTGCAAAAAAAAAAAAAAAATGGAGAGTAAATAAATCAACCTTGCACGATGAATTTCTTTAAAATTCGCAAAATAAGCCCAACAAAACAATAAAAATTCATTTTTATACCCAAATTTACAAAGTTAAACCGCGTTTTTGCTATAATGAGCCAAAAAATTCAATGAAAGTTCGCCGTGATAAGCATAGATAAAAGAGTTTTAACCCATTTTGACTTTTTGCAAGTCTTTTTAGTGCTGCCCATTTGCCTCATCTCGCTTGTGCTGGTGTGGGAGGCAAATGCCTTTTTGGGCGAAAAGCAACTTACCTACACCGTTGTGGGCTTTTTGGCTTGGCTTTTGTTTTTTTTGCTGCCTATTCGTAAGTTTGCTTGGCTCATTCCTTTGCTTTATTGGGTGAATATTCTTTTGCTTTTAAGCACCGACATTTTTGGTGTAGAAAAATTAGGAGCAAAGCGTTGGCTTGAAGTGCCTTTTACGCATTTTACCTTACAGCCAAGTGAAATTTTCAAGCCCTCATTTATCTTAATGTTGGCTTATCTCATCTACCGCAAACCCCCACCAAAAAACGGCTACAAATTTAAAGACTTTTGCAAACTCAGCTTTTACATACTTTTGCCCTTTTTACTCATCGCTGGTGAGCCTGATTTAGGCACGGCAACTGTGCTTTTTATCGTGGGTTTTGGAACGCTTTTTATCATCGGGGTAAATTATAAAATTTGGCTAAGCATTCTTGTGGTCGTGGGTTTATCATCGCCTCTTATTTATACGCATTTGTTAAAGCCTTATCAAAAACAGCGCATTCACGATTTTATCGCTGAAAAACCAAGTTATCAAGTCCAACAATCCATCATCGCCATTGGAAACGGCGGTTTAACAGGCAAAGCGCACGAAGAAGCCACGCAAACGCATTTTAAATTCTTGCCTATTTCTACAAGTGATTTTATCTTTGCTTATACCATAGAAAGACTTGGCTTTGTTGGCGGAGCTGTTGTTTTAGTGCTTTATATGCTGCTTATCTTTCATTTGCTAAGCCTTAATTACAAGCTTAAAGATGATTATTTTGCTAGAGTTACTGTTAATTGCGTGGCTTTGTTCATTTTCATCTACACAGGCGTAAATGTTTCAATGACCATAGGTTTTGCGCCTGTTGTAGGCATACCGTTGCCCTTTTTTAGCCACGGTGGAAGCTCTTTTACGACCTTTATGATTTTTTTTGGTATCTTGCAAAATCTCATTACCTTTAGATATTTTTCCGTAGAAAAAACAATAAAATTTACAAGCAAATAAAAGATATGATAAACTAAATTTAAGGAAAAATTTACTACAATTTCATTTTTAAAGCGGATTCATAGCTCAGTTGGTTAGAGCAACCGGCTCATAACCGGTTGGTCGCAGGTTCGAGTCCTGCTGAATCCACCATTTATTTCACGCTTTTGATTTGTAAATTTCACAGATTTTTAATAAACTCTACCGCTTCATAGGCATTTGCTTTGAGTAAAACGCCGTATTTTGCTAAATTTTGTTCGCTTTCATAGCCGCAAGTTACCGCAATGGGCGAAATTTTAGCATTTTGTGCCGCCTTTATGTCTAAATGCGTATCGCCAACCATAAAAGCATCGGCTTTATCCTTGCCTAAAAGCGTCAAAGCCTTTAAAATAGGCTCAGCACTTGGCTTTGGCTCGCTCACATCGTCCCTGCCAACCACAGCATTAAAAAGGTGCAAAACGCCTAAATTACGCAAAATAGCCTTGCTGGACACCGTGCCTTTTGTAGTAACTACTGCTAAATCCGCAAAATCTTGCGCTTTACTCAAAGCCTCTTTAACAAGCGGTAAAAGCGTGGTTTGAGCAAGATAAATTTGCAAATAATGCGCCTTGTAAGCTGCTATGCGCTCAGCAATTTGCTCGCCCACAAAGCCCAAATTTGCAAACATTATGTCAAGTGGAAAGCCTATCATAGCCTTTATGCGCTCATCATCAAAGTGCGCCTGCGTGCCTTGCAAAGCCACTTCAAAAGCCTCTAAAATCGCCTGCGTGCCATCTATAAGCGTGCCGTCTAAATCAAAAAGTATGGTTTTTTGTTTTTTTGCTTTTTTCATAGGGCAAATTATAGCAAAAATTTAGCCCAAATTCACATTTTAACAAAGTTCAAAAAGATTTAATCAAACAAGACATTATTTCATCTTGCTGATATATACGAAAGTCAAAGCTTAAAAACAGCTTCATAGCCTTTTTATTTTGGTTATAAACACAGGCTTTAACCCGCTTAAGTTTGAGTGTATTTAAGGCGTATTCAAGCATTGATTGAAGCAAGATTTTGCCGTGATTTTCGACATTTGGAGCTTGATAAAGCCCAAGTTCGCATTCTTCTTTGTTTATATCAACAAAATTCACCACGCCGATAGGATTTTCTTTTTCTAAAATGAGAAAATACTTTTTATTTGTGTCGCTTTTAAGCCTTTCAACAAAGTCAAAATGCTCTTTAGCACTTACGGTTTGTTTTTTGAAAAAGCGGTTAATCCTTGCATCATTTCGCCAAGTCAAAATCACCTCTAATTCGGCTTGATTAAGCGTGGTAAAATCCTTAAAAATGGTCATAAAACTCCACTTCCTTACCGTTTGATTTAAGCCATTCAGCGATTTTAATTTGATTTTTATTTGTGCAAATGGCTTTAAATTCAGCCTTTAAAAAGATAGCTTCATTGACTAAACCACTAGCTGATATGATGAGCTTTTTGCTTTGATTCATTGTTTTGGCAAAATCTTTTATATCAACACCCAAAGTAATGTTTGGGCTTTTTTGCGCGATGACTTGAAGTTGTTTTAAATTCGTGTTTGCGCTTGTAGTAGCGATAAAAATTTTTTTACTCACATCAAAATCAAGGGCAATTTTAGCCGACAAATTTTTGCTGTCAGTTGCTCCTAAACAAATGAAAAAATCATAAATTTTCTCTCTTTGCGCCTTCATCTCATCGTAAAATTCATCTCTAAACAAGGCATAAGCAAAACCGCATCTTAATTCACAAAAATTTGGAACAAGCTTTTTGTAAAGACTAGCTTTAGCGTAGGGATTAACATTAAGCAAAATGTCGCAGTAATGTTCTCTTAAGTCATCATCAAAGCTTAAAATTTTTACTCCTGTGGTCTTTTTGATATAGTGTTCATCCTCATAACTTATCCCATAATGGTCTATGATTAAAAGCTGGAATTTCTCATCTTTTATTAACTCCACCAGCTCTTGCCTGTCAGAACTATCAAGCAAAAAAACATCATAAGGAATTTCATCAATTATCGAGCCTTCAAGCTCTCGGCAAGCAAAACTGACATCCTCATATTGTTTTGCTAAAAGCAAATCCCTTCTAATATGCCCGTGTCCCATTCTTGAGGAGCTATCAGCTCTGATTAAAACCTTCACTTTCTTTCCTTTAGTTGAAATAAAACCTTTGCCATCTCTAAATCCTCAGTTGTATCTATATCACAAACCAAATTTCTTGGCAAAATGAAAGCCCTTGAATGAGGCTTAAAGACGATTTTTTCATCAAGCCAAGCCTTGCGTTTGCCAAAATAAAACGCCCCCGCATCGTGAAAAGCTGGCGTTAAATCCTGACTTCGCGCATAGTATTTACTCTCATCAAACATACTCACCCTTTTTTCATCATCAAGCCTAAATGCTCGCTGTATAGGATACTCAAATTCACAAGCAGAAAATAAAAACTCACATTCACTTCCTTGAAATTCATTAAAAGCTTCTTTTAAAAGCTTGCCATCAATGAGCGGAGCAGTAGCGTAAAAACAACAAACGCTTTGAAACTCGCGTCCCATTTTGTCAAACTCTTTTATAGCGTGCGTGATAGCTACATTTGATGAGCTGTAATCATCACAAAGCTCTTTAGGACGCATAAAAGGCACGCTAGCCTTGTAAGCTTTGGCGACCTTAGCTATTTCCTCATCATCTGTTGAAACGATAATCTCATCAAAAATGCCCGAACTCAAAGCACTCTCAATGCTATGCACTATCAAAGGCTTACCCGCAAAGTCAATGATATTTTTTCTAGGAATTCTCTTGCTTGCACCTCGCGCAGGAATTACACAAAGGCTATTATACACATTTATCCTTAAAAACTTTTTATTTCAATTATACCTAAATTTTTGAACTTTGTCGCTAATTATGAGGAATTTAACGAGTTACTTATTGATGATTAATTCATTTTGATAAAACTTCATAAACTCACTAAAAACGAGCTTTGTTTTATGATAACCCAATTATTGATAAATTTAAATGCCAAATTTAAACACAGAGTGTGAAAATTTATGAAAGAAAATTAAAAGATAATAAAATGGCTCCGGATGCAGGATTCGAACCTGCGACCAAGCGGTTAACAGCCGCCTACTCTACCGCTGAGCTAATCCGGAATACCTAGCCCATTTAACCCTTTTTACCCGCGTAAAAACGAACTGTGCTTTATTTAAGCCTTGCGAGTAAAAATGCTAAAATCTTGCCTAAAAATAAAAAGTGATTATAATCAAATTTAGTGTGTTTGTCAAGGGCTTAATGCGCTCATTTATCTTGCACCCTTTAAACGCGGTAAAACCTTACCCCAGCAAGCTCAACAACACTAATTTTCGAGCTTTCAAGCATTTTTTGCAAAAGAGCCTTTGAATTTTGGCTCATCGCTTTTATGTCAAGCTCGCTTTGTGGGCGCAAAGCAAGGATTTTCAGCAACTCGTCCTCGCTAAAATCCACGCTTTGTGCGCTAAAATGTCGCTTTGGCAAAAGCACAGGCGCGCTTGTGATGAGCGTGGCGAGCTTTGAAATGGTTTGTTCGCTCACAGCCCTTACAGGATAAGCACTTGGTCTATCGATAGTGCCTATATCCACTCTGTCAGGCTTTATACGCAAAAAAGCCTCATTTAAAGCCTTAAATTCAAGTTCGTTGTCGTTTAAACCCTGCACCACAAGCACTTCCATCACAAGCTGTCCGCGAAATTTGGCGCGAAAATGAGCCATTTTTTCTATCATTTCTTGCAAATTTATGCTTTTGTGCGCTTTATCTACTCGAAAAAATGTCCTTTCTACCGCGCTATCAAGGCTAAATTTTACCACATCAAGCCCTAGCATAGCTTCAAGGGCAAACTCGCTTAAAACGCCCGTGCCGTTGCTTAAAATGAGTAGTTTTTTGTCCTTTTTTATGGAATTTAGGGATTTTACAAGCTCTTTTAAGTGTGGATACAAGCTCGGCTCGCCATTTGCCGTAAGCGTGATGAAGTCAAATTCAAGCCCCTTGTCAAAGGCAACTTGCACTTGCGACACCACTTCATCGACATTTGGGGCGTTTTGAGAGAGCAAAACGGGCTTTGCGGGCTTTAACTCACAATACACGCAGTCAAAATTGCACTGCTTGCGTGCTGGGCTTAAATCAACCCCAAGAGAAAGCCCAAAACGGCGCGAATTCACAGGTCCAAAAATGACATTCATTTTTCAAAGTCCATTTTTAAGACATTTACGCTCATCAAAGCCGTCCAAGTGCTGAATTTTCGCACAACTCAAACTCATCGCACTGAACTTTCTTGCACCAAACGCACGAAAAACTTCGCATTTTCCACAGGAATGTCGGGCAAAATGCCGTGTCCTAGGTTGAAAATGTGCGGTGCGCCTTTCATTGTGTCTAGCACGCTCGCCACGCCACTTTGAATGGCGGCTTTTTCGTAAAGTCGGCAAGGCTCTAAATTGCCTTGCAAGGTGTATCGTGGGCTTAAAAGTTTTTTGGCAAGTGGCAAAGGCGTGTCCCAGCTCACTCCAAAGACATCAAAGTCCCCATTTATGCCATCTAAATACCCGCTTACGCCTTTTGGAAAAAGTATTACAGGGATTTGTGGATATTTTTGCTTGATAAAACTTGAAATTTCAAGCATATAATTAAAAGAAAATTCAAAAAACGCCTCTTTTTCCAGCGCACCAGCCCAGCTGTCAAAGATTTGAATAGCGTTTGCGCCCGCTTTTATCTGCCTTTCAAGGTAGAGTTTGAGCGTGTGTGTGAGTTTAGCTAGGATTTTGTGTAAGAATTCAGGGCTTTGATAGAGCATTTTCTTGCACTTTGCGTAGCTTTTTGAGCCGCGCCCTTCTATCATATAGGTTGCTATGGTCCAAGGTGAGCCGCAAAAGCCTATGAGTGCTTTGTCTTTTGGTAATTTTTCTCTTGTAAGTGTGAGAGCATCATAAACATAGCTTAATTTTTCTACCGCTTTTTCATCATCAAGGGCGTTTAAAGCACTCTCATTTGTCAAAGGCTCGTCAAACACAGGTCCCTCGCCCTTTTCAAAGCGCAAATTCATACCCATTTCCAAAGGCACAACCAAAATGTCAGAAAAAATGATAGCCGCATCCACGCCCAAAATCTCAACAGGCTGCAAACTCACCTCAGCCGCCTTTTGATAGTCCTTGCAAAGGCTGAGAAAGTCCCCAGCTCGCGCACGAACAGCCATATACTCTGGCAAATACCGCCCTGCTTGGCGCATCATCCACACAGGCGTGTAGAGCGTGGGCTTTTTTAAACAAGCATCGATGAAAATCATTGTGTATCCTTTGTGAGTAAGTATTTTATATGTGCGATAAAGCGTATTTTCTTTGGTTGGCGGTGCAAGTCCTTAAAAAACTCCCGCCACACAAGGCTTTTGCTAAAATTCATTTTTTGTAAAAGCTCTTTTACGCCCATAGTGTCAGGCGTTAAAGGGCTTTTAAAGATTTTCATATACGCAAGGGCGGTTTTTTCAAAAAAATCCCTAAATTCTTGCTGAAATTTGGCATTTTGCTCGCTTTTTTGCCTAAAAAACTCCCAAATGTTAAAGCCCACAAGCACGAAACAAAAACTCTTAAAATAAGCCCTCAAAGCCTTATAGTCCTTAAAATCAGCCCTTAAAGGCTCTAAAAAACTAGGAAGTTTAGCGGGCATTGAGCTGTTTTTTTGTCCGCTCATCGTGGAATTTGCCCTTTGTCTGTAAATATATAAAGGTTCGTTCGTGTAGCTTATTTTGCCTGCTAAACAAAAAAGTAAGGTCCCAAAGTCGTGGTCTTCGTGGTAAATCCCCTCTGTAAAACGCAAGGCGTAGCGATTTAAAATGTTTGCTTTAAAAAGCCCTTGCCACGCAAAGTAAAAATCATAAATTTGATTTTGCGCCAAAAGCTCCAAGCCCGAGTTATATTCATCTTGCTT
>CAKVDW010000006.1 GCA_934728065.1 uncultured Campylobacter sp.
TTGCAGCTCACAAATGCGCGCAAAATGCAGCTTGCTATCCCCTTCTAAAAAAAGGGGCTTTTGCCTTGCTAAATGAGCGTAAAACTCATCAGCATAGCCCGTTAAATCAAGCTTTATAATCAACTCACAATGCCTTGAGAATTAGAATTTCGTAGCTCATTCATCACTCTTGCACGCTTTAACACTAAAAATTTGCACACGAATATTTTTATCTTTACTTACAAAACTTTTTGTGCCATAATCGTAATTAAATTTATCCACACTCACATTAAAATCCTTACTATCAAAATCCTTACAAATCAAGTTTTTACCACTTGAAAAATCCAGCAAAAGTTGTTCTTGCCTTTTGTCAAAACGAGAAATAGATAACTCATAAGCTATAATAACTATAAAAAGCCCGCCACAAAGCAACCAAAACAAAACAAACGCCTTTTTACCAAGCTTTTCTTTGAGAGCATAAGAAATAAAGCCAAACAAAGCCACTAAAAGCACATAAATTAAAATTTTAGCCATCACTTTCCCTTAAAAATTTTAAGTATTTTATCGAAATTTAGCCACAATTTTACTTTATATGTTATGATTTGTTTTTTTAATGCAAAAGAAAGTGGTGAATGTTTTGACACGATTTAAAGCTATTTTTACTTTGCCAAAAATGCCTTTGAGGGTATTTATTTTTAGTGCTTTGCTCTTAGGCACTATCATTATCATTGCAAATTACACCGTGCAGTTTCAAATTCTTGGCACGCCTCTTACTTTTGGGGCTTTGACCTATCCTTTTAGCTTTTTGGTGCTTGATATTTTAAGCGAAAAATACAGCAAACAAGAAACGATAAAGGTTTTAGCACTTGGGCTAATCATCGCCTTTTATCCTTCTTATCTTTCAGCCACACCGCAAATCGCTCTTGCCTCCATAGCCGCTTTTTGCATTTCTCAACCCCTTGATGTGTTGCTTTTTTTCGCATTTAAACGACTTGTGCCGCATTTTTGGTGGCTGAGGGGCATTAGCTCTACGCTGATAGCTCAGCTTTTAGACACGCTCATTTTCTTTACTATCGCCTTTTGGGGCGTTCAAAGCCTTGCAAACTCGCTTGTAATGGCTATGGCTGATTACAGCATAAAGGCACTTTTAGGCTTTGTTAATGTGCCGCTTTTTTGGTATTTTGCGATTTATCCTTTGCGAAAACTAGCTCGTTGATGCGGTATTTGGGCTGAATTTCGTGGGTTTTCTTGCTACAATATAGCTTCACAAACCCACGCATCAGCAAAAAATAAAATTTTATTTTACAAGTGCCTTAAATTCACTCACAGCGTCAAGCTTTTCCCACGGATAGTCCTTTTGTCCTACCTGTCCGCGAGCAGCGACATTTGCATACATAAAGCTGTCTTTGCTCGGCTTATCTAGGGCGAATTTGTTTTTTATCCAATTTGGCGTGAGCGGATAGGTTTTCATCACAAATTCACTGAGCTTGTCGTCATTTATGCCCGTGTTTGTCCCCATACAATCAACACTCACGGAGGTTGGCTCAGCCACACCTATGGCGT
The DNA here is from genome assembly GCA_934728065.1 of uncultured Campylobacter sp. Classification (GTDB taxonomy): domain Bacteria; phylum Campylobacterota; class Campylobacteria; order Campylobacterales; family Campylobacteraceae; genus Campylobacter_D. Next base: position 1,543 of record CAKVDW010000006.1, read on the forward strand.
AGCTAAGCTGCACCACGCATTTTTTTGCAAGTCCTGCGGCTACTATGTTTTTTGCGAGCCATCTTGCAGCGTAAAGTCCGCTTCTATCGACTTTTGTGTAGTCCTTTGAGCTTTGCGCGCCCCCGCCTATGGGCGAATACCCACCAAAGCTATCCACGATGAGCTTTCGTCCTGTTAGTCCGCTGTCGTGCAGTGAGCTGTGATTGACATATTTGCCTGTTGGGTTGATTAAAATCCTTGTTTTGTCGGGGTTAAACAACTCTTTTGGCAAATTTGCGTCCAAAATAAGCCCCATTATCAGCTTTCGCACCTCGTCTATGCCCAAACTTTCCACGCTTGGAGCGGACACAACTATGGTGTGAATGCTTACAGGCTTGCAGTTTTCAAAGTTGCTTTTTGTGCCATAGTCTATGGTTACTTGCGTTTTTATATCCACGCCAAGCTTGTCAGGGTGGGCTTTTGCGTAGTTATACACCTTGTCGCAAAGCTTTCTAGCGTAGCTTATCGCCGCTGGCATATACTCATCAGCCTCGCAGCTTGCAAAGCCAAACATTATGCCTTGGTCTCCCGCGCCCGTTTCGCCGCCTTGTTTATCCACGCCTTGATTTATATCAGGGCTTTGCTCGTTTAAAAAGACTAAAACTTCGACTTCATCGGGGTGCAGGCATTGAGCCTTTGTGAAATGCCCCTTGCCGTCATAGCCTATATTTGCCAGAGCCGTTTTTACCACGCTTTCGTAGTCTTTTTGGCTCAACTTGTGTTTTGACTTGACTTCTCCGCCGATGACAACCTTGTTGCCCGCGACAAAGACTTCGCTCGCCACCCTTGAATCTTTGTCCTGAGTCAAGAGTATATCCACTATTGTATCAGCGATGATGTCCGCACACTTGTCAGGGTGTCCAGCACTTACAACTTCGGAAGTGAATAGATACATTGTTTTCCTTTCGGTAAATTTTGTCAAAAGACGAGGCAATTTTACCATAAAAGGTTAATTTTTTTGCACTATAATTCTTAAAATTTTTTATGGACTAGGCAAATGAGAGCTTTTTTAATCGACAGCGAAAATGTGAATTTTGACAACTTTATCAAGCAAAAACGCTTTAAAAAGAGCGATAACTTCTTTATCGTGGGCAACGCCACGCTTAAATTTTCTTTAATGGTGCTTGAATTTTTGCAGGATAAAAAGGTGAAATTTTATGATTTTAACGAGCCGAGCAAGGATTATGCGGATAAAATCATACTCACGCTTTTAGGCTTCTTACTTGCACAAAAAAGGTTTAAAAAATGCTTCATCGTAAGCAATGACAACATTTTTTCAAAGCTAAATTTCACAAAAGATTATTTTGGCAAAAAAGTTAAAATCATCAAAATCAACAATGAACACACGCCAAAACTTTTAAGCAAGACAGACTATCACATACAACTTTTTGACAAAAACCAAGATTTCATCAAAGATTTAAGAGAGCAAAGTAAAAATTTAGGCGAATTTCACAGAGCCTTGCAAAAACACTTTAAAATTCACGGCACAGCAATATATCATTATCTTAAAACCGAACATAAAGATGAATTTTTTTATAGATTTAAAAGAAATAACCTCATCACGCATTCGCAAAATCAAAAACTTCTTACCCACAAAACTCAAAACACAAGAACTGAGCTTCAAGAAGAAGGCTTTATCATCACGCAATTTTTTACTCGTTTTTTCAAAAAAGATGAAAATCAGGGCTGAATTTAATTATCCAGCCCAAATTTAAAGCTTGTTTTGGACAAGAAAAAGCAAGCATAAACACACCATTTTATCCTTTAGTGAAAATTGTTTAAAAAATTTGAATGAAATTAGGCTTAAAAAAACTTAAAAATTTGTAACAAAAACAAACTAAATTTGGTTATAATTTATTTCATTGCAAAGGGCAAAAATGAACTTTAACTTTGACGCAAACATAAACCGCAAAGGCACAAACTCTATAAAATGGGATTTAGACGATAAGGCTTTGCCTATGTGGGTAGCAGATATGGACTTTGAAATCGCTAATTGCATACAAGAAGCCTTAAAAAAGAGACTTTCTCACGCTATTTTTGGTTATAATCTTATTCCGCCAAGCTTTTATGAAAGTATTATCTCGTGGTGGCAAAATTTTCACGGTGTCAGTTTTGATAAAAAAAGTTTGGTTTTTAGCAACGGTGTTGTGCCAGCTATTTCGGCGATGATACGAGCATTGAGTAAAAAGGGGGATAGAATTTTAGTCCAAAGCCCTGTGTATCACATTTTCTTTCACATTATCAAAGATAATGACAGGATAGTTGTTGAAAACAAGCTTTCTTATAAAAATGGCGTTTATAAAGTGAATTTTAAGGATTTTGAGCGTAAATTAGCAAAAGAAAAGCCCTCGCTCTTTATACTTTGCAACCCACATAATCCTGTGGGAAAGGTTTTTAGCAAAGATGAGCTTCAAAAAATGAGCGCACTTTGCCAAAAATACGGCACTTGTGTCATAAGCGATGAAATTCATTGCGATATTAGTGAAATTCCTTACACTAGCTTTTATCAAATAGATTCAAACGCACCTATTACGCTTTCGGCAACGAAGGCTTTTAATCTCGCTGGGCTTTGCGGCTCGTTTAATGTTGTTAAAGATGCTCATTTAAGGCGTTTGATAAAAAAAGAATTTCGCAAAAGCGGAATAGACGGGACAAATCCTTTTATCATAGATGCCACCATAGCAGCATTTTCCAAAGATGGACGGGCTTGGCTGGAGGCGATGAATGCTTATGTGAATGAAAACAAAGCTTACGCATATAAATTTATTGAGCAAAACACTCCGTGTAAAGTTGTGCGAAGTTCGGCTTTGTATATGATATGGATAGACTGTTTTTGCAAAGATAGCGCGAAGTTAGCTAAATTTCTACGCGAAAAACACGGGCTGTTTTTATCTAGTGGCAAAGACTTTGGGGGCAATGGCAAGAGATTTTTAAGGCTTAATCTTGCTTGCCCAAGAAACACCTTAATACAAGGTTTAAACCGCTTTAAAGAAGGCATTAAAGCCTTTAATAAAATTGATGAGTGAGCTTTCTTATTTTGGGCTTTTTGCGGTGAGCTTTATCTCCGCCACGCTTTATCCTATGGCAAGCGAAGCCTTTGTGGTAGGCTTTTTGCTGGGCGGTTTTTCACCTTTGGCTGTTTTTGTTGTAGCAACTTGTGGCAATGTTTTGGGGGCTTTAAGCACCTATGTTTTAGCGTTTTTAGGTAAAAATTTGATTTTAAAACGCCATTTTTCCGCTAGTTTAGCCAAACTTCAAAAATATGATTTAAATTTCAAACGCTTTGGAGCGATTTTTGCCTTTTTGAGTTTTTTGCCTGTGTTTGGGGATATTTTCGTGCTGGGTTTGGGGTTAAGTAAATATCCATTTTTAAAGGCTTTGTTTTTCATCACACTTGGTAAAGCCTTTAGGTATGGAGTTTTGATTGTGCTTTATCTTTATTTTGGCGAAAAAATTTAACTCTTTTGTTAGAAGTTAGCACCGCAAAACGCCTTATAGGTTTAAAGAGTTTTATTTTTAAAGATAATCTTTTTAAACTGCTCTTCGATTTTATGGTAATTTGGCAAAAGTTTATCATTAAGTTTAGAAAAAGGATAGACGGCAAAATTCTTAAAATCATCATTATAATAAGTGTATATAAGCTCGACTTCTACATTGTTTAAGTTGATTTTTGTCCCCTTTTTTTCCACATCAACACCAACAAGCATTCCCACTCGTCTATTAAGTCCAATTTGCGAGGAAATGAAGTTGCCTAAAGAATAAATCACTAAGGTATTGTCTATAAACTCAATGGGAGCTACATAATGAGAATGCGTGCCTATGATAATATCAACGCCTTGTTGAGCTAAAAAATGAGCCAAGTCTTTTTGCTCTTTATTTGGCTCAAAAACATACTCATTTCCCCAATGCAAAGAAACTAAAACCAAATCAACTTGAGGGCGAATTTTTTGAATATCTTTGGCGATTTTATCTTTATCGATTAAATCCACAAGATAAGCTTTTGGGATACGGTGATTATTTACCCCATAAGTATAAGCTAAAAAGGCGTATTTAATGCCGTTTTTTTCTTTGATTTGAATTTCATCTCTTTCCTTAAAAGAAGCATAAGTTCCGCTGGTTAAAACATTTGGTTTGCTTTTCCAATAAGAAAGAGAACTTAAGATAGCTTTTTCGCCTCTATCTAGGCTGTGGTTGTTAGCTAAAGAGACGAGATTAAAGCCTATATTTATCATTTCATCGCCAAATTCTTGCGGAGAATTAAAATTTGGATAAGAGCTTAAGCCTAATTCCTTGCCGCCCAAAATGCTTTCTTGATTATAAAAAGCTAAATCATACTTGGAAATTATGTCTTTGAGGTGGATTAAAGCCTTGCTAAAATCATAAGAATACCCCGTTTTTGAATTTTTATCTTTAAATTTAGCATCCTCATACACGCGACTATGAAGCAAGGCATCGCCTGTCATTATCAAAGAAAGCTTGTTTTCATTGACTTGCGAATAAGCACTTAAACACAAAAAACAAAGTAAAAAACAAAATTTCACAAGAGTTTTCATCGCACCGACCTTGATTTTAGACTAAATTATAATATAAAATCTACAAATTTTCAAGCATTTTTTCATAAGCTTTTTTCGTGCCAGCGCCCACTTCGCCAAAAAGGCTCACTACCACGATGACGGCACTAGCGCACAAAAAGCCCGGCACGATTTCATAGATAGGAAAATCAAGCCAAGCCGCAAAGAAATTCTTGTAAAGCACTACCACAGCAGCACCTGTTATCATTCCTAAAATCGCCGCTAGCCTTGTCATCTTGCTCCAAAAAAGCGAAAAGAGCATCACAGAGCCAAAGCTCGCTCCAAAGCCCGCCCAAGCATAAGCGACTATGCTTAATACGCTTGAATTCTTATCAGTTGAGATGACAAAGGCGATGAGTGCCACGAGCAAAACGCCCGCTCTGCCTAAATTCATTACCGTAACGGAGCTTGCTTCTTTGTTGAAAATGCGTTTGTAAAAATCCTCCGCGATAGTCGAGCTTGAAACAAGCAGTTGTGAGCTTGCCGTGCTCATAACGGCTGCGAGTATGGCTGAGAGCAAAATGCCTGCTATCCAAGGGTTAAAGAGTAATTGACTCATCACGATGAAAATCTTTTCAGGGTCGCTTAATGAAAGCTCAAATTTAGCCACATAAGCTATGCCTAAAATGCCGATAAAACAAGCTCCAAGTAGGCTTATCGCCATCCAAGAAATGCCGATGATGGTAGCTTGTGGGATTTCTTTTGTCGAGCGAATCGACATAAAACGCACCAAAATGTGCGGCTGCCCAAAATACCCAAGCCCCCAAGCCAAAGCCGAAACGATAGCCACCCAGCTCAAACCTTCGCCCATAGAAAGTGCGTTTGGCTTTATCTGTTTTACTATGCTAAACGCTTCATTAAAGCCACCTAAATGATAAAGCATTACAGCAGGCACGACAATGAGCGCGCACATCATCAAAAGCCCTTGTATCAAATCCGTCCAGCACACAGCCTTATAGCCGCCCAAAAAGGTATAAACCACGATGATAAATGCGCCCGTGCTTAAAGCGTGTTCATATTTAAGCCCAAAGGTGCTTTCAAAGAGCTTTGCCCCGCTTACCAAGCCAGATGAGACATAAAAGGTAAAAAAGATGAGTATCACCACAGCGCAAATGACACGCAAAATGTGCTTTTCATCATCAAAGCGGGTTTCAAAATAATCAGGTATAGTGATACAGTCGCTAATCACGCTTGTGTAAATGCGAAGTCTCTTTGCCACAAAAGCCCAATTTAGCGTAGCCCCTATGGTAAGCCCTATGGCAATGTAGCTTTCTATGAAGCCACTTACATACAAAGCCCCAGGCAAGCCCATCAAAAGCCAGCCGCTCATATCGCTAGCCCCAGCAGATAAGGCTGAAACCACAGGTCCAAGCGAACGAGAGCCTAAAAAATACTCCTCCGCACCCTTGTTTTTCCTAAAAAAATAAAAGCCTATGTAGAGCATTAAAGCCGAGTAGGCGACAAACATTATGGCTATTTCAACGCTGATATTTACAACTTCCATTACGCACTCCTTTTAAATTTTTGGCTTTGAATTTAAGGCTTTGATGCCTAAATTTCCATATCTGTGATAAGATACACTTAAAGACTTTTCATTGTGATAATAAAGCAGTTCAAAACGCCCGTTTATAAGCGGTTTGGGCGCTATGATGATTTTAGCATTTTGTGCCGCTCTTTTGTAGATAATATCATCTTTACTTGCCTTTGCGTGATAGCGCACGCGCTCAAAATTTGGGATTTTATCTGCAAAATCCTTTGAGCTTTCTTTGCTAAATTCAGCCTTTAAGTTTGCTTTTTCGCAAATTTTTTGCGCAAATTTCACCTTTTCGTTTTGGCTTTCATAGCTTATAAAAAGTGGAATTTGCAAGGTGTTTGCAGCGATAATAACGCCTAAAATGTCGCTTAAATCATCATTTTCACAAAGGCGAAAAGCTAAATTTTTGATTTTGGTGTAAGAAAAAAGATTGTCCTCGCCACGAATGCTTACATAATCTTTTGCTAAATCAAACTCATTTTCCTTGTGATAAGCATAGCTTTGTGCCATTGTTAAAGCCTTGTTTAAGGCTTCTTTTTGCGCCCCGTCTTTGCCCTCAAAGCCTTGTAAAGCCTTGCTGATAGCATTTGAGCTTAAATTTTCATCGGCTTTTTCTTGGTAAATGCCTAAAAACTGCGTGATATAATTATAAATTCCAACCTTGCGCCCAAAGCCTATGGCGGATTTTTTTACCCCGCCAAAGGGCTGTCTTAACACTATTGCGCCTGTTGTGGGCTTGTTTATGTAGATATTGCCCGCTTCAATATGAGTGTGAAAATACTCCCACTCCCTTTCATCTAAACTTTCAAGCCCAGCTGTAAGCCCATAGCCTGTGGAATTTACTATGTCAATGGCGTGTTTGAGATTATCAGCACACATTACAGTAAGAAGCGGGGCAAAAAGCTCATTTAAATGCGTGAAATCGCCCTGTTTTGTGCCGTATTTTATGCAAGGACACATTAAAAGTTCGTTGTCGTTGATGAATTTTGGCGGCAAAGCCCATTCTTCATAAGTTTGCAGTTCATTTAAAGCCTTTGAAAGTTTTTGACTTGGCTTATCAGCAAGCGCGCCGATTTTGTTTTTAAGCTCAAAAGGCGAACCCACGCTTAAAGATGCTGCTGCATCAACGAGGCATTTTTTAAATTCCTTATCCTCATACACTTCTTTTTCAAGCACGAGTAGCGAGGTTGCTGAGCATTTTTGCCCTGAATTTGAAAAGGCTGAATGAATGATATTTTTCACCGCTTGGTCTCTATCTGCCATTTTGCTGACAATGGTGGCGTTTTTGCCCCCTGTTTCAGCACTCAGCATTAAAGTAGGATTTGCTTTAAGCATAGCATAAGCTGTATCCTCGCCTCCCGTTAAAACGCTAAATTTAATGCTCTCATCGCCTAAAAGATGAGCTGATATATCACTGCCCTTGCTTGGCAAAAAGATGAGCGCATCTTTTGGAATGCCAGCGTCCCAAAAACACTCACAAAGTTTGTATCCTGTAAGCATTGAAAGAGATGAGGGTTTGTAAATCACTACATTTCCAGCCGCTAATGGAGCAGCGATAGTGCCAACTGAAATGCCTATGGGAAAATTCCACGGCGCAATGACAACGCCTATGCCTTTGGGGCTAAATTTTGCGTTTGGATTTTGCGCTTTTAGCGTTTCAAGTGAATGCGGATAAAACTCCACAAAGTCTATCGCCTCGCTTACTTCTGGGTCAAGCTCTAAAAAGGTTTTGCCAACTTCTCTTGCGCCTATGCCGATAAGTTCGCCCCTTCTTTGCCTTAAATTCTGCGCCACGCGTGCTAAAATTTCATAAATTTCCTCGTGGCTTTTTTGGTTAAATTTGGATTCTTTTGCCACACTTAAAGCTGTTTTTATCTCATTTTCGCCCGCTAAATGCACGGTTGCGATTTTTTCTTTTTCAAGCTTATCAAAAACTTCAAGCCTTGCAAGGTTTTTATCTTTGAGTTCTTCACCGATAACAGGATAAATTTCAAGCCCCTTTAAATGCTCAAAATTTGCCTTTATATCTCTTGCCCACGCTCTATTTTGCGCTAAAATAAAATCCGTGTCGCTTTCGTTTGTGAATTTTTTAGTGCTAAATGAGCTGTTTGCGCTCTTTGTTTGATTTTTCTCGCTCTTTCTGTCTTGCGTTCTGTGTGTAGAATTATCAAGCGTTTTTATGCCCTTTAAGGCGTTTAAAAATAGCTCTTTTTGCGCCTCATAAGCCTTGTCATTTACTTTGAGATTGAAAAAATGGCGCATAAAATTGTCCTCGCTCGTGTTTTCATCAAGGCGGCGCACCAAATACGCAATGGCGTTGTTAAAATGCGCCTCATCGCACACAGGAGCGTAAAGGACAAGCTGGTGTAGCTTTGAAAGCTCATAAGAGCATTGCAAACTCATACCCTCTAACATTTCAAAGGTAAAATACTCAAAGGCATTTGCCTCGCTAATGCGCGTGTAGGCGTAGGCTATTTCAAAGATATTGTGGCTTGCTATGCCTATGTTGATGAATTTAAAATTCTCATTTTCAAGGATAAAATCAAGCATTTTGTTGTAGTTGCTGTCTGTGTCAATCTTGCGCGAAAAGGTTGGCAAAGCCCAGCCTCTTTGGCTTGCGATAGTTTCTTCACTTTCCATATTTGCGCCTTTGACAAAGCGGATTTTTATGGGCTGCATTCCCTTTTGCACTCGCTCTTTTGAAAAGGCAAAGAGTTTTTTAAGGTATTCAAAAGAATCAGGCAAATAAGCTTGCAGCACTATGCCAGCTTTTATGTCAAATTTAGCAATGCTCTCCATAAAAGCTGCCACAGTAAGCTCTAAATCCCTAAATTCCTCCATATCTAAATTTATAAATTTAGGCACGCCTTGCTTTTTTTGCTCACTCATTGCGATATTATAAAGATAATCAAGCCTTTTTACAACCTCATCTTTGGAGTAATCAAAATCGATAATGTTAATCTGCGAAAAAATCGTGGTGATTTTAATAGAAATATAAGTGATATAATCACTCTTTAAAGCCTCTTCGTATTTTTGTATGCGGTAAGTGCTTTCAGCCTCGCCAAGCACTTCCTCGCCGATTAAATTCACATTTAAGGTAATGTTATTTTCGCGCTTTCTTTTTGCAATGTGCGGCTTTAAAAAGCTCTCGTTTGCATCTAAAACCATAGCCTTTGTATCATCGCGCAAATGCTTTACAAAAAACGGCACGCTCAAATTTGGCGCAAGGCGACCAAAGCTCAAAAAACTTAAAAGCAAAAATTTCTCAAAGGGCGTGAAAAAGTCCGCTATGCCGTATTTATCAAGGGTATGAGCGATAAATTCAAAGCTCACGCTTGCATTTTTGGAGCGAAAAGCTCTGTCAAGTAGCTCGATGAGCATTACTTTGTTGCGCGGGTTTTTAAGTAATTTTTGCATTTTGTGGTGAAAGGCTTTTTCGCTTTGGCTAATGTTTTGCGAAATGGCATTTTGCAAATTTTGTGCTAAATTTAAGGTTTTTTCAAGGACGCCTTGCTGTGTCATTTTGTTTCCTTTTAAAAGTCTTTTGTTTTATTGTAAACAAAAATTTCTATAAATTTAAGAAAAAATGTTTTTTTTTTTTGCTCAATGAGTATTTGGGTAACATTTGATTTAAGGGTAAATAAAAACACTTTTTCAACGAGTTTTAATCAGTTTTAAAACAAAATTGAGATATTTTTTAAGTTTTGAGAAATTTCTCATTTTTTTCACATAGATTTCACCTTGTGAATAACTTTTCAAAATATGGTAAAATCTAGCTTTAAGCTAAATATTTTTCAAAAAAAATTTAATGAAATTTTAAGGATTTTTGTGTATAGATAAAAAATATGTGAAAAATTTATCATTTAGGTGTTATTTTTATATAAAGCTTTGAGATTATCATAAGCGATTTGAATTTTTTCAAATTTTTCACGACAACTCGCTTGTTCTAAATGGTCTTTGCCTTGATGAGAATCAGGGTGATAAAGTTTTACCAAAATGAGATATTTTTGTCTTATTTGATGAATATTATCATCAGGCGAGCAATCAAGCGTTTGAAAATACGAGCTAAAAAGCTTGGCTAAGGCTTTAAATTTCCATTTATCGCCTTCTTTCTTGCGCATTTTTTGCTTAAATTCTTTATATTCCTCATCATCAATCTTAAAATCAACACAGTATTTTAAATGCTCATTTACGCTTGCAAAACTTTCAAACAAAGCCATAGTTTCATCATCTTTGTAATGAATGATAAAAATTTTATTCATCTCATTATATTCACAAAAATGAGCCTTAAAATACTGTTTAATATAAGATACAAAGAGTTTTTCGTTTGTATCAAGCTTAAAAATCAACCCGCCTTGCCCAAACTCAACCTCCAAACAAATCACAGGCTTAAGGGCGTTTTCTTGGTTAAAATTAAGCTTAAATGTTTTATGGTAAGAGCTGCTGAGACTGTCTAAATCCTCGCCATAACTTTCTTTATAACGCTTTTCAAGCAGTTTTAAAAAATACTTTCTTTGCGGAATTTCATTTTCTTCAAAGAAAGAAAAAATTTTATACTTCTTTCCTAAAACCTTTGAAAAATTCTTTTTTATCAGGTCTTTAAAATAATGAAAAACACTAATGTCGTCAGTATTGACACTGATTGATTGTAAGCTTTGAACGATTTGCACTATATTTCTCCCATAAAAACGCATCTTCATCTAAAGAGCTTGTGCGCTCTAAAATTTCATTTGGAGTATAATCGGCTTTATAGGTTAATGATTGACATTTTTTTACAAAATATCCAAGATAAATGTATTTCAAAGCCCTTTTTTGCGCTAATTTAATCTCAGTCAGCAAGGAAAATTTGCCCAAAGAAAAATACGAATATTCTGGGTCATAAAAACAGTAAATACTTGAAATTCCATCTTCTAAAATATCAATCAAATCCACACAAACAAGCTTATTATCTATATAAAAGTCAAGTTCATAGCCAAAATCCTGCGCTGCATCAACATAGAGGTTAAAATACTGCCTAAAATTAAGGCTGTAAAGCTTCCACGCCTTTTTTTTCTGCATAAAGCTATGGTATTTTTCATACAAAAATAAATGCTCATCGCTTAAACTTGGCTTTCTTAAGATGATTTGAGTTTCTTCATTTCTTTTCAATACCCGCCTTAAACTCTTAGAAAAGATAAAATTCGTAGTTTTAACTCTAAGCCCTAAACATTCGTTACATTTTTTACAAATGGGACGAGAAAAATACGCTCCAAAACGCCGCCAACCCCGCGAAACTAGCTCTTGATTAAGGCTTTTTGGGCAATCTTGTATGAATTTGTATTCCATTATAGAACGGTGTCCCTTAATGTAAGGGCATTCATCTTCTAAGGTGCAAAAGCTGATTTGCCTTGGTTCATTATGCTCTTGCTCAAAAATCATTTTTTAATATCGCTATCTTTGATAAACTCGGCAAATTCATCAAGCAAACGCTTTTCCTTTGAGGTGTTGCTTTCATTTTCCTTTGGCTTTTGCTCTTTGACAAGTTCTTTTTTTATGTCTTTAAGGCTGTCTAAAAAATCTGTCATTTTCGAGTATCCCTTATCTTTTTAAGCGTAGCGGCTATGGCGGCGATGACTTCTTCTTTGTTTTCTTGGTGTCTGTCTTCTGTGTGTTCTAAAATTTCTTGCATATGCGTTTCGATGAAAGAAGTGTCAAAATAACCCCGCCTAAATTCTTTTATTTTGGTAATGGCGATTAAAAAAGGTATGGTTGTTCGCACATCATCAATGACAAATTCTTTCAAGGCTCTTTCTAGCTTGTTGATGACTTGGTCATAACTTGTCGCTTTGACAATAAGCTTTGCAAGCAAACTATCATAAAATGGTGGTATGGTGTAGTCCTTGTAAATATGGCTATCCACACGCACACCAGGTCCTAAAGCTGGGTAGTATTCGCCTATTTTACCAGCACTTGGGATAAAGTTTTTCCACACATTTTCAGCTGTAATACGAGCCTCCACAGCAAAGCCACGAGCCTTAATGTCGCTTTGTTCTAAGTCAAGTATAGCTCCACTTGCAATGCGAATTTGACGAACAACCAAATCAACACCAACAACTTCTTCTGTGATGGGATGTTCAACTTGAATTCTTGTATTCATTTCCATAAAATAAAAATGGTTATAATCATCGAGCAAAAACTCCACCGTGCCAGCGTTTGAATAACCCACAGCCCTAGCTGCTGCTATGGCTGTAACCCCTATGGTTTTTCGTAAATTTTCTGAAATGCTAGGACAAGGGGCGATTTCGATGATTTTTTGATGACGGCGTTGTATGGAGCAATCGCGTTCGCAAAGGTGTATGATATGCCCGTAATTATCGCCTAAAATTTGAATTTCAATGTGGCGCGGATTTACCACATACTTTTCCATAAAGACTTCATCGTTGTTGAAAAAGGCTAGTGCTTCGCGCTTGCAGGCTTCAAAAGAGCTTTCAAGCTCGTCTTCTTTATACACCACGCGAATTCCGCGCCCGCCACCGCCACCGCTGGCTTTTAAGATGACAGGATAGCCTATGCGCTCGGCAAAATGCTTTATCTCATCAAGGGTGCAGTTGTTGAGCTTTTCGGTGCCTGGCACCACAGGAATGCCGTTTTTACTCATCAAATACCGCGCTATGTTTTTGTTGCCCATTTTGCGTATGACATCGGCTTTTGGTCCTATAAAAATAATGCCAGCGTCCTCACACTCTTTGGCAAATTCATAGTTTTCGCTCAAAAAGCCATATCCTGGGTGAATCGCATCTGCCCCGCAAGCCTTAGCCACTTCGATGATGCGCGGCACATCTAAATACCCACGCACCGCATCAGTGCCTATGCGGTAGGCTTCATCGGCGATTTTTACATGTAAGCACTCTCTATCAGGTTCAGTGAAAATCGCCACGCTTTTTATGTGTAAATCCCTGCACGCACGAATCACCCGAACGGCGATTTCAGCGCGGTTGGCAATTAAAATTTTATAAATCATCTCAACTTTCCTCGCATAAAAATCTATAAATAATTATAGTTGAAAAAAATAAAAAGAGTATAAAATTTTTTCATTTTTGAGAAATTTTTGAGTTAAAATTTTACTTACGCATAAAGTAAGTTTATTTGGCTAAATTTATACTTATTAAAAACGCTTTAAGGCAGCATAAATTCATCATTTATAGAGTTGTAATGTGATATTAATAATATAAATTTTTGATGATTATACACACTTAAACTATAAAATTAACAAAAATTGCAAATATACTTTTAATTTTTTTAAAATAAAGATATAATTCATTTTTCACTTAACTTTTAGGGGATTAAGATGAGACATTTTTTGACTTTGAGAGATTTTAGCAAGGACGAGATTTTAAGGCTTTTAAACTTTGCGGCTGACATTAAGGCAAAGCCACGCAAAGCCTTGTTAGATAAAAGTTTGGCGATGATTTTTGAAAAAAACTCCACTCGCACGAGAATGGCTTTTGAGCTTGCTATCACGCAGCTTGGGGGCAAGGCGTTGTTTTTAAGTAGCAACGACTTGCAGCTTAGTCGTGGCGAGCCTGTTAAGGACACGGCGCGGGTTATCGGCTCTATGGTTGATTTTGTGATGATGCGCGTGAATTCTCATCAAACTTTGCTTGATTTTGCTCAATACTCCAAATGCCCTGTTATCAATGGTTTGAGCGATTTGTATCACCCTACACAAGTGCTTGGGGACTTGCTGACTATGAAAGAGTATGGAAAAAAGGGCAAAGTAGCCTTTGTGGGTGATAGCAACAATATGTGCAACTCGTGGCTCATAGCAGCGGCGATTTTGGGGCTTGAATTTAGCGTGGCGATTCCGCCAAATTATGAAATCAACGCTGAAATTTTAGCTTTTGCCAAAGAAAAAGCGCGAAATTCAGGCGCGAAACTCGACATCAGCACGGACAAAATGCGAGCCTTAAAGGACGCGCAAGTCATCATCACGGACACTTGGGTGTCGATGGGGCAAGAAAGCCAAAAGCAAAAGCGGCTCAAAGACTTTGCGGGCTTTATCATCGATGAAAAGGCTATGAGCGTGGCGGCTTCTGATGCGATTTTCTTGCACTGCTTGCCTGCGTATAGGGGCTTTGAAGTGAGCGAAGAAGTCTTTGAAGCGCACAGCAAAGAAATCTTTGATGAGGCGGTAAATCGCCTTTATGTCGTAAAATCCGTGCTGTGCTTTTTGAACGAGTGCTGAAAATAAGCATTTGGGATAAAAAGGATAAACAATGGTTATTCAACAGAGTTCATTTAACCACTTCTTTTCACGCCCAAACACAGAATTCGTTATTCCTGTTTATCAGCGAAATTATGCTCAGCAAACTTTAAACAAAAAGCCACCAATACCAAGCTGAAAAAAGAGTGATAAGCACGATACCTGCAACACTTAACAAAAAGCCAAATTTCATCATATCAAGCACCTTAATGCCACCTTGATTGAAAACTATGGCATTTGGAGGCGTGGAAATGGGTATCATAAAAGAAAAACTCGCGCAAATCGTAACGATGAGCATAGTAAGCATTCTGTATGTATCGTCTAAAAAACTTACTGTGGCGACATTAATGATAGGCAAAATTATAGCTACAAGTGCTGTGGTCGATAAAAGGCTTGTGGCTATTATCGCGCAACAACTTATCAAAAAGACAAAAACAATAAAAGGCAAATCTTTAAAAAGGGTAAAAAACTTCTCAAAAGCTCCACCAAGCTCAGCTTGAGAAAAAGCCATTGCTATGCAAAAACTTGCACCAAAAAGAAAAATCAACTCATAGGGTATGGATTTGCTATCATCCCAAGTGAGAAAACCAAGCTTTGGCAAAAACATAAGCAAACCAAAGGTAAGTAAAATCACATTTTCATTCAACCCCAAGCCGTCATAAAAAGGGCGAATGGGCGAGTTGATAAAGAGGATAAAAAGCAAAGCCCCAAGCACAAAAAGCAAACGCTTATGCTCACTTGTGATTTTAGTGTCTTCAAATTGAGTTAAATTCAGCTCATAGCCCTTAGTGTTTAAGGATAAAATTTTAATCATCGCCAAAAGCATCAAGCAGGTCAAAGGCAGCATCATAAAAATCCAAGTCGTAAAGCTGATAGTGGGTATTTTAAGGCTTTCTAAAAAGCCCAAAAAGATAAGATTTGGCGGGCTTGAAATGGGGGTTGTGATGCCACTAATGCTTGCTGCAAAAGCAATGGCAAGCAAAAAACGAGTGCGCAAAAAAGGCTCTTGGCTAAGGGACATAGCCACAGGTAAAAGCAAGAGCGCTACGGTTGAATTTGACAAAGCACTTCCTAATATAACACAAGCACAACCAAGTGCGCAAATCGCTCCTTGTGGATTTTTGGGAAATTTACTCAAAAAAGTTTTTGCGATGAGCTTGTGAAGTCCTATTTTTTCAGTAGCAGTAGCTATCATAAAGCCACCTAAAAAAAGATAAACTATGGGATTAGCATAATTTGAAGTAGCACTTTTGGTATCTAATATACCAAAACTTGGGAACAAAATAATGGGTAAAAGCGAGACAACGCCCATAGGCAAAGCCTTATTCGTCCATAAAGTAACCAAAAGAGCGATAATGCCTAATAATATAGAAACCTTAAAAGAAGCATTCAAATAAAAAAAACTCACAAGAACGACAATAAGACCCAAAAATACAGCCGTAAAAATACCAAAAAAAGTCCTAGCTGTTGGGCTTTTTATCAGCCTTCTTGACCGCCTAAGCCTTATTCTTTCCACTTTTTAACACCTTTAAATAATTTGTTCTTTATGAAAAGGCGTTTGAAAGTGATTTGCCTATTCTTCGTTTGTATTATAACCAAGTAAGCTTATATCAAACTGAAATTCAAACATTGCTTTATTGATAGATGGTTTGACAAAAAGGATTAACTGCTTAATTTTGGGCTAAAAAGTCTAAAGCAAGCATTGTTTCTCCTTGCATTAATACCTTTAAATTTTCGCTATCCCAACAAAAATTTGGGCTGTGGTGTAGTGTGGGATTTTGCAAATCCTTTGAAATGCCAACAAAAATATACGCCCCTTTTCTCTCCTTAGTCAAAAAGGCAAAGTCCTCAGCACCCATATCAGCACTTGCTTCTTTGATGATATTTTCCTCGCCTAAAACCTTACCAAAAGCCTTTTGCGCAAGCTCAGCCATAGCCTTGTCATTAAGCAAAGGTGGATATTCTCTCATATAATTTAACTTATACTTGCCTCCAAACTCGCTTGCAACACAACTTGCAATCTGCTCTATGCCATTTTGCAAAATCTTTTGCACCTCATCGCTTAAAAATCTCGCTGTGCCTTTAAGTATGGCATTTTGAGGGATAATATTATAAGTTGTTCCTGCTTGAATGTAGCCTATGGTTACTACGCCAGCTTCAACAGGCTTTAAACGCCTTGATACAAGTGTTTGAACATCAGATATAAATTTAGCCGCCATTACAATAGGGTCTATGGTGGTGTGAGGATGTGCGCCGTGTCCGCCCTTGCCTATAAATTCAAGCTCAAAGGTATCTACACCAGCCATCATTGCTCCGCTAATGATTTGAGCCGTATTTTCAAGCATAGGTCCCCATAAATGGCAACCAAAAACCGCATCAACACTTGGATTTTCCAAAATGCCTTGCTCTATCATAGGTTTTGCACCACCATAATTTTCCTCAGCAGGTTGAAACATAAATTTTACTATGCCGCTAAATTCATCTTTTAACTCATTTAAAATAAGAGCTGTGCCTAAAAGTGCCGCCGTATGCCCATCGTGTCCGCAAGCGTGCATTTTCCCTGCAATCTTTGAGGCATAACTCACTCCGCTTTCTTCTTGGACAGGCAAAGCGTCCATATCAGCCCTTAAAAGCACGCATTTTTGGCTCTTATCATCTTTTTTATTTCCTTGAATTTGAGCTAAAACGCCTGTTTTGGCTATATTTTTTTGATAGCTAATACCAGCTTTGTCAAGGACCTCGCAAAGTTTTTTAGCTGTGTCAAACTCCTCAAAGCTTAACTCTGGATAACGATGCAAATCTTCCCTAAATTCAGCAATTTTAGGGAAGTATTTTTCACTGAGTGTCTTAACTTTTTCAAACATTATTTTTTTGCTTTATCATCGGACTTTTCGGATTTGATGATGCTTTTGTTAAGACTTTCTCCCATTCTTTTGATTTCTTGTTCGCCTGTTCTTACTTTCTTTTCGCTTGGTTTTTTAATGTCCTTGTTTTTGCCCGGATAATCAACATTGTTTAAGATATACCTAAAGACATTAAGCCTTGCTTTCTTTTTATTATCGGAGCGAATAATGGTCCAAGGGCATTTTACCGAATGCGATGCAACGAGCATTGAGTATTTTACGGCAGTGTATTTATCCCATAAGTCTTGTGATTTTGCATCAACGGGCGAGAGTTTGTATTGCTTAAGTGGGTCATCGCGGCGACTATCAAAACGCTTTTTTTGTTCTGCTTTAGAAACAGAAAAATAGAATTTAAAAAGTGTGATTCCGCTATCTACAATCATCTCTTCAAAATTAGGAACTTCGCTTAAGAACCGCTTGTGTTGTTCGGGGGTGCAAAAGCCCATTACAGGTTCAACTCCACCTCTATTATACCACGAACGGTCAAAAATAACTATCTCCCCAGCCGCTGGTAAATGAGAAATGTAGCGTTGAAAATACCACTGAGTTTTTTCTACATCGCTTGGCTTTTCAAGGGCAACTACGCGACAACCGCGAGGATTTAAGTGTTCTGTCAAGCGTTTTATAGAGCCGCCCTTTCCAGCAGCGTCCCTACCCTCAGTTAAAATAAGCACTTTTAAGCCTTTTTCTTTGACGAAATTTTGGAATTTCAAAAGCTCGATTTGAAGTTTGATAAGCTCTTTTTCATACTTCACTGTGCTTCTTTTTACCTTAATGGTAACATACTTGTTCTTTTTCTTATCAGAACCTGCACCTTTTTCGGCTTTATTGCCAGCAGTTTTAACTTCTTCTTGAAGCTCATTTTCGACAACTTTTTCTTTAAGCTTCTCAACTGGTTTTTTAGAAGCCGCACCGTTTAAGCTTTTGTCGCCTCTATTTGTAGTGTTCATAACAAACTCCTTGAAATAAATTTTTGAAAGTTTACCATAATAAATTATAATTAAACATTAAATTAACTATTAAATGTGGAATTTTATGCGAATCGTTTTAATATTTATCATTTTTTGTGTCTTTTGCTTTGGCAATGTCCTCACCCCACAACAAGCCTTTAAATTTACTCAAGGCAGTGATTTTCAAGGTGTCTTTGTTCGTATAGATTTAAGTGATGGCATTTTTCTTTATAAAAAACAGCTCAAAATCTTGTTAAATGGCACTGACATTAGTGAAAATTTAAACCTGCCTCAAACTGTCATTAAAGACGGTGAAGAGGTTTTTTACAAGAGCTTACAGCTTGATTTGCCTAAAATGTTGCTTGAAAATTTAAATATCAATAAGGCAAAATTAGAAATTCTTTATCAAGGTTGTGCGGATTCTGGTTTTTGTTACCGACCGATGAGGGCGAATTTTGAGCTTAAAAAAATAGATAAAAGCTATGAAATTTCAACTTTAAGCGAAAAAAATGCAAATTCAAATGAGCTGAGTCGTTATTTAGAAGAAAGCCATTTATTTGTTATCTTAGCCGTGTTCTTTGTTTATGGACTTTTACTTTCACTTACTCCTTGCACACTACCGATGATACCGATACTTTCATCGCTAATTTTGGCTCAAAACACTACAAATACTAGCAAAAAAAGGGCTTTTTTGCTTTCTTTAACCTATGTATTTTTTATGTCTTTAGCCTATGCTATCGCTGGTGTTATCACAGCTGGCTTGGGGGCGAGCGTGCAAGGACTTTTACAAAAGCCGTTTGTGGTTGGAATTTTCGCTCTTATACTTGTATTTTTGGCTTTAGCGTGCTTTGGTGTATTTGAATTTTCTTTACCAAACCGTTTTGCTAAAATTAACTTTGCTAAAAAAGGCGTTTTTACTGTGGCGATAATGGGCTTTTTATCAGCCTTTATCGTTGGTCCTTGTGTGGCTGCTCCTTTGGTAGCTGCCCTACTTTATATAGCTAATAGCGGTGATTTTGTGTTGGGTGGGCTTTGTCTTTTTGTATTGAGCTTTGGAATGGGCATTCCTTTGCTTTTTGTTGGATTAGGGCTTGGCTACATAAAGGCTGGAGCTTGGATGGTGCAAATAAACCAACTATTTGGCTTTATGATGCTAGCAGTAGCCTTGTGGTTGGTATCTCGTTTCATTTTAGATAGCTATATGCTAGTAATTTATGGAATTTTTGGTGTATTTTTTGCTGTATTTATGGGACTTTTTCAAGGTGCAAATTCAAATTTAGCTTTGATTAAAAAGGCG
The DNA here is from genome assembly GCA_934728065.1 of uncultured Campylobacter sp. Taxonomy (GTDB): domain Bacteria; phylum Campylobacterota; class Campylobacteria; order Campylobacterales; family Campylobacteraceae; genus Campylobacter_D. The sequence continues at coordinate 21,079 of CAKVDW010000006.1, forward strand.
CTTTTAATTTTGGTTTTTACTTATAGCCTTGCTTTGTTTTTGGGCGGACTTGGAGGGGGAAAATCCTTGCTCAATCCTTTAAATTTAAGCACTCAAAGCAATCAAAAAGCTTTGAGCTTTGAGCTTAAAAATGATTTAAACTCTATCCAAAAAACCATAAAGCAAAATGATAAAGTAATGTTGGATTTTACAGCTTCTTGGTGTGAAAACTGTAAGCTTTTAGATAGCTTAACCTTTAGCGATGAACGCGTGCAAGAGCGTTTAAAAGAATTTAAGCTTATTAAAACCGACATTAGCGACAATGCTGAAGAAGAGCTTAAGATAATGAAAGAATTTGGTGTTTTTGCTCCGCCTGTGTTGATTTTTTACGAAAAAGGTGTTGAAAATTTAAGACTTATAGGCTTTGTAAGTGCTGATGAGTTTTTACAAAAACTCCCTTAATTTATATAAACTTTAAAAATTATGGGCAAAATCAGTTCTTTTAAAGCTTTTATGATATAATAAAATTTTAAAGGGCAAATTCTCGCCACTTATTTCAAAGGCAAACTATGCAAAGACTTACTTGGAGCAGCACGCTTACTTACATACTCACGGTAGCAGGTGCTACCATAGGCTTTGGGGCGACTTGGCGTTTCCCTTATCTTGTGGGCGAAAACGGCGGAGCGGCTTTTGTGCTGGTCTTTTGCGTGGCGATGATAGCCATAGGAATCCCCGTGATTTTGGTTGAAAATGTCATCGGACGGCGGGCGCAAAAAAATAGTGTCGATGCTTTCGCGCCAAATTTAGCGCAGGATTTGGGTGAAAATTCAAGTCAAAATTCAGCATTAAATTTAAATGAAAAGTCATCTCAAAATTTAACGGCAAATTCAAAGGCAAATTTGGCATTAAATTCAGCGCAAATTTCAAGTCAAAATTCAAGCGAAAGCAAGGCGTGGCGTGGGGTTGGCTATTTGGGGCTTTTGGGTAGCTTTGGCATAATGGCTTATTATATGGTGCTTGGCGGCTGGGTTTTGGTGTATATTTACAATCTCATCTTTGGGGATTTCAACCTTTCAAGCCCTGTCAGCAAAGAATACACCAGCGAATTTTACGCGCAAAATATCGAGCATAACCCGCTTTTCATCGGCATTTTCACGGCACTTTTCGTGCTTTTAAATTATGTCATTTTGAAAAAAGGTATCATCAATGGCATAGAAAAGGCGGTGAAATTCCTTATGCCCTTGCTTTTTTTGTGTCTCATCATCGTCATCATTCGCAACCTAAGCTTGGACGGGGCTTTGGAGGGTGTGAAATTTTATTTAAGCCCTGATTTTAGCAAAATCACGCCAAAACTACTCATCGATGTGCTAGGACAAGTCTTTTTCGCCCTATCTTTGGGCTTTGGCGTGATGATAACGCTTTCATCGCACCTAAAAAAGGACGAAAATCTCATCAAAACAGCCACTTACACGGGTGTTTTAAACACGCTGATAGCCATTTTAGCGGGCTTTATGATATTTCCAGCCCTATTTAGTGCGGGGCTATCGCCCGATAAGGGTCCATCGCTCGTCTTTGAAACCTTGCCCATCGCCTTTTCGTATGTGAAATTTGGCACTTTTGTGTGCGCGCTTTTTTTCGTGTTACTTTTAATCGCCGCACTTACAACAAGTTTGCCTATATATCAAGTCATCATCAGTGTTTTGGAGGAAAAATTTAAGCTTAGCAAAAACACAGCCATAAATTTAACTTTGGGCGTAATTTTTGTGCTTGGAAATCTGCCCTGCATACTTGCTTATGGGACTTGGCGCGACATTAAAATCGTGGGCGCGAAAAACATTTTTGACAGCTTTGATTTCATCAGTGGCAATGTGCTTTTTGTTCTCACAGCCTTTTTGTGCTGCGTTTATGTGGGCTGGGTGATGAAAGATGAGGCGATAAACGAGCTTAGCAATGGGGGCAAAATCAAAAGCAAATGGATAAAAATTTGGTTTTATTATGTGAAATTCATCGTTCCGCTCATCATTGCTGGAATTTTTTATTTTGGGATTGTGGGTTAATTTGATTTGATTGATTTTAGCGCAAAGACTCACATTTGTTTTATCTTAAAATTTCGCTATAATATCAAGTATTTTTGTCAAATTTAAGGGGAAATTGTGAAAATCATATTAGCTTCAAATAACGCTCACAAGGTTAATGAACTTAAAAATTTGCTAAAAGGATATGAAATTTATGCTTTTAATGAGCTTTTAACACCTTTTGAAATAGATGAAAACGGCTCTAGCTACAAAGAAAATGCCCTGCTTAAAAGCAAAGCCGTGTTTAAGGCTTTAAGCGCGCAACAAAAGTGTGAATTTATCGCTCTTGCTGATGATAGCGGCATAAGCGTAGAGGCTTTAAACGGCAGACCTAACATTCATTCGGCTCGTTTTTCTAATCAAAAAACCGATGAGGCAAACCGAGCTAAACTCATCAAGGAGTTAAAGGCTTTAAATTTAGACCAAAGCAACGCCTTTTATACTGCTTGTATCGCTATAAGCTCGCTTTGGGGTGATTATACAACGCAAGGTTTTATGCACGGACGAGTTACTGTGCAAGAACGCGGCACAAATGGCTTTGGCTATGATAGGCTTTTTATCCCAAATGGCTTTTCAAAGACACTTGGCGAGCTTGATGAGAGTATAAAAGCCCAAATTTCTCATCGTTACAAGGCTTTAAATTTGGCAAAGATTATACTAAGACTTTTAAAAAAGGAAGAAAGATGAAAGGTTTTTTAAAATATATGGCGGTCGTTATCATTGTCTTTTTAGTTTATATGGCTGTGATGAACTTTTCTGACCCTAGTTTTGGCAAGTAAGCTAGGAAGCAAAATCAAGCTTCCTGCAAGCAAGAGCATCATCACAACAACGGTTAAAAAGCCAAAGTAAATAGTGGGTATAAAATTACTGCTCATCATTACGCTAAAGCCCAAAATGATGGCGACCTTGCTTTGAAAAAGAGCCTGTCCTATGTAAAAATGAGAATGTTTTATCGCCGCTGAAAGTTCGCTTTTAGAGGCAAGCTCTTTTTTGAAGTTGTAAATATAATGAATGCTATCATCTACGCCTATACCTATACAAATGGCGGCTATTGTAATACTCATTAAATCAAGCGGTAAGCCAGCAAAACCCATTAAGGCAAAAACAACGCTTAAAGGCACGACATTTGCAACAATGCCCACAAAAGCATATTTGATACTCCTAAAAACAAAGATAAAGAGCAAGAAAATCGTCCCTACAACAAAGGCTAGGGTATTAAACTGCGAGGCAAAAAGGCTTTGAAGCATATTGTTATACAAAAGCATTATGCCTGTGAGCCTTGTTTGCACCTCATCATTTTGAGTAAGCTCATCAACGCCATTTTGAAGCTCTTTGATAAACTCTGCTCGCTTTAAATTTGGGTCTGAATCCTTAATCCTCATCACAAATCTTAATTCATTTTCATTGACATTAACATAAGGACTGAGTAAATCTTGCTTGAAATTGCTTGGCAAGTTTTCATTCAAAAAGGCTAAGGCAAAGTCGTCTAAATCCTTGCCCTCATTAATGTCTTTTCCCAGCATTAAAAGGCTATTTAAGCTTAGCACAGAGCCTACGAATTCTTTATTTTGTAAATATTCGTGTATTTTTTGGGCTAATCTTGTTTTTTGGGCATTAAACCAATAAGTTTTTTCCTCGCTTAAGGCTTCAAATTCGCTCTCAAAACTGTCTTTTTCCTCATTAATTTCTTTATCTTTTTGCAGAAATTTAACCACAAGTTCAAGGGGTAAGGTCCCGCCTAAATCTTTGTCAATGACAAGTAAGCCTTGTTTGATTTCTGAACTGTCTTTAAAATAATTTACAAAAGAATTTTCAACCCTAAGTTTAGCTATACCAAAAAGGCTAACAATAATACAAAAAGCGCTTAAGGCGTAAATGAATTTATAACGCCTTAAACTTAAACTTGCGCAAAATTCTAAAAAGTTAAATTTAAAGCCTTTTTTGTCCTCAAAATAAACCTTTGCAAAAAAAGGAAAAACACTCGCAAAAAATAAAAATGATAAGATTAAACTTAAGCTTATGCCTATGCTCATCATTATTCCAAGCTTTATGACAGGTTCTATGTTTGATAAAATAAGACTTAAAAAGCCTATGGCTGTGGTTAAAATGGCATAAAAACTTGGTTTTGACTTAGCCAAAAGCGTGGCAAGAACTTTATAGTTTATATTTGCTTTTGGAAATTTCTTGCAAAGATTCATAAAATGTGTTATGAGATGAATGATGAGTGAAATGGTAATAATGAGCATTAGGGCAAGATAATTTGATGAAATTACTGTGATTTTAAAACCAAGCAGGGCAAAAATACCACTTGCCACCGCCAAAGAAGCCACGCAAACAAAAAGAGTAAAAAACACCAAATAAATTTTGCGAAAAAACAGCCACAAAACAAAGCCCAAAAGTAAAGTTAAGCTTAATCCATAAACAAATAAATCATCTTTTATATAAGCTATCATATCATCAGCTATCATACTCACGCCACCAAGATGTAAGCTCTTTGCTTGTGTTTCATATTTTTGTATAACGCTTTTTATCCGTTCTAGCCTTTGTTTGTTTTCTTTTTTTAGCACTTCTTGATACTCATTGATTTGTTTTTGAATTTGTTTTTTTTGCCTTTCATCTTTTTGCAAATCCCTTTTCTCAAGCAAGTTGATATAGTCTAAATTTGTGCTTAAATAGATGATTAAAGCCGTGCTTTTGCCGTCTTTTGAGATGATGTTGTCTCTATAAAAGGGGCTGTTTAAAATTTCATCTTTGGCTTTGCTGATATTTATATCTTTATCTGTAATATTTGGGATATTTAAAAGCAGGTCTTTTAACTCTTTGTTGTCGCTACTTTTAAGCAAGGGAGCGTTAATAATGCTTAAAATTTTCTCTACACCATTAATGCCCATAAGTTCTATTTGCAAAGATTCAATGATATTTAAACTTTGCGGTGAAAATGGATTTTCATCTTGTGGCTTTAGAGCAAGCATTAAAAAATCATCGCTTTTGTAGTTTTTATTCACCTCTCTAAAAAAAGCCAAGTCCTTGTCATTTTCCAAAAGCAAGCTATCAGCACTTGCATCAACAGTGAGTTTTTGTGCAAAAAAACTCAAAAAAACACAAAAGGCAACTGTGGTAAAAAAGACTAAACCCTTGTGTTTAATGAGTTTTTTGTAGAGTAAAACAAGCATTATTTAAGTTCAAAATTTGTATTTTTAAGCCTGTTGATAAAGGTGTTAAAATCTTCTTTTTCAAGCAAATCCGCAAACTGCGAACGATAAGTTTGTATAATGCTAACACCTAAAACATCAATGTCATAAATGAGCCAATCGCCCTTTTTGTCATAGAATTTAAAGATTATATTTTTTATCTCGCCATCTATCATCATTTGGGCGTTTAAAAAGACCCTTTCTTTCTTTTCTTCTATGCCTGTGATTTGAATTTTTTCATCAGTGTAAAGTCCTAGTTTGTTTGTAAAACTTGCCTTAAGCTGCTCTTCAAAGACCTTGTTAAATTCTTGCTTTTGCTCATCGTTAAGCTTGTTGTAGCTTTTAGAGAGGCTGAGCTTTGCCATTAAACTGTAATCAAAAATAGGGTCAAACATTTTAAAAAGTTCTTTGGCGACCTTAGTTTTATCCTTTGGAGCTTTTTTAAGCAAAAGCAAACTCTTGTCTATATTTTGCTGCATAGTTTTTGAAATCTCGTTCAAAGGTAAGGCTAAAGCACTTACAAGACAAAGAACAAGTAAGAAAGCTGTTTTTTTCATCGTTTTTCCTTTATTTTGCCATTTCCATTCGCCTTTTTTCATACGCATCGCGTAAAAAAGGGTAAAGATTTGGCGTGTTATAGTATATCTCATCAAGCGTTTTTGTTTGAAAAGATACTTCATTCATTATAGCAAAACTTGTTATACCAACACTTAACCAATTTATAAAAGCTGATGAATCATCTGCTTTAAGGTAACTTGTAGGACTTGCATACCAATTAAAAGGGATAGAAAGCGTATCACGCAAATTTGAAGGTCCTAAAATAGGCAGCACGAAATGAAAACCACTTCCCACACCCCAATGAGCCAGCACTAAACCAAAATCAGCGTGATATAAAGGGATTTTAGCCTTAGATGCTGCATCTATAAGACCAAAAAAACCAAATATAGTATTAAACCCAAACCGTTTAAGTTCCGTGCCTGCTTCTTTAAATTTAAACTGCAAAAGATTGCCTACAAAGCGAATGGGCATAGAAGTATAAGTAAAGATATTTTTTATGCCAACTCTTGCAAATTCTGGCATCACAAATTCATAGCCCAACACAACAGGACGCATAACATAAGTATAAAAACCTACATTAAAGCTTGTCATTATTTTATTATAACCTGAAAGCGGGTCATTGACCTTAAAGGTTTCAAACTCAGCCTCAAAGTCATCAATTTCCACTTTATCAGCGTAAAGATAAAGACAAGAGCTTATACACAAAAGGCATATTATCTTTTTAATAAACAAAATTTCTCCACATTTTAGCCATAAATTTAAGTTCTATCAAAAAACTATTATAACAAAAAAGTGCAAGATTTATGCTATATATTTAGGATTAAATTGATATAATTTGTTTTTATTGAGGATTAAGAAAAAATGTTTAAAAAAATCATTGTATTAAATTTAGCATTTTCCGTATTTTACGCTTCAGATGTTATTACCATAGATTCACTTTTTAAAAAAACAAATCGGCTTAAGGAGCGTAAGCTCTTTATCTTATCTCAGTAGCGGAAATGCTTATATTTATAACACCTATCCCGCTTTGGTAGCCCAACCAGACACATTAAGTTGGACAGATACCAAAAAACTTTCTTTTAACCAAACTTTTATCTACACACTGTCTTCTAAATTTGATATTTTGCTTTCAGGGAGTGGCAGCTATAACCAAGTCGTAGTAAATACAAGAACAAGGTCTCATAGGTATTATTCTGAAAGCAATCCTTTGATAGCTCAATTTTATACGCAAGAACTTAAAAATCTTGCAAGGAAACAAGTTTATCAGGATAGATATAGAAATCCTCAGTAATATTTTGGAACACATTTTGCTTACTCTAATTTAATTATTTTCAAATAGAGTAAAGCAAAATGTCTTTAAGTGTAGAAAAATCTCATCAAAGTTCGTTGATTCAAAGTAGCACAGCTTTTAAAAAGCAAGCGAGTTTCGCTAAATATTTAGATGAAGCAAATGAAATCTCTACGGTTGTGGGTGGCTTTTATAATGAAGAAAGAATGAAAGATTGTAGGACTTTAACAAGTAGTAGCACTTTTGCAAGCAGTAGCGCTACACAAGCTCAATGCACTCAAGCTAGAGCCTACATAAGCAAACAAATGCAAAATATTATAAATTCTTTGCAAGAACAAGGCATAGACACTGAGGATTTAAAGTCCCTCAAACAATCTTTTGAGAAATTTGAAGCACAAAGGGCTGAGCTTAAAACAAAAATCATTCAAAACGCTAACGCTTTGCTTCAAAATGCCTCTAATGCGGATAAAATAAGCCTTGAGCTTAAAGAAAATCTTAGCCTATATAATCCTTCAGTGAATTTTGATTATGCTGGGGATTTTTTCTCTCTTGTTTTAGTGCATTTGCCAAATGAAACAAAAGAAAATATCGCTAATGCCATAGCGACTATAAAGCAGTTTCAAAGAGATGAAGCAGGTGCGGGTATAGAGCTAGGAGACGGTAAAAAACTCACTTGGAATGAGCATTCTTTTAGCATAAATGATGGGCAAAATGCCCTTTTATCAGCTTTTATAAAGGCAAAAAACTACACAATGAAAACTCTTTTAGAAATTTTTGATGAAAGAACGCAAGATTCAAAGCCAAACATAAACACCGAAAAACTTTTGCAAGAGTTGTAAGGGCTTACACTCTTTCCCAAAAAAACTCTATCCACTCCGTAGCTTCTTTGACCTTAAAATTTGGTTCAAAGATGGATTCTTTTTTATAAAAAATGGTTGCTACCTTAAAATGCGTATCTTTAAATTTATCCTCAAGCAAGGCTTTTATTTCTATCATCGTTTCACCACTATCAACCATATCATCAACAATTAAAACCTTTTTAAAGCCTTGTAAATCAGGTATATTAAAAATTTTAAGCGTATCAAGCTTTTTACCTTCTTCATAATGTATAGAATTAAGCACAAAAAGGTTACGGTTATTAAGCTGCATAGCTAAAAAATGGCCCAAAGTAAGCCCACCTCTTGCCACAGCAACTATGGCTTCTGGGATAAATTCTGCCTTAATCTTCGCGCTTAAAACCTTAACATCTTGGTTAAATTCCTCAAAGGAATATTTTCTCATCTTTTTTCCTTAAATTTCACAAAGCAAAATTTTACAAGTTTTTTGTTAAAAAAGCAAAATTTTAGGCTGTTTTTTTTTTTTTTGATTTAAACTGTGCTAAAATTTTAACACCGACAAATTATAAGGAGAAAAGGTGAAATCAGTAAAACTTAGTTTGATTGCGGCTTTAGTCGCTGGTTCATTTTCAACACTTAATGCTAAATCTTTAGAAGAAGCCATTAAAAATGTTGATGTTTCAGGTTTTGTTTATTATCGCTATGACTCAGGTCGCTTTACAGCTAATACTTTAGGTAAAGATGGACGAGTGCAAAGAGGCTATAATCTTGATGCAGGTGGCATTGCTTATCCACAAACACACAGATATAGGGCAGAACTTGGCACAAAGGTTGATGCGGGCAATGGTTTTAAGATCTTTGGACAGCTACTTTACAGCAACAACAATCACAGCTTTAAAGACGGTGCAAATTACAATCAAGGCGCTGATACCAAACAACCCATTTATCTTAAACAAGCGTATTTAGAATATCAAAACGCTGATTATGGTTATTCTTTCAAATGGGGTCGTCAAAATTTAAACACCATTTGGACTGATGACTTAGCGGGTATGGCGGCTGAAGCCTTTTACTCGCCTACGGAAGGTTTTACCCTAGCAGCCTTTGCGGTTGATAGTTTTGAAAGTGGGGATGATGAGGCGAATTTTGAGTATATTCTTGGCAATAGATTATATGATGGGACAACAGGGCAACCTTCTGCAACTGCTTTAGATAAACCCACTGCAGAGGCTCTTAATAAAAGACTGTATAAATACAATCTATACGGCGTAGCGATTTTAACCGACTTTGCTGGACTTAAGACTGAGTTTTGGGGTGCTTATTGGCAACACACTGCTAATCTTTGGGCTGTAAAGCTTGATTACACCTTGCCATTAGGAGAAGATGCGAGTTACAGACTTCACGCTAATTATTATGGCAACACCGTAGATAATTATTTCAAAAAAAATCTCATCAATGCTGACAATGGACAGCTGTTTAACCTCAAAGGCGAGATAAAAATCGCCTCACTTGATGCAAATTTGGGTGGCATTATGTTTGGTAAAGAAAAAAAATACACCATCAACACGCTTGAAGATGCGCCGGGAAATGATGGGGATTTATACATAGGGAGTGAAATTTTCTATCAAAGAGGCTCTTGGACTGTTTTATCTCAAGGAAAAAATACTTATGGCTACTTTGGCGCAGGTTATACTTTACCGTCTAACTTAAGAGTGGGCATTAAAGGCGTATATGGTGGAACTAAGATAGGTTCTGGCTCAGCAAGCTTTGATGCAAACAATGGTGGAGGACAAAAAATGGAAGGTGTGGCTGAAATCAGTTGGAAATACAACGCTGGATTAAGCTTTTTAACCTACTATTCATATCTTAGCACAAAGGCTAAAGGTGGCATAAATGCTACCAACAAAGAAGACGCAAAAAGCGTGAAAAACACTGTGCGTTTTCAAGCAAAATATACCTTTTAATAAAGCCCCGTTTTTGGGGCTTTAAGAAAATATCATCAATCTTGCCTTACATTCAGCACAACAATAAAGCGTCTTAAGCTTTCTTTCATTGCCTGCAAATTTGTCTTTCATCAAATTTGCCACCCTTTCAACCGCCTTTTTGGTTGCAAATTCTTTGCCACACTCCACACAGGCAAACAGCTCATCGTGGGCAAGGGTGTGAAAGTGAAAATAACTCGCTTTTAATTCAATCCCACTTCGCTCAAGTTCTATGGTGTCTTTTTCTGCACAACTTGCAACACAGTATCCACAGGTCGTGCAAAGGCTGGCATTGAATTTTAAAGAATTATCCTTGCTATCAGCCACGAGCGCACCGACATTACAAGCACCCACGCAAGCTAAACACAGCGTGCAGTTTGTTTCATTTACCCTCACTTGTCCATATCTTAACCATTCGCCGCTTTCTACCACACCCAAATCATCATTTTCCACGATATGTAAAAGCCTTTTAGCAAAATGTTCTCTTTTAAGCATAGGATGCTGGGGCAAATCAAAGCGCAAATCATCGATAAATTCACACTCTTTCAAGGCTTTTTCTAAACTTTCTTTATCAAAGGCTACAAGAATAGCCTTTTTGTTAAATTTTCTCTCAAAAATAGCATTTAAAAGGGCTATGGCGTCTTCATTTCCCTTTGAAAGCCTTGTCGCACAGAGAGTTATATTTGCCCCACTTGTTTGCAATAGTGCTAAAAGCGTGGTTTCGTTAAGTTGAGCGCTGTTTAAAACTAAGGGCAAAACATTTTTGTCAAGGCTTATTTCAAGGTTTTCAAGTGAGAATTTTTCATCGACAAGCAGGATTTTTTTGCCCTTGTAAAAGTCCAGCAAAGCCCAAAAACTCGCACTCGGCAAGGGCGTAAATTCTAAACTTCCACTAGGACAAACGCTCACACAGTCCCCACAGCCCACACAATCAACCTGCGAAAAGACCAGCTGTCTTTTTTCATCATCTTTAAGTATAGCCACGCTAGGACAAAGCTCAGCACACTTGCCGCAACACTCTTCGCGCCTTTTATCATACTGACAAATGCTGCTGTCGTAGTTTATATAATTTTTATAGCGATAAATGGGGCTTTTAACTTGTAAAAATTCAAGCAAAGCTCGCTCATCGCTGAATTTTCGCAAGTCATAACACCCACTTTGCTTGTCAAAACTTGTTTTAAACTCATCATAAAAGAAAAAATCACACTCTATTTCAAGCTCTGCGCCCTTTTCTTGCGTGATAACGCCGAGTTCTCCAACAGCTCCATATACGCCTAAAACTTCGCTCACCTGCAAAGCCTTAAAGCCATTTTGCCCCAAAAATTCGCACAATGCGCCCTTATCTTGTGCGCTTGCGATGATGACATTTGCGCCCACTTGCTTGTCATACTCCAAGTCAAGCCCCAAATCATAAAGGCTTGCGCGCACTTCGTAAAGCAAAAGCGTGTTTTTTGCTTTATCCAAGCACTCATCTTGTGAATTTTTAAGATAAAAGTTGATTTCAGGGGCGTAAATTTGAGCGTTTGGGCTTTTTTCGTTGCTGATAAGTGCGAATTTTTCGCCTTGCTTTGAATTTTCGCTCCATTTTTCAAGCTCATCACGCTCGCAAAGACTGATACTATCGGGTAACGGCACTAAAAAGTCATTTTTGATAAAGACAAAATCTTTCATAAATTTTCTCCAAAAAAGCACATTATAGCAGATTTGAGTTTCGCCAAAATTACAACGGAAAGATTGAGGGTAAATTTTGAAAGTAATTTTTTGCAAGTGCTTAAACACTCATTATAACAAAGCTCTGTGAAAGCAGACATACCTTGAATTTAAGGTATGTGTATGAATTTTATGGTTTGTTGGGTAGTGGCGAATTGCTGCGCGAATGCAAGCTAGCGTTTGGGCTAAAAAATTTGCTCCAAAGGGCGAATTTATGCTATAATCTTGTTTTGTTTTGAGCTATGATTTAAGGTTAAAAATGAACGAGTTTAGGAAATTTCCCCAAATTTCAGCACTCATTGATGATGAGCGTTTGAAAGCTGAGCCGCTTTTTTTGCGAACGCACTTTGCCAAAGCTGTGGTGGCTGAATTTAAGGCAAGCGATGATAAGAATTTAGCAGTGGATAAGGCGTTTTTGGTGGGTGAGATACAAAAACGCATTGACGAGTTTAAAAGCAAGGATTTTCAGCCACTCATCAACGCCACAGGCGTAGTGATACACACGAATTTAGGGCGTAGCGTGCTTGATGAAAGTGCGTTTGATGAGTGCAAAAGCCTTGCGTGTGGGTATTTTAACCTTGAATTTGACTTAAACACGGGCAAAAGAGGCGAGCGATACGGCGTTTTGCTCGAAAAGCTGAAAATTCTTTTTAATGTCGATGATGCGCTCATCGTCAATAACAACGCTGCTGCCGTGTTTTTGGTGCTGAATTCTCTCGCAAAGGACAAGGAAGTCATCACTTCGCGCGGTGAGCTGGTAGAAATCGGCGGCAATTTTAGAGTGCCTGAGGTGATGAAAAGTGCTGGCGCAAGACTTGTGGAAGTTGGCACGACAAATAAAACTCGCTTATTTGATTATGAAAACGCTATCAGCGAGAACACGGCTCTACTTTTAAAAACGCACAAGTCGAATTTCGCGCTTAAAGGCTTTTGTGGAGAGGTTTCAGTGAGCGATTTGAGCGCACTTTCACGCTCAAAAAATCTGCCTTTTTATTATGATTTAGGCTCTGGCTGGTGTGGCGAGCTTAACAAAGCCCTAAAACAAAACGAACCTAGCATTAGTGGGCTTGTCAAACACTGCAATATTGTGAGTTTTAGCGCGGACAAGCTCTTTGGCTCGGTGCAAGCGGGCGTTATTTTAGGGCGCAAGGACTTGATAGCAAGGCTTAAAAGCAACCAACTTTTAAGAATGCTAAGAGTGGATAAAATCACGCTCGCCCTACTAAATAGCACTTTGCGGGCATATTTGCAAAAGGATTTTGCTAAAATTCCAACCCTTGCGCTTTTAAATGAAAGTGCGCAAAGCGTGAAAGAAAAGGCTTTGCGCGCGCAAAAGGGCATAAAGCTAAAATGTGAGCTGAAAGAGAGCAAAAGCCTTGTGGGCGGTGGCTCAATGCCTGATAAAACCTTGCCGAGCTTTGTTTTAGCGTTTTTAGGCGATGCTTTTGCCCTGCAAGAGCGTTTTCGCAAGCTTGGCATTGTCGGGCGCATAGAAAATGAATGCTTTGTGCTGGATTTTAGAAGCGTTTTGCAAGGCGAAATTCAAAGGCTTGTTGAGCTTATTAACGGCGAATTTAAAGGCAAAGCGTGATGAACTCGCTCATCATCGGCACAGCAGGACACATAGACCACGGCAAAAGCTCGCTTATCAAGGCGATGAACGGCTTTGACGGCGATGAACTCGCCCTTGAAAAAGAAAAAGGCATAACGATAAATTTGAGCTTTTCGCACCTGCAAAACGCGCAGGGCGCAAATATCGCTTTCATCGATGTGCCCGGACACGAAAATCTCATCAAAACGATGATAAGCGGGGCTTTTTCTTTTAGCGTGTGCCTTTTCGTTGTCGATATAAACGAGGGTTTAAAGGCGCAAAGTGTAGAACATTTGCAGATTTTAAGGCTTTTGGGTTGTGAAAGTATCGTTTTGGTGCTGAGTAAATGCGACTTGTGTGAAAATATTGCTGAAAAAAAAGAAGAAATTTTAAAAAATTTAAAACCCTTTAAAATGCAAATTTTAAACTCATTTTGCACGAGCATAAAAGATGAATCAAGCATTGATGAGCTTAAGCACTTCCTTTTCACGCTCAAAACAAAGCCAAACGATGAAAGGCTGGTGTTTCGCTACTACATAGACAGGGTTTTTACCCTAAAAGGCATAGGCACTGTGGTTACAGGCTCTTTAAATGAGGGTTGTGTTGAGCTTAATGAAAAGATTTTTTGCCTTGACATAAATAAAGATTTGCTGGTTAAAAATGTGCAAATTCAAGGGCAAAATGTCTCAAAGGCAAGTGCTTATAACCGCGTGGCTTTGAGCTTAAATTGTGATTACAAAGAGCTTAAAAAAGGCTTTTTGCTCAGTAAAAAAGGTTTTTTTAAAGGCTTTAAAGAAGCTGATGGCGTTGTGTTTGCTAAAGATTTGCCAAATAAAAGTACTGTGCTTTTTTGCGTTGGCTCAAGGCAAGTAAGTGCTAAAATGACCTTGCTTAAAGAATTTGATGAGAAATATTTTGTTCATTTTGACTTTGAAAAAACGGTTTTTTTATGCTTTGATGAGCGATTTATTTTGCTTGAAAATTCACGCTTAAAGGCTGGGGGGCGCATTTTAAATCCTGTGAGCGAACCTCTTAAAAAAGAACAAAAAATACAACTTTTAAACCTTTTAGAAGTTAAAGACTTTCTCTCAAGTTTTGAATTTTTAAAAAGCACGCATAAGCTTGGCTTTGGTTTGCTTTCATCATATCAGAGGTTTAAGCTGACGCACAGTGATGCTCTAGTGCTTGCTAAAAGCTTAAATAATGTCTTTGTCGATGAAAAAGAGTTGAATGTTTATGATTTAAACTGTGTCCAAAATATAAAAGAATTTGTGTATTTTTTATTGTCAAAGAATGAATACGCAATGCTTTCACCAAATTTATTAAGTTTAAGACTTGGCTGGGCAAGCGAGGCTCTTTGTGAATTTGTGCTAAAATCGATGAGCAAAGAGCTGGACTTTGAGGGCGGAATTTATTTTAAAAAGGGAATGAGTTTTGAAAAATTAGAGCGCAAAAACCACGATGCGCTTTATGAAATTCTTAAAAAAGAAGGCATAAAGCCAACAGCACCTTATAATCTTTATGATTTATTAGAACTAGACCGCATTAGAGGGGATTCTATGCTTAAAAAACTCACTAAAAATGGTCTTGTGGTGCGCCTAGCACATAATCTTTTCATTGAAAAGTCAGCATTAATGGGACTTGAAAAGGCGTGTTTAGAGTTATTAAAAAGTCAAGCCCTTGACATAAAAACAGTAAAGGAGCATTTTAAGCTTTCTCGCAAATACGCCATAGCGTATTTGGAGTGGCTTGACAAAAACGACAAAATCATCAAAGACGGCGAAACAAGGCGTTTGCGAGCTTAAATTTAGGGCAAATTCAAAGCTCTGCGCTAAAAGGCTGAATGTTTGCGTGTTTTTAGCGTGGCGTAATCATAAATTTAAATATTATCCTTGCTCGTGGATTGCCACGCCGTTTTTTTGTAAAAACGGGTCGCAATGACGAAGTCCTTGTTATAATGGCTTATTATTTGTTGTTATACTGATAATTTTCGTCATACTGAGCGTGTGCCAAGTATCCAAAAACTTTTCACATTGTCATACTGAGCTTTCGCAAGAAAGCGAAGTATCCACAAAATCAAAGTGTTTTAAATCCTTATGGATTTTTTTGCTACGGCTACGCCTTGCAACCCGTTGGGTCGCTACGCTCAAAATGACAAGGTTTTGTTTGTCATACTGAGGCGTTAGCCGAAGTATCCATAAATTTAAGGCGTGTCTTAAATTCTGTGGATTTTTCGCTTTCTAATGAAAGCTCAAAATGACAAAATCCGCCGTCATTGCACGCTTTGTAATCATCATTGTGAGCAAAAAAAGAGTCTTGCAAAAGCCTTGTGTGGCAATCTTAAAAAATGCTGAATTTTCAAAGTCTTATTTTAAAGCCTTTGTAGTTAAATTTGCAAATTTTTTTACAATTTTTTCACACATTTTTCACAAATTTTTTAAATTTTTTGTCAAAGTTTGGGAAAATTCAGCTTAAAAAGACTATAATCCATAAATCAATTTTAAAATTTAAATTTTTCGCCCTTTGTGAGAATTTAACAAATTTTAAAATGTGATGAATAAATTATAAAATTCAAAAAAGTCTTTAAAGCATTGAGACGATAGACTTTTGGTTTTGCATAAGGCTTTGCAATAAAGGGAACAAAATGAAAAAGTTGGTTTTGATGGCTTGTGTTTTAGTGGGCATAGGCTTTGGAGCAGACATTAAAACACTTACACAACAATGTGAGGCAAAAGATCATTGGGCTTGCGTTGATTTACTCCTAGAGTATGGCAAAGCAAAAAATTACTCAAAGTTTTTTGAATTAGCCCAAAAGGCTTGTGATTTAAACAATGCTCGTGTATGTCGCAATCTTGGTCAATTTTATCATTTTGGATTTGGTGTAGAAAAAGATTTTTTCAAGGCTGCGGAGTATTATCAACAAGCTTGTGATATGAAAGAAGCTGCTGGGTGTTTTAATCTAGGTGTGCTTTATCTTAATGGACAAGGTGTGGAAAAGAATTTTGTCAAAGCTAGGGAGTATTTTCAACAAGCGTGCGACTTGGAAAACGGTGATGGGTGCAACGCTCTTGGAGCGCTTTATGAGGAAGGGGAAGGCGTAAGGCTGGATTTTGCCAAAGCTGTTTCATACTATAAAATGGCTTGTAATTTTAACAGTAGTTATGGTTGTGATAATCTAGGTATGTGCTATAAAAACGGACAAGGCGTTACAAAAGATATAAACAAAGCCAAAGAGCTTTTTAAAAAGGCTTGTGATTTAGACTTACAAGATGGGTGTGATAATTACAAAAATGAGATAATGCGCTAGCGAAACTGCTCTTGCTCGAAAAGTAGCTTGTGGTGGATGGGCGTTGTGCTTGTAAGATGGCGCATTTCACAAGATAAATTTAGGGCAAATTTAAACGCCAAATTCAAAGTGCAAACGGGCTTTAAGGCTCAAATTTCAGTCAAGTTGGTAAGCGTTTAGAAAAAGAGATTATACTAACTTTTTATTTTAGATTAAGGATTAATGATGAAAAAAATCACATTTTTACTTGGGCTTACCTTTAGTCTAGCCTTTGCTCTTAGCAACAGCGAACTTGTCAGTTTTTATGAACCCATAATCAAAGCGCAATTTCCAAAGGCTAAACTTTCCATACTCAAAAGAGAAAAGCTAGAAAATGGCTTTGAAAGTGTTGAACTTCTCATCAACAACGGCAACAAAAAAAGCAGTGAAATTCTTTTTGTTAAGGATAATTTTATCTTCCCTGATATTATCGATATAAAAAATAAAAAGTCTTATCGCGAAGAATATGAATTTAAGAAATTTGAAACAGCAAGGGCAAATTTTGAAAAAAATGTCAAAAGCACCTTGAAAAAAGAAGGTCAAATCATCGCTTTAGGCGATAGTAAAAAGCCAAAAATTTATGTATTTTCAGACCCTGAATGTCCATATTGTAAAGCGCATTTGGAAACAGTTGAAGTTATGCTTGCCCAATATCAAGTAAATTTCGTTCTTACCGCAATACTTAGTGAAAACTCCATTCACAAAGTCGCTCAAATCTATACTGAAATCAAAAATGCCAAAACAGATAGCCAAAAAATAACCATTTTACGCAAATATTACGGCAAAGATGTCAAAACCCCAAAAGCAAACAAAAAAGCTTATGATGAAGCAGTAGCTTTGTCTGAAAAATACACCAAGCTAGGACTTCGCTCTGTTCCAACCATCATAGAATTTGATAAATAATTTCGCTTGTATTTTTGTATCAATTTTTGCATTTTTCCTCAATAAAGTGCAAAAATTCTTGTAAATTTTAGCTCATTTTAAGCGAGAGTTGCACCTATCCAAATATAAAGAGCAACAAAAGGCAAATTTTCATCATCTTACAGCGTAAAGCTACTTTTTCAAGTAGCTTTTTTTATATATAGCCGTGTTCTATCATCGCATCAGCGACTTTTCTAAAACCTGCTATGTTTGAGCCTACGACAAGATTGCCACTTTGTCCAAATTCTTTGGCAGTTTCATAGGAGTTGTGAAAGATGTTTTTCATTATGGAGTGAAGTTTTTTATCGACCTCATCAAAGCTCCACTGTGTCATACTTGCATTTTGTTGCATTTCAAGCTGCGAAGTTGCTACACCACCAGCATTTGCCGCCTTTGCTGGAGCAAAATGAAAATCTTTTTGAGAAAGCATAAAATCAATGGCTTCTAAAGTGCTTGGCATATTCGCGCCCTCAGCAACAAAACGACAACCATTTTGATAAAGTATCTTTGCATCCTCTAAAGATAGTTCATTTTGAGTAGCGCTTGGGAAAGCTCCATCACAAGGCACGCTCCAAACGCCGTTTGTGCCTTTTTTATACTTGCTTACCTCTGTAAAAACAGCACTTTTTTTAGCCTTAACATAATCGCTCACTCGACCGCGTTTAAGCTCTTTTATTTCCTTTAAAAGCTCTAAATCAATACCGCTTTTATCATAAACAAAGCCTGAACTATCGCTTATTGTTACAGCTTTTGCTCCCATTTGATGAAGTTTTTCTATGGTATAAATGGCAACATTCCCACTTCCACTTACCGCACAAACCTTGCCTTCAAGTCCTTGTTTAACCTTTTTAAGCATTTCATCAGCAAAATATACACAACCGTATCCTGTCGCTTCAGTCCTAACCAAAGAACCTCCCCAAGATAAGCCCTTGCCTGTAAGCGTTCCGTCATAAAAGCCCTTAAGTTTTTTATACGCACCAAATAAATACCCTATCTCTCGTCCTCCAACGCCTATATCTCCAGCAGGAACATCGATGGTATCGCCGATGATTTTGCTCAGCTCTATCATAAAAGCTTGACAAAAACGCATAATCTCAACCTCGCTTTTACCTTTAGGGTCGAAATTTGAGCCACCCTTGCCGCCGCCTATCATTAAGCCTGTGAGTGAATTTTTAAAAATTTGCTCAAAACCTAAAAATTTTAAAACATCTAAATTTACACTTGGGTGAAAACGAAGTCCGCCTTTGTAAGGTCCTAAGGTGGAATTAAATTGCACTCTATAACCTAAATTCGTTTGCACCTTGCCCTCATCATCAGTCCAAACCACTCGAAAAATAGTTGTTTTTTCAGGAACTATCAAACGCTCGACTATGCCGTGTGTTTGATATTTCTTTTCAGCCTTAAGTATAGGCTCTAAAGATTTTAAAACTTCAGTTGCAGCCTGAAGAAAAACGGGTTGATGGTCCTTTTGCCTAATATGTCGCAAAATGGTGTCGATGTATGAACTCATCTTGTATCCTTTATATTATCTTTTTTATAATTGTATAGTAAAAAGCTTTAAATAAAGTTTATAAAGAATAAAAATGGATAAATTTATCTTGTCTTAACCTTATCAAATAATTTAAACACAGCACTTTGCAAGAGTTTTGCTCCTGCTAAACTTGTCGCTTCAAAGCGGGTGATGAGATAAGGGCTTGTATTTGAGGCGCGAAGTAAAGCCCAGCCAAAGCCAAAGTCTATTCTTGCGCCGTCTATCTCGCACAAATCCTTTACGCTTAAATTTGAATTATTATTTTCCATAAATTCGGCACTTTTGGAAAGATTTTTTAACTCATCATCGAGTTCGCCAGCCTTTACCGCACTCTTAAAGGCTTCAACAAGCTGAAATTTTTGTTCTTCGCTCACGGGAATTTTGATTTCATCGGTTGTATAGAGCTTTGGCAAGGCTTCTATCATCGCTTGCAAGTCAAAGCCCTTGTGGATAAGCTCCAACGCACGCAAAAAGGCATAAATGCCATCATCATAGCCAAAATATCGGTGTTTGAAAAAGATATGCCCGCTCACCTCAGCGGCTAAATCGATATTTTGAGCCTTCATCATCTTTTTAATGTTTGAATGTCCCGTTTTTCCCATAAAAATTTCGCCAAATTTACCCACTTCATCAAAAAGATTTTTCGAGCATTTTACCTCACCCAAAACGCGTGGATTTGGGATATTTTTAGCAAAAAGATAGCAAAGCTCATCGCCACAAAAAATGTGCTGTGTGTTTAAAGCTACCATTCTATCGGCATCTCCGTCAAAGGCAAAGCCCATTTTAATGCGCGGATTTTGAGCGAGCAAATCCTGCAAAGCCCTTAAATTTTCGTGTTCTGTCGGGTCTGGGGCGTGGTTTGGAAACTGCCCATCAGGCTCGGCAAAAAGTATGCTAGCCTTTAAATTTAGGGCTTTTATCAAGGGTTTGATGACAACGCCACTTGCGCCGTTCGCACAATCAATGCCAAATTCATACTCAAAGCCCCTTAAATGCGCAAACTGCTCGCTCATAAATTCAACATAAAGGCTTAAAATGTCGTATTTTTCACACGCCACATTATCTACGATAACTTCGTCATTTGCCAAAAAGTCCTGCACTTGCTTACCAAAGGCTTTAAGCTCAGCCCCGAAAAAACTCTCTTTGCCTATGGTGATTTTAAAGCCGTTATAGTCTTTTGGGTTGTGCGAGCCTGTTATCATCACATTTGCGTCAAATTTCGCGCCCATATAAAGGCTAAAATACCCAAGTGGCGTTGGTGCAAGCCCCAAATTATAGACTTTTATGCCAGCCTTGTTTAGTCCGCTTACAAGATAGCCAAAAAGCTCATCAGCACTATACCTAGCATCATAACCCACGCTTACATTCTTGCAGCCCTTTTTGAGCATTAAAAGCCCCAGCAAATAGCCGATTGCCTTGACACTTTTTTCGTTAAGCTCCTTGCCGTAAAGCCCTCTTATATCGTATTCTCTAAAAATAACATCAAGCATAATGACCCTTTTTTGCAAATTATTTGCTTAAAAATTTGGATATTGATAAATTTTTGCTACAATTTTACAATATTTTTTTTAATACTTTCAAAAAGGATAAAAAATGGCAGAAGAAGAAGCAACGGAAGAGAAAAAGCCCAAAAAAGGCGGCTCTTTAGTTTTAATCGTAGTTTTAGTATTGCTGATACTTTTACTTGCAGTTGTAGGTCTCATAGGCTATTTAATGCTACAAGGTCCAGCTGATGAAGAAGCTGTAGCTCCAAATGCAGCAAACGCACAAGCTGCTGCTCCAGCACCAGCTGCTGATGCAAACAAAAAAGGCAGCAGCGAACAGCACCAAAGGGGAAGTGATTATTCTAACATAGGGGTTATGTTTCCTTTAGAAGCCTTTACTTTGAATTTGTTGAGCGATAGCGGGGCAAGATATGTAAAATGCACTATGCAGCTTGAGCAAAATGCTGAAATTTTGCAACCTGAAATCGAGAAAAAAATGGCTGTTATCCGAGATATAGTTATAAGAACGCTTACTTCAAAAACCTTTGAAGAAGTTAGCACTACAAAGGGTAAGGAGCGTTTGAAAGATGAGCTTGTCGGCAAAATCAACGAGGTTTTAACGGACGGCTTTATCAAAAATATCTATTTCACTGACTTTGTCGTGCAATAAGCCTGAATTTAAGGCGAGTGATGATAGGCTGTGATATAGTCGTTATCGCTAGGATAGAAAAAATTTGCGCTCGTTATGGAAAGAATTTTTTGGATAAAATTTTAAGCCAAAACGAGCAAAATTTAGCCACAAACGCTCAGAGCATAGCGGGCTTTTTCGCGGCAAAAGAAGCAGCGAGCAAGGCTTTGGGCGTGGGCATTTGTAAGGAATGTGGCTTTTTGGATATACAAATTCAAAAAGACAAAAAAAACGCCCCAAAACTTAAATTTTCTAAAAAAATCAAAAAAAAATTTAAGATAAAACAAAGCTCACTCAGCATAGCCCACGATGGCGGCTTTGCTATGGCTGTGGTAAGTTTAAAATGATTAGATTTTATTTGATTTTGCTCTTTTTTAAACTTGTGTAGAGTTAATAAAACTACCAAATACTTTGTTTATCAAGTCCTTTTTTAAGCATTAAATCAACTATGGGTTGTTCTCTTTTGTTTGCTCTTTCGCAGTGGTTTTTTTGGAAAGAATCAGTAATTTTTATCACTATTTTTGCCCACCATTTGTGTCTGTCTCGCCAAGCGTGTGATGAAAGGCTTTCCCAAGCATAGCCGTTAAAAAGAGTGGCATTAACAAAATGGTCCATTGCCCTAACGCCGTGTCTGACGCGAGGCACAGAGATAAAAAGCCCTACAATAACTATAAAAGCATAACCTATAATAAACATAGGCACTATAAAACAAAGCAAAATAGTCCCAACAAGTCTTTCTTTCATAGCTTATCTCTTTATAAGTTTCATTTTCATACCATTTAAAGAACGAATGGTTAGCCGTCCAACTACATCTGGTGTAAAATTTTCTTGTAATTGTAGCTTATATTTGCTTAACACAGTGCTTAAAATAATCATTGCTTCTTGCATAGCAAAACCTTGTCCTATGCAAACCCGCTCTCCCATACCAAAAGGCATATAAACGCCTTTTGCATTAAAATCATCAAACCTTGAAGGCTCAAATTCATTTGGCTTGTCCCAAAATTTCAAATGTCTGTGTATAAGCCAAGGCGCTACAACAACCCCAGAACCATTTTTAACAAATTTATCTCTCATTTGCGTGTCTTTTTTTGCTGTGCGAGCAAAAAAACCAACAGGAGGATAAAGCCTTAAAGACTCTTTAAATATGTTTGTAAGCACTTTAAATCTTTTAATATGAGCAATGTTAAGCTTTTCGCCCTCTGTAACAGCTTGAATTTCATCAAAGGCTTTTTCTTGCCATTTGGGATTAAGGGCAAGCAAATAAAGTGTCCAAGTAAGAGAACTTGCCGTGGTTTCGTGTCCTGCTAAAAAAAGCATTGAAACTTGGTCTAAAATTTCTTTAAAAGAAAATCTTTCATTTGTATCACTGTCCACAACCCTTAACAAAGATGCAAGTATATCGACCTTTTCGCCCGATAAGCCTTCATTTTCTTCATCATAACGAGGTTTGATGATATCTGTTAGCACCGCTCTTATTGTCTCTCCAGCCTTTAAACGCTTTTTTTCGCCCAAAAAATTTGAAAGCCATTTTGGAAAACAAAACATTTGCCTCATCGCCGTTTGCAAGGTTTGTTCTTGAAAAACGGCAAAGGCTTCAAGGACGGTTTTGCCCTTTTCTTCATCAAGCTTTTCGCTCATTATGGTGCGAAAAATCACATCAGCCGTAACAAAGGTCATCTCCTCGTCAATTTCTATAATTTGATTTTCATTTTTTTCAAGTCGCCTCATCATATCATCAGCCGCGCCACTCATCAGCTCAAAAACCTTATGAATTCTTGTCATTTCAAAGCTAGGACGCAAAAGCTCTCTTTGTTTGCTCCACACCTGTCCGTTTGTGGTAAATATGCTCTGCCCTAAAAGCGGCTCTAAAAGACGGTGCAAAAGTTCGCTTTTTGGAAATTCTTTTGCCTCATCAACCATAATCCGCTTAACTTCTTTTGGGTCATTGACGACAAAAAGCTCAAAGCTGGGCATTTTTACCCTACCCATTTGCATACTGTAACTTCTTTCATAAAGCCCATCAAGCCAAGAACGGCGTTTGAATAAAAAGGTGATGAGATTTGAAGCCTTGTTTTTGTAGGGT
Organism: uncultured Campylobacter sp.; assembly: GCA_934728065.1. GTDB lineage: Bacteria > Campylobacterota > Campylobacteria > Campylobacterales > Campylobacteraceae > Campylobacter_D. The sequence continues at coordinate 44,318 of CAKVDW010000006.1, forward strand.
TTTGGGTAAAAAGGACATTGAGCCATAATCTCACCTTATAATTTTATTTTCAAGGAAATTTGAAGCGATGGTAAAATTAAAAAAATCATACTCGCCGCTTATCTCACTTGCCATTAAATACAAAAAATGTGTTTTGTATTTATCTTTTCGTATTTTAGCATAATTTTGCTTGTTGTAAAGTTTATAAAACTTTGTGGATAAAAAATAAGCCTGACATTTAAACTGTCCTAAAAAGTTAAATTTATAAAAGCAAGCTCCGTCTATTTTGGAGGTAAAATCAAGCCAAAATAAATTTTCTTGCTGGGCTAAAAAATTTAAGTCCTGTCTAAACTCATCGCTTTTTTTATGATAACTCATCAAAGGAACGCACTCGCCTAAAGTAAGAATTTTTAGGGCTTTAGTGTTTATTTTTTCTTTTAAGCAAAGCTTTATAAGCCTTGCTATTACAGTAATGGCAAGTATAGTGCCTACACTGTGAGAACAGATAATGAGTTCATAATCTTTTTTTTCAGCATTCATTTTGAGCTTTTCATAAATTATATTCACAAAGTGCGCCACTCTTTCATCGATGCGTTCTATCCTGCCTTGAGAATAACTAGAACAAAAAATGCAAATTCTACCCAGCCAAAAGGCTGCTGTTTTGTTACCTATTTTAAGGATAAGTTTAGTGGCAAGATAAAGAACAAGTAAAGAAAAAAGCACAGCTATACTTGCGTGCGTAAAAGCACTTATGAAAGAAAAAGTCAAATAAATGATAAAAAAAACAAGCAAATAACTTAACAACACATAAAAAAAAGAATAAAAACCAGTGACTAAAGTAGGCTTGCACGCTTTGGCGAATTTGATAAAAAGTCCTGTGATGATATAAATTTTAAAAAAACTCAAACAGTCTTTGAGTATAGAAAAAATGCCCTTGTGCCAATTATCTTTAACTATATCATTCCACGCTAAAAAGGTATAGTTGGTTTTACAATCTTTATTTTCAATGCTCCAAAAAGCCTCAAAGCCTTTAATTTGAACCTTTGAAAGCTCAAATTCTTGTTTTTTACCGTGTAAGCATAAATTTTTTTTGAAAAGCGAATAATAAAATCTAAATCCTCTAGGGTCGTAACCTGCTATATAATAAACATCTCTAGTCATTTTTCCCTACTTTTAAAACTCATACAATCTTATCTTTATAAGGTTATTTTGTCAATAAATCCTTGAAACTGTGTAAATTAAATTTATAAATTATTTATATGGAATGATTTTTGCTTGTTTGTTTTAAGGGCTTTTTAACCAAAATTTTCCTATCCTTACATAAAACTTTTTAGGTGTTTTATGGATATAGTTTTACTTGGTGGCAGCAATTCAGTGCTTAAGAACGGCTTAAAAAATGGACTTGGAAAGGGGGCTTTAGCTAATTATTCTTTAGGTAATAGCACTTCTTTGCAAAATCTTTACGAGCTTATTAGACACGAAAAAGACATTCAAAATGCTAAACTCATCGTCAGCGAATCAAATGTCAATGACATTTTATCCCTTCAAAACTCTAATGCAAAGCCTGATATTATCCACAACAATATAGCTTTATTTTACGAAACGCTTTCTTGCTTTTCTCAAAAGGTTATTGTGTTGATTTTGCCTTTAGCAAATTCTCAAAAATATGAATTTGTCAATGAATGGCATAGAAAAAATATCTCAAAGTATGGATTTAACTTTATAGATTTGGATAAATATTTTACCCAAAACAAACTCAAAGACTTTTACGCCCCCTTTGGCTCTCACCCTCTGCCAAAGGCTATGGAGCTTTTGGGTGAAAATATACTCGCTCAAATTCAAAACCTTTCAAATCACATTAAAAACGAAGGCTCAAATAAATTTAAGGTTCTTAAACTTGCAAACCCAACAAAACCCTTAAAGCTCATCAAAAAAGAAAACTCGGCATTTTGCGAAGAAGCCTTTAGGCTTGTTGATAGCATTTGTTTGCAAAAAGATTTTAAGGGCTATAAGCTTTTAGGAATTCACAGTTGGAATGAGGAAGAAAAAGGCGTTGCAAGTTTTAAAGAGCAGTATTCAAATCTCAATTTAAGCAACAAGGACAAATCCTTAAATTTAAAAATACAAACCCTCAACTGCTTTTATGATTTAAATGAGGATTTTATTATGGATGAACAAAGTCTTATAAGCACTTTTAAACAAAAAGCAAAAAATGAGTGTGAGCTTGATTATACCGACATAATTTCTTTATTTTTATTTAAAAAAGGCGAATTTAGCTTAAAAACAGCGCAAAAAGCTTATGACTGTGGCTTTCTTATCCCGCCATTTGAGCTTTATAAGGAACTTATTGAGGAATATGAACAAACTAAAGCTTTTCTTGCAGAACTTGAGCTTAATAAGCTAAAAGCTTTTATCCAAGAAAATGGACTAACTCAGGCTTATCTTACGCAAAATAAGCCGTGCGGGGCTTTAAATTTGGTAAAAAGAGAATTAAATTATATTTTAGGCGAACTCATCATCAAGTATTCAAAAAAATCTTGGCAAAAGCTCTTTTTGCCTTTTATTTTATTTGCGGCAAAAAGGCGTCATAAAGAAAGCAAAATAACAAATATCTATGCTTTTAGTGATTTTGCGCCAGCCTTAAGGGCAAGAAACCACCTTGCTTACAAGCTTGGCACAGCTTATTTAAAAGCTTGTAAAAAGCCCTTGGGCTGTTTTAGTCTGCCTAAAAAACTCAAACAAATCGCCAAAGAACACAAGCCATTAATTTAAAAAATCGCTTTTATAAAAATTTCCATTGATTTGATTTGTATGAATGAGATAATTTCTTAATTTTAAGCAAAGGCTTTGATTAGGCTTGTTTTTTTGAGCTTCTTTCCAAAACAAATCCAAAGGCTTTTGATAGCTTAATTCTTCTATATCATAAAAAGCATCTCCACAAATCTTAACAGGACAGTGATGATACAGTGCCGAAAAACCAACTGTTGAGTTTATAACCACACAGCCTAAAGCGTTATTTAAAAGGGTTGGCAGGTGATTATCGTGCGTATAAAAAACTCTATTTTGAATGTTATGCTGTTTGCTTAAATTCTCAATCAATAAGCCATAATTCTTATATCCTCTATCCATAGGATGATGCTTAAAGACTAAATAATGATTATTTGCTGCATTTTTGGCAAAGGAATTTAAAGCATTTTTAATGAAATGCTCTATATTTTTACCCTTGTAATGCTTTGTGATTTGCGTGTCATTATGCACTTGTAAAATGGCAACAAAATATTTATGCTTAAGAGTGCTTTCAAGGCTTTGTTTGATTTTTTTTTCGCTGATTTGATAAAAATATTTTCTGTATAAGGATTTAAACCAAAAAATACATTCTAAAGGATTTAAAGAACGGTGATGAAGTTTGTTGTTGTAAAAAATAGCTAACAAAAAAGCAAAAAGCCAATACCAAAAAGCATAAAACGCCATAATGCTAAAAGAACCTTTTATGTCATTTTCTGACAAGGAATTTAGCTTTAGGTTAAGATAAAATTCTTTATTTTTGGGCATTTTTGAATTTGCATTCACACCGTCTTTCTCAAAGGTGATGAAATTTGGGCGCAAATAACCCTCTTCAAAGATATAAATGCCTATTTTTAAGCGTTTGGCTAATTTTATAGCCAAAGTATGTAAGGGACGACAATCATTATAAGCGATGATATAATCAATCTTATTTTCTTGGCAGTAACGAGTAAAAAAATACCTAAAATGCTTAAAATTTTGCCTATAAACATCAGCATTAAAAGGGTAAAATATCTTATCTCCGCCGTTAAAATTAAGCTTAAATATTTTAGCTTTTTCTTTTTGTAATCTTTTTGAAAGCTTATAAAAAAAGGGGCCCACAGGACCTTGCAAGAGCAAAATGTTTTTATTTTGAAATTCTTGTATTTTTTGATTAAAATCCATAGCTCATCTACCAAATCATAAATTTTTCATAAATTCGTCTTATCTTTCTTAGACTAAAATTTCTAAAATCATTCATTATTTTAAGCCACTTCTTTGAAAAATATGCTCTTTGTAAATAAAGTATTGTATCTAAACAAAGCTCAATTTCACATAAATTTTTATCTTTTATGCTAATATATCTTGGATACAAGATTAAAGTCCCAGCTACAAGCTCTTCAAGGCAAAGCTTTCTGCTCCTACGCTCACAAACTCTTTTATCAAAGCTTAATCCCCACCCCGCATAAAAAGGCATTCCATATACAACCACTTTCTTTCTTCTTAAAATCGCCTCAAAACCAACTGTTGAAGTTATGGTATGCACCTCATCAACTGCTTCAAGGCAACTGTGAATGCTGATGTCCTCTTTAAACACCTCATCACAAAATTCTAAAATCACTTTTTCATCTTTTAAGCCCTTCCTGTTGCCACTTAACACATCAGGGTGAGGCTTAAAAAGAATGTAAGCATCTTTGTTTTCCCTACGCACCCACTCAATAAGCTCTTTAGTGCTTAAATTAAAACCGCCCAAAATCATCGAAGCATCATCCTCAACCTGAGCAGCAACAAGAATAACCCTTTGTCCTTTACTGTTTTTAAGATTCAGCTGGCTGTGTTTGGCGTTGTTGTATTTAGAAATTTTATTTTCTACAAGGGTATGAATGAGTTTTTTTGCCCTTTGAAGCAAATTTTCATCAAAGTGGTGATTTTGCAAAAGCTCTTCTAAATCACTCGCTTCGTTTGGATTGATAAAGGGTGTTTTGCTATCAACAACCAAAGAATACGCCCTTGTTAAATCAGAACCTAAAGCAACAGAACGAACAAAGCCATCTTCTACAAAAAACACTCCTATATCCTTGCTTACAAACTCGTAAATGTCTTTTTTGCTAAAACGGTTGCCCCAAATGAAAATTTTATCATTTTTATTAAGCTTAAATTTAAGCAATTGCTGGGGCGAATTTAAAAAGGTGATTTTGTTATTTTTAGCCCTAAAAAAAGGCTTGACAAAATGCCTTTTCCATAAACTAAAGCCCAAAAAAAACAAGCCATTTGAATTGACCTGTTCTATTTTTTTGTATTTATAAATGGTATTTATGGTGTCAAAAATATCGCTTTTTTGCGCCAAATAAGGATTAAAATAGCTTGTATAAAGCAAATAAGCGGCTGCAAAAACTTCTTCAACAGTTCTTTTTTGCACCCTTCTTAAACATTGTATTTTATCTTGAGTTAGCCCCCAACCAGCATAAAAAGGCATTCCATAACACACACACTCGCAACCACAAAGCAAGGCTTCAAAACCCATACCCGAAGTTTTGGTATAAACCTTGTCAAAATGCTTTAAAAGGGCTATGGGATTGTAATTTTTATCGATAATTTTGATATTTTTAGGCAAATCGCTCATCTTAAAATCGCTTTTTTTCTTTCCTATAAGCACATCTGGGTGAATTTTAAGGTAAATTTGAGCATTTTCTTTTAAGGCATCTTTTATCATCTTTAGGGTGCTAAAATCTTGGCTTAAGCCATATTTTAAAGAAGCATCATTTGCGCTTTGAGTGATGATTAAAACGCGTTTTTCTTTAGCTTTAAAAAAATCCTCTGGCAGGGCTATGGTGTCATTATACTTGCTGATTTCATAGCGTTTAATAAGTTTTATGGCATCTTTAGCCCTATCAAGCAAAGCCTTATCGCTTTTAAATTCATATTCATTGAGTATTTTTTCAAGTTTTGAAGCCTGCGTGGCATCATAATAAATCCCCAAATCATCGCTCACCAAACTAAAACTTGGGCTACTGTTTATGCCAAGTCCTAAAGAGCGAATAAAACCGTCCTCTAAAAGCACAAATTTACTCTTATGCTTTTTGGCGAGTTTTACAGCCTTAAATCCAGACCTTTTGCGTCCCCAGCCATAAAAAATGCTCTTTTCATCAAATTTTTTCCAAAACGCGTAAGGTTTAATGTCTAAAAAATTTTTAACACTATCAATCAAACGCCAAGAAGTTGAATACGCACTCACACCAGCAACCACTTTTTTTAAAATAATTATAGTATTTTTTAACTTAAAAAAAAGCTTTGTTTAAGCTTTATGTCAATGAATATTCAATTTAAAACATAAATTTAGACTTTGCATTTAGTTTTTTTTGAAATTTGTAGCATAATTTATGATGATAAAATCATCACCGTGGATTATAAGGGCGCAAAAACACAGGAAATTTCGGCACGCCGTTTTTAGTGTAGCCGTTAAATTTATAAGTGATGAGTGAATTTATAGGCGGTGGGTTTTCGCGCTCTTTGTCGCTAAAACCAGAGCCGATTTTAAAGCGGACAAGTTTTGTTTTGCCTGTCTTAAAATCGCTAGTATTTTCTTTGATAATAATTTCTTGCTCGCAAGTGATAGAGCCAAGTTTGTGTGCAAATTTTCCCTTACCTGCGTTGTGCGCGATGACTTTGCATTCGCTATCCTCGTAAATTTTAAGCTTCATCGCATTTTTAGTGCGAAAATTTTCATAAGGGGCTGAATTTTTACGCACAACTAAACCCTCTCCGCCTGATTTAACAACGCGTTGCAAGGCTTTGTTAAGCTCATCTTTGCTTTTAATAGGCGTTTGGGCGATGATAAAAAGCGGATAAGTTTCTTTTTGCGCCTTTTTTAAAGCGTTAAGATAGCTTTCAAACACTTCAAGCCTTTGCGTGAGCGTGCCTGTGGCATTTGGCACATCAAAGACAAAGTATTTGACCTTTTGCCACGCCTCACACTTGCTTTGGCTCACCGCACTCAGCGTTTCTTCAAATTTATTTTTAGCTATGTAAAGCTCTCCGTCCAGCGCAAAGGGCGGAAAATTTTGAGTAAAACAATGTGGGGCGGCAAATTTCTTGCCTGAGCGAGATTTTAAGGCTACGCCGTCCCACAAAGCCCGCACTCCATCAAGTTTTTCACTCATCGCATAACCATCAAATGAGCCATTTTCAAGCAAATTTTCATCAAAATTCACAAGCGCAAACACCTCGCATTTGGCATTTACGCAAATAAGCAAAAACGCAAAGATAAGATAAGCTTTTTTCACTTTTACTCCTTAAATTCACTCTTTAATGAGCGGTAAATTTGAAAGCAATTCTTTGAGTTTGATTTGCACCTTTGGCAAATGCTCGGCTACGCTAAGCCCTACGACTTGGGTGTTTTGGCTTATTAAATTTATAGCATTTATCACATTTACCACGCTTAAAATGCCTGTATTGCCAACAGCTGCGTAAAGTTCTTTGGGGTCTAAAACATCTAAATCAAGATGAATGAGTGCCTTTTTCGCCCCGCTTTTTGCCAGCCACGCGTGAATCTCACTCATCGCCTTTGCCTCATTAGCGAGTATATCTTTGCCCCAAATGGCTTGTATGCCTAAACTCTCGCGCCTGTCGTTATAGTGCTGCGCTTCGTTTGAATTTAGCCCTATAAAAAGGACATTTTGTGGCTTTATGTGAGCAGGAAGTGCGAATTCATCGCTTAAAGTTTTATCCCCAACTAAGCCACTCACCGCCATTGCGTGATAGCCCTTGTAAAAATCGTCCCCAGCCACTCCCAAATCAGGGTGCGCATCAATCCAAATCATCGCTACTTCGTCTTTGTATTTTTCAGCAAGATAGCTAAAAGGCGCGACAGATACGGCGCACTCGCCCCCAAGAGTAAGAATTTTGGCTGGATTTTTAGCCCGCAAAAGCTCAAAAGCCTTTTTAGTTTGCTCTTGCAAGATGAATTTGTCGATAATGCCATCTTGTGCTAGCCTTTTGCCGCTCTCATCGCTTTCATACTCCACGCTAATAGGCACTACGGCGGTGTTTTTTGTCTAAATTCTCATTTAAATTTGAAACGAGCAAATTTAAAATTTGCGCGCCCAAAATATAGCCTTTTGCCGCCTCGCTTGGCTTTAAATCCTTAAAAAACGCCGCTATATCCCCGCCTTGCCACTGCGGATAAACTAGCTTTAAGGTCTCATTTTGCATTGTTTGCTCCTTTGCTTTGTCTTGGTTTGAAACCTTGTCTTTGGCTTGTGTTGATGAATCACAAGCAACTACAAATACCGCTAATGCGCCTAAAAACATAAATTTGGCACATTTTAATACCTTGTCCATTCTCGCTCCTTTCAAAAACGAAATTTTGTAAAGGTTATTATAGTGCTTTTTTATAAATGCTTTACGAAAAAATTTGTAAATGCTTTACAAAAAAATTTATTATCTTTTGCTCGTCATTTGATAACTCTCTTCAACAAGCTTTTTTAAGGTTGTTAAATTCACGCTTTCATCTAGCTTTATGGTGAGCCAGTGCTTTTTGTTCATATGATAAGCGCGAAAAAAGCTCGCATTATCCACTAAATCATCGATGATTTTAGGCTTTGCTTTGACATTCATAATGTTGATGATTTCATCTGTTTCAAGCCCTAATTTACGGGCATTTAAAGCCATTACAAGCGCATACCATTTTTTGTTTTCTTTGTGGCGAAAGATAGCCGAATTTGGCGAGTCAAGCCACAAAAATTCAAGCTCATCGCCATAATGCTCTTTGATATGCTCGATGATTTGCCTTGCGCGCGCATTTTCAAAGATATTTTTGTAATTTTTAACGCGATTTAGCAAAATCTCTTTTTCAAAGGCTCTTTTTTGCTCAAATTTGGTGTCGTAGTTTGAATTTTGGCAAGTTTTTTTCATCATTATCCTTTGGGCGAATTCGGCACAATTCGCCCTTTTGGTGTAAAAATTTGCAAGTTTTAGACAAACTGCACCACTTTTTCAAAGCTTTGTCTTGTTTGGGGGTGCTTTGGAGCGTTTTTTCTATATCCAAACGCCGTCATAACCGCTACGCTAAAATGCTTTGTGTCAAGCAAACCTTCTTTTTGTAGGATTTCATTCACGCTTTGTCGGTTAAAACCTTCAATAGGCAAAGAGTCAATCCCAAGCAAGGCTGCACTTGTAAGCATATTGCCAAGTGCTATGTAGCATTGCTTGCACGCCCAGTCAAAGAGCTTTTGCTCGTCATTGTAAATGCAAAAATTATCTTTTTGAAAGCTCTCAAAAAAGCCTCTTTTCATCTTTTGCACCTCATCATTAAGCCCTTGCACCTCTTTCATCACATAGCTGATATAATCAGCATTTGGGTGCAAATCCGCCCCAACTCGCGCTAAAATCACCACAAATTCGCTAGCGTTGTTAAGCGCATCTTGTCCGCCCCACGCCGCATCATAAATTTTTTGGCGAATTTCCTTGCTTTTGAGCACCAAAAATTTCCAAGGCTCAAAGCCAAATGAACTAGGGCTTAGCCTGCCTGCTTCTAAAATCGTGCGAAAGTCCGCTTCACTCACGCTTTTGCCCCCGTCAAATTCCTTGCAAGCGTAGCGAAATTTAAAAACTTCGGCGATTTTGCCATTTTCTAAAAATTTCATTGTGTATCCTTTCGGGTAAAGTTAAAATTCAGCACTCATTATAAGGTTTAATCGTTAATTGTTTTCAAATATAATGTCTCTTTCATACAGCACAAATTTAGGATAAAAAATGCCAAAAATCATCTTTATGGGGACTCCAAGCTATGCTGAGCGCATTTTAGACGAATTGATTGCTTGTAAATTTAGCATTGTGGGCGTTTTTACGGGCGAGGATAAGCCTTTTGGACGAAAGGGCGCACTCAAACAAAGCGAAGTTAAGCGTTTAGCGCAAAGCAAAATTCCCCAAACGCCCATTTTCACGCCAAAAAGTTTAAAAACTAGCGAAATTTTAGCGCAAATTCAGGGCTTAAAGGCTGATTTTATCGTGGTTGCTGCTTATGGCAAACTTTTGCCAAAAGAGATTTTAAACTGCGCCCCTTGCATAAATTTACACGCTTCTCTTTTACCAAAATACCGCGGAGCAAGCCCTATACAACAAGCGATTTTAAACGGAGACGAAATAAGCGGGGTTTGTGCTATGCTGATGAATGAAAGGCTTGATGGTGGGGCGATTTTAAAGAGTGCGAGTTTAAATATAAAAAATAAAAGGGCTGATGAAGTGTTTTTAGCGATGAGCGAGCTTGCTGCAAGGCTATGTGTAGAGACTTTAAATGAATTTAAAACGCTTAAAGCCTTGCCACAAGATGAAAGCAAAGCCACTTTTTGCACCAAAATCAAAAAAGAAAACGGGCTTGTGAATTTAGATAACGCCAAAGAACTTTATCATAAATTTTTAGCCTTTTATCCTTGGCCAAGTGTCTTTTTAAGCAATGGTTTGAAGTTTATCGACATTGAGTTAGTGGATAATGCGGCGCACGAAAGGGACGGAGAAATTTTAAGCGTGGAAAAAGAGGGCTTTTTGCTTGCTTGCAAAACAGGCACGCTCAAAGTAAAGGCGTTGCAAGAAAGCGGCAAAAACAAAGTGAGCGCAAAAGACTATATCAACGGAAAAAGGCTAAAAAGTGGAGATAGTTTGTATCGATAAAATAGACTCTACGCATTTGTTTATGTGTAAAAAGGCAAGAAAAGGCGACATTGACAAGCCCTTTGCCCTTTACGCACTCGAACAAACAGGCGGTGTGGGAAGTAGAGATAACTCGTGGCAAAGTCAAAGGGGAAATTTGCACCTTTCGTTTTGCTTAAATCGTGAAAATTTAGCGCCTGATTTGCCTTTATCGTCTTTAAGCATTTATTTTGCCTTTCTTTTTAAGGAAGTTTTAGCGGCAAATGGCTCTTGCGTGTGGCTTAAATACCCTAATGATTTATATTTAGATGATAAAAAAGTAGGCGGGGTGATGAGTGCTAAAATCAATGATTTCATCATCATCAGCACAGGCATAAATGCTAAATTTGCGCCCTTTGGTGCAGCCACACTTGACATAAATGTCGATTTAGCGGACTTAGTGGATAAATTTGCAAAAGAAATTGAAAAAAATCTTTTTTGGAAAGAAATTTTCAGCAAATATATGGTAGAATTTCAAAAATCAAAAAATTACAGCTTTCACTATGATGGTAAGGAAGTGCCTTTGGATAGTGTTTTGCTCTGTGATGATGGTTCGATTTTATTTCAAAGCAAAAGGATATATAGTCTAAGATGAGCGAGATAATCACGATTGCCAACCAAAAAGGTGGCGTAGGAAAAACAACAACGGCGATAAATTTAGCCGCAAGCTTAGCTGTGGCTGAAAAAAAGGTGCTTTTAGTCGATGTAGACCCGCAAGCAAACGCAACCACAGGGCTTGGTTTTAACCGCAACAACTATGAGTATAATATTTATCATGTATTCACGGGGCGTAAAAAATTTGGCGATATTATCCTCAAAACTGAGTTGCCAAAGCTGCATTTAGCTCCGTCAAACATAGGACTTGTAGGCATCGAGCAAGAGTTAGCCAAAGAAGATAGCGTGCAAATGAAGACTATACTCAAAAAAGCTCTTGAAGAAGTGGCTGATGATTATGATTTTATCATCATCGACAGCCCGCCAGCACTTGGAAGTATCACTATAAACGCTTTTGTGGCAAGTGATAGCGTGATAATCCCCATTCAATGTGAATTTTACGCATTAGAAGGCGTGGCTATGGTGCTCAATACCATAAAAATCATCAAAAAAACGCTCAATCCAAAGCTTAAAATTCGGGGCTTTTTGCCGACTATGTTTAGCATACAAAACAACCTTTCACGCGACACGGTGGAGGATTTGAAACAAAATTTCAAAGAACAGCTTTTTCGTGTCGATGAAGAAGAGGATTTCATCATCGTTCCGCGCAATGTGAAATTAGCTGAAAGCCCAAGCTTTGGTAAGCCAATTATTTTATATGACATAAAATCGCCCGGCTCCATAGCTTATCAAAATTTGGCATATTCCATTTTAGGATAAATTTATGGCTAAAAGAAAGGCTTTAGGACGCGGACTTGAAAGCTTGCTGGGCGAGGCTGCTGAAGCTTACGAAAAGGATTTGGGCATCAATGTTAGCAATGTGCAAAACATTGAGATAGATTTAATCGCTCCAAACCCCTACCAACCGCGTAAAAATTTCGATGAAGAGGCTTTAAGTGAGCTGGCATCGTCCATAGATGAATTTGGACTCATCCAACCTGTTGTTTTATATAAAGATAAAGAGGGTTCATATATTCTTATCGCTGGGGAACGCAGACTTAGAGCCTGTAAGATTTTAGGAAAAACCGATATAAAGGCGGTTATTTTAGAGGCTGAGGAGGACAAGCTCCGAGAACTCGCCCTTATAGAAAACATACAAAGAGAGGATTTAAATCCTATTGAGCTTGCCATCTCATATAAAGAGTTGATTGATACGATGGGTATCACGCAAGAAGCCCTTGCAGCGTATATACACAAGTCCCGCCCGCAAATTACCAACACCTTAAGGCTACTTGAACTTGACAAAGACACGCAAGAGCTGATAATGCAAGGTAAAATTTCACAAGGACACGCTAAAATGCTTGTAAGCCTTGATAAAAACGAACAAAAAGTAGTTATTGATACGATTTTAGGGCGAAAACTTACTGTTAGAGACACGGAAAAGTTGATTCAAAAGGTTAAAAAGCACGAAGACATAAATGAAATGCAAGATGAGAATGTGCGAAAGGAATTAGACAAACTTAAAAAACGCTTAAATAAGCTTGATATAGTGTATAAGGTAAAAAATACCCAAATCACTCTAAATTTAAGTGATGTGGATAAAATTAAGCAATTAAATAATTTGTTGCAATAAAAATTTGCGAATTTAAGTTTTATTTAATCAACTTTTATGGTAGAATTTATTTTGTCGAAAATGAAATTAAAATTAGGAGTGCGATATGTTTGATGATGTCCATTTTTCCATTATGTTGGCAACTTTGGTTATCTTTTTGGCTGTGATGATTATCCTAAATTCAATGCTTTACAAGCCACTTTTAAAATTTATTGATGAAAGAAGTGCATCTATTAGCAATGACGAAGAAAAGGTAAAGCAAAATTTTGCCGAAATGTCAAATTTTAATGAGGAATTTGAAAGAATCAAACAAGCCACTCGTGATGAAATAGCCGAAATCAAACAAAAGGCTCTTAATGAGGCTAGAAATAAGGCTGAAGAAGAGCTTAAACAAAAAAGATTAGAAACAGAACAAAAAATGGAAATTTTTTATGCTGAACTTTCAAAAGAAAAAGAAGAATTAGAACAAGAACTTAAGCTTCGTCTGCCTTTGTGGCAAGAAGCATTGAAAAACAATTTAAAAAACATTTAAAAGGATTAAGGGTGAAAAAAATCTTTCTTGCATTTGCCTCTTTGCCAACGATAGTTTTAGCTGCTACTGGTTCTGGGGATTATGACATTGTTCCTAGAACAGTGAATTTTCTTATTTTTGCAGCTATTTTGTTTTATTTGTTGGCTAATCCTGCGAAAAATTTTTATAAGGGTCGTATAGCTAAAATTGCTTCAAGATTAGAGGATATACAAAAAAGGGTGCTTGAAAGCAAGAATAAAAAATTAGAAATGATGAAAAAGATAGAGGACGCCAAAAAAGAGGCTATAAGTGCTGTAACTGTGGCTAAAAAAGAGGCTGAACTTTTAAGTCAAAAAATCAAAGATGACACAAAAAATGATATACTTATGCTTGAAAAGAATTTTGAAGAGCAAAAAAAATATGAAAAAAGAAAAATGCAAAAAGAACTTGTTGCTAAAGTTTTAGGGCAGGTTTTTGATAGCAAAGAATCTCAACTTAAACAAGATGAAATTCTTAATATTATGTTGAAAAAGGTGTCTTAATGGAAGATTTAATCGCTAAAAAATACGCTAAGGCTATTTTAATGAGGGCTGATGCTAACGAATTTTATGAGTTTTTATTAGCCGTTGTTCCAGCCTTTTCTTTGGATAAATTTAAGCTTATTCTTAATTCTTACGAGATTAAGAAAGATGAAAAACTCAAGGTTGTTATGTCTTTTTTTCAAAAAACGACACCAAATTTCACAAATTTTATAAAGCTTTTGGCTCAAAATTCAAGATTAGGCTTGATACCGCAAATTGTTGAGGAATTACGCAAGCAAAAAGCCTTAAAAGAGCAAATTTACTCAGGCATTATCTTTTCTCAAGAAGCTGTAAAGGCTGATAAAATTGCTGAGTTGGAGCAAAAGTTGAGTAAAAAATTTAATGTGAGTATAAAATTAGACAATCAAATCACCCAAACACAGGGGATAAAAATCAGTTTAGATGAGCTAGGTTATGAAATTTCTTTTTCTATGCAAAGTCTTAAATCAAAAATGAGTGATTATATACTCAAAACACTATAAAAAGGAGAAATTCAATGAAAATAAAGGCTGATGAGATTAGTTCTATCATCAAAGAAAAGATTGAAAATTTTGATTTAAATCTTGAAATTGAAGAGACAGGTAAAATCATCTCTGTTGCTGATGGCGTTGCTAAGGTCTATGGTCTTAAAAATGTTATGGCTGGAGAAATGGTTGAGTTTGAAAACGGTGAAAAGGGAATGACTCTTAACCTTGAAGAAGCAAGTGTTGGGGTTGTTATCTTGGGTAAAGGCGAGGGCTTAAAAGAAGGAAGTTCTGTCAAAAGACTTAAAAAGCTCTTAAAAGTGCCTGTGGGTGATGCTATCATCGGGCGCGTGGTTAATGCGCTTGGCGAGCCTATCGATGCTAAAGGTGCGATAAATGCTACTGAATATCGCTTTGTTGAGGAAAAAGCAAAGGGCATTATGGCAAGAAAAAGCGTTCATGAGCCTTTGCAAACAGGCTTAAAAGCCATCGATGCGCTTGTTCCTATCGGTAGAGGACAAAGAGAACTCATCATCGGCGACAGACAAACGGGAAAAACCACTGTTGCTATTGATACAATCATCAATCAAAAAGGGCAGGACTGTATTTGTATCTATGTCGCCATAGGACAAAAACAAAGCACGGTCGCACAAGTTGTCAAAAGGCTTGAAGAACACGGGGCTATGGATTATACCATCGTTGTTAATGCTGGCGCTTCTGATTCTGCTGCCTTGCAATATATCGCTCCTTATGCTGGCGTAACTATGGGCGAATATTTTAGGGACAACGCCCGCCACGCACTCATCATTTATGATGATTTAAGCAAACACGCTGTGGCTTACCGAGAAATGTCTTTGATTTTACGCCGCCCACCGGGACGCGAAGCTTATCCTGGCGATGTTTTTTATTTGCATTCAAGATTGCTTGAAAGAGCAAGTAAGCTAAGTGATAAACTTGGAGCTGGCTCACTTACAGCTTTGCCTATCATTGAAACACAAGCAGGCGATGTCTCTGCTTACATTCCTACAAATGTTATTTCTATCACGGATGGGCAAATTTTCCTTGAAACCGACTTATTTAATGCTGGGATTCGTCCAGCCATTAATGTGGGTCTTTCGGTTTCTCGTGTTGGTGGTGCAGCTCAAATTAAAGCTATCAAGCAAGTTTCTGGGAATTTAAGACTTGATTTGGCACAGTATAGAGAACTTCAAGCCTTTGCCCAATTTGCAAGCGATTTAGATGAGGCTAGTCGTAAGCAATTAGAGCGAGGACAAAGAATGGTCGAAGTGCTTAAGCAACCTCCGTATTCGCCACTTGCCGTTGAAAAGCAAATCGTGCTTATCTTTGCTGGGACAAGGGGTTATTTAGATGATATTGAAGTTGAAAAAATCAGCGAATTTGAAAATGGACTTTATTCTTTCATTGAAGCAAAATACGCTGATATTTTTGAGCAAATCAGAACAAAAAAAGCTTTAGACAAAGATATGGAAGATAGACTAACTAATGCTTTGAAAGAATATAAAGCAAGTCATATATAAGGTGAATTATGGCGAGTTTAAAAGAGATAAAAAGAAAGATAAAGAGTGTTAATAACACTCAAAAGACAACAAAGGCAATGAAACTTGTCTCAACCGCAAAGCTCAACAGAGCAAAAGAAGCGGCGGTGCAGTCAAAGTTTTATGCCCAAAAGATTGTTGAGGTTTTAGAGGATATTTCCTTAAATGTCAATAACATTTCGCCAGATGATAAACGATTTGTGCTTTTTCAACAAAGAAAAGAAGTTAAAGTCGTTGATATTATCTTCATTACAGCAGACAAAGGGCTTTGTGGCGGTTTTAATATAAAAACAATTAAAACCGTAATGGAAATGCTTAAACATTACGAGGAAAAAAATGTAAAGGTTAGATTAAGGGCTGTTGGCAAAACGGGCATTGATTTTTTAAGATTTCAAGGCATAGAACCCTTACAGACTTATTTTAACTTAAGCTCAAGCCCAGATTATGAAAAGGCTTGTGAGGTGGTAAATCCAGCTGTGAAAGATTATTTAGACGGCACGACAGATAAGGTTTTCATAGTGCATAATGGCTATAAAAATATGATTTCTCAAGAACTTCGTGTGGAAAATTTAATCCCTGTGGAACCGCTAAAAGTTGAAGATGAAGAAATGTTGTCAAAATCAGCTTTAGAACTAGAACCTCAAGGCGATGAGTTGATGAATGAGCTTATAAAAACATACTTTGAATATGGTATGTATTTTGCTTTGATTGATTCTTTGGCGGCTGAACATAGCTCAAGAATGCAGGCTATGGATAGTGCAACAAATAACGCCAAAGAAATGGTTGGGAAACTGAGTTTAGCTTATAATAAAGCAAGACAAGAAAGCATCACCACTGAACTTACGGAAATTGTAAGTGGTGTTGAATCAATGAAATAAGGAGATATAAATGCAAGGACTAATTTCACAAGTCTTAGGACCCGTTGTTGATGTGGATTTTAAGGACTATTTGCCACAAATCAATGAAGCTTTGATTGTTAATTTTGAAGCAGAAGGAAAAAAACAAAAATTAGTTTTAGAAGTTGCCGCACATCTTGGCGATAACCGTGTGCGAACGATTGCTATGGATATGACTGATGGTTTAACTCGTGGGCTAAATGTAGAGGCTACGGGAGATTCTATAACAGTGCCTGTTGGCGAAAAAGTTTTGGGGAGAATTTTTAATGTCGTTGGCGATTTGATTGATGAGGGCGAGGACATTAAAGCAGATAAAAGGTGGAGCATACACAGAGACCCTCCAAGCTTTGAAGAACAAAGCACAAAAAGCGAAATTTTTGAAACGGGCATTAAGGTTGTTGATTTGCTCGCTCCTTATTCTAAGGGTGGTAAAGTTGGGTTATTTGGCGGTGCTGGTGTTGGTAAAACTGTTGTTATTATGGAGCTTATCCACAATGTTGCCTTCAAACACAGCGGCTATTCTGTCTTTGCTGGTGTTGGCGAAAGGACACGCGAGGGAAATGACCTTTACAACGAAATGAAAGAAAGTAATGTTTTAGACAAGGTTGCCTTGTGCTACGGTCAAATGAACGAACCACCAGGTGCTAGAAATAGAATCGCTCTTACAGGGCTTACAATGGCTGAGTATTTTAGAGATGAAATGGGACTTGATGTGCTTATGTTTATCGATAATATTTTTAGATTTTCTCAATCAGGCTCTGAAATGTCGGCTTTGCTTGGGCGAATTCCATCAGCTGTTGGTTATCAACCAACGCTTGCTAGCGAAATGGGGCGTTTTCAAGAGCGCATCACCTCAACTAAAAAGGGTTCAATCACCTCCGTGCAAGCTGTTTATGTGCCAGCTGATGACTTAACCGACCCAGCTCCAGCAACTGTTTTTGCTCACCTTGATGCGACTACGGTTTTGGAAAGAAGAATAGCTGAAAAGGGTATTTACCCAGCAGTTGACCCGCTTGGCTCAACCTCTCGTATGCTTGACCCAAATATCATCGGTGAAGAGCATTACAAAGTCGCACGCGGCGTGCAATCTGTGTTGCAAAAGTATAAGGATTTGCAAGATATTATCGCCATTTTGGGTATGGACGAACTTAGCGAAGAAGATAAAAAAGTTGTTGAAAGAGCTAGAAAGATTGAGAAATTTTTATCTCAACCTTTCTTTGTGGCTGAAGTATTTACAGGAAGTCCTGGTAAATATATTAGCCTTGAGGATACTATCGCTGGATTTAAAGGCATTTTGGAAGGTAAATACGACCACCTGCCTGAAAATGCTTTCTATATGGTAGGCAGCATAGAAGAAGCCGTTGCAAAGGCTGAAAATAGCAAGGGTTAATAATGAATGATACTATACATTTAGAGATAGTTACACCTATGGGGATAATCTATCAAGGTGATGTTCGTTGCGTAGTTTTACCCGGAAGTGAGGGCGAATTTGGCGTTTTAAAAGGACACGCTTCTTTGCTCTCCTCTTTAAAGGCTGGGGTTATTGACATACAAAAAGCAGATTCAAAGCACGAATTAGTCGCTATTGATTCTGGTTATGCTGAGGTTAATGAATTTAAAATCACAGTCTTGGCTAAGGGTGCTGTGGCTATAAATACAGGTAAAAATAGCGAAATAGCTAAAAATTTAGAACAAGCCAAAGAACTCATCAAATCAATGAGTTCTGACACCATAGCCTTAAATTTAGCCTTTGCAGATATTGAAAAGAAAGTAGGGTCGATAGATTAATGATAGATTTATCGGGCATTCTTTATTTTTTTAGCCAATCAAGTCTAATTACCTACATAGTCTTGGCTTGGCTTTCTTTTTATTTCATTCTTTCTTTTAGCATACTTTTTGCAAGACTTACTTCTTTATCTGTTTGGACTGCAAAAGAAAAAGCAAGTTTAGAGCATTTATTAATGGGAAACAATGATATATCAGAAACCTCTTCTATTTTAAGAAAATGTCCATCTATTGAAAAAAATCACTTAGAAATTTACAAAAATGCTGCCGAAAAAAGAGCTACCATAGGCTTAACTTGGCTTAGTATTATTGCTTCAACCTCACCTTTTATAGGACTTTTTGGAACTGTTGTGTCCATACTTGAGACCTTTGGCGGACTTGGCACTCAAAATTCTCTCAGTGTCATTGCCCCTAAAATCAGCGAGGCTCTTGTTGCAACAGGCTGCGGAATACTTGTAGCCATACCTGCTTATAGTTTTCACTTAGTTATAAAAAGAAAGGCTTTTGAACTCATTTATATCATAGATGATGAAATTAAAGCTCTATTAGGCTCTTAAATGTTCCTTGAAGAAAAACCTGAACTGAATATAACGCCTTTGGTAGATATTATGCTTGTGCTTTTGGCGATTTTAATGGTAACAGCACCCAGCATTACTTATGAAGAAAATGTCCATTTGCCTAAGGGTTCTCAGCAAAATTCAAGCTCAGCCTCGCTTAAAAGTCTTATCATCAGCGTAACAAAGCAAAAAGAAATTTTCATCAACGATAAGAAATTTAATTACACAAGTTTTGCCGATAATCTTGTTATGTTAAAACCAAAGTTTAAACTTGATGAGCCTGTTTTCATTAGAGCGGATAAAGATTTGCGTTATGATGATGTGGTCTTTGTCTTAAGAACCGTTAAAAATTTAGGCTTTAGCAAGGTTTCTTTGCAAACGGAGTAAGAGTGAAAGACTACGGCATAGGCTCTTTTAATGCCTTTTTATTAGCACTTATCGTTTATATAGGCTTATTGTTTTTTATTTTTTATAAAATAAATGAAGAAAGCAAGGTCTTTGTCAAATATACAGACATTAAAGACAGTTTCATCGATATAGAACTAGGCGAATACAAAGCCTTAAATCAACAAAATTTAGACAAAGAAACAAAACCGCAAGAAGAGCCTAAAGAACCCAGCCAAGAAACCACAAACAAAATGGTAAAAACCGAAGAAAAAACACAAAAAGCAAGCGATATAAATTCTTTATTTGGCAATATCAAAGAATTCCAAGAAGAAAAAAGTGCAAAAATACAGTCCTCAGCCAAATCTCAAAAAAACAACTCAGCACCTAAAAAAGAAGCAAACAAACAGCTCAATGATAATTTAATGGCAAGCAAAGATGAAAAAGTTGGAGAAAGTGCCAAAAAACAACAAACGGGAATTTATGACAAATTCAAAGGGGCGTTAAGGCGAAAATTCCAAGAAAATTGGACGCTTTATGAAAAAAGTGGAGATTTTAAGGTTAAATTTGAATATATAATTGAAAGTAACGGAATTTTTAAATATACTTTCGTTGAGAAAAGTTATAATCCTGAATTTGACGAAAAGGTTATGGACTTTTTGCAAAATTTACAAGGCAAATACATAGCCTTGCCGCCAGATAATAAAGCTTATCACGGCGATGCAATTTTAAGTGATGAAATCATCACTATGTTGGAGGAAGAAAAATGAAAAACATTATTTTAGGCTTTTTGCTTTTTTTAAGCACTTGTGCTTTTGGCGATGAAACGCTTTATATAGTCAATAGAGGACAAGCTCTGCCCAAAATCATCATTAAGGATTTATCTCATTTAAATGATACTACCTTGCAAAAGAATTTTTACAATCTTATGCTTAATGACTTAAAAGTAAGCTCAAATTTTGAAGTGCTGACAAGTGGCGATGAAAAGGGTAATTATGTCCTTGAATACACCTTAGACCAAAGTGGCTCAAGCTTAAATTTAAATGTGATTGTTAAGGCTGATGGAGCTGAAAAATCAAAAAGAAAGTATATGCTTACTAAGATAGAGCAGTATCCATTTTTAGCCCATAAGGGCATAAAAGAGTCTGTGCGGGATTTAGGTCTTGCTCCTGTTGAATGGATGGACCATAAAATTTTAATCGCAAGAGCAAATGGCTCTGGAAAAAGTCAAATCATAATGGCTGATTACACTCTTACTTATCAAACTGTAGTTGTTAGCGGTGGATTGAATTTATTTCCAAAATGGGCAAATAAAGAACAAAACGCTTTTTACTACACAGCTTATGACCATACTATACCGACTTTATATAGATATGATTTGAGTGCAAATAAGGCTACGAGGATTATTTCAAGCACGGGAATGCTTGTTGCAAGTGATGTCAGCCAAGATGCAAACAAAATTTTGCTCACTATGGCGCCTGAGGACCAACCAGATATTCATCTTTATGATTTAAGAAAAAAAACACTTCAAAAAATCACAAACTATTCAGGCATTGATGTAGGCGCGCAATTTATAGAAAATGACAAAAAAATTGTTTTTGTCTCGGACAGATTAGGCTATCCTAATGTATTTTTGCAAAGCATAGGCGCAACAAATGCACAACAAATCATCTTTCACGGTAAAAACAACAGCTCAGTTTCAACCTATAAAAACTATCTTGTGTATTCAAGCAGAGAGCCTGAGCAAAGAGGGGTTTTTAATATTTACTTAATGAGCACAGGCAGTGATTATATTCGTCAGCTTACAGCAAATGGCAAAAATATCTTTCCAAGATTTTCAAGCGATGGAGGAAGTATAGTCTTTATAAAATATTTGGGTTCTCAAACCGCACTTGGCGTTATAAGGGTTAATGCAAATAAGAGTTTTCATTTTCCACTAAAACTTGGAAAAATTTTATCAATTGATTGGTAAATTTTAACTAATTGTTAAAAATTTGTGCTATAATCCCTTGTCAATAAATTTCTTTAGAAAGGTAAAAGATGAAGAAACTTCTCTTAATCTCAGTTGCAATCTTTGCAATTGTTGTCAGCGGTTGTGCTCCAAGAACAGGAGCTAGCGTAAAAGGTGCAGCAGGTGCTGCGGCAGCAGGTGCTGCTTCAGGTGGGCTTGATGCTTTCGGTGCTGGTTTTGGTAGTGGCGGACCTGTCGTGTATTTTGATTTTGACAAATACAATATCAAACCAGAAGCTCAAGCAGTTATCGATGCAGGTGCTGGTTTTGCTAAAGGTAAAACAGGCAATGTTAAAATAGCTGTTGAAGGACACTGCGATGAGTGGGGAACTGATGAGTATAACCAAGCTTTAGGTTTAAGAAGAGCAAATTCTGTAAAAAAAGCTTTAGTTAAACTTGGCGTTGCTTCAAAACAAGTTTCAGTAAAGAGCTTTGGTGAGTCAAAACCTGTTTGCACAGACAAAACACCAGAATGCGATGCTAAAAATCGCCGTGCAGAACTCAAACTTGATGGTATCCCTGGTCTTTAATCTTAAATGAAAAAGACATTTTTTATAGTAGCTCTTTTTGGAGCTACTATCTTCTATGGTAAGGAAACTTCAGCCTTCGATGCAGGTAATCTCAACAGTGGCTATGGCTTAACTTCTAACGAAAAGATACTCAAAGATAAGCTTGACAACCTTAATGGCAACTATCTTGAGACAAGTTCAAAACTTGACAATGCTAATGAAAAAATAGAGGGTTTGCAAAGCACGCTTGAGGGCATAAATTCTCAATACACAAAATCAAACACAAAGCTCAAAGAACTTGAACAAAGTATTAAAAATTTAAACGCTGAACTTAAAGAACTCAGCAAAACCCAAGAAACAAACAATAAACAAATCAGACAAATTTTAAGCGAACTTAGTGAATTAGTGAGTGTTTATATAGGTAAGGACATTAATTTAGATGAAAATGTTACTGATAAAAATGAAACCAAACTCGTTAAAAAAGATGAGAGCTGGAAAAAGAAGAATGCAGATGAAATTTTAAAGCTTGCTTTGGTTGAATTTAAAAGCAAGGACAAGCTTGAACTTGCCAAAGAAAAATTTCAATTCCTCGTAAATAAAAAATTTAAACCAGCAAGGTCTCATTTTTATTTAGGTGAGATAGAATACAAGCAACAAAACTATGCTAGTGCCATAGTGTCTTATCAAAAAAGTGTATCTTTGTATTCTAAAAAAATAGATTATATGCCAACGCTTTTATATCATACTGCTATAAGTTTTGATAAGGTGGGCGACACCAAAAGAGCAAATGGCTTTTACAAGGCTTTAAAAGCTGATTATCCAGAAAGTGCGGAGGCAAAAGCCGCACCAAATCGCAAATAAAAGGAGAAAAAATGGCGATAGAAAAAAATACAGTTGTGTCAATGTTTTATGAACTCAAAGACGCAAATACAGGAGAACTTTTAGAAAGCAACACCCATTCACAGCCGCTTTCTTTCATACTTGGCAAGGGACAAATTTTAGAAGGGCTTGAAGAAGAAATAGCTAAGCTTGAATGCCCAACAAATGCTGATATTATCGTAAAAAAGGACAAGGCTTTAGGTGATTATGATGAAGGTGCTGTGCAAACTTTGCCAAAAGAGCAGTTTGCGGGCATTGATTTGCAAGTAGGAATGGAGCTTTTTGGCGAGGGCGAGGACGGCTCAACTGTAAGAGTGAGCGTTAAAAATATAGGAGATAATGAAGTAACTGTTGATTATAATCACGCTTATGCGGGCAAAGACTTATTATTTAGCCTAAATTTGCTTGATGCTCGTCCAGCTACTGAAGATGAAATTCTTACAGGCATAGTTGCAGGCTCACATAGTTGCGGTTGCGGACACGGCGAAGGACATCATCACGGACACGAAGGTGGCGGTTGCTGCGGTGGTGGCGGTGGTTGCGGTGGTTGCGGTTGTCATTAAAAACAAAACACAAAACATAAAGGCGTTAGGGCTACTTTTCCCTAAACGCCTTAATCCAACAAAAGTGAAACACAATGAAAACAGCATTTATCTTTACAGGACAAGGTTCGCAAAAAGTCGGTATGGGGCGTGAGTTTTACGAGGCTTGCAAGGACGCCAAAGAGCTTTTAGAGCGCGCTAGCGATGAGTGTAAAATAAACTTTAAACACCTGCTTTTTGAGGAAAATGAGGATTTAAACAAAAGCGAATTCACTCAGCCAGCCATTGTGCTTGCGAGCTTGATGAGCTATCTTTTCATAAAGCAAGAAAGCGGCTTAAAGGCTGAATTTGCGCTTGGGCATTCTTTGGGCGAGTTTAGCGCACTAGCCGCGCAAGGGGGCTTTGAGCTTGTCAAGGCGCTTGAACTTGTGAATTTTCGGGGCAAATTTATGCAAGAAGATTGCGCGCAAGTTCCAGCGGGTATGATGGTGGTTTTAGGGCTTGAAGATAGCGTTGTTGAGGACATTTGCAAAGAGGCACAAAGCAAGGGCAAGCAAATTTACGCCGCAAACTACAACTGCGATGGGCAAATAGTCGTTGCGGGCTTAAAGCCTGATTTGAGCGAGTTTGAAGCGCTGTTTAAAGAAAAAGGCGCAAAACGCGCAATGCTCTTAAATATGAGCGTTGCAAGCCACTGCCCCTTGCTTAAAAACGCAAGCGCAAGGCTTGGCGAGCTTTTAGAAAGCGCACTCAATGAAAATTTCGCCCCTGTGATTTCAAATGTGAGCGCAAAACCCTACACAAGCAAGAGTGAAGCTCTAAATTTGCTCAAAGAGCAGCTCATAAAGCCCGTGCTTTATAAGCAAAGTATCGCAAACTCCCAAGATAGCGTGGATTGCTTTGTCGAATTTGGCGCAAGCGTTTTAGCAGGGCTTAACAAAAAAATCACCCCCAAACCCACATACGCCATCAGTTCGCTTGCTGATGCGAAAGAATTTTTAAAGGTTGTTAAATGAAAATAGGCATTTTGGGCGCGATGGAAGAAGAAATCACTCCATTGCTTGAAATTTTAAAGGATTACAAAGAAATCAAATACGCTAACAACAGCTATTATTTAGCGAATTTTGGGCGACACGAGCTGATTTTAGCCTACTCTAAAATCGGCAAGGTAAATTCCACTTTAAGCGCGGCGGTGATGATGGAAAAATTTGGCGCGCAGGTTTTGCTTTTCACGGGCGTGGCTGGTGCGCTCAAAAGCCTTAAAATAGGCGATTTGCTCGTAGCCACAAAGCTTTGTCAGTATGATTTGGACATCACAGCCTTTGGACATCCGCTTGGCTTTGTGCCGGGCAATGAAATTTTCATCAAAACGGACGAAAAGCTAAACGAACTTGCAAAACAAGTAGCAAACGAACTTGGCAAAAAGCTCGCCTTTGGCACTATCGCCACGGGAGATGAGTTTATTTGCGATGAGAGTAAAAAAAACAAAATCGTGCAGGTTTTTGACGCAGAAGCTTGCGAAATGGAGGGCGCAAGCGTGGCGCTTGTGTGCGATGCGCTGAAAATCCCTTGTTTTGTGCTTCGCGCGATGAGCGATGAAGCAGGCGAAAAGGCTGAATTTGACTTTGATGAATTTGTGGTAAATTCGGCTAAAATTTCGGCTGAATTTGTGCTAAAAATGTGTGAAAAACTATGATAAATTTAAGCAAAAGGCTCATCAGACAAGTGGCGCAAGCAAACGCTCGCTTTTCGCTCATCGAAAATGGAGACAAGGTTTTGCTAGGATTAAGCGGGGGCAAGGACTCGCTAGCCTTAGCGCACTTGCTTTGCAGAATGCAAGCGCACGCGCCCTTTAAATTCACGCTTAAAGCCGTAACTTTAAGCTATGGAATGGGCGAGGACTACTCACACTTGCACGCTCACTGCGAGGCGCACGGCATAGAACACGAAGTGATAAATTCAAACATTTATGAGATTTCAGGCGACACCATACGCGAAAATTCAAGCTTTTGCAGCTATTTTTCAAGAATGCGGCGCGGGGCTTTATACACCTACGCCCTTGAAAACGGCTTTAACAAACTTGCCATCGCCCATCATTTAGACGATGCAGCAGAAAGTTTTATGATGAATTTTATCCACAACGGCGCACTGCGGACACTTGCGCCCATTTACACAAGCAAACGCGGCGTAACTGTCATTCGTCCACTCATTTTCGTGCGCGAAAGACAGCTTAAAGATAACGCCACAGCAAACAACTTGCAAGTCATAGGCAACGAATTTTGCCCTGGTATGAGACTGAGCGAAAAAAATGTCAAATTTCCCCACGCCAGAGAAGAAGCCAAAGGCGTTTTAGCAGAACTTGAAAAGGACAACCCAAAACTTTTTACCAGCCTTAAAAAAGCCTTTGAAAATATCCACACAAGCAGTTTTTGGCAAAGGGCTTGAATTTGTTTAAATTTTTGGTTATAAATTTTTTATGTGAATAAAAAAGGACAAAGGCGCAGGATTTTGAGCGGATTTTTTTGGGGTTATGAGACTTTGAGCAAGTAGCGCACTTATGTGAGCGAAGCGAAAAGCAAACTCCCCAAAAGCCACCAAAAGACAAGCCATTAAATAAGGAGAAAAAATGAAAAAAGCCCTTGTGGTAGTTGATTTTCAAAACGACTTCATAGACGGTGCGCTTGGCTTTGAAAAAGCCCACGCCCTAAAAGAGCGCGTTTTCAAGTTAGTAAGCGAGTTTGAGGGCGATTTGCTCTTTACCTTTGACACGCACGGCAAGGATTATCTTGCCACAAAAGAGGGGCAAAACCTGCCCGTGCCGCACTGCATCAAGGGCGAGGCTGGCTGGCAAATGGGCGCGGAATTTGAGCCTTTTTTGCAAAAAGCGACAAGAGTTTTTGAAAAGGGCTGTTTTGGGAGTTTAGAACTAGCCGAGTTTTTAAGGCAGGAGCAATACGAGCAAGTCGAATTTTGCGGGCTTGTCTCTCACATTTGCGTTTTTCACAACGCTATTTTAGCCTTTAACGCCCTGCCAAATGCCAAACTCATCTTGCACCAAAACGCCACAGCAAGCTTTGATGAAGCCTTGCAACACCACGCCTTTGAGCTTTTAAAAGCCTTTTGGGTAGAAATCATTTAAGCAAATTTACACATTAAATTTGCAAAAACGCACCACAAAAAGTTTAAATTTGCTACAATATCCTTTTAATTATGCCAAGACAAAACGATAAAGGATGAAACAATGGCTAAAAACGAAGTAAAAACAGATTTTTGGGTGCATTCGCTCTTGCAAAACGCTGGGATTAGTGCCGACCCGCAAGGTTCAAGCGTTAAAGAGATTAACGAGGCTTTAAAAAGTGCGAGTAAAAGTCTCACAGGCAACGCAGGATACCCCGAATTTACCGCCGTTATCAAAGACTTTTTGCTTGTCATTGAGGACAAAGCAGACATAGATAAGCACATTAAACTAGATTCAAATAACTGCATAGATTTGCAAAATCCCCAAAGCGTTATCGCTTACGCCGTTAATGGCGCGATTCATTATGCCAAGAGCACACAAATTACACTAAAATCATAGCCATTGCCGTAAGTGGTGATGAGAAGCACCACAAAATAAGCCCTTATTTTGTCAGCGAGCGAGGCTTTGTAAGCGCACTTAAAGAAATCGAGGATTTTATCGTTTTTAGCGAGGCAAATATTGATGAGTATTACACCAAAGAGATTTTAAATGAAAAAACCGACTTTGAAAAAAGCACCGAGCAGATTTTAAAAGATGCAAGTGCGTTACACGAGGATTTGCGTAATTATGGCAATTTGCGCGACACTGAAAAGCCCATTGTGGTTTCAGGCATTTTGCTCGCGCTTGAAGAAATTAAGTATAAAAATTTCAGCATTGACAATCTTAACGGCGATACTACCACTACTGATGGCGAGAAAATTTACAAAGCCATAAGCGACAATCTCAAACGCGCCAATGTCCGCCCCGAAGTGAAAAAAGACAAACTCCTAGCGCAATTTTCTATCATCAAAGACACGCCAAAGATAAATGAGCTAAACGCCACGCTCAAAAAAACTCCGCTTAAACATTACGCAGAGTTTTTAAACAAGCACATTTATAAAAGTTTTGGCTACACGCATTCAAGTGAGGATATTTTAGGCAGATTTTATAGCGAGTTTATGAGCTATTCAGGGGGCGATGGGCAAACTTTGGGCATAGTGCTTACCCCTAGACATATTTGCGAGCTGTTTTGCGATTTAGCAAATTTGCGCCCCGATGACATAGTCTTTGACCCTTGTTGTGGCACGGCTGGATTTTTAATCGCTGCGATGAATACTATGCTCAGCAAAGTCCCAAATAATGACATTAAACGAAACGCCATCAAGCAAAATCAACTTTTTGGTATTGAGGAAAAGCCTGATATGTTTTCTATCGCCACGACAAATATGATTTTGCGAGGGGATGGTAAAAGCAACCTTGAAAACAAAGACTTCTTAAAGCAAAATTCAAGCGATTTGCAAAAAGACATTTGTGCCACAGTAGGAATGCTCAACCCACCTTATTCACAAGGCAGCAAGGACAATGCCAACCTTTATGAAATCGCCTTTGTCGAGCATTTATTAGACAGCCTAGCCAAAAATGCGCGTTGCATTGTCATTATCCCCCAAAGTGCGGTTACAGGCAAAAGTAATATAGAAAAGTGTTACAAGGAAAATATCCTAAAACACCATACATTAGAAGGTGTTATTACATTAAATGAAAATACTTTTTATGGTGTGGGGACCAATCCCGTCATAACTATATTTACTGCGCATACTCCACACTCAAAAGATAAAATTTGCAAGTTCATCAATTACGAAAATGACGGCTTTGAAATTCAACCACAAAAAGGATTAGTGCAAACCATAAACGCCAAAGATAAAAAAGCGCATTTGCTTAATGTCTGGTTTGATAAAATGGAAGCAGAGTCAAAATTTTGTATAAAAACTACCATAGAAGCAGATGATGAATGGCTACATAGTTTTTATTATTTTAACGATGAGATTCCTACACAAGCAGACTTTGAAAAAACTATGGCAGATTATCTTACTTTTGAATTTGATATGTTAGCGCATGGCAAAGAGTATCTTTTTAAAAGCAAGGCATACAAAATAATTCACAATGATTTAAATTTAAATTCAATTGAATGGCAAAATTTTACAATCAGCGATATTTTTAAAGTTTGTGGAACTACAACCACACACCCAAGCAAATTACAACTAAATGGAAAAACGCCACGAATAACTTGTGCTGCGACAAACAATGGGCTTGATAATGTTTATGCAAACAAAGCTACTGAAAGTGGCGGAGTTTTAACCATAGATAGCGCAACTACGGCATATATAGGTTACCAAGAAACAGATTTTATTGAACTGACCATGTAGAAAAGGTAATGATGAAAAATAATCAAAAAATGAATAGATATGTCGGTTTATTTATAAAACAATGTATAGATAAGGCGTGCATTATTGACGAGAAAGCACAAATTAAAAAATATAGATATGGATATAAATTTTCACAAACACGCATAAAAAGACAAATTATAAAATTACCCACCGATTCAAATGGCAATCCACATTATGAATTTATGGAAAAGTATATGCGAAATTTAGAGCAAACACAGCTTAAAAAGACACTTGATTATTATAAAAAGTTTAAATCCTAACGATTTTTTCCCTTGTGTCAAAGTAAATTTCACTTTTTGCCACAATCTCAACCCTGCCTTGTGGCAAATGCTCGCTTATGATAATCGGACTTAGATTATAGGCTTTAAAGAGCTTTTGGCGGAGTGCGATTTCCTTTTCTACGCTCAAAGGCTTTTTCAAAAATGCCTCAAAGCTTGGAAATTTGCCCTTGCAAAGGGCGTTAAAATACTCAAAATCCCAAAACACAAGCTCATCTTTAAAAACCCGCAAAACGCCCTTTAAATTCTCATTTTGCGAAAAGCAAATTTTTGCATTTTTAAAGTGCGAGTAAAACAAAATGTGCGCTTTTATGGGCTTTTTATCCACGCAAATTTTCGCGCTCAACAAACGATAATTTAAAAATTTCTCCCTTTCAAGCTGAAATTTTACGCCCTTTTTTTCAAGCCTAGCAAGCTTTTTGTAAAGCCTCGTCCTTGCCTCAATGCTAGCTGGCAGCACTTGGCGCGTGATAGGACTCATCAGCTCATCGACAAAGGGGCGATTTTGCCTTTGTTTGATGAGAGCGTAAAGGCAACCGCAATAATTTTGATGATAAAGCATAGCCTCTTTTGCAAGCGCAAACTGCCTCTGCGTGCCGCCGTTTTTGCGAAAATCAGGCGCAACAAAGGTAATGCCAAATTTCGCGCACTCTTTTTGCAAGGCGCGTTCAAGTTGCTTTAAATCCTTTTTTGGACTCGTTAAAAGCGTGGTTGTAAGGCTTTTTTCGCCGATTTTGTGGGCGAATTCAACGCTTTTTCCAAGCCTTTCATCAAAGCAAATTTCGCAACGCTTGCCCTTTTCAGGCTCATTTTCATAGCCTTTTGTCGCGCACAGCCATTTTTCAAATTCATACTTGCCCTTGTAGAGTTTAACGCCTATTTTATCGCAACTTCGCTTGACATCTAAAAAGCGAAGCTCGTATTCAGCTTGTGGGTGTATGTTTGAGTCGTAGAAAAAGCCTACTAAATTTTCGTTTGGGTAAAGTTTTTTAAGCTCACTGATGAAAAAATGGCTATCTACGCTGCAACAAATGTGTATCAGCACTACAAACTTTCAAGCACCGCTTTGGCGTGCTGGGCGCGGGGATTGACATTGCGAAAGATTTGCGCGATTTTACCGCTCTCATCAATGATGAAAGTGCTGCGGATAATGCCCTCATACTCTTTGCCGTAGTTCTTTTTAAGCCCCCAAGCGCCGTATTTGCGTGCTGTTTCGTTGCCTGTGTCGCACAAAAGCGTGTGTTTGAGCTTGAATTTGTCGATAAATTTGCAATGTGATTGAGCATTGTCGCCGCTTATGCCGAGTATCACGGCATTTTTTGCCAAAAATTCATCATAAAGTGCGCTGAATTCGTTTGCCTCGATGGTGCAACCGGGCGTGTCGTCCTTTGGGTAAAAGTATAAAACCACCTTTTTGCCCGCAAAATCAGCAAGCGAAATTTGCACTTCATCTTGGTTTAAAAGGCTAAATTCAGGGGCTTTGTCGTTTATTTTAAGTTCGTTCATCGTGTGTCCTTTTGGTAAAATAAAAATTATAACCTTTTAAGGTATATCAAGTTTAAACGCTTTTTGCTCGAAATAGCGGGCAAATTCACAGGCGCAATCTTTCGTTTAAGCCTTGTTCTATGGCTTCAAGTTCGCTTAAAAAGTCCTTTTGCGCTTGCATCAGCTCTTTGAATTTAAAGCCAAGCAGCACGATGGAGTAAAGCTCTGGCTTGTGTTTGCGCCAATTATAAAGTGTCTTTGTATCTACCTTTAAAATGCCCGCCATATCACGCTGGCTGAGTTTGCTAGGGGTTTTCATCTCTTTCATACACTTCCTTAAAAGCTAAATTTTTTAAGGAATTTAGTGCATTTTCTCATAAAAACCAACAAAGGAAATAATACCAAAATACCACAAAAATCAAGCAATAATTACTTTGTTAAAAATTAAGTTTATTTTATATAAATTCATAACCTACAATTTCTTTTTAAGGACAAAACTATGTTTCTAAAATCCAAATTTTTAGGTGTTGCGTTAGCAACTTTTGTGGCGTTTGCCTTTACGGGCTGCGATGAGGTGAAAGGGCTTGCAGCAAGCGTGAGTATAGAAGAGCCTTTGGTGGAGATAGCCTATACTAATAGTGGTGTTCCTTATCTGCGCATTCAGTCCCAAGATAATGACACCGTTATCGAAGATATCATTATCAACCGTGGTAATTGTGCTGTCTTTAAATGGATACGCGACGATATGAACATATATGCGACAGAGGAGGCTTGCAGAAAAAACGGAAAGACGGAATGCAAACCTATGTATCCTAAAAAATTGCCTTATGGAGAAGAATTTGTCCCTGGTAACGGGCTAAGATATGTATGCCGTGCAGATACAATCATCGAAGTCGAACTTGTCGTCAATGGTGGCGGACATTTGACTTATAAGTTCAAATAAAAATTTCATCAAGGCAACTTTGCCTTGATGAAATTGTGCCAACTTACGCAGAAAGGACAAAACAATGGCAAACAAAGACAATCCATCAACAAAAATTTCATTTTTCTATGAAAGTGAATTTGTCGAAAAACTTTGGACTAAAATAGTTAGTGATAGGCTTTTTAGCTATCAAAAGAATGACATTTGCGATTATTTGCTTTATCTTTTCAACGCTCACAGCAAGGATAAATTTTTGGATACAAATTCCAACGAGCAAAACGAACGCTTGCTCAAAATGAATGCAAGCAAAATCAAGGCGAGCAAGAAAAATATCGCTGTTAAATTTATGGATAATGATGAGTATAACGATATATTTAAACGCTTTTTAGAGATGATTAACAACGGCGAAATCATCTTGCGAGAGAGCAAAGAGCATAAAATCAAATTCACACTAGAAGATAAGGCAATGCAAGATGTGCTCAATGCTAAACTCAAAGCAAATAAGCGCGAAACGCTTGAACCTACAAATTTTGGCTCTGAAAATGTCGAAATTTCAATCAAATCATTTATCGCTATGCTTGAAAGTGCTGTAAAGGACTTCAACAAGCCGCAAGTCGAGCTTGAAAAAGCTATACACAAATGCAAGGGTATAGATAGAAATTTAACGCTTGGCAAAATTTTTGATGCTGTGGCTAATGCGCCGCAAGATTATGGTGTAAGCTTTTTAAGAGAACTTGTGTCAAATGCTTATGGCATTTTTGCGAAAAAGTGATAAATTTGTTATTTTTATTTGCTTGTCATTTCGTGGTGAGATAAACTTATGCAAATACCGATGAATTCAGCTAATTTGTCATTAAATTCAAAGTGCGCTTTTATTTGTCATTACAAAACTTCGTAAATTTAAAGTATATTTGTGTCCGTCATTACACTCTTTATAAATTTAAAGTGTGGTTTTGTTTATCATTACCAAGCAAAACACAAAAACGCTTTCTAATCGCCTTGCACGCAAGACATAAACCTTGTGCGACAAACCATAAAAAGCCAAAATTTAAGTTTTACACCCAAATTTTCAACCACTAAAACCACAAAACGCAAACCCTTAAACCTTGTCATACTGCTTTAATCTTGTCATACTAAATGCTTTTTTGTCATACTGACTTGGTTTTTGTCATATTGAGCCGTAGGCGAAATATCCATAGAATTTAAAACACACCCTAATTTTATGGATACTTCGGGCTTTGCCCTCAGTATGACAAAAAAGCATTTAATATGACAAGAAAAATAGGTGCTTTGGCTAAAGCCTCGGTATGACAATTTATAAGTATGACAAGATTTATGGATTGCCACAAATTTACACACTTTTGCCTTGCAAATTCTCTCAATGACAGAGCAAAATCCTTGTCATTACTCCCTTTGCAAAAGCAAATAATGCTAATTAACTTGCAAGACCCTAATCTTTCGTTTAAAATCAAACAATAATATTTTATTGAAAATTAAGCTGATTTTGTCTAATATTTTATAATTATTTTTGGCTTTAAAGACTTAAATTCTAGCTTTTGTATTAGCCAAAGATTAATAAAAGGATTTAATCTTAAATAAATTTCTTAAAAAGGGGTTAAGATGACTGAGAGGTCAAAAGAAATTTTTTCTGATGGGGTAAAACTGCGACAAAAGCTGGGCATTTACCTTCAAACACCTGAAAAGGTAGAGATTTACGCACAGGCTGCTGAAAAAATGTTTGCTAAAACAGGTGGCACAGGTATAGGATATGTGATAACTTGGAGTTGGTGGGCTTTTTTTGGTAGTTGGGGATTTTTTCTTTATAGAAAATGCTATTTTGCCACTGCAATCTTTTTTATTCTTCCCTTTTTGCCGATGATTCCGCTTTTGTTAATAATTATTATTTGTGCTGTTCTAGCAAAATATCGGGTTATTAAGAATTTTGAGAGAAAGCTTGATTTAGAAGATGATGCGCAACTAGCAACAGGTGTCAATAAATGGGCTATTTATCTCATTATAGCTTTAATTTTAATATTTAGCTTGTTGATTTTTTTTGCAAATTATGAAGAAACATTAATGTTAAGTGATGACCCTTTAGAAATTTTCAATATGAGAAGATTTTAGCAAAATTTTTAGTTTTAAAATGACCTAAAAGCGTAAATTTGTGAAAAGGTGGCTTTGCATTATAAAGCCACCTTCAAGCCTTAATCATTAATGTTAAATTATTTTTTACCCTTTTTAATCGCTTCAACAGTCAATCCGCCAAAAGCTATATCATAAGGCTCGATAGGCTCTATCATCACCACTATCCTTTCTTTTGCCTTGTTGTATTTTGTGCTTAAAAGCTCGGTTATATCTTTGATGAGAGCGGCTTTTTCGTCCTTTTCAAGCTCTGGTTTAGCAAGTTTTATCGTTACTATGGGCATAACATTTCCTTTTCAATTTTTAAAGACATTGTAGCATATCTTGGCTAATCTTACATAATTTAACAATGTTTTGCAAAACAAAATGGATTTTTAGAAAAAATTTCGCTATAATTACAAAAGTTAAAGTTTGAAGGAGTATTTTTTGGACCCCAGCCAGATTCCCCCTGCTATTAATGCAGGATATTCTACTTTTATGATTTTTGTTGCTTTCATTTTCGTCTTTTTGAATGGTTTTTTTGTGCTTTCTGAATTTAGCATTGTTAAGGTTCGCCGTTCAAAACTCGAACAGCTCGTTAAAGAAAAGAAGCCAAATGCCAAACAAGCTTTAGAAATAACCTCAAAGCTTGATACCTATCTTAGTGCTTGTCAGCTTGGCATTACCTTAAGTTCTTTGGCTTTAGGCTGGATAGGTGAGCCTGCTATTGCAAAGCTTTTAGCTTTTTGGCTGTCGCCTTTTGAGCTTTCTAATGCTTTGTTGCACACTATTTCTTTTGTGGTTGCCTTTTCTTTCATTACTCTTTTGCATGTTGTTGTAGGAGAGCTTGTGCCAAAGAGTGTTGCCATAGCTATGGCTGATAAAACAGCACTTTGGGTAGCAAAGCCTTTGCACATTTTTTGGATACTCTTTTTGCCGCTCATCAAAACCTTTGATTTTTTAGCAAGCGTTTCTTTAAGGCTTATTAGGGTAAAGCCAGCTAAAGAAAGCGATGAAATGGCTCTTTCTGAAGAAGAGATTAAAATTATAGCGAGTGAAAGCCAAAAAGGTGGAATTTTAGATGAATTTGAAACTGAAATCATAAGAAATGCTGTTGATTTTAGTGATATAGTCGCTAAAGAAGTGATGACACCAAGAAAAGATATGGTTTGTCTTAACAAAAACAAGTCTTACAAAGAAAATATGAAAATAGTTAGTGAAAACAAACACACGAGATTTCCTTATATAGATGATTCTAAAGATAGCATTTTGGGGATTATTCATATAAGGGATTTGATGCAAAATGAGATTACACAAGGTAAAAAGGACTTAGATGACTTCGTGCGACCTATATTTTTAGTGCCTGAAAATGTCAGCATTTCTAAAATTCTCATTCGTATGAATAAAGAGCGAACGCACACGGCTTTAGTGGTTGATGAGTATGGCGGCACGGCTGGGCTTATAACGATGGAAGATATAATGGAAGAAATTGTAGGCGACATTAACGATGAACACGATGATAAAAGCGAAAACTACAAAAAACTTGGGGAAAATGTCTATGAATTTAAGGGGCGTTGTGATATAGAAACGGTTGAGGATTTGCTTTTAATCAGCTTTGATGATAATTTAGAGCAAGTAACCATAGGGGGTTATGTGTTTAATCTCTTGGGGCGTTTGCCTGTTGTTGGGGATAGAACTGAAGATGAGCTTTGTCATTACGAAATCAAAAAAATGGATGGCAATTCCATAGACAAGGTAAAAGTCGCCAAAAAGATAGAGTGATTATTTAAGAAAATAGTCTTTGTTTGTGAGGTTTTTGATTTTTTTAAAGTCAATATCGCTCTTTCCAAAAAAGCCAAGTTCAGCATCTTTGTGGCAAAAACCACAATTTGCCCTACTTTTTACCTTTGGTTGCTTAAAAAGCTCATCATCTAAATCTTTGTGTGCATTTTTATAAAATTTATATTGAGTAATGGCGATTTCATCGAGATTTTCATTTGCCAAATTTGCCTTAAAGCGAGTGTTGTATTGCTCTGTTGAATGAGCGTTTAAAAAGGCTGAAATTTGTTTAAAATCATCATCATCTAAACTTGCATCATCTCCAAAGTGATTTTCAAGCTCGCTCATTAAATTAACCCAAGCCTTTTGTGGTAAAAGATAAGGCGTATAAGCAATATGACAACTGCCACATTCTTTTTTATAAAGCTCATAAGCACTTATATCAAGCGTAAATTTTGGAACAGGATAAGAGCTTAAAAGCACATTTTTAGGATTTATAATATAAACAAAAAAAGCTGCCACAAAAACCACACTTACAAGAAAAAACACCCTTTGAAAGATATTTAGATGAATGGATTCGTCTTTTTGCGTGAGTTTATAGCCACTAATCATAGAATTTATAGAATCAAATTTGTTATAAAATTTATCTATCATCGCTCCACAAATATGCACTAAAACTACTATCAAAAGAGCATAAGCGACAAAGTTATGAAAAGGTTTAAGAAAGTCTAAATAAGAAAAATACAAGTTGGCAAAAATTCCTTTTTGCTGACTTGCTCCCCAAAGTAAAAGCCCGCTTACTCCAAGTAAGATACCAAGAGTAAGCATCAAAATAATGGCGTAGCTTGAAGCTGGATTATGCCCTATAAAATGCCTTTTCTGCCCTAAAATACTGCGTAAATACTCAAAAACTCCCTCGAATTCAAAGTCCTTAAAACGCGAATATCTTGTGCCAACAAAGCCCCAAATCACTCTTACAATCACGCCAACAAAAAAAAGTAAGCCAAAAACGGCGTGAAAATAAAAATACTGCCTTGCATCAAAGAGTAAAAAAGCAAAGAAAAAGCAAAGTATCAAAAAAATATGATAAAAGCGGTTTAAAAAGGGATAAACATAACTTTTAACACTATTTTTAATCACGCCACGCTCCATAATTTGGTATATTCACCGTTCTTTTGCTGTATTCGCCTCTTTCAGCACCTTCTCTATGGCAAGCAGCACAACGAGCTAATGAACGAACTTCTTTTTGTTCTATAAGTCTTTTATCGATTTTTCTGTGCTTGCGTTGCAAATACGGAATTTGAGTAAGACTTGTATAAAGTGTGCCTTGTTGTAAAGAGCGGGTGATTCTTACACTTCTTTTGTAATTTGAAGTTTCACTTGCATTTTGCACCAAATAATTTTCAATCTTCACCCTATCACTCTCATCAATGCTTGCATCAGTGCCATAGTGTTGATTGAGCGTTTTCATTATATGTTGCCACGAAGAACTTGGTAAAAGTCCAGCTTGATAGCCAAAATGACAACTAGCGCACTCTTTAGTATAGAGTTCATTTGGCACTACGGCTACACCTCTGCCACCGTAACCGCCGTAATATCTTTCTTTAGCATTTAAATTTATCACAAAAAAGCCTAAAATCACGAGGCTTAATGCCATAATTATCTTTTTCATAGCTATTTCCTCACTGTTTAATGAGATAATAAAGCACATCGCCTTTTTCTAGTGCTGTGCCTTCACGCAAAAAAACATCATTAAAATTGCGTTTGAGCCACTTTTTAACCTCTTTTGTATCTGTTAAACGGCTAGGATTTACACTTGGGGCAAGTGGTGCTATGGTTTTACCTGTAAAAACATTTGTCGCACCCTTTTTTAAATCAACATTATGGCAGCTTTGACAGGATAATATCTCATCATTTTTGCCCTTGTTTTTAGTGGCAAAAAGCTTTTCTCCTCGACTTGCATCAAAGTCTGTAAAAGCTGAATTTTGTGCTTTTGCCTCAGTTTTAAGCTCATTGATATAAGCTTGCATAGCTGGATTAAATTCAGCAGCTTCTAAATTTAGACCAAATAAAACAAGACTTGAGAATAAGATATTTTTTCTCATTTTCTACTCCTTTTTGATAAAATTAAATGAAGTCTATCAAAAAAGTGTGAAGTGTTTGTGAATTTTAATCCTCACTTTTATTTTTAACTTGCCTTTGCAACACCTGCTTAAAAGTCTTAATGTTTTGCGGCAAAGTTGGGCTTATGCGCAGCAATTTATGGGTATTTTCATAAAAAAGGATATTTTCATCTTTATAAGCTTGTGTGGCTTTTAAAGATGGGTTTTGTTCTACAAAAGATTTTAAGTCTTTAGCCTGTATGCCTATGATGATTAAATTTGGATTTTGCTTGATGATATATTCGCTTGTGATTATAGGTCTTTTAAGCTCACTTTTTGGAGTAAGATTTTTTATGCCTATAAGCTCAAAAATATCTGCTATCATTGAATTTTGAGAAAAAGCCATTAAAGGGTTGCTTGAAAATAAAAAAATCCCTCTTTTGTTTAAGGGTTCTTTCTTTAGCTCAAGAAACTCTTGTTTTGTCTTGTTGATGAGTTCTTGTCCTTCTTTTTCCTTGTTTAAAAGTTTAGCGAGTGTGTTTATGTTTTTATACATATCATCAAGCCTATCAGCACTCAAGTGTAAGCTTTTAATGCCCAAATCCTTAAGTCTAGGCTCAAGAGCGATTGAATACGAACTTAAAATCACCAAAGTCGGCTTTAAGGCTATGATTTTTTCTATTGAAGGGTTAGAAAAGCTGCCCACACTTGTAAGCCTGCTTGTCTTTTCCTCAGGGTAAATGTGGCTGTGTTGTAAAGATGCTATGCCTTTAATGCTTTCGCCAGCACCTAGCATATAAATGATTTCTACACTTGCAGGGTCAAGCACAACCAAACGGTCTTTAGCAAAACACAAACTCAGCACAAAGAACACAAATACAAAAATCTTTTTCATTTTTTCTCCTTTAAGGGTAATATAAAAATTTTCTCATCTTGTCTTAAAACTTCACAGTTAAAATCATAAATTTCTTTTAAAATTTCTTTGGTGAAAAGCTCTTTAGTTAAACCTTTATAGCGAAGTTCGCCATTTTTTAAAAAAATGATTTTATCGCAAAACATAGCCGCTAAATTTAAATCGTGCAAAATGGCTATAATGGTTATTTTTTGCGTTTTTAACAGCCTTTCACACAGACTTAAAAGCTCTATGGCATAGTTCATATCAAGGGCTGATGTTGGTTCATCTAAAAGCAAAATTCTTGGCTTTTTAAGCAAGGCTCTTGCCAAAAGCACCCTTTGAAACTCGCCTCCACTAAGACTTAAAACATTTCTTTGCAAAAAATCTTCTATATAAAGTTCTTTGCTTATTTTCATCATTTGTTCTTTATCCTCTTGAGTGTAATTTGAAAAAGAATGCTTTAAATCACAATACTTACCCATTAAAAGCACATCTTTAACAAGCAAGGGTAAATTTAAGGCTGATTTTTGCGGCACAAAGCCAATTATCTTAGAAAGCTCTTTAAGATTATATTCTTTCATATCTTTATTAAAAAATGAAATTTGCCCCGTTTTAAAGGGCAAGATAGAAAGCATATTTTTTATCAAAGTGCTTTTACCTGAACCATTTGGTCCTAAAATTCCTAAAAACTCGCCCTCTTTCGCAAAAAAGCTCAAATCCTTAAGCAAACAACATTCATCATAAGAAAAATTCAAATTTTTAATCTCTACGCTCATAAAAACCTCCTTGCTTTTAAAGCTAAAAATAAAAACACAGGCGCTCCAAACAATGCAGTGATAATGCCTATGGGAATTTCAACAGGAGCAAGGCTTACTCTTGCTAAGGTATCGCAAAATAAAAGAAAAATTCCTCCTAATAAGGTGCAAAGCGGCAGGACTAAAGTATTGTCATAGTTTTTAATCATTATTCTAATGATATGCGGCACAATAAGTCCAACAAAGCCTATAAGCCCACTAAAAGCCACGCCAAAAGATATTGCCAAAGATGAAACAATGAGGAGATTTCTTTTAAGTTTTACCGCATCAACACCTAAATTTTTAGCCTCATCATCGCCACTTAAAATGATATTTAATTCATTTTTATGAGCGTAAAAATAAGCAAGGCAAAAAATCAAAGGCAAAGCAAGGATAAACACCTTTTGCCAAGAAGCAAGCCCTAAGTATCCCATAAGCCAAGCCATTACCTTAAAGCTGTCCTCGCCTATATAATAAATAAAAAACGAAGTAAAAGCACCCAAAAATGAGGATATAGCTATGCCGATAATAAGCAAAGTGGCTATGCTAGAATGCCTTGAAAGCTTAAATATAACAAGAGCAAAAAAACAACAACACACAAAACCAAAAAAACCAAAATAATAATCAGGCACTTTTAATATATAAGCAAGCACAGCTCCAAAAGTAGCTGCTGAAGCTATGCCTATGATATAAGGGTCGGCTATGGGGTTTGAAAATACTGTTTGGGTTATCGCGCCTGAACTTGCAAGAAGCATACCGATTAAAATAGCCATAACAATGCGAGGCATTCTCAAATCAAAAACTATGGTGCTTAAAAGCTCATCTTTACCCCAAAAAGCCTCATAAATTTGAGCTAAAGA
Organism: uncultured Campylobacter sp.; assembly: GCA_934728065.1. Lineage (GTDB taxonomy): Bacteria > Campylobacterota > Campylobacteria > Campylobacterales > Campylobacteraceae > Campylobacter_D. Next base: position 84,305 of record CAKVDW010000006.1, read on the forward strand.
CAGGTTTTCATCGCCCAAAATAAGAGAGGCTAAAATAATGATAATATAAATGATAAATATACCCAAAAAATTAAGAAAAAAACGCTGAAAAATCATTTTTACCTTTAAAAAATTTATTTTTATGAATTGTATTTTTTATTTACTTAAATAATACTTATATTTTTAATCTTTTTCAAAAATATTTAAAAAAAATGAAAATTTTAAGACAAAATTAAAGTAAAGAGGTTATCATTTCATAAACAAAACATTTAAAGGAGAAAAAATGAGTTTTGAAAGTATGATTAGCCATTTGAACGGACATCATAAAGAAAATCTTGTTGATTTAACCAAAAAATTTGGCAGCGTGAGTGAGGTAAAAAGTGTAGAGCTTAAAAGCGTTGATTTTGAGGGTATAGACTTGATGTATAATGACACCCAAAGCCTTCGCATAGAATTTCCCATAAAAGCAAAAGATGATGAAAGCCTTAAAAATGCCATCATAGAACTTTGTATGAGCGTGAAAAAAACGCTTGATTATGAGGGAGTTAAAGAAGAGATGAAAGAATTTAAAGCCTCTTTTGGCTCTGTGTGTCTTGGCACATTAAGTGCTAAGGGCGAAGTTTTATGCTCTTATGCTCCGCTCATTCAAACTTCAAATGGGGATTACATTTACATAAGCGAGATAAGTGAGCATTTTTCAAGCATAAAGCACAACCCAAGCAACATAGAAGTGCTTTTTTTAGAAGATGAAAGCAAGGCAGCAAGTGTGATTTTAAGAAAACGATTAAGATTTAGGGTTGGGGCAAAATTCATTGAAAGAGGCGATGAATTTGATAGAATTTATGATGAATTTGAAAGGCAAACAGGCGCAGCTGGGGGCATTAAAACCATAAGAAATATGCTTGATTTTCATTTAATCAAGCTTAATTACCAAGAAGGAAGCTTTGTTAAGGGTTTTGGGCAAGCTTATAAAATCCTAGAAAATGGCGAAATAAAACACTTAGGCGGCAAAAGTCCGCACAAACCACACAAGCATTCTTAATTATCTTTTAATCAAAGCTTTAGCCTTTTCCCAAAGGTTAAAGCCTAATTTTTTGGCTTGAGTGGTGTTAAAGTCTTTGTATTTTTCTCCAAAAGCCTTTTCCAAATCAGCAATTTCTTTTTTAAAAACATTGAGCTTGCTTTGCGCTAAACGAGAAAAATCATCAACTTTGGGATTTTTCTTTAGCTCACTTATGCTTAAAATGAGCTGTTCCCTACTTTCGCTCACAAGCCTTTTTAATTTAGCAAAAGCTGTATCTAAATCATTTTCAAGCAAATCTTTAAGTATGTTTGCCACAGGATTTTCGTGCTTTTTTGATAGCTCTTTTAAAAGGGCGATAAAGTCATTTTCTAAATCTATCAACTCCTTTTCTTTAAGCGTGAGGTCATCTTCAAAGGCGCAAAAAGTGAAACTTGTCCTAAATTTTTCTACTCCAAGCCCTATACCCTCTTGCGTGCCTCTTACAACGCCTATGCAAAGCTCTTTGGCAACATTTTTATATTCATTAGCTAGCTCAAAAGCTGTATCCAGCAAAATTTTTGAACTTTGTAAAATGTTTTCTTTACCAAAATTTGCCTCACAAATGGCATTAAACATTAAATTTTTTGAAATTTCACTTATGGTAAGTTCTATATCCTCGCCCTTTTCAAGTGTCGTTATAAAAGCACTTTCAGCCGTTTCTTTTAAAATATCAAGATTTTCAAGTTCAAACAAAAAGGCATCATCAATACTGTTTGAAATTTGAGTTTGAAAATTTGAATTTTTAACGCCTTGCTTAAGCTCGTAAAAAACTTGACTCACTTCGTTTTTAAGACTATTTTTTTGTTGTTTAATCTTGCTTTTTAAAAGCTCCATTTCACTCAAAAGTGCGTAAAGGGCGTTTTGCTCGTTTTGAATTTTAGCCTTAATCAAAGCTTTCACCACCTTAGTGGTATTTTGATTATCAAGCATTTCAAGCTTATCAAGGACTTTTAAAAACTCATTTAAAATAGTGTCAAGCCTTGTATTTTGGGCAAGTTTTTGCACGGCTAAATTAAAGGTCAAGTCCTCTAAAAGCTCGCTTGCTTGCTCCTTTTGAGATGAAAGAGAATTTTCAAAAATGACTAAAGAATTTCGCATATTTTTTCCTTTTTATTTATCTTAATCTTACCCTATATTGACAAATGTTTCATAAAACAAATTTAGCCCTTTTTTTAAGCTTTTCAAAAATGTCAAGCCTGTCCTTTTCGCTATCAACAAAGACTTTGAGCGTGTAGCTTTGGTATTTACCACTGCTGCTTTGCTGGGAAGGGGCGAAGCTAAATTCTCTTTTGCCTAAAATCTCGTCAAAAACCCCACAAGCGTTTTGTTTGCTCTCAAAGATGACGCGGTATTGCCAAAATGTAGGGTAAATGATAAATGGCTTTTCATTCAGCTCGCTTAAATTCACCACTTTTGCCCCCTTGCTTGCTTTCAAGCACGATTTGACTTATCCTCATACCCTTGTCTATGGCTTTAAGCATATCATAAATCGTTAAAAGTCCCACGCTAACGCCCGTGAGAGCTTCCATCTCAACGCCCGTTTTGCCCTCGCATTTTACCTTGACAAAGAGCGTAAAGCTCAAATCGTGCGCATTTTCCTTTATATCCACTTCTACCTTTGAAATCATCAGCGGGTGGCACATAGGTATAAGCTCGCTCGTTTTTTTTGCGCCCATAATCGCCCCTACCACAGCGGTTTCAAGCACAGCTCCCTTTTTTGCGCTGTTATTTTTCACGGCTAAAAAGGCTTCCTCGCTCATAAAAATCGTCCCACTTGCCACAGCTTCGCGCTTTGTGATAGATTTATCGCTTACATCGACCATTTTAGGGCGGTTTTTTTCATCTAAATGCGTAAGTTTCATCGGCTTTCTTTTTGTAAAATTTTTTGAAAATTATAGCAAATTGAGTAAAATTTAAGCTACAATATCGCCAAGATTTTACAAAAAGGAAAATTATGGCAAAGTATGATGACGACTTTGAGGGTTATGAGGACTTGCTGGATAACGAAGATAACGAGAATTTAGACGAGTTTGAGGATTTAGATGATGATTACTCAGGCTATGGGCGCAAAAGCTATGCTTATGATGACGATGATTACAGCTTTGACGATGAGGATAGTGATGATAGCTATGAAATGGAATGATACACATTAACAAGGCTTTTCGTGCAAAAAACTCTTGACAAAAAAGATATAAAAACCTTAGGTTTAAGTTCTCTTGGTGGGACTTTGGAATTTTATGACTTTATTATTTTTGTATTCTTTGCAAATATTATTTCTCAACACTTTTTCCCTGCAAGCTTAAATGAAACTTGGAAGCTTGTTAATACTTACGGCATTTTTGCGGCTGGTTACTTGGCTCGTCCGCTTGGTGGCATTATAATGGCGCACTTTGGAGATAAATTTGGGCGCAAAAATATGTTTATGTTAAGCATTTTGTTGATGGTTATCCCTACCTTTGCCTTAGCTGTTGTGCCAACCTTTGAGAGCATAGGATATGCTGCGCCTGTATTTTTGATTTTTGTGCGAATTTGTCAGGGCATTGCTGTGGGTGGCGAGTTGCCTGGGGCTTGGGTATTCATACACGAACACGCCCCACAAGGACAAAAAAACACCTATCTTGGCTTTTTAACGGCTTCTGTAACGGCTGGAATTTTGCTTGGAAGCCTTGTTTATCTTGGCGTGTATAGCTTTTTTGACGAAGATGAAGTGAGGCAGTGGGCTTGGAGAGTGCCTTTTGCTTTAGGCGGTATTTTTGGCATTATTTCCGTGTATTTAAGACGGTTTTTAGATGAAACGCCCGTGTTTAAAAAAATGAGAGAAGATGATTTGCTGGTTAAATTTCCACTCAAAGAAGTGCTTAAAGGCTCTAAATTTGGAGTTATCGTTTCTATGTTTATCACTTGGGTGCTTACAGGAAGCATACTTGTTTTTATCTTGCTGATGCCAAATTTCATTGCCAAAATGCCAGATTTTGACTTTAATGCCTTTGAAAAAACTTATTTTCAAATTTGTGGGCTTGTAGCCATAGTAAGTTCCATAATTTTAAGCGGGCTTTTAAGCGATAAAATCCCACCTTATAAGGTGTGTATAGCCTTTAGCGTGAGTTTTGCTTTTTTTAGCTTTTTATTTTTCAAAGAGCTTTACTCGCCAAATGCAAGCGTAATTAGCGTTACCGCCCTTTATGCTTTGACTTGCTTTTGTGCTGGGATTATGAATTTTTGTCCTATTTATATGAGCGATGTTTTTGAGCCTAAAATTCGTTTTAGTGGCATAAGCTTTGCCTATAACATAGCCTATGCTTTAGCTGGAGGCTTTACACCACAACTTGCCGTGTTTTTACACACTCAAGCCATACAAAATCCACAGAGCTTAATGAGTTATGGCTTAAGCGCTTATGTATTTGCATTAGCACTTGCTGCCTTTGGCACAAGTCTTGCGATGAAAAGAGTGTATAGGGTTTAATAATACCCCACACACAAACTTGGCGTGATTTGTATGCGTTTTTCAAGAGGAGTTGGACTAAAAAAATGACACTTTTCTATATAAATATACTTTTCATAACTTAAACCCAAGCTATCATAAAAGGCTTTTAAATTAACAAATTTAACCCCGCAAAGCTCTTTAAGCTCTAAAAGTTTATAGATTTGAGAGCCATTTTTTTTAACCAAATGAGAGGGCGAAAGCGTAGTAAAAGAACAAAAAGCGCTCGCCAAAGTAAAACCGCTTAAATCACTGCACAGTTTTAAGGCTTCTTGATGTTTGCTTAAGATATGATTTTTATGCAAAAAAATGATACGAGTGCCTTGATAACTTGCGACAAGGGCATTTTTCCAAAATTTAAAGGCATTTTTGGAAATGCCAGCAAACTTGTGAAATTCTGCATTAAGCACATAATCATCTAAAAAAGCATTCGGTGGTAGCGTGATTTTAAGCATTTATATCTTAAAACTTAATCCCTCAACTGTTTTTTCGCAAATTCAGGCAATTTGGACTTAAAATTATCAATGTCAAAATTAACACCTTGCTCTTTGGCTTCTTTGATTAAAGATAAAGCGGTATTAACTTTAGAGCCACCACTATAAGGAGCAAAGACATTATTTGCAATAGCCAAAGCATAAGCACTTTTTTTTACGCTTTCTTCAGCTGAATGCGGAGTGCTAGCAAAACAAATGCTTTCAGTAAGCAATTCATCAAAATTCCAGCGGTAAAACAAAAAGCCCAAAAAAGAAATATGATCAACACCTAAAAAATTTTCCTCGATAGAGTTGAGATTTTCAAATTTATTTTGCTTCAGGGCGGCTAAAAATTCTTTATCCTTGTGATTTTGTATCAAAAAATTTGAAAAAACCATCATACCAAAACGAAGTAGCATAGCACAAGGCACAAGCAAGTAAGATAAATTCTTATCCTCATCTAAAAGCCAAGATGAGATGAATTTTGCTTCCTCGTGGCAATTTGTTAAAAATTCATTTGTGTCAAGATTATAAGGGGACATACTGACTCTTAAGGTATTTTTAACCGCATCAGCTGTGATGATATTTCTTATGTTAGACACGCCAAGCAAATTAATCACTTGCTGTATAGTAGCAATTTCCCTTGAAAAGCCATAAAAAGGCGAATTAGCAAGTTGTAAAAGTTTTGCCGTTACCAAAGGGTCAGCTGAGATAATCTCTGCAACCTTGTTGATTTCCATATCTGCTCCAGCACTGTTTAAATACCTTTGCAACTCATTTACTGTTTGAGGAAGTGGTGGCAAGGTTTCTATACTTTGGAGCAAAAGCTCATTCATATCTAACATTGATTTCCTTTAGTTAAAATATTCGCCGTATTTTAGCATATTTTTTTGCGTTTTGGCAAATAAAAAAGCTAATGTAAATGAAAGCAATGTCGCCAAAACAAAAGGCAAAATAAAGCTTTGATAAAACAAAATATAAAATTTTAAGTCTTAAACAAAAAGCTTATACAAGCATTTAAATTTATTATCTTAAAATAAAAATTTAAAATAAAACAAGTAAAAATTAAGTATAATGCTTTTGCTGTAAAATCACTCTTAAGAGTAGTAATATAAGCATTAAATAGATAAAGAAATAAATCCAACAAAGGAAACTAAACCTTGAAATTTTACATAAAGCCCACACAAGAACACCCTAATGAAAAGGGAGAATATGCTCTTATACAAGAAGGAACTTTATGTCTTTTTACAGGTCAAAGCTATGAGGAAACAGCCAATGAAGAAAAATTCAAAATAGCATTTAATAAACTTTCATCACAACAAAAAGAACAAGACTTCATAGAATGTGAAATATTAAATTTGACCTCATATTTATCATCAGTTACACCTTTATCATTAGATTTTTTTAATCTAACAATTTCAAAGCAAGATGATAAAAATTCATTACAAGTTGTTGCGCAAATTGACAATCATCAGTTTAAAACAAAACAAGAAGATAATAACAACAAAAATATCAATTTAGGATATAGCTATGATGACTTTATCCAAACACTACTTGCACATATCAACTCAAAAGAAACTATCGATATTCCCCTTAATGTCAAATACCAAAAACGCATTTTAATCACAATAGAAAGATTCAAAGAAACTACTGAATCAACGATGAGCAAAATGAACATATTTATAGATGGCAAAAGGGTAGATTCAATGGGACCAGATGAATTTGGCAACATGATAAAAATAAAGAAGTTAAGTGACGGCACTATTCTCAGGTTACGAAAAACATCTAGGACAGGTGGTTCGGCTATAGATATAGGAAGAAAAAAACCAAATAATGTAATCCACAATGAGGCAAAAGAATATGGCGATTGGTAGAGTTATGCACGAAAATGTAGTGCTATTCCCTGATTTTAATAATGTTGAATATGGAAAATATGATGAATTTTGGGAAATGCAATTATTTTTACAAATTCCAAATCTAACAAAAGCAGATATTTTAGAATATTTTGAATATCTTGCTCTAGAACGAATATTAAGTGGCGAATGTGATGTCGGTTTTGTTCCTATGTCTTATTT
>CAKVDW010000007.1 GCA_934728065.1 uncultured Campylobacter sp.
TTGGTTATAAGCTCAACCCTGCCTGAAGCATTAGCCACTTTAGTGCTAAAGTCTAGTTTGGTGAAGCTGTCAAAAACGCGGTTAAGTTCTGGTAAATCCTTTCCTATGCCACTAGCGATAAGCTCTATGAGCTGATTTAATGAGTCTTTAAGCGCATTGAGTTTTGGATTTGAGCCATCAAGGGTGATTCTTTTTGTGGCGTATCCATTTTTAATGTGGTTGATGACTTCAAGGGATTGTTGGACAAGTTTGTCATCTTTTTCTAAATTTATCTTGGTTGAGCTTATATTGTCATTTATCATATGACCTATTTGCCCTAATTCGTCCTCAGCCCTTATCTTTATAGAGCGAATATCAACTTTTTCGTGGTTTAAATACCTAAAAAGCGTATCAAGGCTTTTTACAATGATGGGCAATCTCGAAGAAACAATCTTTCTTACCAAATACAAAGCAACTGTCATAAAAATAATGAAAGAAATAGCGAAAATAAAGGTGTTTTGTAACAAAATCTCATTTGCCTTTTGCTCAAAAACTGACATTGAAATAACCGAACAAAGCGTGAAATTCGCACCGTTAATGCCCCGACAGCTTACTTTTACTTCCTCATTTTCATTGCCTTTGGTGGTGAAAATATTTTCATTAGGATTATTTTTAAGCCTTAAAGCCACATTTTGGCTTAAAGTCGTTTTGGTTAAAATCTTTTCTAAGTCTTGATGAAAGGCAACTGTGCCATCATCTGAATAAATATAGGTCAAAACAAAGCCTAAATTTCCTAAAGACAAAATCTCATCTTTGATAATTTTTAAGCTCACATCACTTGCCGCAACGCCTATAAATTCATTATTTTTATACATAGGCAAGATAAAGCTTACAGCTATGTTGCCACTTGAATCCTTGTAAGGTGGTGTGATAGTGAATTTTTGGCTTTCTTTTGCTTGTTTATACCACGAACGCTCTCTTACATCGTAACCTTTTGACAAATCTCTAACATCGCCATTTGAGCGGATATTTTTTACTCCCTTTTCAAGCCCTATATAAACAAGGTCGAGTTTGTTTGCCTGTTTGAAATTTGCAAGCAGGGTAATGATTTGTTCATCATTTAAGCCAGAATTTACGCTTTTTTCTATGGTTTCAAGCATAGTTTTTAGGGAAGCAGAAAAGTCGTTAAAGGCTTTAAGCGTGTTATCCCTTGCCATATTTTGCAAGAAATTCAAATTTTCTTCGTTGGTATTTTTCATTTTCGAGTAATTTACAGCTCCAACCACAACCAAAACACAAAACAAGGTCGCGCAGATGCCAACAGCGATTTTAAAACCTATCCCAAATTTAACGCCTTTTTGCATAAAAACTCCTTTGAATCAATAATGCTATTTTAACCAAAACAATATAAATTTAATCTTAAGACAACCCCCCCCTCTGTTGCCGACACCTTGATAAGCATTTGGTAGGGGTTTATGGGAGTTAGCCGATTTGTTTGAATTTGATTTTAACTCAATTATGCTGAATTTAAATTTTTGATGAAATGCGGACAAAAATTTAAAGAATTTTTAAAAAACAATCTTTTCAAGTGCGTTTATAATGCGTTTTTCTTCGCCGCTTTGCGTGGTGTTTAGGCGCAAAAGCGTAAAGTTGTATTTTGCTAAAATGGCATTTTTCAGCTCATCTCGCCTTGTTTGTGCGGCATTTTCGTTGTGAAAGGCGTATCCGTCAATTTCTATGCCTAAAAGTGGCATTTTGTCCATTTTGTTATAAATCACAAAATCAATGTGCGTGCGTGGATTTTGAGCGTATTTTAGCTCTTTTTCATCAAGCTTTAAAACGCCATTTATCACACGCAAAAGCGGAATATGACAAGCCACTGACAAATTTGAAAAACCGCCCTTTTGCAAAAGCTCATTGATAAAATGAAAGGCGATATTTTCAGAATCATAAAGTGAAATTTTGCGTTTGTTTTTAAGGTATTTTTGCCTTGCTTCATAATTTTGTTGATAAAGCAAGTCAAATACTGATTTTATAGTGCTTTGCTTTGTTTCAAAATTATTGTATTGAATGTATTTGATTAAATCGTTAATGTGGCTATTTTGTTGTGTAAAATTTGGCGAGACGACAAGCCTTAAAAAGCGTTTGGCTCGTGTAATGGCGACATTTAGCATTTGTGGGTTATCTACAAAATCACTCACTTCGTTATTGACAACGCTAATAACAATGGCTTCTTTTTCTCTTCCTTGAAATTTATGCACGGTGTCAATTTGAATATCTTTTGCGTTAAGTGCCTTTTCTAATGCTGTTTTTTGCTCGTTATAAGGCGTGATGATACCGATTTGCTCGTCTTTTACACGCCCTTTAAGTTCTGGCAAGAAAACTTGACTTATCTCATCAATTTCTCTTTGATTAAACCTGCCACGAGCGTGGTTGCCTTGTGCGGTAAAATGGAGCTTAATCGCATCTTTTTCATCATCATTTTGGGTTAAAATTATAAGCTGATTGTTGTAGAATTTTTGGTTGCAAAATTCGATGATTTTGGGATGGCAACGGTAATGTTCTTTAAGCATTAGTTTTGGAGCGTTTTTAAATTTTTCACAGATTGATGAAAGAAAAGAATGCTTTAAATAATCATAGCAAGGTGCGATTTTATAGGAATTATTTAGAGCTTGAATTTTTGGGATTAGCTCATTTGTGATGACATTTGGCAGTTGTTTTGTATCGCCTACGATGATGACATTTTGCGCCATAAAAAGTGCTAATGCGCCTGTGGCTAAATCAACCTGCGAGGATTCATCACGGATAAGATAATCAAACAAAAAATCCGCATTTAAAGAATTTGTGATAGAATGCGTGGTGCTAAAAATCACAGGATACTGCTTTACAAATTTTTGTGGTATTTTATACAAATCATCAAGGCTAAATTCCGCGCATTTAAATTGAGCATATTTTTGTGCCAAATTTAGCTTTAAAGCCTGCATAGAAAGCGTTTTAAGTGTGTTAAGAATGTCCTTTTGTTTTAAGAGTTGAAATTGAGCGTTTTTTTGCTCTAAATCTTTATGAAGTGTAGCGATTTTACTTTCATAATAAAGCCATTCAAACGCCCATACAATGTCTATAAGAGAGCTTTTATAAAAAGCAAAATCACCTATGCCATAAAATAAAACAAGCTTTAATTTAAGCCAAAAATTTATTTTTAATTTTTCTTCAATTTGCGTTTTTATGTATAAAAGTTTTTCAGCCTTTAATTTGCTTAAATTTCTTACTTTTGGCAAGGTAAAATTTGGTATTTGGGCTTTAAAATGCGTAAATTCAAGTTTTATTTGAGAAAGAAAAATTTTTAATTTTGCTATTTCATTTTGCAAGGTAAAAAATTCGTGTAAATTATCGTTGCATTCGGCGATTTTGCGTTCAAGCTCACGCTGTAAATTTGGCAAATTTTGCGAAATTTGAAACTCATCTTTTTGATGAATTTGAGTAAGTTTAAGTAAATTTTGGTGTTGATTTTGGACAAATTTTTCTTTATTTTCTCTTTTGCCAAGCACAGCACAAATGGCATCTAAATCCACATTTTCAAGCTTTTCAAAGACATTTTGCGTGGCGGCGTTATTGTTTGAAACTACCGCTACACTTTTGTTTTGATAAAGTAAATTTGCGATTATATTAAGGATAGTTTGCGTTTTGCCTGTGCCTGGCGGTCCTTCAATAACGCTGATTTGGTTTAAAATGGCGTTTTTAACAGCCTTAAATTGCGATAAATTCGAGCCAAAAGGAAAGAGCAAAGGCTTGTTGTCTTGGTATTTAGCGGGCTTAAAATCAGCATTAAGATAAGCAAAAAGCGCACTTTGTGGCTTGTCGTTGGTTTCAATTTTTGCGTATTCGTTTGCAAGCAACGATTTGTCATCATCGCCCTTTATGCCGATAGTTTCGGCGATTTTAGCTAAATACTCAAAGGTTTTAAGCTCATTTTGACAAAGCTCTGCCACTTCAAGCAACTCATACTTGCCCTTGCCATAAGTATAAAGCGTATCTTGGTTGAAAAATTTAACCTTTAAACACTCATTTTCAAGCTCATAAAATTCAATCTCTTTGGTTTTATCTTGGTTTTTAAGGATAATTTTGTGTTTCACTTTAGCCCACCCTATAAAAATCTATCCAAATAATCGCATTTGTGATTGTTGGAATTTTCACTACAAATATTATAATTTCGCACCAATGCTTCTTTTATTGCATTGCGATTAGATTCACTAGCTCCTAAGTGATAAAAATGCGTAATTATGCTACTATCAAAGTCGCTCCACAATGCCTTCATATACGCGTTTTCTCGGTAGCAATTACTATGCCAAGTTGAAAGGAGAAATTTTGCCTCTGTCGCCGATAAAATTTTATGGAGTTGTTTTTCTTTTGTCTCACTCCACGCGCCAAAATAATCGCTATGCCTATCAATGTAGGGTGGGTCGCAATAGATAAAATCTCCCGCCTTTGCCCTGCCCAAAACCTCTGCAAAATCACAGCAGATAAATTCCCACTCATTGTTTTGAATACGATTAGCCACCCACGCTACTTGATTAGCGATTTTGGTAATATATGCGGGAGCAAAGCGATTATCCTTTTTGCAATAAGGCACATTAAAACCGCCCCTTGCATTAAAGCGCATAAGCCCATTAAAACAACTGCGATTAAGAAACAAAAAATCAAGCAGATTTGCCCCACTATTTCCTTGCATGTTTTGAGTATTAAATCTTGCACGCACTTCCAAATAATGTTCCTGCCCTTTTGTTTTTAAATGCTCCCCCTCACGCACGAGATAATCAATCGTGGAATCCTTAGTGATTATGCGATTTTTAATGGCATTATAAAAAGCGATAATATGTGGATTGCTATCACTAAAAATGGCTTTTTTAGGCGCAAGATTAAACCCCACTACCCCACTGCCTACAAACGGCTCAAAGTAAGTCTCCGCATTATCCCAAGCAAAAAGATTTCGTATATGTGGCACAAGTTTGCTTTTTATCCCTTGAATCTTTATGGGCGGGATTAGCACTTTTTGTGCGTTTATGTGCTGTATGCTAAGATTTTGCTCTAGATTTTGCGGAACAAAACTTTTTTGTGGAGCATTCATTGTTTGCCCCTATATGCAAGATAGTCTTTAAGTTTTGTGATTCTTCTTACATTGCCATTGAAATCTGTGAAACTTATTTGTCCATAATTTATCCAATAATCATTAAAGATTTTTTCGCCAAGACTAGCAAAAGTCCCTCGCTCGTTGATAATATCATCAATATTTTTAATGCTCCCTATATTTGCTGTATTGCCACTTCCGCTAGAATCGCTAGCGATTTTGTATTTTTCGACAAAAAATAGTGTGAGATTTTTTATCACAGATTGGATTTTATCTAAATCATTTAGTGTATATTTTTGTAACTCATTAGCAAGCACCCTATCATAAACTACGCCCAAACAAAAATGTCCCAAATACTGCTTGTAAGGGAATTGTATGTTTTTGCTAGATTCTTGATTTTTGAAATACTCGCCGTGAGATCCTAGCGTGAAACCATTGCAAAGCACGGGATTTTTCTCATTGCGATAAGTAGTTTTTAAATCCACCGCGAATTTAATTGTAGAATCTGATTTTAGGACAAACGATAAATCAGGGTAATAATTTTGATGTGCAGGCAAAACAATCTCAAAGCCATTTTGATTAGCAAAATCCAAAATATAAGGAAAAATATGAATCTCCAAAATCTTAGAAATCACTTTGGTGTCATTTGATAGACTAAAAATGTTTTTATCGCTATCAATAAAGCCTTTGATTTTCCACTCATTATTTTTACAGATTTTCTCCTGCAATGAGGTAAGAAACTCTCTAAATTTTAATTTGAAAAGGTGTTTAGTCATTAGCACTACCTATCCACTTCCCAAATGATTTTTACGATTTCATATAAAAGTTTTGAGCGTTCGTGTAATGCGATTTTATCAAACTTTTGATAGGGCTTGAATTTTATATCTTTGTTTGCAAATGTGCTATTGTTAAAATCTATAAAACCCTTGTGTGTTGTGTGATAGAAATCATCACAAAGTGAATGTCCCCAAGCAAGAGAGTTGCTATAAGTTTTTAATTTATCGACATATTCTTCGTTGCCAGACGATATATTTTCTTTGCCCTTTAAAAGCAAAAGTCCTCCAAGCAAATTTCTTTGTGTGTCAAATTCTTCTTCGCTTTCAAAATAACCCTTGTTTGTTTCATTGCGTGATAAAATATGCTCTATGTGATAGCCTGTTTTGTCCCCTGTTTTTGTTGAAATGTCTAAAACACTACTTTGTGGTGCTTTGTTTATATTGTCGCAAATGTATTTTTCAACCCTTGCAAACAAATAACGCAATGAGCGTTTATTAACATTTGTATAATTTCTAGTTTTAAAATTCTCATAATCGAGCAATGAAATCACATTTTCCACCTTTTTATTTTCTTTTATGACTTCTCTTATTAAGTCATCAAAAATGCTTTTGTAATTTTCTATATCAGCACTTTTCAAAAGCCCATTAATCTTATAAGAAATTTCTTGAAATTCATTGCTGTCATAGATACCGTTAAGATTTAGCAAAACCCACAATCTATCATATTCTTTGGCTATCAACTCAATTTTTTCTTGTTCTTGCTTATCGTTTATAACACAAGCAGAGAGTATGTTTTGATACTGCCCTGATAGTTCGTTTATTTGTTTGGTATATTCTAAAAATTCATTATCGCTTTGCATAATCTTTGCATAAAGTTGTGCGTAATAATAAATATCCTCGCTGATAAATTTTTTGATATTTTTTATGTGATTTTCGTTTTGTCTATGAAAGCCAAGTGTTTTAGCTATTTCATTATCATCAAAAATATATCTATGATATTCATTGTTTATGGATTTTTCTATAATAGAATTTCTTTTGAATATAAATTTAGTCTTAATTAAGTCGCTAAAAAAATCATCTTCAGATTCTAATTGCGTCAATGCCGATAAAGCATTATCCCATTTTGCACAAAAACTCTCTACATCACTTTTTGGCAATGCACCTATAAGTTTGCCTTTTAAAATCTCAAATGGCTTTAACGCTTCACCTCTATCGTTAATAACCTCAAAAACCATAGGCGTATCATTTTGGCTTATATCTAACTCAACCAAAACTAATCTTTCTAAAAAATACAAAACAAACAGGCGCAACTTTTTAGAATCTGTTTCATTTTTGAATTTATCATCAATATATTTTGATATATCTTTATAGCGTTCAACAAGCGTTTCCTCCGTTTTATTTTTAAATTCAGTTGGATATTCTTTATTGTTAAATATACAATCCATAACTCTATGTCTTTTTTCATTATCTAAATTAAAAATATCCTCAAATCCGTCATTGCTAAATATGCAATCTTTCAGCAATGATTTAAAATTATCATCATTTTGCAACTTACGATAAAGTTTTGTAGCAATAAGCGTTAGCGTAGAAAGTCGTTGCTGCCCATCGACAATGTAGGATTTCCCTTCCACACGATTTGTTATATAGACATTAAGATAATGCCAGCTATATTTTTCCATAATATTTTTGCTTATTTCGCTATCTTTGTGTTGATTGTAGCTTAACTCAAAAATATAAAAAATATCGTTAAGTAAAGTTTGCGCTGTTTCCTTGCTCCAAACATATTCTCTTTGATAAAAATCAATATAGTAAGATTTTCGACTTAAACAAACTTTTACACTTTGTTTTTCTGGTTCTATGGTTTTACTCATTTTTTATCCTTTAAATTTATAAAATTTGCGTGAAAAAGCATCTTTCAATGTAAATTTTCACTCTTTAACCACTCCAAATCAAGCACCGCGCCGTTGCTTGCGTTTGAAACTAGCTTTTGATACTGTGCAAGCCACCTTGAATTTAAAGGCTTTTGCAAGGGCTTAAATTTAGCCTTTCGCTCGGCGATTTCATTCTCACTTAAACGCGCATTTATTGAGTAATTATCCACATCTATGTCGATTATATCGCCATCTTCAAGCAAGCCTATAAGCCCACCCTCAGCAGCCTCAGGGCTTATATGCCCTATGCTTAAACCCCTTGTCGCCCCACTAAAACGCCCATCTGTGATGAGCGCGACATCAGCGCCCAAGCCCATACCCATAATCAAGCTCGTTGGGCTTAGCATTTCTTGCATACCAGGACCCCCTTTTGGACCCTCGTATCTTATCACGCACACGGCTCCCTTTTGCACCTTGCCCTTGATAATGCCCTTTATAGCGTCATCTTGGCTGTTAAAAATGACGGCTTTACCGCTAAATTTACGCTCTCCCGTGATACCAGCTGTTTTTATCACGCAACCTTGCTCGGCTAGGTTGCCAAAGAGTATGGCAAGCCCGCCCACTTGTGAGTAGGCGTTTTCCACCTTGTGAATCACCTTTTCATCGCGGATTTTCGCATCTTTTATGCGCTCGCCCAAGCTCTCACCCGTGATAGTAAGGGCGTTTAAATCAAGCAAACCATTATCGCGGCGCGAAATTTCCTTTAACACAGCGTTTATGCCGCCCGCATTTCCTATGTCCTCCATAGCCACCTCAGGCAGGCTCGGGGCGACTTTGGCTATGTGGGCGATTTGCTTGCTTATTTCATTTAAATCCCTTATATCAAGGGGCGAACCCGCCTCGCGTGAAATGGCTAACATATGCAAAATCGTATTTGAGCTACCCCCCATAGCCATATCAAGCACCATTGCGTTGTTAATCGCACCCTTGTTAATAATGTTGCGGATTTTAAATTTTTCGCTCTTTTCGCTATCAAGTGCGATTTCACAAATGCGCCTTGCAGCTTGTCTAAGTAGCTTTTCACGCTCATCACTCAAAGCCAAAGCCGTGCCGTTGCCACTTAAAGCGATACCTAACGCCTCACAAAGCGAATTCATCGAATTTGCCGTGAAAAGCCCAGAGCAAGAACCCCCACTAGGACAGGCTTTGCACTCTATATCTTTTAGCTCGTTTTCATCGATTTTTTTAACCTCGAACGCCCCAACCGCTTCAAAAACGCTATTTAAGGTGAGTTTTTCGCCCTTTGCACTAAAACCAGCCCTCATAGGACCGCCGCTTACAAAAATCGTTGGCACATTGACACGAAGCGCACCCATAAGCATACCCGGCGTGATTTTGTCGCAGTTTGGGATACAAATGAGCGCATCAAGCGCGTGAGCGTTCATCACGGTTTCAACTGAATTTGCGATGATTTCACGGCTTGGTAGCGAGTAGAGCATACCGCTATGCCCCATCGCTATGCCATCATCAACGCCTATGGTGTTGAATTCAAAAGGCACACAGCCGTTTTTGCGGATTTCGTCCTTGATGATTTTGGCGTATTCATTTAAGTAAAAATGCCCGGGGATTATGTCTATGTAGGAATTTGCCACGCCTATAAAGGGCTTTTCAAAGTCCTCATCTTTAAGCCCGCAAGCACGCAACAAAGAGCGGTTTGGAGCTTTTAAATAGCCTTTTTTAATCACATTACTTCTCATTTTTTATCCTTGTTTTTGATTTAAGTTGTTTTGAGGGGTTATTGCATTTTTTGTTTAGCTTCTATGCCCATTATGCTTAAAGCTGTTTTTATGCTTAAAGCCACTACGGCAAAGAGTTTGAGCAAGCTGTCTTCATTGCTACTGCCAACGACTTTGTTTTCGGCGTAAAATTTATGAAAAGCAGCGGCAAGGCTTTTAAGATAATCAGCGATTTTTTGCAAAGCCCGCTCCTCAAAGGCACTTTGCAAAATGGCGTGCAAATTTAAAGCCTCAAAGAGCAAATTTGCCCCATCTTCGTTTAGGCTTTCAAAGCTAGCATTTAGCACGCTTTCAAAGCTCTTATTTGCCCTTGCAAAGACTTGATAAATGCGCGCGTGAGCGTAATTTACATAAAATACGGGGTTTGAGCTGTCTTGTTTTTTGAGCGTTTCTATGTCAAATTCAAGGTGAGTGTCGCATTTTTTGCTTAAAAATATGAAACGCAGGGCATCAGCTCCTATTTCATCTAAAATTTCGTCCATTAAGATGAAGTTGCCAGCGCGTTTGCTCATCTTGTAAAGCTTGCCATTTTGCAGCAGGCTCACCATTTGCGCTAGGATAATTTCAAGCCTTGCGCCATCAAAGCCCAAAAACTCCATAGCCGCCTTAACTCTTGCAATGTAGCCGTGATGGTCTGCGCCCCAAATGTTGATACATTTATCATAAGCGCGGCTTAATTTATCGGCGTGATACACGATATCAGCGGCAAGATATGAGCGTTCGTTCTTTTCATTTACTATGACGCGGTCCTTTTCATCGCCCTTTTGAGAGCTAGCCAGCCAGAGTTTGCCCTCCTTTTCATACACCGCGCCTTTTGCTTTAAGAGCGTTTATGGTTTCATCGAATTTTTCATAATAACTCGTCTCGCTCACAAAGGCGTCAATTTGCACCCTTGCTTTGGCTAAATTTTGCTTGATTAAATCAAGCATTTTGTCCTTTGCCCAAAGTGCTATTTTGTGGATATTTTCTTCATTAAAAAAGCTCTCACCTTCCTTTTTGCCAAGCTCATCATAAGCAAGATGAGCTAAATCCACTATATAAGCACCTTTGTAAAGCTCATCGGGTGGGGTTATGCTTTGATTTAAACAATGCTTTTTTACCGCTAAAAGCACGGATACCCCTAGTAGCCGTATTTGCTTGCCCGCATCGTTTATGTAATACTCCGTGTCAAAGGCGTAGCCCAAGTGTCTTGCAAGGCGTGTGAGCGTGTCGCCAAAAATCGCTCCCCTTGCGTGTCCTATGTGAAGCGGTCCTGTGGGGTTTGCGCTCACAAATTCAAGCAAAAAACGCTCTTTTTTAGGCTCGCCGCGTGCAAATTCAAGCGGATTTTGCAAGGCTTTTGTGGCAAAGTCGTTCAAAAAAGCCTTTGAAAGCTTGAAATTTACATAGCCATTAACGCTTTGCACGCTTTCAAAGTGCGGATTGTCCTTGAATTTCTCCGCGATTTGCGTGGCAAGTTGCGCTGGGGCGCATTTTTGCTCTTTGGCAAGCGTAAAGGCTAGCGGGCTAGCAAAGTGGGCTAGCCTTTTGTCCTTTGGGCTTTCAAGCACGAAAGCACGCCCCAAAACCTTGTGAATTTCGCTGTAAATATGCTGTTTCAAGGTTTTTTAGGCTTTCTTTTCTTCAGTTTTTACTTCGCCTTCAGCCTTGTAGGCTTTGTTTTCAGGTTTTTCCTCAAGCTTGCTAGTCTCTTTGATGTCGCTTTCATCGGAACTCATCTCGCTTTTAAAGGTCTTAATGCCTCTGCCCAAGCCCTTTGCAAGCTCGGGGATTTTTTTAGCCCCAAAAAGCAAAACGATGATTAAAAGTATAATCAGCCATTGTCCCGGTCCTATTGAACTAAAACCCATATTATTCTCCTTTTGTCCAAATTCTTAAAATCTCATCGACATTATAGCGAGAAATTTTTAATTTTTGTGCTATGAAAATGCTTTTTAATTGCTCATAAGCCTTTTCTAAATCATCATTGATGATGAGATAGTCATATTCTTTAACCTTTTTCATCTCCTCTTTGGCATTAAAAAGTCTTTTTCGTATGTCATTGCTATCAGCTCTTTGATAAAGGCGTCTTTCAAGCTCTTTGGCGTTTTTGCTGGTGATAAAAATGCTCACCAAAGCTCCTTTTAGTTTGGGGCGAACTGATTGAAAACCTTGCACATCTATATCAAAAATGACTATTTTTCCTATATTTAAAGCTTGTTCTGTTTCTTTTAATCTCGTGCCATAATGATGACTATGCACAAGGGCGCATTCTAAAAATTCGCCTTTTTTTACGCCGTTTTCAAATTCCTCTTCAGTGATAAAGTGATAATTTACCCCATCTTTTTCGCCCACTCGTGGGGCGCGTGTGGTGCAAGATACTGAAAAATAAAGCTCGTTTTTAAACTCATCTGTAAGTTTTTTTAAAAGGGTTGATTTGCCCGCTCCACTTGGTCCTGAAATGAGTAGTGCAAAGCCTTTCACGCCTTATCCTCGTCAAATTTTATATTTATGTCAATGTGCATATTCATACCCTTTAAGGCGGCTTTTAGGGCATCGTCTTTGATACTTGAAGTGATAGCTCCAGCTATGCCCTTGCTTAACTCCTCTATAATTTCCTCGTCCTCAACAGCTTGCGTGGCTTGAGAAACTTGCTCTTTTACAGGCTCTTGCTCTGGGATTTGCTTTTGAGTTTCGGCAACAGTAGGCTCTTCGCCAAGTGCGACCTGAATTTCTCTTTCACTTAAATCTTTAATTTCTTCCTCAAAGCTCATTTCCTCGCCACTTATCCTTTGCATTATGGGAGCTTTATCCATTTCATTCAAGGCAGCAAGTTCGTTTTTGATTTTATCGTGTGCGCTGATATTTTCATCTTTTATATCCTCAAAAACAATAGGCTCAACCTTTTCCTCGCTACTTTTTTGCTTTTCATCTCCTATAAATTTCGCATCATCTGGCAAATCATCAAAGTTCATCTGCTCTTTTTCCTCAACGCTAAAGGCTTGATTTGTAGGCACTTCTTCGATTTTCATCTGCTCTTTTTGCTCACTTGGCTCTTCATCGATAAGTTCTTTTATCTCATCTTTAAATTCCTCTTGGCTTTCTTCTTGGGTTTCAGGCTCGACAAGTTCATCTTTTAAAGCCTGTAAAGCAGCTTCACTTTCGTCATCTTTTGGCTCTTCAAGCTCTATTGTAGCTTGTTCTTTTTGCTCATTTGGCTCTTCGTCAATAAGTTCTTTTATCTCATCTTCAATTTCTTGTGTTGGCTTTGATTCTTGAGAAACTTCCTCGCTCATTTGGTTTTCAAGTTCTTGGGAAAGTTCTTGTTCTGCTTGTTCGTCTAATTTGCTTTCAGGCTCTTTTATTTCTTGTTCTGCTTTGTTTGTTTCAAGCTCTTCTAAATTTAAATCCTCCTCTTTGAGCTCTTCTAATGCTTTTTCATCTTGTGGGGTTTCTTGGTTGTTTGATTTGGTTTGTAAAGCTTCTTCATTTTGAGTTGTTTGCACTTCTTGTGTAGCGGTTTGAGCTGTGTTTTCCTCAACTTGTGGCTCTTCATCAGGCAAATCTAAAGAATCCAAACTCAACTCATCAGCAACATTTTCTTGCTTTGATAAATCATTTTCATCAGTAGCTTTAACAACATCTTGTAAAAATTCTTTATTTGGCTCTTGGACTTCTAGTTTTTCCTCTGCCTTTGGCTCATTAGCTATCTCGTCCATTTTAAAGGCTTTGTCTAAATCAGACTCCTCAAAGCCTTCTTTTTCGCCTTTTGGTTGTTCTTGCACCTTTGGTTTTTCCTCTTGGGCTTTGGGCTCATCGGCTGGTTCTTGTGTCTGGCTTTCAAGCTTTAAAGAATCTGCGCTAAAATCAGCCGTATCCTCAGGCGCTATTTCAGTCAAACTTTCTTGTTCGCCTGTTTCCTCTTGTGAAACAGGCGGTTGCTCATCTTTGATGAGGGTGATTAGGTCAGTAGGCAAGAAAGGTTTGTGTAAAATTTGTATATCATCTTGTATATTGCTGTCTTTAGAACTTAAGCAAATAAGCTTTTTGCACCTATTTTCTAAATTTTTTAAATCAGCCTTGATTTCATTGTCTATGATGATGATTTCATAATACTCAGTCATCTTTTTGTTGTAGCTGTGCTCTTCCTCAAACTCATAATCAAGCTTTTCAGCACTAAGCCGAACGAGCTTTGAGATAACGGGGTTTTTATTCAAAAGTAAAATTTTCATCATCTTTCCTTAAAAACAAATATTGTTATTTTAAGCTATTTTTAATTATAAAATGCTTAGATAAAAAATAAAGTTTGCATATTTGAAAAAACTTTTAACATAAGTTCTTTAAAATACTCCATCATTATCACTAAAGTAACAATCAAAACAACAAAGGCTAAGGCTATTTTCATAGGATAACCCACGACCAAAAGGTTAAATTGTGGCATAGTCTTCATCAAAAGTCCAAAAATCAAATCCGCGAGCAAATTTATGGCTAAAATGGGAAAAGCCATAGTAAAACCGATGATAAAGACATTGAACATAGCCGTGTTAAGATAGTTTAGCAAATTTTCTTGCAAATAAAACTCGCCCAAAGTGATATAGCTCAAAGAATTGCTTAAAAAAAGTAAGCTCAAATGGTGTCCGTCAAAGGCTAAAAAAACAAGCAAAGCAAGCAGACCTAAAATTTGAGAAGTAATCGGCACACTCCCGCCCGTGCTAGGGTCCATAACGCTAGCCATAGTAAAACCCATAGTAAAAGCCATTTGTTCCCCAGCAAACTGCACTATGGCAAAAACAAGCATTAAAAGAAGTCCAGCTATCATTCCA
The DNA here is from genome assembly GCA_934728065.1 of uncultured Campylobacter sp. Classification (GTDB taxonomy): domain Bacteria; phylum Campylobacterota; class Campylobacteria; order Campylobacterales; family Campylobacteraceae; genus Campylobacter_D. The sequence continues at coordinate 14,350 of CAKVDW010000007.1, forward strand.
AAAATAGCCTCGCTTATGAGTTGCAAAACAAAGAAAGTGTTGTATTGTGGTGTTTCAAGCTTGGCTAAAGGAAAAAGAAACATTGTTAAAAATAAGGCTAGGGTTGCTTTGATGACATTTGGGATATTTATATGAGAAAAAAAGGGAAAGAAAACAAAAATTCCAGCCACCCTTGCAAAAAGCAACATAAACTTAGCAACATTGCCATCGCCTAGATAATTAACAAATTCCAACTTGCCCCCTTTCTTTAGCATTTGTGCTGATTTAACCTTTAAATTCTTAATTTTAGCGTAAATTTTAAGATAAATTTGTGAATTTTTTATAAATTTAAGGCTCAAAAAATTTAAAATTCGCACAAAATTTAAGGATTAACAAAAGTTTGTGATAAAAATGCTTAATAAATATTGTAAGCTAAATTTAGCTCAAATTCAGCCCATTTTGCGTGATTTTATATACTCTATCGCACATGCGTGCAAGCGTGTTGTCGTGCGTTACAAAAAGTAGCGCGGCATCATTTTGCTTTGCATAATCTCGCAAAATAGTAATGACATTTTTGGCGTTGTCAAAGTCCAAATTTCCTGTGGCTTCATCGGCAAAAATAACCTTTGGTTTTTTGCAAAGCACGCGCGCGATGCTCACTCTTTGTTGCTGTCCCCCACTTAACTTGCCTATCTTTTGTCCCAAAAGCTCATAAATTCCAAGCTTTTGGAGCAAATTTTCATCGATTTTTTGCCCTGATAAAACAGTGGCAAGTTCTATATTTTCAAGTGCTGAAAAGCCCTTAAATAAATAGTGCATTTGAAAGATAATGCCAAAAAAATACCGCCTTATACGCAAACGCTCATTCTCGCTTAACTCATACAAATCATAATGTTGAAAAAAAATTTTGCCAACTTTTGGTTTTAAGAGGCTTGAGAATATATGTAAAAGCGTGGATTTACCGCAACCACTACTGCCTTGAATGGCAACGCACTCCCTTTCATTTAAAGTAAAATTTAAATTTTCAAAGAGCGGATAATCAAAACTGTGGCTTAAATTCTCCGCTCTTAAAATCGCCATTTTAGCTCATTTGCGCAGCAACTTCAGCAGCAAAATCTTCGTTTTTCTTTTCAAGTCCTTCGCCAACTTCAAAGCGAACAAACTCGACTATTTCAAAGCTACCGCCAAAGTCTTTTTGCTTTTCAGTAATGACTTGTTCTATGGTTTTTTTATCATCCATTACAAAAAACTGCCCCAAAAGCGTAAGTTTGCTGTCAAGCTGTGAATTTTCAGTGATGAAAGAGTTGATTTTGCCCGGAATTATCTTGTCCCAAATTTGTTCTGGCTTGTTTTGCGCTTTAAGTTCAGCCTTAATTTCATCTTCAGCAGCCTTTAAAACAGCATCTGTAAGCTGTTTGCGGCTAGCAAATTTTGGAATTTTATGTTCTGGCTTGTTTGGGTCTTTGAGGCGTCTGCGTTCTTCATTATCCTTTTCAAGCTCGGCGACAAGGGCTTTGTATTCATTTTTAATAAACTCATCATCTAAATCTTTATAAGACAAAAAGCTAGGCTTCATCGCCGCTATGTGCATACAAAGCTGTTTTAAGAAATTTAAGCTTTTTTGGGCGATTTGCTCATTTTGAGCAGTAGCCGCGATGATAACGCCCACACGCCCATTTGTGTGGATATAGCCATTAACTATGCCATTATCTCCAGCTTTTAAGGTGGCAAATCTTCGCACAACTAAGTTTTCACCGATGGTAGCAATTTGAGAGTTAAGGTATTCCTCGAAATTTACCCCATTAATAACACTTGAGCGAAGTTCCTCTACTGTTGTAAATTTCTTGCTTTGAATGTGAGCTGTGGTATCCTCAGCAAGAGCGATAAACTGTTCGTTTTTAGCAACAAAGTCCGTTTCTGAATTTATCTCGCTTAAGGTAGCTATTTTGTTGTTTTCATCAAGCTTAACACTTACTAAACCTTCAGCTGCCAAGCGGTCAGCCTTTTTAGCTGCCTTTCCAAGCCCTTTTTCACGCAAATACTGCACAGCTTTTTCAAAGTCGCCAGCACACTCAGTGAGGGCATTTTTACAGTCAAGCATTCCAGCGCCTGTATTTTCACGCAGCTCTTTTACCATTTGTGCGGTGATTTCAGCCATTGTCTTTTTCCTCTTCAAGATATTCGTTAAATTCTTCGCTCATCGCTTCTTCTAAAATGTCTTGTCTTTCTTCTTCGCTAACAACTATTTCTTCTTGTGTTTTAACGCCACCTTCTGACAAGTCCGCATCTTGCTCGCGCAAATTCTTACCCTCATTTATAGCCTCTGCCATTTCTTGGCAAAAAAGCTGCACGGAGCGAATGGCATCGTCATTTCCAGGAATTGGGTAAGTAACTAAATCAGGGTCGCAGTTCGTATCAAGCGGTGCAACAACAGGAATTTTAAGCTTATTTGCCTCGCCAACAGCTATCCTCTCTCTTACTGTATCAATGACAAAAATCATATCAGGCTGAGTTTTTAGGTAGCGCACGCCGCCTAAATAATCAAGCAATTTTTCCTTTTTGCGAGTAAGCATTAGGGCTTCTTTTTTGGTTAAAAGCTTGATAGAGCCGTCTTCTTCCATTTTTTCGATGATTTCAAGCTTGCGCACGGATTGTTTAATCGTGCCAAAATTCGTCATCATACCGCCAAGCCAGCGGTGGCTCACATAAGGCATACCGCATTTTTCCGCATACTCTTTGATGGCAGCACTTGCTTGCTTTTTTGTGCCGACAAAGAGTATCGTTTTGCCCTCAGCAGCAGCATCTCGCACTATGTTGTAAGTGTAGCGAAAGTAGCGCAAAGTCTTTTGCAAGTCGATGACATAAATGCCTTTTCGTTCGCCAAAGATAAATTTTTTCATCTTTGGATTCCAGCGTCTGGTTTGATGCCCAAAATGCACGCCGCATTCGAGCAAATCTCTCATTGTTACCATTTTTTCTCCTTGTGGTTTAGCTTTTTCCTCCGCACTCGTTGTTTAAGCAAGCTAAAAGGACTAGTGCGTGTGAAATTCACTCAAAACACGCTAAATTCACGCTTTACAGCGACAAATTTGACAAACTTTGAGTTTTAAAGATGAGATTATAGCAAATTTAAACTTGATTTTAGATTAAATTTTCTTGTTTCTTTATTGTCGTCTGTTTTGTTTGCGCTTATTGGGCGAAAATTATTATTTTTGATGAATTTTTATGCTTAAAAAACACAAATTTTCGCTAAAAAAGATAAATCATTATGACAAATCATCTTTTAAATTTTTTGTATAATTGCAATGCGGATAAGCATTACAAGCAATGAATTTTCCGTATTTGCCATTTTTAACACGCAAAAAATCCCCGCAATCAGGGCAACTTAAATTCCACTTCACTTGCTCAATGTCAAAAACCGCATAATCACAATAATGCACTTGTGATAAATTCATCACCTTTAAATTTAAGCGATAAAAAACAGCGATAGTGTCATCGTCAACTCCAAAATTTTTATGACTTTGCCCCAAGCAAAATCATAAAAACCCCACTACCACAACTTGGATTTTATCTTTATGATTTGATTTGTTGGCTGGTGTGCACTTTGAGTGGGATTTTGTGGATTGTTGTGTTATAAATTTGTTGTTAGGTTTTGTGCTTGTAAATCGCGTGCACTGTTTGTGTTATCTAGATGATTGTCAAAAACACCAAGCCTACGCCAATTTTGCTTTGTTGCAGGGGAAATGAGTAAATCTAATTGAGTATGTGAAGTTTGAATAGAAATCATAGCGAACTTATATTTTCCATTGTCGACTTGATAGCGAAATTTATATCTAATCTTGTTTGCAGCAATGTTGATATAGATGCGCACTTAATCCCTTGCATTTCACAAATAGCAGATATTTTCTTAAAAAGTTTGTTGTCGTTGTTTATTGGTGTTTCTTCTGTGATGATGGTGTAATGATTTTCCATAGCGCAATGGATAAGGTTAAAATCTGCACCGTTAATAAAATCACGCTTTTGTGATTCGTATTCCTCATTTGTAAGTCTATTTATTTGAGATTGAGAAACTATGAAATTATTGTCAATAAGTCTATGAACCTTATCTGTTACAATTTTATTAAAGTTGATAGATTGTATATTTTTAAGTTGTGGCAATTCGTTAAATATCAAGCCACTTGAAACTTGCTCACACTCATATTTGACTTGCTTGAGTATTAGAAATTCTTTGGATTCAAAACCTTTGTATATAAATTTTTTTAATTTATCGTCTGAATCAAAAGGCAGATAATACCTTACAAGCGCAATGAAAGAGCAGGTATCAAAGAGATATTTAGCCATATATAAAGCCCTCTAGATTGTTATTTTTTATATAGTTTTTAAAACGCGTTCGCAGTGTGTATTCATCGATTGCTCCCTCCAAAAAGGCATTGACAAAAATATCTTTTTGTAGGGGCGAGAGTATGGGTGGTTGTATTGGGATAAACTTGTTTTTTTCTTCGTTTTCGTCTTGTTTATTGTATTGCGCTTCTTTTTTATTTTTATATTCATCATCTAGTTTATCTTTAAGCGAATGATAATCGCTCCATTTTATCTTGCCATTATCTACATAATAATAAAACAATGCAAGTCTGCTGATATGCTTTTGAGTAGATATATTTTGTAGTGTTTTATTGTCTGTGTTAATTTTATCTCTTTGCAATGACTCTAATGTGCTTAATTTTTCGCCAATTAGCAAATAAAAAGCAAATTGACTGCACCATTTTTCCTCGTTTTGCGGATTTTGGATAAATATATCTTTATCAATATTTTCATTTTCAAGCAAATAGTGTCCTAATTCGTGTGCTAGGGTAAAAATCTCTCTTTTTCTACCTTGATTTTTTAGGGCTATAACATTTGGTTTAATAAAAAATCCGCAGAGATTGCTTTTATGTTTTTTGTTGTGGGTTTCTATGTTTTCTAACACCAAAATATTATGTTCTGCAAGATTTTTGATAAAAGATTCAAGAAATTGTTTGTCGCTTTTACTTTGTGCGGGAAGCAAAAATTGCATTTTTTGGGCTACTTTTTGTGGTGAATCTTGCAAAGAAAAATTGGGCAATTTTCTTTGCGTAAAAGCAAAATCACTAAGTTTGGCTAATCCACTGATATAGCGCATTTGCTCTTCACAGCTTGTGATAAACTGCACATCGCCTATACCTAAATCATCGTTAATATTTTCTTTTCTAAACAGAATGCTTGAATTTGCTTTATTTATAGGATTTGGGTTTGTATAAAAATCTAATCCACGATTAAAAATCTTATCTATTTCAGCTAATGTTCCTTTATTTATGGGTTGTGATAAATCAATGGATTTTTTTAGCTTTGGCTCTATGATAGATTTTAAGTGCAATTCGTCCATTTTAAATAAATCCAAAAGATATTTTAATCTTTCAAGGTTAATTTTTATGCTTTGTGCCATTGCCGTAAAATCCTCACATTTGTGGAAAATATCGGTTAAAACCGAGCATTTTTAAAAATATAATAACATTTTTGCAAAAAATTATATCAAAAATGTGCTTGTTTTAAGCTAAAAATGAGTGGAAATCAAAAAATTCCGCTATAATGTCCAAAAAATTCAAGGAAAAACTATGCCGCGTCCAAAAAGCAAAGATGAGCTAATCAAGGCTATGAATGATGAGTTTTGCAAGCTTTGCAAGATTTTAGACGAAACACCACGCGAGCTTTTGCAAAGCGATTTTAAAAGCCCTTTGCCAAGCAATGTGCGTGATAAAAATGCCCGCGATGTGCTTATTCACCTTTATGAATGGCAGCTTATGCTTTTAAACTTTATCAATAACAACCTTGAATTTAAAGCTGGTAAATTTCACCCAAAAGCTGAGCAAAAGCCATTTTTGCCAAGACCTTATAACTGGCGCACTTATCCAAAACTCAATATAAAACTTTGGCAAAAACACCAAAACACAAGTTTTGAGGAGATTTTAAAGCTCATAGAAAAATTGAGTAACACCGAGCTTTTTGAGAAAAAGCATTTTGCCTTCACAGGCACGACAAATTTAGGCTCTTACTCTATTTCAAGCACAAGCAGTCATTATGTTTGGGCATTAAAGCAACTTAAAAGCGGATTTAAGGTAAGCAAGGCTTAAATTTTTTACACCAAATCTTTTTCAAAATTTCAAGTTAGTTTAATGTAAGATTGAATTTACTTCACAAGGCAATCTTTGTTGCCTTGTGAATTTAGAGCTTTTTAAAGCATTTGTGCTAATAAAAAGCGATTAAATTTTTAGTGCAATTCTCTCCACACCTCGCGTTTCCACAAAATCGCAAAAACGCTTAAGATAGCAAAGAATATCATCACATAGATACCAACGCTTTGTCTTTCCTCTTTTTTGCTGTCGCCAACTTTGTCCATATATGCTATGACGCTGTCTTGAGTTTCTTTGGTAAGTCCAACTCGAGGCATAGCCGTGCCTGCAAGCATTTTTTGAGGATTATTGATAAAGTTGTTAAGATACTCCAAGCTTCTTGAGCGAATCATCATCGACAAATCAGGTGGATTCACACCCAAATAGCCGCTTAAATCCTTCATCTGTGAAGTTGAAGTGAAGTTGTCATATTTTACATTATGACATCTGCCACAAGCTTCAATGAAATTATTTCTATCTTTAGCGAAGGCAAAATCTTTCTCTATAAGACTAGCTTTTTCAGTTTCGCTTATGTTTTGAATCTTGCTGTATTTCTCATTAAGCTCTGTTTTTATACTCTCATCAACACCTTTTTGGTATTCAGCACCTATTTTTTTAAGATAGGCGATAACATCAGCGACATTTGTATTTACAACCTCATCGCTTTCTCCGCTTGTTTCTGCGTTATAAGCTGTCATTATGAAAGCATCGCCAAATTTGTGTTCAACTTTCAATGCCAAAGATGGATACATAATCAAAGCCGCCAAAAATCTTTCATCATAAAGCGTGCCTGATGAGCTTAAATCAGGTGGTAAAACGCCATAAATTGATGAATCAGGTATGGCAGATTCAATTCCAGCGCTTTTTACACCGTGGCAAGCAACACAGTTTGTTTGTAAGAACTCAAGCCCTCTATCAGCATTTCCTGCTGAAAAGTTTATGCTGTCAATTCTATTCCAAAGCCATTCATTTGTAGCTAAAGATTTTTGAGCTTGTTCAAGGGCAATGCTTGCCTTCTCAGCTTTATCTTTAGCAGCTTGTATGGCTTCTATATTGTTAGATTTGTTAGTGCCTTCTAGCTCAGCTTGGGCTAGTGAAAGCTCCTTTTGTCTTTGCTCAACTACTGTTTTAGCAAAATTAACATCCTCTTTAGCAAAATCAAAATTCGCTGGAGCAACATGAGGGCTCATCACAGAATGTGCATAAGGCTCAACGCCCCAATACAAAAGTGCTGTAAATACAGCGATTACGAAAAATATCTTCAACTCTCTCATTTACTCTCCTTTTTTTCTTTCCATACTTGTAATGATAGGTAACGCGACAAGCAAGAGTATTAAGAACCCAAAAGATGACACAAAGCCTATCCAAGTAAAAATGCCTGTTGGCGGAAGTTTTCCATATATGGTAAGAGCAATAAGGTCAATAAGTAAAATCCAAAACCACCAAAAGAAAAGCGGTCTATGATGAGCTGGTTTTACTACATCGCTTCTGTCAAGCCAAGGAAGAAGTAAAAAGATAACTTGAGCTATACCAAAACAAGCTAAACCTATTTCAAACGCCTTAATAGGACCAACATCAAAGAAGAAACCTCTTAAAACCTCGTAACTCCACAAGAAATACCACTCAGGGTAAATGTGTGTTGGGGTTTTGAGCGCATCTGCTGGGTCGAAATTTATCGGGTCCATAGCAAAGTTAAATTTAAAGCACACAAGATAGAAAAAGAAAATCATAAACAAACAAATATACATAAAGTCTTTTGCTAAAAACGCTGGCCAAAAAGGAATGACCTTTGAGCCTTTAACATCGCCACTTTTGTATTTTTGCGCTTCGATTTCAAAGTCAAGCTCTTCTCCAATTTCATTATTAACATGTGGAATTCTCAGTGAATAAAAGTGAAAAGCTATAAGCATAATGATGACTATAGGCAACAAACACACATGTAACATAAAAAAGCGAGTCAAAGTTACATCACTTACTGCAAAATCACCGCGTATCCAAACTACCAACGCATCGCCGATAAATGGAATTCCGCCGAAAAGATTAGTGATAACTTGTGCCGCCCAATAACTCATCTGTCCCCAAGGAAGCATATATCCGCTAAATGCTTCAGCTGAAAAGACGATAAATAGCAACATACCGCTAAGCCAAATCATCTCGCGCCCTCTTTTATAAGAGCCATAATAAATGCCTGTAAGCATATGTATATACATAATGAGGAAGATTACAGAGGCAGCTACACCGTGCAAGTGTCGCCATAACCAGCCGTATTCAACTTCTTGCATAATGGTCTTATTCACACTATCAAATGCTAAAGCCGTATCTGGTTTATAATACATCAACAAAAATAAACCTGTGATAAACAGCACAGAAAAAAGAACTGTTAAAATCACACCCATAGCCCAAAGGAAGTTAATTTGTTTTGGTATCCAATACTCTACCATCAACACATTAACAAGTTTCTTTACGGCTAATCTTTGGTCAAGCCAATCTATCAAGCCTGTTGCTTTTCTAATATGCGCCATTTTAAGCCTCCGCTATCATTTTTTTATACTCAGGACCTTCCTCGCCAAGAACGAGTTTAGTTCCTTCTATCTTAAATGGAGGTATATCAAGCGGTCTGGGTGGTGGTCCAAAGGTGTTTTTACCATTTACATCAAACTCGCCACCATGACAGGCACATTTAAAAAGTCCCTCACTTGCCTTATAAGATGGAATGCAGCCCAAATGCGTGCAAAGTCCTATCATAACAGCGTATGATGAATTTTCTATCACAACTTCTCTGTTAGAGTCTTTGAGCATATCTGCACTTTTTTTAAGTATGAAAATAGGCTTTTTACGCCACTCTATCGTGCGTAACTCGCCATCTTGCATACCTGACAAATCCACTGTAGTAAAACCAGCCGCCATAACACTAGGCAACGGGTCCCAAGTCTTTTTCATCGCAACGAGTGAAAAGGCTCCGCCCACAGCAGCTACTGTTCCAAACGCAAAGCCTATAAAGCTTCGCCTACCTTCGTTTGTAGCCATTGTTTCCCTTTCTTTTTGATTTAGAAAAATATTTTTACAAGAGTATAGTTTAGCAAAAATTAAATAAATTTTTCCTTTTTTTGTTAAATTTTTATTTTTTATTTATATTTAACTCAATCCCCCCATTTTGCGCTTTTTCTTTGAAGTGATACTCTAAATTCTCGCTTTTATAGGCGATTTCTTTCTTTTCATTTTTAGGGTGTGTAAATTTCATTTTAAGTAAGGGTGGGAGTTCTTTTTTTATGAGAGTTTTTATGGACATTCCCATTCCGTGTTCTAAATTTTTAATAAATTTACCATCACACTCACTTTCATCTTTTATCATTTTGAGTCTTGCGTTATAATCAAGTTGTTTAAGCATATCAAAGAGCTTTTCTTTAGCGGCTGGCAGGGCTATATTTGCATCTAATGCGCTGTGATAAGACACAAATATAGCCTTATGCAAGTTAGCTTGTATAGCTAAATGGTCATATTCTGGCATAGAGCGGATTTTATCGTGTGCTTCAGTATAAACATTTGGCGAGCTTTTATCAATGGTCCAAAAAGTTTTAGTGGAGATGAAAAGAGCAAGATTTTTAAACATACTGTCGGTGCTAACCTCAAAACAGTTTATATAATCAATCTCCCTCCCAAAGCCCAAAAATCTCAACGGCGCAGTTACATAGCCTGAATTCTCCACAACAGCATCTATGAGCCAAGGGGCAAATTTAGCGCACAAAAAAGCAAGATAGCCTCCGTGTGAAGTGCCAAAGAGTAAGGTTTTGGGTGTTTTAGCAAGTTTAAATTCAGCGTGATTTTTTCGCACAAAATAAATGGCGTTTATTATGTCTAAAGCCTGCATAAGCCCAAAGTTTTGATATTCGTTTTTGGTGGGCTTTAGGTTGATTGAAAGTGGCGTGCGGTAATCTTGAGGAATTTTATTTTCATCTTTTAATCTTTGAAGTATATCATCAAGGCTGCTTAAAACACCTTGCACTTGAATTTGCTCTAAACATTCATCATTTAAAAAATCATCAGGCAAACCCACATCTATATTGCAAAATAAAGAAATTTCCTCGCACTGTTTGGAAAAAATTTCCTTGTCCTTTTTATCCATATAAAAAGTCGCTCCCGTTTGCGGACGAAAGCCTATACAGTGATAATCCACCCTCAAAACAGCCACTTCAAATTCTTTGACAATAAATTCAGCCAAATGCTCCTCATAACCAGCATAATCAATATCTCTAATGCCGCTGATAAAAACAAGAAGCGCTTTCATCTCTTTTGCCTCATCAAAGCTTACTTTAAATTCAAGCTTTGACTCCCTTTTTATGTTCAACTCTATGTCATCGGTGGATTTGATTTCATAAATTTTATTTTGATACATTAATTTTCTATCCTTACAAGTTTTAGCTCAACACCTGCACCTTTGGCGTTTTCTTTAAAGCTGTATTTTAAATTCTCGCTTAAATAAGTAATGCCTTTTGCTTTTTTAGCCTTTATAGCAAATTCATTGATGAGTAAGGGTGGGAGTTCTTTTTTTAAAAAGGCTTTAAAAGAGATGTCCATTCCGTGTCCTTGCGCATTTTTGATGAGTTTTCCATCAACATCTTTTTCGCTCATCATATAAAGTTTGCTGTCAAAGCCTAAATTATGCAAATAATGATGAAACCGCTCTTTCTCGCTCGCTGGGGCTATATCTAAATCACTTTGAGCGTGATAAGAAATGATTTTAGGCTTATTATACGAAGCCATTATCTTAAGATGCTCCTCATCAAGCAAGCTTCTAATTTTTGCGTGGGCTTTGGAAAAGTGATTTTGTGAGCTTTTATTACTTGTCCAATGTGTCTTACTCGAACAAGCGATGATAATATGCTCTATCCTCGTATCAAAAAGCTCTGCAAGCTTTTGATAGTCAATCTCCTTTCCAAAACCTATATAACGAAGTGAGGGATTAACATAGCCTGAATTTTCAAGCACAGCATCCACAAGCCAAGGCACAATTTTAGTTACCAAAAGTGCTAAATACGCCCCGTGAGATGAGCCAGAAAGTATGGTTTTATAATCATTGCTAAGCTTAAAGGGCAGATTGTTTTTGATATAATACAAAACATTGATAATATCAAGGGCTTGCATAATACCAAAATTTTGGTATTCATTCTTTGTTGGCTCTAGTGTAGCTGTAAAATAAAGCAAAGCCTCTTTTTTTAAAACTCCAAGATTTTTAAGTTTAGAAAGCTCCCCACTTATATAAGAAAACAAAAAGAGCATTTCATTTTCATTCATATCTCTATTTGGGAAAAAATCCTGCGGTATATTTATATTAAGAGTTTGACAAACTTGAGATATGATAAGCCTATCAATAGTATCAAGATAAAACTTAGCGCCCATTTGAGGTCTATTGCCTATACAGTGGTAATTTACCCTTACCATAGCCACATCAAATTCTTTTACCACAAATTCAGCCAAATACTCCAAATAATCCTCATTCATCTCCATACCGCAGCCCGGAAAAAAGAAAAACAAAGCTTTCATTTCTTTTTCATCATCAAAGCTTACTTTAAATTCAAGCCGAGAATCCCTTTGGATATTAAGCTCTATGTCATCGGTGGATGCGATTTCATAGCATTTAGTGCAATACACTGCTAATCCCCCCCCCCCCATTTTTGTATTTATTCTAATGGACAAGGGGTAATATCGTCAAAAAAATTTTTTCCTTGATAGATTTTAATGATTTTTTAAGTTTTTTTCCCTCGCATTTTAATGTAAATTTGCAGTATGTCAAGGGCAGCTGGGGTTATGCCGCTTATCCTGCTTGCTGCATAGAGCGTTGGCGGGCGGATTTGAGTGAGTTTTTCGACCACTTCATTACTCAGCCCGCTCACGCTTTTAAAGTCAAAATTTTCAGGGATTTCAAGCTCGCTTAATGCTCTCATCTTTTGAATTTGCTCCTTTTGCTGGGCTATGTAGTGATGATACTTCGCCTCGTTCATAATCTCGCTCAAACAATACTCGCTCAAAGGCGCAAATCTCTCATCAAGCTCGCGTAACTTTTGCGCTGTAAAGCTAGGGCGGGCAACTATCTTTTGCAAGGACACAACAGAGCTTATTTTTTCTTCATTAAGCTGCTCTAAAAAGGCGTTGTTAGCCGAATTTGGCGTCCATTGAGTGTTCAGCAAAAACTCCAAGCCCTCACTCACTGCACTTTTAGCCTCATTTATAAAGGCAAATTCAGCATTATCAAGCAAACCAAACTCATAGCCATATTTGCCAAGCCGTAAAATCGCATTTTCCTCACGCAAAAGCAAGCGGTATTCAGCCCGCGAAGTAAAAATTCTATAAGGTTCTTTCGTGCCTTTAATCACCAAATCATCAATCATCACGCCTATATAAGCCTCATCGCGCCCCAAAACAAAGGGCTTCTTGCCCTCAATGGCAAGGGCAGCATTCACACCAGCCATAAAGCCCTGCGCTGCTGCTTCTTCATAGCCTGTCGTGCCGTTGATTTGCCCCGCACAATAAAGATTTTTCACTCTTTTTGTCTCCAAAGTGTGCTTTAACTGCGTTGGCTCGACATAATCATACTCAATAGCATAACCAAAGCGCGTTATAATAGCATTTTCAAAGCCTTGTATGCTGTGAAGTGCCGATAATTGCACCTCATAAGGCAAAGAAGTCGAAAAGCCGTTGATATAATACTCCATAGCATCTTTTGTCTGCGGCTCGATGAAAAGATGATGGCTTTCTTTGTCTGCAAAGCGGTTGATTTTGTCCTCAATGGACGGGCAATACCTCGGTCCCACACCCTCAATCTGCCCTGTAAAAAGGGGTGCGCGGTAAAAATTTGCACGGATTAGCTCGTGTGTGGTTAAATTTGTGCGAGCGATAAAGCAAGGAAGCTGATTTGGGGCGAAATTTTTAGTGCGAAAGCTAAATGGTTTAGGGTTTTCATCGCCGTTTTGAAGTTCAAGCACGCTAAAATCAATACTCTTTGCATCAACTCTTGGGCAAGTGCCTGTTTTAAGCCGTCCCACTCGCAAGGGCAAACTTTGAAGCGAGCTTGAAAGCTCATAAGATGGCATTTCGCCTACGCGCCCAGCCTTGATTTGCCGCTTGCCGATATGTATCAGCCCGCTTAAAAAAGTGCCTGTGGTGAGAATGATTTTTTGGGCAAGGTATTCGTTGTGTAAATTTGTGCGAACGCCCTTTATCTCGTCATTTTCAGCGATAAATTCAACAGCTTGTTCTTGTGAAATTTGCAAATTTTTTAAGGCAAAAAGCGCGTTTCTAGCGTTGATTTTATAGGCGTCCATATCGATTTGAGCGCGTGAGCCACGCACGGCAACGCCCTTGCTTTCATTAAGCACGCGAAACTGAATGCCCGATTTATCCGTGATAAGCCCCATAAATCCACCCATAGCATCAAGCTCTTTTACCAAATGCCCTTTGGCTAAGCCGCCTATGGCAGGGTTACACGAAGCAGCCCCGATTTGCTCGATGAGCGTGGTTAAAAGTAGGGTTTTTTTGCCCATTCTAGCAGCCACAGCGCAAGCTTCGATGCCTGCGTGTCCGCCACCGATTACGATAATGTCAAACATTTTTTATCTCACCTTTTTATTTAGGGCGTAGCTTTAAGCGAACTTTGCGGGAGTTTGCAAAAAGCTCACGGCAACAGACGCACTTGTCTAGTCTTGTTCGCTTTTTTCTGCACAACCCACAAATTTCATCTTAAATCTATCACCCTAATTTACTCTTTCATATCTAAATCAAACTCGCACTTTTCACTTTATCCATTTAAATTCTTGCAAATTCGCTTTTTTAAAAAACAGCGTAGCATTTAAACGCACCATTTTGCCTTAAATTTTTGCTTTTTATTTTAAATTTACTCAAATAAAACTCAAATTATATATTAAATTTTCGCAAATCTTTCTTTTTTTCACGCAATTTTTGGGTAAAATTCGCAAAGGAAAATGTTTTTGCCATTGCAAACAAAATTTTTTGCGTGGCAAATTCAAAACGCCAAGTTAAACTGATAAATTTTTAAAAACAAGGACAAAAATGCTTCAAAGCAAAGTGTATGAAATAACCAGCACCGATGACATAGAACTTGGCATAAAAAGAGACTCAAAACTTGAATTTAAGGTGAGTTTTGATGATGAAAAAGCTATGAAAGCACTCTTTGTTTTTATCGAAGGTTGTGGAACAGATATATATGCTAGTTACAATGAGCATATTGCTGAATTTGTTGTTAAAGAATTTGCTTGTGCGGTATTGAGAGTAAATTACCACTGCATACAAAACCGTCCGCAACTTGGAGCAAAAACATATTTTGATAATATTGATTTAACTATATTAAATTCAACTTGTGAGAGTTTAGGGATTAGTTTGCCTATTAAACTTACTCCGCAACTCAATCAAAACATAGAAGAACAAGAGTTTGTGGGGTTGGCAAGATATATTGACGACAAGCTTGAAAGCCTGCAAAATGAATGGAAATTTGATGTCTCAAAAAAGCTTACTTTTACTTATAGTTTGCAACCTACTAAAAACGAATATCAAAATTTTGGTCTTATGCAGGCTTTGGATATTTTAAATGCCCTTTGTTTTGTGAGAAAAAATTATGCTGAATTTAAGCTTGCTAAAACACCTAAAACCTTGCTTTTTGGTTATTCACACGGAGCATATCTTGCGCTTTTGTGTGCTAAATTTGCCCCTTGGCTTATAGACGGGATTGTAGAAAGTTCAGCCTATGTAACGGTTCCGCTTTCATACATAGGCTTTGGCAAGGAAATTGATTATGAAAAGTATGGAGATTTGTTTAATGAGCTTGCCAAAACTATCTTTGTGGGTTATTCAAAAAGCCTTTGGACAAGCAACAAAAACTCACCACACTTTTTCTCCCCAGCTCACAATAGAATTCGCAATATTCTTGATGAAAAGCATTTGCAAATCTATGCCTCTTACCACAAGGCTAAAATTATCTCTTATCACTGCATAAACGACACGCAATGCGCTCCTGTGAGCCAAAAAGAAGCCTTTCACAACGCTTTAAAAAAGCTTGGTTTTGATAGCACCTTACATATAGCTACTCAAAAAGATATAGACGGTAAATTCATCAAAAATGTCAATGGACACGGAATGGATATGTCGATTAAAATGCTCATTCAAAAAGAGTTGCCGCCCTTGCTTGTGCAAGAATTTAAGCACGAAAAAGATGAAAAACGAGAGATAAGCTACCCAAGCGAGAATTTAGAGTATAAATTCAAAGAGAAAGACAGGGGGGGATTGACTTAATGATAAAAAGGCTTGATGATGAGTAAAATTAAAAAGGATAAAAATGTTTAATGGGCTTGTGCGTGAAATAGCGCGTGTAAAATCCTACCAAAACAACACTTTAAGCCTTATCGCAAGGCACAAACCAAGTTTAGGCGACAGCATAGCGGTAAATGGCGCTTGTCTTACTGTAACGCAAGTCTTTACAAACGGCTTTGCGGTAGAGCTTTCAAGGGAAACGCGCACACACATAGCCACTGAAAACCTGCGTGATAAGGTGCATATCGAGCCAGCTTTGCGCTATGGAGAGCGAATCGATGGGCATTTGCTGCAAGGACACATTGACGGAGTGGGCGAAATTTCACGCATAGAGCGCAACGAAAATGGAGTGGATTTTTTTGTGAAAATCCCGCCAAATTTAACTCAATTTATGGCGCAAAAAGGCTCTGTGGCGATTGATGGGATAAGTTTAACCATAAATGAAGTCTATCAAAACAGCATTCGCCTTACTTTAATCCCGCTCACGCTCAAAGAAAGCTTGTTTGGTAGCTATCAAATAGGGCGCAGAGTAAATGTAGAAAGCGATTTGCTCGCTCGCTACACCGCACGCATAATCAAAATGCAAGGCTTTAATAGCCAAAATTCTCAATCAAGCCCAACACAAGCGCATTTTGTGGCGCAAGATGATGAGTTTGAAAGGGCAAATTTAGAGCAAAAAGGGCTTTCGTGGCAGGACATAGAGAAAATTTCTTATCTTTATTAGACAATGAATTTTGCACGGCTTTTTGCGCTTTTGGGCGCGATTTTATGGGCTTTCGCGGGCTTATAGTTGAAGAGCAAATTTTTAACTTGCCCTTCATCAAAAAAGCCGTTTTTATGGAGCAAATTCACTCAAATTTGGTTGAATTTTACGAGCCAAAGCGCGAAAAATACGAGTGCGATGGGCTGATGAGCGATAAAGTGGGCGTTGGGCTTTGCGTTTTGAGTGCTGATTGCTTGCCCTTGCTTTTGTGGCACAAAAAGGGCTTTGTAGCGGCTTTGCATTCAGGGCGCAAGGGCTGTTTTGAAAATATCCTTGAAAAAGCGGTTTTAGCGATGAAAGAGCGTGAAAAAAGCCTTAAAAGTGAGGACTTTACGCTTATCATTGCACCAAGCATTTGCGGGGCAAATTACGAGCTGGGCGGGGAAATTTTAGCTTATGCAAAAGCAAATTTTAGCGAATTTGTAAGCGACAACCGCCTTGATTTAAAGGCTCTTGTGAAAAATCAAGCCTTAAAACTCGGCATAAGCGACATAAAAGACTGCGGAATTTGTAGCTTTGATGATGAACGCTTTTTTTCTTACAGGAAAAATGCGACAGCGCAAAGGTTTGCTAGTGTCATCGTGCTGAAAGATAAAGCAAAAGCCTAAATTTAAGGACAAACACAATGCAAAAAGATTTAAGAGTGCTTAAAATCCTGCAAAAAGCAAGGGAATTTAATGACAGCGATTTGCTGAACGAAGACCTGCTCAACAACCTTATAAACGCTGAATTTAAGGGCATTTCGCAAGGGCAAAAAGAGCAAATTGCTGAATTTTTAAACGAGCTTATCAAAAGCAAGAACAAGGCAACGCTTAGTTAGACTCTAAAATTTCAATCTCAAGTATCTCATCGCCTTGTTTTATAGCATCAAGCACCTTTAAGCTCTCATCATTCTCAATCTGCCCAAAAACAGTATGAACCCCGTCTAAATGTGGTTGTGGGCTATGTGTGATGAAAAATTGACTTCCGCCCGTATCGCGTCCAGCGTGAGCCATAGAAAGCGTGCCGCGAAGGTGTTTGTGGGTTTGGTTGTCGCACTCACAGGCTATCTCATAGCCTGGTCCTCCCATTCCATTGCCGTGAGGGCAACCGCCTTGAATGACGAAATTTGGTATAACTCTGTGAAAAATTAAATTTTCATAAAAACCACTCTTTGCAAGTTCGGCAAAATTACAAACCGTTATTGGTGCTTCATCGCCAAAAAGCTTAAGTTTCATATCGCCTTTTTGTGTTTTAATAATGGCAAATTCATAATCCTTTGCCCTTGTAGTGTCAAATTCTTTTAGCATTATCTTTCCTTTAGTCTATATTCGTCCAAACGCTTTGCACATCATCATCTTCTTCAAGTTTGTCAAGCAGTTTTTCTATGTCTAAAATCTGCTCCTCGCTAAATGCCTTTGGCTCGTTTGGCACATATTCAAGCCCAGCCTTTTTCAGCACCAAATTTTTCGCCACAACCCCATCGCTCAGCTCTTTAAAGGCTGTATAATCCCCACTTATCACTAACTCATCGTCATTTTGCTCTAAATTTTCAAGTCCAAAGTCGATTAAATCAAGCTCCAACTCCTCCAAATCCCCGCTAAATTTCTCCAAATGAAACACACTCTTACGCGAAAACATAAAGCCAAGCGCGCCATTTTGCAGCACCTCACCGCCGTTTTTAGCAAAAATGGCTTTGACATTTGCCACCGTGCGCGTGGGGTTGTCCGTCATACACTCAACTATGACAAGCGCACCGTGCGGAGCTTTGCCCTCATAATGAATGCTCTTTATTTCGGCACTATCCTTACCCAAAGCCCGCTTAATAGCCGCGTCTATGTTATCCTTTGGCATATTGTTCGCTTTGGCTGTGGCTATGGCGGTGCGTAGTTTTGGGTTCATCTCAGGGTCGCTGCCGCCCTCCTTTGCCGCCACTTGTATAGCCTTTGCAAGCTTTGGAAAAAGCTTACTCATCTTGTCCCAACGCGCCTCTTTGCTTGCTCGGCGGTATTCAAACGCTCGTCCCATATCTTAACTCCTGTTTTAGCTTTTTGTAAATTCTTAAATTTCACGCTCTTAAAAAGTGCTTTTGCTTCAAAACACGGCGTTTTGTCATCTTTATAAATTCTTTTGCAATTCACATTTATGCGTGAATTTTAGCATTTAAATTCAAATCGTTTGTGTTTTTTTGTAAAAAAGAAACAAGCTTGCAAAAATAAGCGCAAAAATAGGCGCGATAATGCCGAGTTCAGGGCTAAAAAGTCCATTTTGCGTAAGTTTTGCCGCAAGATAAAGCAGCCCCCAAAAGCTAAGCGCGCAAAGAAAAAAGACAAAGCTCAAAAAGGCGAGATTGAAAAAACGCCCTATACTTGGGAAAAACACAAACAAAATGAGAGACAAAAAAGGCGCGAAAAAGGGCGTGAAAAGTAGCCCGTAAAGCTGAGTGCGAATGGGCGTGGTATTGACATTTTCCTTGCCAAAGGCAAAAAGGCTCAAAAGCGCATCGGCTATGGAGTAGCTGCTTTGATTTGCCACGCTTTCGATGATACGAGGCTTAAAGCCTTTGAGCGCGCTTTCATTTTCAAGCCTTTGCACGCCAAGCCCTTGCCCAAAAAGCTCTAAATTCTGCGGGATTTTGATACGCTCCCCACTTTCTAAAATCCACTCATTGTCCTTAAAAGAAGCACTTTGGACATTAAAAAGCTCTTTGAGGGCAAAGTTTTCAAGCTCAAAAATTTTCATCGACTCTACCTTTTCATCGAGGCTTTCAAGCCTTTGAATGTAGATGAATTTATCATCGTATTTTAAGAAAATGTCCTTGCTTTGCCCCGACATACCAGCGTTTCGCAAAATGGAGGTTTGATAATCCTCCGCATAAGCAAAGGGCGTGAAATTCAGCCCCACAAACAACGCACAAAAAAAGAGCGACCAAAAAAAAGGATAAGCGATGACTTGCTTTTTGCTAAGCCCAAGGGCGTAAAAGCTCACTAGCTCGTTGCTTCGCACCATATTTGCAAGGCAAAGCACCAGCGCAAAGACAAGAGAAAGCGGCAAGACATAGCTCACCGCCATACAAGCAAGAAACAGCACATAAAGCAAGATGAGATTTGCCGAATTTGGCAAGTCTTTGAAGTTGATGAGTAAATCCACGCCCACAAAAAAGCCAACCAGCGCAAAAAAAATGATGAAAAAGCTCTTTAAATAAATGGCTGAGATGAAACGAAAAAAGACGGAATTCAGCTTCATTGTGCGTTTGCCTTGTGTAAAGAGTTTAAAAGGGCTTGAATTTGGGTGTTTTGGTTGTCAAAAAGCGTTTTTGTCATTTGTTTGCCTTATCTTGCGCTTGTCCTTTTAGATTAAAAGCACTTGCCACCTGCGTTATATCCTGCCCCTTTAAAAGTGCCAAAAGTCCAGCCTTTGCTTGCTCCAAAACAGGCGCAAGGCTTGCAAGCTCATCGGTGCTAAATTTACCAAGCACAAAAGACAACACAGGCTCTTTTTTGCCGATACCTACGCGCACGCGCTCATACTCAGCTCCGCAAAGCGCGTCTATGCTTTTAAGTCCGTTGTGTCCGCCGTTGCCACCGCCCATTTTAAAGCGCAACACGCCTAAATTTAAGTCTATATCATCGTGGATAACGATGAGTCTGTCGCATTTGAAATAATTTCGCACAGCCAAAACGCTCTCACCAGATGAATTCATAAAGGTTGATGGCTTTAAAAACAAGCCCAGCTCGCTTTTGTAAAGGATTCCCTTAAAGCTAGGCTTGGAAATATCGCTATGCGGCAAGTCTTGCAAAAGCAAATCCACCAGCATAAAGCCCGCGTTGTGGCGGGTGAGTTCATACTCACGCCCCACATTGCCAAGCCCTACTACAAGTGTCATCGTGCCTTTTCTACGCCCACAACAGCGACTCTGTCAGCTTCTAAAATGCTTACCCCTTGTGGCACGGCTATATCACGCACCATAAGCGCATCGCCCACATCGAGCTTGCTGACATCAAGTTCAAAGAAATTTGGTAGATTTTCGGGCGCGCATTTGACTTTAAGACGGCGTTTGCTTTGGATTAAAACGCCTTTGTTTTTCACGCCCACAGCCGAGCCGCTCACCTTTACAGGCACCATAAATTTGCTCACAACGCCCTTTTGAGCGACTTTTAAATCCACATGCTTTAAATCGCTCGTTACGGGGTCTTTTTGATAATCCACAACCACTACGCTGTGGGTTTTGCCGCCCACTTTGACATCAAAGATAAGCCCTGTTTTTTTGCGCACTTCTTTGATGAAATCATTGACTTTAAAAGCCGCGTTGATGTTTTCTAACCCCTTGCCGTAAATGTTGGCGATTAGATAACCATCTCTTTTCAAGGCTTTTGCCGCCTTGTGTCCGATACTCTCTCTAACTATGCCTTCGAGCATTTTTCGTCCTTTGTGTAGAATTTGCTTTGTCGTTAAACAAAAAGGGTGATTATAGTGAATTTTTGCTTAAAGTTTGCTAAATTTAAGTAAATTTTAGGCAAAAACTTAAAATTAACGGAAAATTTATGTGCTATTGTTGCTGTTCTAGTGCTTGCCTTATAAGTCCTAAACAATACTGCACATTTTCACTAGAATCTAATAAAAATTCTACTTTGCCATTTCCCCATTGTCCTCTTGGATTGCTTGCAATATCGATTGCCAATCCTTTTGGGTCGTCCAAATCTTTTGCATAAATGTTAATGCTTAATTTCAACCTCTCAGCTTGTGGGATAATATCTACAAAATTTGTATCAAATTTATAGGCTATATAAAGTTTTAGAATTTCCTCTGTAATGCCCTCATCAAGCGCTAAAATACCATTTCGCAGTTCGTCAAACAACTTTCTACTTTTGCCATCTTGTGCTAAAAATTTATGGCTTTCAAGCGTGTAAAATTCTGGCTTTTTCTCTTTTTTATTTTTGTAACTTTGTAAAGTTTCTTTATCTATTTTTGGATACTCCCAAATGGACACAGCCTTATTTGCTAAATCGCTAGCTCTTTGTTTAATCTCATTTTCTCCAAAAGTTTGCAGATTTCTTAAACCATCATTTAATCTTAATGGACTTTCTTTAAATCCACCTTTTATATCTCTTTTTTCTAAAAATGGTTTGTTAGAATATTCAGAATTATAGCCCGTAAGCGTGAGATTACCTAATGAGTGTAGATATTTTTCGTGAATTTCTTTATAGTTTTCACCAAGTTCTTTTTGCCAAGCAGAGCTATTATCGATATTTTGGGGCATAATGTGTTCTATGGTGTATTCGTTTATATCTACCTTTTCTTTTCTGCCAAAATTTTCTAGCTTTGAGAGTAAATAATTTGTCCTTTTAAATTTAGTGTAAAGCTCTCTACTTGCTAGGTTTTCCTTAAATGTTTCATCATCTGGGATTGCGTTTGAACCAAGCATACAAAAGCGTGCCAAAACGCTTTCAAGGTAATTTTGTGGGTTAATAAAATTTCCAAAAGTGGCAAAAATTTTATTCAGTGCATTTGTAGGGATACCACAGACTGCACGCCTAAAAATATAACTTTCTATCATTTTAACAATATGTATAAAATCATTTTTAGAAAGTAAAGACTTTTTATAATCATCATAAAGCCTCAACAAAAGCGGATACACGACATCAGCTTCTAATTTTGAAAGCTCATTAAAAGCATTTAAAAGTTCTTTATCACTTTCTTGTTTAAGAGCCATATTGCAATAATATCTTGCATATTTTTGTAATTCACCAAGTAAATTTTCTACTTCTAAATTACGCTCTCTATGATATTCTTTAAATGAATCATAAACTTTTTTGATATTTGGCACTCTTCCGTTATTTTTAATAGTCAAATAATCCCTCATAAAGCGGTCAAATTTTTCCCCATAATACTCTTGCCCAAATCCTCGCTCCATTTCTCGCCAATGTGTTTCATAAAGTTTTTCTTGTTTTGAAGGTGGTAAATCCATTAAAATATAATTACGCATTAAATCAGTTTGCGTTAAATCCTTACCCGTAGAATTCATACTTTCAAAGATGAGCTGTGCCTCGTCTTTTTCTCTATCTAATGAAATATCGATGATTGAAAGTTTATTGATACCCTTGCAAATAATTTCTAATTCATCTTTGTTTTGTCTTAATTTTTCCTCGAAAAAACAAAAATTTTGATTGATTTTGATAGAATTTTCTTGTGGTTGCGGCTTATTGTCAATAAGTGAAATAAGCGTGTCTTTATCGGTTTGAGACAAAATGAGTTTATATCTTTTTTCGTTTTTTTCATCAGGGTTTATTAAATATCTATTTCGTATTTTTGTTTTTGAAAATTTTTCTAAAATCTCATCGTCCTCGCCTATGGCATCACTTAAAGCGATTAAAAGTAATGTTAAAGTTGTTAGCCTTTGTTGTCCGTCTATAACTGAAAGTTGATTTATAGCTGTTTGGGAATGCTTATCGCCAATATACATTATTGAACCGATAAAGTGCATAAGCACCTTATCATTTGCACCTACTCGCACAATATCTTCCCAAAGCTTATCACAATGTTCTATATCCCAACTATACATTCGTTGATATACAGGAACTACAAATTGAAAATTTTGTGATTTGCCTAAAAATCCTAAAACATCGGTTGGTCTTGCTTCCATAATCACTCCTTATTTGATTAAAATAAAGTTTCATTTTACTATAAAAACTCACACTGCGCGTAAAATTTCCTCAAAGGCTATGCAAAACTGCTTTAAGCCATCATCAAGTAAGAACTCACAAGCCTTTTCAAGCTCATCAGCCCTTAAATTTTTGTTAAGTTTAACATAAATTTCGCTTTGGCTTAAAGGGGTTTTAAAATTCACATTGCACGGCGAATTTAAGGGGGTTTTGGCTAAATTTGCGCTGTTTTTCGCGCTTGCAAGTGAGCTATTTTTACAAAGCGTTTTGCCCTTAAAAGCGCGCAAAGCGTCCATAGGCGCGGTGTTTATGCACTCATCAAAGAAAAGCTCTTTTATGTAAAAATCCTTTGGCAAGTCATCTCCCTTTACGCCCGTGCTGGCAAAAAGCGTGCGAATGCGTGGCTCATTTTGCGCGTGGATATACTCATAACAAAGGCTAGCGTTTAAAATCCCAAGCTCGTTTTTATCAACCACGCGCGCGTTTAAAAGCCTGTCAAAGCGGCTTACAAAAACGCTGATAACGCCTTGTGGCTCGTTTAAATTTCCGCTTTTAAGCGCGTTTGCGTTTTTGGCGCGAAACTTTTTAAGCCCTAAATTTAGGGCATTAAAGCAGTCTTTTGCCTGCTGTAAAGAAAAAATCAAAGTCGCATTCACGCTTATGCCCTCGCTCATAAGCTCGCTCATCACCTCGTAACTTTGCGCTGTGGCTGGGATTTTCATCATCACATTTTCTTTGCTTATCACGCTAAAAAGCCGCTTTGCCTCGCCCAAGCTCAAAGCCGCATTGTCGTGCAGTCTTGGGTCGATTTCAAGGCTTACAAAGCCGTCATTTTTTTGATGAAAATTTAAAGCAAGCTTGTCCGCTGCCTTTTGTATGTCTAAAATCGCTAAATTTTCGTAAATCGCCTTTGGCTTTTGCCCTTTAAATTTAGCAAGTTGCGCCTTGTAGGCTGGGGAGTTTAAAATCGCTTGTTTGAAAATGGCTGGGTTTGAAGTCGCCCCGTTTATCTTGCCGCTGCTTATCAGCTCCACAAATTCAGTGTCTAAAAAGTGATTTTCCACAAAATCACACCACAAAGAAAAGCTCATTGAAAGTCCTTTATAAGAAGTTTTAAGTCTTTTTGCTCCACGCACAAATCAGCGTGCGCTTTAAGCACAGGTTTAGCGCAAAAGGCGATTTTAAGCCCGCTTTCTTTAAACATAGCCAAATCATTCGCCCCGTCTCCAACGCAAGCTACTTCACTTTGAGCTAAATTTAAAAAGCGTTTCAAGCGCGCAAGCATAACGCCTTTGGAGTTGCTAAACATCATCTCTCCGCCCACAAGCCCCGTGAGCGCGCCGTTTCTAGCGTGCAAAAAATTCGCAAAGCCCAAGTCAAATTCAAGCACCTTTTGCGCCTCGTCAATGCCCTCGTGAAAGCCGCCACTAAAAACGACAACAAGAATTTTTTTGGATTTTAAATGCTCGATGAGTTCTTTTGCGCCTTGCATTAGGGGCAAATTCGCGCTGATTTGGCTCACCTGCGAACAAGGCATTCCTTTCAGCAAAGCCACTCTTTGGGTTAGGCTCTCAAAAAAGTCAAGCTCGCCGTTCATCGCTTTGTGCGTGATATCTTTAACTTTATCCCCCACGCCATAAGCGTTTGCGAGTATGTCTATGGTCTCGCCGTCCATCAGCGTGGAGTCAAAGTCAAAAACGCAAAGCTTTATCATTAAAAATTGCGTTTGAGTAAAGATTCAGCTTTGAGTATGGTTAAGATGCTATCATCTCTTTTGCCTATGCCTAAAATCATTCCGTTGCGACTGTCTAAAGTCTGCGGTGGCGGGTCGATTTTTGAACGCGGCATTTTAATGGCTTCGGTAAGCTTGTCAATCATAAAACCAGCATTACCAACTATGCTGGTTTCATTTTCTTTGCGAAGAACGATATAGCGAGTGTTCTGTCCTACTTCAGATTTTCCAAGATTAAAAAGTCTAGCTAAATCAATGAGTGGCATAACATTACCCCGCATATTAAACACGCCTAAGATATAATCAGGCACACTTGGAACACGAGTATAGCTTATCGGCTTGATAATCTCTTGAATGTTAAGTATAGGAATAGCGTATTCTTCATCACCTATGATGAATCCAACAAGCTGGACTATATCATCTTTTTCTTTTGCCTCAAAAGGTTCAGCAATCTGTGCTTGCTGTTTTTTTATGACTTGGTTTAGTTTTTCGCTCATCGTTTTATCCTAACTTTAAATTTTTCTTCACCACATTTTCTAAATATTCAGGTGAATATGGTTTAGTGATATACTCAGTCATTCCCACTTCCACACCTCTTAAGCGGTCTGTCTTGCTGGTGCGCGAAGTAACGGCAATGAGTGGCAAATAGCGGTATTTTGAGTATTTGCGAATTTCGCCTGCAAGCGTGTAGCCGTCCATTTTAGGCATTTCTATATCAATAAGCATAGCATCTATGTCTCTATCTTTAGCCTTTAACACCTCTAATGCCTCAACGCCGTTTGTCGCTTCAAAGATATTTACGCCCAATGGTGCAAGAGATTTTTGCATAAGGGTTCTGTCCATTTTAGAATCATCTACAATTAAGACATTGTAATCACTTGGCTTTTCTTTTGCCTTTTTGGTTTCTGATTCGATTTGAGATTTAATGTCTGTTTTAATTTGCTTAGCCAAATTCATCATAGAGCCAACATCAACGATGAGCGTAACGCCGCCATCGCCTCGTATAGTAGCTCCAGCTATGCCTTGTATGTTTTGCAAATAATCGCCCATTGACTTAATAACAATTTCTTCTTGTCCTATGAGTGAATCAATGATAACACCAAGCTTTGATTCAGCCACACCAACGATAACAACATAAGCTTGACTTTCGCTTTCAAAGACTTGTTTGACCCCAAAGACATCAGAAAGCCTTACCAAAGAAATAACCTCATCTCTTAAGCGCAGAACATTTTTGCCCTCTATCGTGTAAATGCTATCAAGTGGCACACGCACGGTTTCAATAACGCTTGCCAAAGGTATAGCATAAACTTCTTCTTGAGTTCCAACAAGCAAGGACTGCATAATGGCGAGGGTAAGTGGAATTTTAAGCCTAAAAACACTGCCCTTGCCTAATTCGCTATCAATTTCTATGATACCATTGAGTTTTTCAATGTTGGTTTTTACCACATCCATTCCCACACCGCGCCCGCTCACGCTTGTTACTTTTTGAGCGGTAGAAAAGCCCGGTTTAAAGATAAGCGCAAAGGCTTCTTTGTCGCTCATTTGGTCAGCTTCTTTTTCGGTGATGAGATTTTTTTCTATACATTTGACCTTAAGCATATCTGCATCAAGTCCCTTGCCATCATCGGCGATTTCAATGATGATGTGGTTACCCTCGTTGTAAGCTTTAAGCTGAACTGTGCCTTTTTCTGGCTTACCAGCTTCTGCACGAACGGCTGGGTCCTCAACGCCGTGGTCGCAAGAATTTCGTATCATGTGCATAATCGGGTCGCCGATTTCCTCGATGATAGACTTGTCAAGCTCGGTTTCTTCACCACTAAGTTCAAGTTCGATTTGTTTGCCAAGCTCACGGCTTAAATCCCGCACAACGCGTGGAAATTTGCTAAAGACCTTTGAAACAGGTTGCATTCTCGTTTTCATAACAGCTAATTGAATGTCAGTTGTTACGATGCTTAGCGAATTAGCAACTAAATTGAGTTCTTCTAAAAATTTCTCGCCCTCATATCGCTCTTCAACATCATCATAAATCTTAAGCAAGCGGTTTTTACTGAGAACTAGCTCACCTGAAAGATTCATCAGCTGGTCAAGTCGTTTAACTTCAACGCGTATGGTTTGCTCCATAGCCGCTGGACTGTTTGCTCCACCTGCTGCTGGCACTTTTTTAGCTGCGGCAGTGGCTGGTTTAGGAGCGGCGGCTGGCTTTGGTGCAGGAGCTGGAGTTGAGCCACCGCCACTTTGAGCCGCCTTTGCCTCTCTTCTTGCTTGGTCTTCAGCCTTACGCATCTTAAGCAAGCGTTCTATCTCAGCTTCAACTTCAGAATCACTAAGCTTATTGACATCAATTTCTGGTTCTTGGCTTAATGGGTCTTGTTTTGGAGCTTCAGCCTTAGCAGCCTCAGTTTTAGGAGCTTCTGCTTTTGGTGCTGAAGCTTCGCCACCACTAGGCAAGGCTGTGCCTCCAGCTACGGCAAGAAGTTTTGCACAAATAGGCTCTATATCCATACCGATAGCCGTGTCGTTGCCATTGTCTCTAATGCAAACAAGCAAAGTTTTCATTTTATCAACAGATTCAAGCACCACATCCATAACATCTGGCGTGATTTTAAGCTCGCCGTGCCTTGCTTTGTTAAGCACATCTTCCATTTTATGAGTGAGCTTTGTTAAAACATCAAAATTTAAAAAGCTTGATGAACCTTTTACGGTGTGAGCTACACGGAAAATGCTGTTTAAAAGTTCTAAATCTTCGGGATTTGATTCAAGTTCAACCAAATCGTGGTCGATTTGCTCGATAAGCTCAAAAGCTTCAACCAAAAAATCCTCAAGTATTTCTTGCATATCGTCCATTTTTCACTCCTAATTCTTATGCTCGTTGATAACACGAGCAATTTCTGAAAAAAAGTTATGGGCATCGAATTTAACTAAATATCCATCACCGCCTGATTCTTGTATGCCTTTTTCGGTCATAAATTCATTAGAAAGTGAGGAGTTAAACACTATGGGATAACCTTTAAATCTAGCATCTTCTTTTAACCGTCTAGCAAAGTGAAAGCCGTCCATTTGAGGCATTTCAACATCGCTTACTATAATCTTTAAATGCTTTTTCAAGTCCTCTCCATACACATCATAAAGCTCATTAATCTTTTGCAAGCCCTCAACGCCGTCTTTTGCTTCAATAACCTGAAGTCCCATTTTTTGAAGCATTGTTTTAACGCGTTTTCTTGCACTTAAGCTGTCATCTAAGGTAAGTGCTATGCCGTGAAATCTTTCTATGGCAGAATCATCAATTTCAATTCTCTCTGTATAAATTCCTAAATCCTCCACAACACTTTCTAAATCAAGGATTAGAAGCACTTCATCATTTTCTATACGCGTAACACCTGTAATACGCCCTTTATCAAATGCACCTGAACCCGTTGAAAAGGTAGCTGGCTCTATGTCTTTCCACGAAATACGCCGAATTCTCTTTGCCTCATGCACGATAAAGCCGATTAAAACATTACTAAATTCCGTAACGATAACTCTAGGCTTTAACATTTGCCCCTCTGGTTCTTTAATTTGCATCCATTTAGCAAGGTTAATCACAGGCACAACCACGCCACGAAGGTCAAAGATACCCTCGATAAACTCGGGCGTTCCGGGCAACTCCGTAAGCACAGGGATTTTGATAATCTCACGCACTTTGGAGACATTTACCCCATAAACGCCCTCATAGACTTTGTCCTCGCCTTGTCTAAAGATGCGAAAATCCACAAGCTCCATTTCATTTGAGCCTGTTTTTACGATTTTTTCATCAAGCATTTTCTCTCCATTTTTAAAAATTCATAACTTGCATTATTCTACTACAAAAAAACTTCTCTCGTGTGCAAAAGTCGGTAAATTTATATATTTGCATTCTTTTGTGTTTAAAATCATATTTTGATGATAATGCCCCTCAACCACCAAAGCATTATCTACTCGGTAGTTGGCGTATCTTTCTTTGGCTAAATTTTCAAAGTTTTTTATTTGATAAAAAAGATTTTTCTTTTTTTGATTTGCTTTGATTTTGGCTAAAATCGCTCCAAAAAGTGCTTTATCGGCTAAATTTAGGGCTTTGAGTAAGATAGGATTTCGCAAACTTTTAAGCGCAAAGGACAAAAGCGGGGCTAAAAAAATGTCCCCGTGAGCAAGCATTACGCTTGAAACGCCCTTAAATTCAGCACCTTTGCCGACAAACTCCACTTTGTTTTCGCTAAATTTCGCCCTTTTTGCCAGCAAATTCGCCTTGCTTTTTAGGCATAAGGGCTGATTTTCAAGGGCAAAAACCCTTACTTTGCGAAACATTTTAGCTAGGTTAAAATCGTGATTGCCCTCCACATAAAGCACCTCAACTCCCCTTGCCGCAATGCTTTCAAGCAAATTCACATAAGGGGCGGCAAAGTCGTGCGTAGGGCAAACCTGCCCCACAAAAATTTCAAAAATATCGCCCATCAAAATAAGCTGTGGGGTTTGAATTTGCCCGTCAAAAAGCGCGTGCAAAAAGTCTAAAAAGCCCTGTCTTTGCTCATTTTCGTGCGCATCAGCGATGAAAAACGCCCCTTTTTTAAGCTCTAAATCCAAATTTTATCCTTAAATTTAACTTCGCACTAAAATTCATCTAACTTCCGCCCTAAAAAATTTAACTTCACGCTAAAATTCAGCTAAATTCCACCCCAAATTTTAGCCTTTTAAATTCTAATTTTGCCTTAAATTTAATTACACATTGTAAATTTATCACGCTTAAATGCTAAAAAGCTTTGTCATTTTGAGCGTTAGCGACTAGGCGGGTTGCAAGGTATAGCCACAGCAAAAATCCACACCGCTTGTCATTTTGAGCAAAGTGCGTTAGCGCAAAGCGAAAAATCCATATTGTCATATTGAGCGTTAGCGAAATATCCATAGAATTTAAGACACACTTCAAATTTAAGGTAAAAAATCCACGCTTTAAAGATGCAATTCACACTTTAAATTTATGGATACTTCGGCTAACGCCTCAGTATGACAAACAAATCCTTGTCATTTTGAGCCTTTGCAAAAAAGCAACCTAACTTGTCATATTGAGCGAATGCGAAATATCCACAAAGAAAGTTAAGACAAACTTTTTAAATTTATAGATACTTCGCTTCGCTCAGTATGAAAGAAAATAGCCTAGTATGACAAAAATTTATCAGTATGGCAAGACAAGTCAATATGACAAGAGAAAATAATTCAGCAAAAAAAGCTTGATTTCAGTCCAAATTCAAAGGCACATAGCTTATCGAAACGATTTCAAACTCGCTCTCGCCCTTTGGCAAACGCACCTTAAATTCATCACCCACTTTTTTGCCAAGCATAGCACGCGCCAAAGGCGAATTTGTCGAAATGTAGCCCTTGTCTAAATTCGCCTCAGCCACGCCCACTATGGTGTAGCGGCTTTCTTTTTCCGTGTCAATATCCTGTATAACAACAGATGAGCCAAATTTAACGCTGTTATGCTTGTAGCTTGCGGGGTCGATGATTTGCGCTCGCCCTAGCAAGTCCCCAAGCTCCACGATTCGCCCCTCGATAAAGGCTTGCTTTTCGCGAGCGGCGTGATACTCGGCATTTTCTTTCAAATCCCCGTGCGAACGCGCCACATCGATTTCCTCCACCACACGCGGTCGTTCAACGCTCTTTAAATTTTCAAGCTCGCTTGCTAGTTTTTCATAGCCCATTTTACTCATCGGTTCGCTTTGCATTGTCTATCCTTTGTTTGCTAGCATTTTGGCGACATTTTTCGCGCTGCCAAAACGCAGATAATTTTTCAAAAACGATACTTTATCAAAAAATTCTTTAAAATCAAATTTACGGTAAGCTTCAAAAAGATTTTTCGCGCTCACTTCATTTTGCAAAAATTCAGGGTTTAACTCGGTTTTGCCAGCAAAATCGCACATTATGTTCGCCAGCCCTATGTGCTTTAAGCGCACAAAAAGCCGCGCGATAAACACATCTATGGCTTTTGCCTTGTATGCAAGTATGAACGGAGTGCCTATGAGTGCGGCTTCAAGCGTGGCTGTGCCACTGCAAATAAAGGCAAAATCGCTTTTTTTAAGGGCTTGTGGCGTGTTGGTAACGACTTTAAAGCCCTTTGTGTCGCCATAAAGCTCATCAAGGCGCGCGAGATTAAAGGGCGGCACGCAAAGGATTTTTTCGCCCTTAAAATTCAAAGCAAGCTCCCTAAAAATAGGCATTAGACGCTTTATTTCGCTACACCTTGAACCGGGCAAAAAAGAAAGAGTTTTTTTACTCTCTTCCTTGCTTAAAATCATCTCAAAATCGCTCTCATCTTTGAATTCTTTTAGCTCATCAAGCAGCGGGTGTCCTACAAAGGTGCTTTTGCTAAAAAACTGCCCATCAAAAGGCAAAATGCTAGCAAGCTCATCAAAATTCGCTTCGATGATGGGAATTCGCCCTTTTTTCCACGCCCAAACCTGAGGCAAGATATAATAAATCTTTTTCGCCCGCACCCCAGCCGCATTTAAAGCCTTAGCAAAAGGTATGTTAAAGGCTGGACTATCGATGCAAAGGACGGCGTCAAAGGGCTTTTGTGCATTTTGCCTTTGAAGTGCAAGGCTTGTAAGCTCTTTGATAGCGCGTTTTGCCTTAAAGATGAGCGGCAAAACCTCCACAAAGCCCATAGCCGAAAACTCGTGCGAGCTGTAAAGGGGCTTGTTGATTTTTACGCCTTTTGAATTTGGCGTATCGCCTAAATTTAAAGGCTCTTGCGGATTTGGCGCGCTATTTAAATTGAAAGTTTTTTGTGAATTTGTTTTGTCATATAAATTTAAATTTTGTGAATTTGTGTTTAAAAATTCTTGCGAATTTTGACTGAAATTTTCTTTTGTTTTTTGCTTTAAATTTGTCTCAAATTCAGCGCATAAATTCTCATCATAAATCCCGCACAGCTCAAATTCGCCATATTCAGCCCAAAAAGCCTTTAACACTTCTTTTAAATGCAAATTCGCACTCGGTTCAAGCGCGGTAACTAAAAAGGATTTAGGCATTTTAACCTCACTTTAACTAGCCATTTTCTATGGCATTTTCAAGTCTCATTTTAGCATTTTGAAGTAAATCTTTTGATTTTGCGCGCAAAGTAAAAGATTTTTGAATTTTTAGAGCGATTTGTTCTTGTAACTTAAAATCAAATAAAGGGATTAGCACTTTTTCAATCTCACTTATTTTCCAATGCGCAATGATAGAACCGCCAGCATCTCGTTCGGCTTGAAGTTTTGCCACGATAGAATTTAAAATTAAGCTTAAAACTTGTGGCAAAATTTCGCCTTTATCTTTAACTTTTAAATGCAAAATTGCTCCACTTGTAATACACTCTAAATCTTCTTCTAAACAATAGCTTATGCCGATACTGCCATCTTTACTTAATAAAATTGTTTCTTTTTTTGGTGCAAGTTTTTTTAATTCTTTGCTAAAATCTTGCTCGTTTAAATAAATATCACTTTTTGAAAGTCCAAATTTGCCCAAATTTGCAACTCTTACAAATTCTATACCTTCGTCTTGATAAGCTTCACTGCCTGGCTCAATGGATTTTTGAATACTAACTAACTCGCCTAATTTTTTGTGTGAAAAACTTTTGATTTTAGTTTCCATTAAATCATATTTGCTTTGATAATACTCGCTATCCAAACGCCCGCTTTTGTGTAGGCTTTTTGAAAGTGGGCACACAGAAATGTTTAAATGCGGGTATTTTTTGCTTATGTCGTTTATGTTTGCTAGCTCGCTTGGCTTTTTTGCTTGCAATGATGATTTTAACAAGGATTTGAGTGGATTTTTAAAATCTAGCTCTAATTCTTTATATAAAAGCTCTTGCGCCTCTTTGTAAAGCTTTTTGGAGTCTTCTAATGCCTCGTGAGATTGTTTAACAAGTTTTTCAATTTCAAGTTGAAAGGGTTTTGGAAAAAGGGGGATTTTTAAATTTCTAAGCACACCTAATGCAATAAATGGATTTATTTGCCCTGTGGCTTGTGCTTCCGTTTGTTTTTTACCATATTTAGAATTCAAAAAAGTTGAAACATAGAAATGATTTATATCTGCTTTAAGAGATATTTTTGCAACATCTTGATTGATATTTAAAGGCTCTTTTATGTCAAATATCGGCACAGCGTTACCAACCTTGCCTTTTATAGAAAAAATAATATCGCCGTTTTTCAAAATACTTCTTTTTAAATAGTTTAAATGACTTTCAAAAGAGATAAATTTTTTAACCTCATTTATCAAAAAATCATCTATAAATTCAGCGGTAATAAATTTTACTTCGTTTTCTTGTAAATTTTCGCCATAAGGTGTGTGTCCATTTGTAATTCTAGCAGAAAGTTGTTCAAGTGTTTTGCACTCAAATTTGCCTATAATTTGCTCATTTTCTAAATACTCTTTTTTAAAATACTCACTATCTATGCGTTTGCTTTCGTTGTCTTTATTTACTTGTGAAAGCGGAAGAATGGCAATCTCTAAATGCGGATATTTAGCTTGTAAGCTTTCATTAAGATTTTGCATTTTTATCCTCGTTTTTATAAAAAGTTATAAATTTTTCGACATATTTTTTTGATATGTCGAAAAAATGAAAAAAATTCGACATATTCACAAAATATACGGAAATAATGAAAAAATTTCGGTATATCATAATAATTCCTTTCTCAAAATATCAAAAAGCTTGATATTAACAAAATACTTATTTCTACCTATCTTTACACTTTGCAACAAGCTGACACTTTCGCAAGTTTTTAAATAAGTTGAAGCCGTGTGTCTATGAATTTTTAGCTTTTTTTCTAAAAAATCTATCTTTGTATAAGGATAAGAAAAAAGTAACTCAATCAAATCTTTACTATAAACTTTTTTTGCTTTGCTTTGTAAAATCTGCGTGGCTTCTTTCATCGCTAAATCAATCTCTTTGATTCTTTTTATCGTAGCAATAGAAGTTTGCTCTATGCCTTTTAAAATATAACTTATCCATTCATTCCACGCCCCATTTTTGCTAACCTTTGCCAAAAGAGCGTAGTAATCTTCTTTATATTTAATGATATAAGCACTAAGATATAAAATAGGTAAATCTAAAAGCCCTTTGTAAGTGAGATAAAGAATGTTTAGAATTCTGCCTGTCCTACCGTTGCCATCATAAAAAGGGTGTATGGTTTCAAATTGATAATGAATAATGGCTAGTTTGATGAGTGGATTAAGACTATCTAAATCATCGTTAATATATTTTTCTAAATTTCCCATAAGTTTAATAATATCATCTTTATGTTGTGGTGGAATGTGCTTTATTTCATTTGTTGCTGGATTTTTCAGCATTGTGCCGCTTTGAGTTCTAAAACCTGCATTGCTTTTTTCTAATCTTTTTTGGATTTCTAAAATGTGTTTATTTAGCAAAAGTTTTTCATCTTTTATAAATTTAAAACCTTTTTTTAAGGCTAATTCATAGTTTTGCACTTCTTTGGCATTTTTGGTAATCTTGTTTTCATCAATTTGAGCTAAAAATAATTCATCGTGCGTTGTGATGATATTTTCAATAGCACTTGAATCTTTTGCTTCTTGTAAAATAAGAGAATTTATAAGTATATCTTGGTTTGGAATGATTTTAGCAAAACCGTTTAATTCGCCTAATTTACTTGATGCCCTACTTAATAACTCGTAATTTTCTGTGCTAATGCTTATCTTAGGCGGTAATGCTGGCGGAATAAATTCTTTTTTGTCCATTTGTGCTAATCCTATCTTTTATAAAACGCGCCAAAAACTCAAATTTTCGGCTTTTGCAAAGTCTATAAAGGCTTCTGCTATGCCGTCCCCAGTTAAGCCATCGTGGTTAAATAAATCGTGCTTTATGATTTTATGTCCGTGAGAGTCAAGCACGAACTCGCCGTTTGAATCTTTTAGGTAAATTTTCTCGCCTGAGTTATCCTTGCTAGGCTCGCTCATCGTGGCAAAGAAAATGTTATAATCATCACATTTTGGGCATAGCTCTTTGCCATTTTCATCAACACCGCCGTATTTTTGCAAAAATAAAACACTAGTTTTCGTGCCTGTGTGTGGTTTAAAGACATTGCCGTGTAAGCCTACAACCGCTAAAATCCGCGCACGCTCTGCTATAAATTCGCGTATGTATTTATCACTAGAATTGTTAAAACGCCCTTGTGGCAAAACGATAGCCATTCGTCCGCCATCTTTTAGCATATTTAAATTGCGCTCGATAAATAAAATATCACGCCCGACTTTGTTTCCAGCTTTGCCTTTTGCGTTTTTACCTAGCTCATAGCGGGCTAAAATCCTGCTTTCTTTAATGTCGCCTGCAAAGGGTGGATTTGCCATTAAAATATCAAAGTTAAAATCCCTGTTTGCGTCTTTTTCTGCGCGGAGCTTTTTAAGCCTTTTCCACCCCTCAAAATAAATATCTTCCCACTCATCGTTTTTTGTCCATTCATCCCAATGCTCATAGTCGATAGAATTTAGATAAAGCACATTTGTATGCCCATCGCCTGCGATTAGATTGAGCATTTTAGATACGCGCACGGATTTGTCATCAAAGTCAATGCCAAAAATTTTTTCCTTAACATAATCAATACATTCTGGGATTTTTTTCTCTGCGGTAAAAAGGTGGCTTTGGTTTAATCCTTTTGCCTTGTAAAGTTGCTGCCATACATAAAAGCAAGTGTGTATAGGAAAACCGCAACTCCCACTTGCTGGGTCTATCATTGTTTCATTTGGCTTTGGATTAAGCATTTTCACGCACATATCAATCACATAACGCGGGGTGAAATACTGCCCTTTTTCGCCTTTGGCGGATTTATTTACAAGGTATTCAAAGGCTTCATCGATGACCTCTAAATTTGAGTTAAAGAGTTTGACATTTTCTAGTGAGCCTATACATACGCTTAAATGAGATGGGGAGAGCTTGATTTTATCATCTTTGCTAAAAACGCCCTCCCATTTGTCTTTTGCTTTGTTAAAGAGCTTTTCGATTTTCATTTTAAGCTCTGAATCAGACTCACCAGCATTTCTAAACTCTAAATCCTTACTTTCATCCCTTGCGCCTGCTAACTCATCATAAAGCTTGATAAAAATAAGCTTAAAAACTTCTTCAAACACATCTACACCCGCGTTTGCTAGCACTTCATCTTCCATATCTAAAATGATATTTTTTAGGCTTGTTTTTTGCGTGCGAAGAATATCAGCTTGGGTTAAATCACTAAATTTAAAAGGCTTATTTAAAATGTCTTTAAGGCTTTTATCTTGCGTAGGGATATTTGGGATAGGCTCAAAATAATTTGGGTCTTTGCGGTGATAATAACTAATCTGCGAGCCATTACTCCATACCGCCATAGTCGCACCTGTGGCGTTGCAATAGCTTTTAAGCTGCTCTTTACCCTCTTTTAACTTGGGCTTTTTAACTTCTATGATGATATAAGGCGTGGTAATTTGGAGCTTATCCATTACAATAATGTCAGCTCTTTTTACTTCGCGCCCAAAATGCACAGAGTATTCAACTTGAATGCGGGATTTGGGGTAGCCGTATTCATTCATAAGCTTATCTAAATAAAGTTGGCGGATAATCTCTTCTGGGGTGAGCTTGATTTGCTTATCTCGCACTAGGCAAGTAACATAATAATTTGGTGCAGTTTTGCCTTCTTTAATGACAATTTTTTCTTCTAAATTCTCTATGGCTTTTTGGCTAAAAAGCTCTAATTTATACTCGCTATCTTTTAAAATTTCAGTTATTTTCATCTTTTTCCTTAAAAATTTTTATATGTATGGTAAGACTTAGACAATTTGCTTTCAAGCCTCAACGCTCTTGGATTTACCTACAAAGATAGGTTACTAAAGCAGTTATTGCGTGTTCCTCTTCGCTCACCACAGGCAGGGTCGTATCAAAATTTGTTGCACTTTCTTGGCTTTTAACGCTTAAAGCTCGTGGTATGGGCAGTGATGAAAAGTCTAAATTTATGAGTTCGCATTGCTTATTTGTGAGTTTTGTGTAGTATGCGGTGTTAGCAAGTGCCTTTTGTATCAGCTCTTCGCTGAGTTTTTTTTCATTTTCCTTAAGCTCTTCATTTGTGAAACTCGCCCTTAAAGCAGGCATAGACATAGTGATGAAACCGCTTTTTGAGGCTAAAGCATCTATGTCATTTAAAAGCTTGTTGTAGCTTAAAAGCTCATCAGCTTTTATCTTGCAAGATAAACTTGCCTCTACTCTTTGTCCTTTAGGGGTTTGAATCCCATCTTCATAAGAAAAAATAGGCTCTACGCTGTAACTTCCACCAGAACAAAAGCTTTCTTGCTCCACTCTTGAAAGAATTTCTGTAAATACATTTGCTATAAGTGCCTTTTCTTCGGCACTTAAATTTATCTTTGTGCTTAAGGACTCGCTTGCTGTAAATCTTGGAGTAGATACAAAAACAGTTGGAGTAAGTTTGTTAGAGCTTTGAAGCTCTACGCTAAAGCTAAATCCCTCGCTAGGAGCATCTTTAAAAACCTTTGTGTTTATAAACAAGCCAACAGCAAAGACAAGCACGCATAAAATTCCTATTCCCAAGCCTTTCAAGTAAGCTATCATCGCAAATCCTTTAAAAAAATTTAACCTCAAGTATATAAAAAATATGTTAATATACGCTAAAAGGTTGTTGGATATGGATAAAAAAGCTTTACACAAAGCACTTTTAAGCTGGTATGATAAAAACGGGCGCAAAAATTTGCCTTGGCGCACCTTTGGCACGCCCCTTTGTGATGAGCGTTTGCGTGGCATTGATGCTGCTTATGGCGTGTATATCAGCGAGATAATGCTCCAACAAACGCAAGTCAGTCGTGTGTTAGAGAACTTTTACTTTCCTTTTTTACACAAATTTCCAAATCTACAAAGCCTTGCAAATGCCGATGAAAGCGAGATTTTAAAGGCGTGGCAAGGGCTTGGGTATTACTCACGGGCTAGGAATTTAAAGCTTTGCGCGGCTTCTTGTGTCGCCCGATTTAACGGACACTTGCCCGAAAATGTAAGCGAACTTACAAGGCTTGAAGGCATAGGCGCTTACACGGCTGGGGCGATAGCGTGCTTTGGCTATAAAAAGGCGGTTGGCTTTATAGACGGCAACATAAAACGCGTGTTTTCAAGGCTTTTTGCGCTTGCAAATCCTACGCAAAGCCTACTACAAAGCAAGGCAAACGAGCTTTTATGTGAGCAAAATGCCTTTGATTACAATCAAGCTTTGATTGATTTAGGCGCGCTTGTTTGCACGCCAAAGCTTGCAAGGTGCGCCCTTTGCCCGCTTGATGAGTGGTGCGTGGGCAAAAATGCGCCACAAAAATACCCACAAAGCAAAAAAGTAGAGTATGAAAGGCTGAATTTAAGCCTGTTTGTGGTGCGTTTGGGAGACAAAATCGCCCTGCAAAAAAGCAGGCAAAATCTTTACAAAGGCTTATACAACTTGCCGCAAATGCAAGCAAGGCAGGGCTTTGAATTTAGCAACGAGCTATCAAATGCTTGCGAATTTAATGGCGAGCAAGCAAAAGCCCGCACATTTGACGGCAAAGGGCAAAAATTTAGCGAAAAAAGGCTTGAATTTGGAGAAAAAGGGCTTAAATTCATCGGCGAATTCAAGCATTCTTACACCAAATACCGCATAAATGCAAGGGTTTATGAGCTTGAATTTGACAAAAAGAGCAAAAATTTAGCTCAAAATCCCATTTTTAAAGCACTCAACCTACAAGAATGCGAATTTATAGAGCCTAAAAAGCTGTCTTTGCTCCCACTTTCTAAGCTCTGTGTAAAGGCTTTGCAACTTTTTAGTCCAGCAAGGCTTTTTTAGGCAAAAGCAAGACCACAAAGAACACAAAAATCATCATCGCAGCCACATACACGAAAAAGAAGTTTTCAAAGCCGTAGTTTTTAAATTGCAAGGCGACAAAGGGCGCAGAACCGCCAAAAATGGCATTTGCCACCGCATACGAAAGCCCTGTTCCCAAAGCTCTTATATGCTCGGGAAAGAGTTTTGCCTTGAAAATTCCAGCCACCGAAGTGTAAAAACTTAAAATCACAAACAAAGCCAAAATCGAACAAAAGGCAAGTAAAGGCGTATCAGCACTTATTTTTAAGAGCATAAAAAGCGGATAAATGCCCAAAAAAGCCAAAACAGCATAAATCAGCAAGGAATTTTTATGCCCGATTTTATCGCCTATGAGTCCAAAAATGGGCTGGATTATCATCAAAACAAACAAAGCCGCAAGCATTATGTTGTTTGAAAGTGCCTTGTCAAAGCCAGCTGAGTTTATCATAAAGGTTTTGGTGTAAGTGGTTATGGTGTAAAAAGTGAGCGAACCACCCGCCGTAATGCCAACTATGATTAGAAAAGGCTTCCAAGAAGTGCTAAAAAGGGCTTTGAAACTTCCTCTGTCCTCGTGTTTGTGTAGTTCAGTAGCACTTTCGCTCATCACAGAACGAACAAACAAAGACCCCAAAGCCAAAAGCCCACCCACGACAAAGAGTATCCGCCAAGCGTAATCATTCATTTCTTGCTCGCTAAAAAACAAAAGCATAATGCTAATGCTCGCCACCGCTAAAAGCTGTCCGCCGATGAGCGTTACATATTGAAACGATGAGTAAAAGCCTCGTCGTCCTTTTGTGGCAAGCTCTGAAAGGTAAGTAGCGGCTATGCCATACTCTCCGCCTACGCTCAAACCCTGAATGAGCCTTGCGATGAGCAGTAAAATGATAGCCAAATCCCCAACGCTTTCTTTGCTCGGCAAAGCAGCGATGAGAAAAGAACCCACAGCCATTAAGATAACCGAAAAAACCATAGATGACTTTCGTCCGATTTTATCAGCCAGCGAGCCAAAGAGCCAACTACCGATAGGGCGCATAAAAAAGCCAGCCGCAAAAACGCCAAAAGCGCTGATTTGCTGTATGGTAGGGTTGTCAGAATTTGAGAAATTGTGCGCAAAATACACCGCCGTAAAAGCATAAATGTAAAAATCAAACCATTCGACCAAATTTCCACTACTTGCGGCGATGATAGAGCGGATTTTTTGAGCCTTTGTGAGTTCTTTTGTCATTTTTGTCCTTTGAGTTTTGTTTAAAGTTTTATTATAAAGTTATGACTTAAAAATTTGAAAAACATTGAGAGATTTAAGGCTATGATTTATTTTAGTTGTTACAAATCGTAACTATTTAAGAGTAAAAATGCGTTTTGAAAAGATTTACATAGAATTAAGCGATATTTGCGGGCTTAACTGTGGCTTTTGTCCGAGCGTTAAGGGCGTGCGTGGGGCGATGAGCGTGGAGAAATTTGGCATTATCGCAAAAAAAGTGGCTGGTGTGGGGCGAATTTACACCTTTCATCTGCTGGGCGACCCACTTGTGCTGCCGAATTTAAAGGATTTCATCAAGCTTGCAAATGCGCACAAAATGCCATTAGAGCTTACCACGAGCGGTTTTTATATGAGTGAGAAAAACACGCAACTTTTGCTTGAAAGTGAAAATATCCGTCAAATCAACCTTTCTTTAATGGCTTTTTTGGCGCAAAAAAAGCTGAATTTAAACGAGTATTTTGCGCCGATTTTGCGTTTTTTGCGCTTGCATTTGGCGCAAAATTCGCAAAGTTTTGTGAATTTAAGGCTGTGGAATTTGGGAGCAAATTTTACGCCACCATTTGAAAATAACGCCATTTATAGCCTTTTAGAACGCGAATTTAACGCAAAAATTCAAAAAAATGCGCCCAAAAACCGCCTTGAAAACCGTATCATTTTGCACCAAAGTGAGCTGTTTTGCTGGGCTGGGGCGAAGACTGATGATTTAAGAGTGCAAAAAGAATTTGTGGATTCACAAGGCGAAAAAAATGCGCCCAAAGTGCCGTGTGTCAAAGGCTCGTGCCACGCACTGCGTAAGCAAATCGGCGTTTTAAGCGATGGCACGGTTGTGCCTTGCTGTATGGATACAAGCGGCGTTATAGGGCTTGGCAACCTTTTTACGCAAGAGTTAAGCGAAATTTTAGCAAACAAGCGTGCAGTAGCGATGAAAAAGGGCTTTGAAAGGGGCGAATTCACCGAAAAACTATGCCAACAATGTGAATTTGGACGGCAAAAAACAAGGCAAATTTAAGAATTTTGCTTATCATCTAAAATCTCAAATAATTCTTTGATGATTTTAGGGTGTAAAATTTTACCGCTGTGGTGTGGCAAAACCATTCTTTTTGTGTTTTTGACATAAATTCTATGACTACCTTTTTGCCTGTCAAGCGCAAAGCCATTTTGAAAGAGCAAATTTTCAGCCTCTTTTGCTGTAAATTTGGGGAGTTTATCGCTCAAAAGCCACCTCGATAGGTGCTATCACAGCACTTTTTGCCACCAGACTTTTTATCTCACTTTCTTTTAGGCTTTCTAAATAAAGCTCTATGGCTTCTTTGATATTTGCCCTTGCCTCCTCAAAGCTTTCGCCCTCACTCACACAGCCTTTTAGCTCTGGCACAAAGGCAAAATAGCCGTTTTCGTCTTTTTCTATCACAGCGTTAAAGAGCATTTTTTATCCTTGTTTTTGCTTTATTATAGCATAGAATTTAAATTTTGATGAGTTTTATTTCAGCCTCGTTTAAATCATAAAGTTTAAAGACTAAATCATCAATATCACATTCGAGTTGTGAAGTGTCGGCACTTGAATTTTTAGCTTTTAAGGCTAAAATTTATCAACTCAATTTATTATTTTATCAATTAAATTCTTATTGCTAAAATTTAATTTGTGAATTAAAGCGTATTGTTCTAATTGAACTTGAAAAATAAATTTATAGACCATAGCAAATCTTGCGTTAAAAGTAAATTTTCAAGGCTTTTGCCTTGAAAATTTAGACTTCAAACACTCATTAAGCGTTTTTTTAAAATCAATCCTTGTCATTTTTACATTCTTTTTAAATGTGGATTTCAAGCCTTTTGCTCGCGCATTGATTTAAAAAGATATTCATCAACACTTGGTAAGGCACGCCTTGCTTGTTTGCCATAGCCTTAAAATACTCTATGGTTTCGACATTTAAATTTATCGAAATCTGCTTTTTTCGTGCCTTTTGCGTGTAGGGATTTGGCGCGGACTTTGAAAAATCATATTCTTTTTTCATAAAAACTCCTTATATTGATTTTGCTCATTTTGCGTTGCTTTTCTTGCTGAAATTAGCCTAACTGTCAGCCCATCTTGCCTCACAAACAATGCACCACAACTAAAATTCTAAGCTTTTTACTCATACCTAAAATCACAAATCTTTCCTCATTTTTTGAATGTGTTTCATCATAAATCACCCTCGCAAAATCATCATCAAAACTTACGCCGTGTTTGATGAGATTGCTCTTTGCTTTGGCTTCGTCCCACTCAAATTTTATCTTTTTCATAATGATATTATATACAAAATATAATGATATTTTGCTTAATAAGACTCATTTGTCGTTTTATTTAAGGCTTTGATGAGTTTTATTTCAGCCTTGTTAAATCATAAGGCGTTTTAGTGTGAAAATTAGCATAAAATAAATGGTGCTGAATGCTTTTTTTGATGATGGGGTTGGAGAAAAATTTTAGGGCTGATTTTTTGTGTGTTGAAATTCAATTTATCGGCATTGTAGGATTATCGCATACGATATTATACAAGGCATAAAATCCTATTTCATTCATTATTAAATCTCTTATTATTTGCTCATTTTGCAAAAGCATTGCTAATTCTAGGTTATGTTTGCTTTCGCTAAAAAGCATTTCGCACAACTTACTATTAAATTCCGTGATTGACAATTTCCTTTTTGTTTTTCTAGCTATGTTCGCTGTAATTTTTCTAATATACTTTAAAAGAATATCGGTAACTTGTTTGGCATTATTGTATAATATAGTAAAATAGTATTTTTCAATATCTAAATTCATCTCTAAATTTGTGTCTATTCCTTTACCTTGATAAATATCATAACAATAATTTTCTCTAAAATTTTCGCCTCGATAATCATCGTTAAGTATAAATATAGCACAACAAGCATATATAGAAACAAGTCCAAAAAGCTTCTTTGTATTTTGATTTCCTATCAAATAGATACGATATGCTGATTTATTGCTGTTAAATATATTGCATTCACATAATGTAGAAATACATTCAATTTCTCGAAAATTTTGTTCTTTTAAAAAAGTGATGGTTTTGGGGTCAATATATTGAATTTTATCCTTAAAGGCACAAAATCCAAGCAAAATTTTTAAGTATCCCAAAAATAAATCATTAAGAGAAATCTTAAATTGATGATAAATTATAGGTCGCTTTATTTCTACTTTGGCTGATGCCTTGATTTCA
Source organism: uncultured Campylobacter sp. (assembly GCA_934728065.1). GTDB lineage: Bacteria > Campylobacterota > Campylobacteria > Campylobacterales > Campylobacteraceae > Campylobacter_D. The sequence goes on from CAKVDW010000007.1 coordinate 57,297, forward strand.
TCTAATGTGTATTGTTTATCTTTGGATAGCCCATTAACACATTTTTGCGCCTTTTTAAAAAAAATCTCTTCATCTTTTTGGCTTGTAAAAGAACCCATAAATTCTATATTCTTTCCATTTTCTGTTTGAGTAATTGTTGGCTTAAAAGGAGTAGTTATTTCATTGCCACTTTTTACTAAAATATCTTGTCCGTCTATTTTGGCTTGAAATTGTCGTGTCTTATTTCTATCTCGTTTTGGATTTACCATAACATTAGCAAAGTCAAAAAATTTAACTAAATTGCTATCTATATCAGCCATAGCATTATTACAAGCTCTACATAGTATTTCCTTTGATTTAAGCTTGCCACCCAAAGCGTTGGGGATAATGTGTTCTAATGATTTATTATTGTCAGTAAGTTTTTCTCCGCAAAGATAGCATTTTGACATTATCGCCTTTCTATAATCTCAATTTCTTTTGGAGTTAGATTATACAACTTATAAATAAGATTGTCAATATCCTTTTCTATCTTTGTAGTGTCGGTTTGCGAATTCTCTTTTTTAATCTCTAAAATTTGATTTGCCAAATTCACAACTTCATTGATTAAATTCTTGCTTTTATCACTAAATTCAAAAATAGGTAAAGTCTCTAAATTATTTTTGTTAATTCCTAAATATCCACCAGCCAAATGTTTATCCTTGAATTTATGAGTAAAAACATAATTCATAAATTTGCTATTTAAAATTCCCAAAATTAGTAAAGGATTTAATCCCATAAAATCATAAATAGCATATATGCCCACGCCTATGGCAAGTGGTGTTTTTATATAACACGCTTCAAGTTGCTTTGTCATTCCTGCGATAACGATTTTTTCATTACACCAAAATTTCCATTTTTCTGTTGATACAGCATTATTTGGCGCAATTTGCGGATTTTTATAAGTGTGTTTCATATATTTAACTAAGTTAGTATTGATTAAATATCTATCAATGTTTCCACTTACTGCAAAAGGAATGGAATTTTCTTTTTTGTCGCTTGCATTTGATAAAAATTCTACTATGGATTGAGCTTGAAAACCAGCTAAACCTGATTGAATTTTTAATCCAAATTCAGCAAAAGTTTTAAATCTATCCCAATCAATAAATTTAATTTGTTTAAGATTTTGAGCCAATAAATCATCTTGCATTTCAATAAAAAAGCGTTCAAATTTAGCATTATTACCACCTAAAACTATGATAGGATATACAGAAGCGTTATCAAAGGTATTGACATTTGAAATATCAATGCAATGTCCTAATAATTTTTCCTTTATTAACATATCCAAAGTATTTTTTGCATATTTTGCAACTAAAAATTTATTAGGAATAATCCAAGCAAAACAACCATTTTTCGCCCTTAACTTTAAGCCTAACAATACAAATAAAAGATAAATATCATAAAGCCCACTTATATTTGGGTAAGTTTTTCTATAAATATCCTTACTTTGAGTATTTGATTTAGATAAATCAAGTGTGCTAATATACGGCGGATTTCCCACTACCAAATCAAAGCCCATAAATTCGCCATTTTCGTTTAAAACCTCAGGGAATTCAAAACGCCATTCAAAGGGCTTTTTGCTTTCTAAATTAAAAATGCTTTCATATTCTTTTTTAAGTGCGCTAAATTCAAGCCTTGCTTTGCTCTCATCAAAGTCAAAAAAGCTGAAACTTTGAGCGATATAAAGGCTTAAATTCTCATCATCTTTTGCTAAAAAATTGCCGTATTTTTTCGAGTATGCCTCGCATTTTGCGGTAAAGGCTTTTATTTCTTTGTTGAATTTGTCCTTAAAACAAAAGGTGCGAAAGCTTTCTTTAAGGGCTTTTATCTCTTTTTCTATGTGCATTTTGTCGTCAAAAAAGCCCTCTTTGTAGTCTTTGATAACGCTTTTGTATTTTTGCATTCGCTCTTTTATGTTTGGATAGTGCGTCAAAGAGCGGTTAAGCTCAAAATAACTTATGAGTGAGTTACCGCATTTAATGTTTATGTCGATATTTGGTAGGGTTTGCATTTGATGAATTTCATCATTTAAATTCTCATCAAAGCCATCATCGTCTTTTTGCAAATAATAAGAATTTTTCAAAAGCTCTATCCAAAGGCGGAGTTTGGTTATCTCGCAGGAATTTTCGTTGATATCCACGCCAAAAAGGTTGTTTTCGATGATTTGCTTTTTGAGCGTAAAAAGGGCTTTTTGGATAGCGTGGCTTTCATCGTTTTTGATTTTGGGCTTTTTGTAAGCGTAAATTTCGCCATTTGGCTTGGTGATGACAAGTTCATCGCTTAAAAGCGCGAGTTCGCAAGGATTAAGCCTTTGGGCTAAGCCAAGAGCGTGGTAAATGGCTATCATTTCATTTAAGGCTGATACCAAAAAATGCCCACTACCAACGGCTGGGTCGCAAATGCGAATGGAATTTAGCACGGCTTTAAACTCTTGCACCTTTGTGCTAAAATCCCTATCAATGCGTTCTCTTAACGCCTTTAAATCCTCGCATTGCCATTTAAATTTATCATTAAATTTGCTTAAAATCACTTTTTCAAGGCTTGTGCGGCACATATAGCTTGTGATGAAACTTGGCGTGTAAAAGCTACCCTCTTTGTAGCCGTTGAGCTTTTCAAAGACGAGTCCTAGCACCGATGAGCTGATGAGTTCTTTTTGCAAGGCTAGTTCGGGGCTTTTTTCATCGCTGCCAAAGTCAAAGGCGTCTAAAAATTCAAAGATATAAACAAGCAAAGGCACAGAGCCTGCTTTTTTCTTGGCGTTTTTGTCTTTAATTTGCGTTTTGGCAAAATAAGGCAAAGTGGCACTGTCATCAAGGGCTGAAATGTCGAGTATTTCGCGCTCTATGGCTTGCTTTTGAAAAAGGGCTGAGTTAAGATAAGGCAAATAATCAAGCGTGGAATTTGCCCTGTCTTTTGGCTTTTTGGCTAAAATTTCAAAGAAAAGTTGGGATAGGGCTTTGAAATTTCGCACCTTGTTTGGATTAAGGAATTTTAGGCTTTCATCATCGTTAAAACGCACCAAATTCGCCTCGATGAGTTTGAGAAACAAAATGCGGTTTAGCCACAGCACGACAAAGCTCATAACGCGTTCAAAGTCTTGTTTGTCTTGGGGGAGCTTTGCTAAAATAGCGTTGTAAAGGGTGTTTGCGCTTTGTGAGCTTGGCTTTATAAGCAACTTTGAGCTTTCTTTCACCTCGCACAAACCTAAAATGTATAAAAGTTCCTCGTAAAAGGCTGAATTTAGGCTGTTGGCGTCATTTGGGTTAAACTCATCAAGCAAAAAATCCTTGTGAAAGGCTTTGAAAATAGGCTTTAAACTTTTAAAATCCGCCTTATCTTGCGCTAAAATGGGCTTTAAGTTAAGATGAAAGCCCTTTAAACTTGGCTTTTCGTGGGCATCTTGGGAGATAGATTTTAAATACTCAGGTGAATTTAAAATCTTGCTTGTTTCTTTGTAAAATTCATCGGTGCTGCCTTTAAAAAGGGAATTTGGATTTGTGAAGTTGGCATAAAGCGTGATAAAATGCTTGTTTGTGGCAAAGAGCCTTTCAAATTCTCTTGCCTTAAAGATATAAAAATCATAAAAATTTGTGATGATGATGAACTTTATGCTAGAATTTGGGCTTTTAGTGCCTAAATTCTCATAGTTAAATCCCCCCCCCCGTCAGCATTTCGTTGTCTTAAATAATACAAAATGCACTCGGCAAGGGCTTTGCAATTTACATTTTGTGGGCTAAAAAATTCCTTTGAATTTTCGGGCTTTTTCGCCTCAACAAGCACGGAAATTTCGCCATTTTTGAGTAAGATTAAATCCACTTCGCTTTTGCCTTCTTGTTTAGCCTTAATGCTCGTTTTAAATTGCAAGCCTTGCAAAAAGGGCGCAAGAGCGTTTGCCACAAGGGCGTCTTCGTTTTGCTCTGCATTTAAATTTGCCTTGTATGTGGCAAATGTGCGCTTAAAATCCTCGAATTCGCCCTGCAAAATGGGCTTTTTCTCATACAAGGGGCTGAAAAAGTCGTTTAAAGCTAGAAATTCAAGCATCACATATCCTTTAACTTCATTTTAAAAGCTTGTTTATCCAAAGCACCATATCATCACCAAGCAAATTCAAAGCCTCGTCAAAGCTTGATATAGCTGAATCTGGCGTGAGCCTTTGCACAGGAATTTTATAACTAAAATGCCTTGAGCCTAAAAGTTTTGCATTTTTGTGTGAAATCAAGCTTGCGCTTAATTCCAAATGAATGTAGCTTTTATCCTTTTGAAAGACTTGTTCAAAGGCATCAAGCCTGCTTTCAAGCACTAAATCAGCCTGAATTTCACTGCCTGCATTAAGCACTACCTTGAAAAGCTTGTTTTTTTCAAATTTTGTTGCAAGTAGGCTTGTTAAAGAACTTGCGGGTGAATTTTTCCACGAGTGTTTGGAGTAAGCGCTTAATTCACTGTCTTTTATGTAAGTGATTTCATTGCTTTTTAAATAAAACACAGTTTGAATGGGAGCTATCTTAATGCTTTTTTTACCGCTGTTTTTGTTTTGAAGCACTATTTTATCATTAGCTTTGAGTATGTGAGTTGTTGGGCTAGCTTGAGGAGCTGGAGCTAGGGAACAAGCGCTAAAAATGATTAAAAATAAAAGTAAGAGGTAGTTTTTCATTGTTATTCTCCGGGAGCTGGTTTGTTTTTACTGCTTTTAAAAAAGATGTCTGATGGGCTTTTTTGCAAATTTATAATAAGCTCATTTATTTGCAAAAGAAGCTGTTCTAAAAGCTCAAGGTCAGTGTTTAAAGAATCAGCCATTAGGGTCATTTTTTGGGAAACCAAATTAAAATTTGTAACGGCTGGGTTTAAACTTTTGTCCAAATCCTTGCTTAAATTCGCAAAATTTTGCAAAAGTGAGGAAAAATTCTTAATATTATTGTCGCTAAATAAAAGCCTCAATCTCTCATCAGTAAAGCGAACCAGCTCTAAAAATTTATCCCCTTGCTTGTCTATTGCTGAAAGTAAGCTTTCTTTGACCTTTATGGTAGGAATTTCGCCTGATTTAGACTCTAAAAGCTTGGTTTCGCCATCTTCTGTGTATAATTCCACATATTTAAGCCCTGTGATACCTTGTAAAGCAAGGCTTGCGTAAGTTTTTTCAGTGATGGGCGTGCCTTGTTTTACCTTTATGAGTATCCTCACTTCTACGCCTTGAGTGGTGTCTATGCTTGTTTCCTCAACAGTTCCTATATCAACTCCAAGCAAGCGAACAGGTGTTTTTACTCCAAGACCTGAAATAGACTCTTTGGTAAAAATTTGATAATACTCAAATTTTTCCTTATGAGAAAAGCCACTCAGCCATATCATAAAAAACAAGGATATAAAAAATACCCCAAAGACAAAGATGCCTATGTAAAGATAATTTGCTTTATTTTCCATTTTTTATCCCATAAATTTTTCATATAAGTGTATATCGTGTTTATAAAGTTCTTCTTTAGTGCCGATAAAGGCGATTTTTTTATCCTGTAAAATCAAAAACCTATCCAAAATACTACGCATACTCTCTTTGTCGTGAGTTACCAGCACAACGGTTAAATTTAATCCTTGCTTTAAAGCCAAAACAAGTTCATCAAATTCACGCGAGCTGTGCGGGTCAAGCCCTGAGGTCGGCTCGTCCAAAAAAAGCAACTTGCTGTCAAGCGCTAAAGCCCGCGCAATAGCCACGCGCTTTACCATACCACCGCTTAACTCGCTTGGATAAAGCCTTGCAACACTCTCATCAAGCCCAGCCATTTTAAGCTTCATAAAAACAAGCTCTTTGATAGAATGCTCGCTTAAATGCGTGTATTCTCTTAAGGGCATAGCAACATTTTCATAAACTGTAAAAAAGCTAAACAGCGCGCCAAACTGAAAAACCACGCCCCAAGCCTGTCTTAAACTTAAAGCGTCTTTAGAATTTATCTTTCTTAATTTTTTGCCTAAAATTTCATACTCGCCGCCATCAAAATGCTCAAGCATTAGCATTTGCTTTAAAATCACCGATTTACCCGAACCAGAGCCACCCAAAACGCCAAAAATTTCATTTTCTTCAATCTCAAAGCTGATTTTATCGTGTATGAGCTTAACGCCAAAACGAGTTGTAATGTCCTTTGCCTTAATGATACTCATTAAATTCCAGCCTGAGTTAAGAAAATAGAGAAAATCGCATCAAAGGCAATCACCCAAAATATCGCATTCACCACGCTTTTTGTCGTGTAAATACCTATGCTTTCTGTGGTATTTTTAACCTCAAAACCTCTAAAACAGGCTATAAGCCCTATTAAAAAGCCAAACATAGGAGCTTTGGCAATACCGATGATGATGTGTTTAAGCTCCACAGCCTCTTTAAACCGTCTCATAAATTCAAGAAAATTAATCTGCAAACTCAAATCCGCCACAACCATACCGCCAAAAATACTTACTATATCAGCCACAGCAACGATAAAAGGCATAGCTAAAGTAAGAGCCATAACCCTTGGCAAGATGATAAATTTCGTAGAACTAAAGCCCATAGTATTCATCGCATTAATTTCATCAGTAATTTTCATCACGCCAATTTGCGCCGTGTATGAACTAGCACTGCGTCCTGCAATAACGATAGCAGCGATAAGCGGGGCGATTTCTCTCGTGGCTGAAATGCCGACTAAATCCACGATGAAAATATTTGCGCCAAATTGCGCCAGCTGATACGCCGCCTGATAAGCAAGCACCACGCCTACAAGCAAAGAAGTGATGATGATGATAGGCATAGCGCGAAGTGCTGAATGCTCTATATGGTATAAAAAGGCAACAAAACGAAATTCTTTAGGCTTACGCAAATTTTCATAAAGAGCTGTAAAAAACATACCTGTAAAAATGATAAACTCTTTTAAAATGTCAAAAGCAAGGCTTGTTTTCCTGCCAAGCCTTATGAAAAAGTTTTCTTTGGATAAGGGCTTGGCATTTTTTGTTGGTAATTGAATATAATTTTTCTCACAAAGCTCGTAAAGGCTTAAATTTGTGGCGTTTAAGCCTGTTTTTTGGATTTCATAATTTTCTTTTTTAAGCTCAAATTCAAGCCTTAAAAAAAAGCAAATGCCCGCTGTATCAATGTGCGTTAAATTTGAAAAATCAAAAATGATAACTTTTGAATTCGGCTTAAAAATTTGCAAAATGGGCTTTTTTTCAAAAAAGGGCAGTGAATTTTTGTCCCAAATTCCACTGATGACAAGCCTATCTTGCGTGTTTTGAGTGATAAATTCAAGCTCGCTTTTCAAAAAGGCTAAATTTTGACTCATATTCTCCCCTTAATCTCGCGCCTTAAATGCGCACACTACTCATCATCTGCTTTTAAAACAAACTCGCAAAGCCTATCAGGCGTAAAGCCAAAGTGCGCGAAAACTTCTTTGTCCTTGCCACTTTCGCCAAAGCTTTTAATCCCAAAAACCTCATCGCAAAACTGATAAAGCTCGTTTGCGCTGGCTGCTTCTACGCCGATAACCCTGCCTTGTAAAAGCCTTTTTTTGTAAGCCTTATCTTGCCTTTCAAAAAGCTCATAGCAAGGCATTGAGATGATGCTTACTCTTTTGCCTTTTTGTTCTAAAAGTGCGGCGGTTTCTAGGCAAAGGCTCACTTCGCTACCGCTTGCAAGCAAGGTAAATTCAGCATTTTCGCTTTCTTTAAGCAAATACGCTCCATTTTCCACTCCGCCAAAAACGCCTTGTGGCAAGGCTTTGAGCTTCTGGCGTGAAAGCACAAAGGCGCAAGGCAAGTTTTCTTTTAAGGCTATTTGCCAAGACGCGGCGTTTTCGTTGCCATCAGCTGGGCGAAAGGTAAGGAAATTTGGCATTGCGCGAAAGGTGCTAAGCTGTTCTATGGGCTGATGCGTGGGTCCGTCCTCTCCAACGCCTATGCTGTCGTGCGTAAAGATGAAAAAATGCTTGATTTTCATCAAAGCGGCGATTCTAGCGGCTGGCTTTAAATACTCGCTGAAAATAAAAAAAGTCGCCGAAAAGGGCAAGAAAAGCCCATACCTTGCAAAGCCGTTGTTTATGGCTGCCATAGCGTGTTCTCTTATGCCAAAATGCAAATTTTTGCCCGCCACAAAGTCGCCAAAGCCCTTTAACTCGGTTTTATTTGACGGGGCTAAATCAGCACTTCCACCTAAAAAGCCCACAACGCTTTTTGCAATAGCGTTTAAAATTTCGCCGTTTGAATCCCTTGTGGCTATGTCTTTACCGCTAAAATTTGGATACACAACTTTGCTCAAATCAGGCTTTAAAAGCTCATTTAAAAGCTCTTTTTTGGGCGAGTTTTGTAAAATTTCGCTCCATTTTGCCTGCGCTAAATCGCCAAGTTCAACCGCACTTTCAAAGCGGATTTTCACATCGGCTGGAATTTCAAAGTGCGAATTTGGGTCAAAGCCTAAATTTTCTTTCATTTTTTTGATGATTTCTTCGCCCAAAGGTGCGCCGTGGCTGTGGTGTGAGCCTTCAAGCGTGAGTGCGGCTTTGGCTATGGTGGTGTGAGCGATGATGAGCGTGGGTTTTGTGGCGTTTTTAGCCTTTAAAAGTGCGTTGTTTATGGCTTCATAATCGTGTCCGTTTATGTCAAGCACTTCAAAGCCCTGTGCGATAAACCTTTGCGCCACATTTTCATCAAAAGCCAAAGCCGTATCGCCTTCGATAGAAATGTGGTTGCTGTCATAAATGATGATTAAATTATCAAGCTTATGAACGCCTGCAAGCGAGCAAGCCTCGTAACTAATGCCCTCTTGCAAATCCCCATCTCCGCAAAGGCAATACACCTTGTGGTTGATAAGCGTTTCGCCTAGCAAATTCGCCGCTTTTTTAGCCGCCATCGCAAAGCCAACAGCGTTTGCAACGCCTTGTCCTAAGGGTCCTGTGGCGATTTCTACGCCTTGTGTGCTTATTTCTGGGTGTCCGGGCGTTTTGGAGTGAAGCTGCCTAAAATTTTTTAAATCCCAAACGCTTAAATCATAGCCACTTAAATGCAAAAAGCTATACAAAAGTGCGCTGGCGTGTCCGCCCGAAAAAACGAGCCTGTCGCGGTTTAGCCACGATGGGTCTTTGGGGTTGTGCTGCAAATGCAAACTTAAAACAGCCACAATATCAGATAGCCCCAAAGCTGCGCCAGGGTGTCCGCTGTTTGCCTTTTGCACCATATCAGCGCTTAAAATCCGCAAGGTGTTTGCCATTTTTGTGAGCATCGCAAGGTCGGTTTTTTCAAGCTTGTTTAAATTCATCTTTTGTCCTTTTTAAAGGTATTTTTTCATCAAATTTTTAAGATAAGGGGCTAAATTTTCATCTAAATTCAAAAGCAAACTCTCACAAATTTCGAGCAAATCAGCCTTTGCCTTTTGCGCCCCTGCAAGTGTGAGTAAATTCACAAAGGAATTTTTGTGTGTATCTGCCTTTGTGGGCTTGCCTGAGTTTTTTTCATCACTTGTAGCATCGATAATGTCATCATTGATTTGAAAGGCAAGCCCAAGTTTTAAGCCAAATTCATAAATTTGAGCCGTTTTTTTCTCGTCAAATTCACAAATTTCACAGCCCATTTTAAGTGCGGCGGCGATTAAACGGGCGGTTTTGTGGATATGCAAGAATTCAAGCTGCTTTAAATCAAGCCTTTTGTCCTCAAAAAAACAATCAATCGCCTGTCCTATAATCATTCCATTTATGCCCGCATTGTATGCTAGGGTTTTGATGAGTTTTATTTTGATAGTGTCGCTAAATTCAGCGTTTGACAAGAGTAAAAAGGCTTCGGTGTTGAGCGCATCGCCCACTAAAATCGCTGTGGTTTCATCATAAGCCTTGTGTAAGGTAGGTTTGCCACGCCGCAAAGGCGCATTGTCCATAGCGGGCAAATCATCGTGTATCAGCGAGTAAGTGTGGATAAACTCAACCGCCAAAGCCACATTCATCGCCTTTTCAAGCAAAGTTGGGGCTTTGTTTTCCACTATGCCAAGCAAAAGCTGAGCGCGAAAGTGCTTGCCGCCCGCTACAAGCATACTTGACAAGGCTTCGTTAAAAAAGGGGTGAAAGCTTTGAATGCTCGGTAAATTTGCCTTCAAAAAGCTCTCAAAACGCGTCAAAACGCTCACTTACTCAGCCTTATGAAAAACTGAAAAGTTCCATCTCCCTTTGCCCTGCTTTGAGGATTTATGGGTAGGTTTTTTACTGAACGCTCTACGAGTATATTAAAGTCATTTCCTGCGCCAAGTATCCTTTGAGCTGTCCTTAAATCCCTTACAACTTGATTGTCTATCCTCAAAAGCCTATCACCCACTGCAAAACCAGCTTGTGAGGCTTTAGAGCCAGCTTCAACCCTTGTGATATTTAAAGAATTATCCAAACTAAAGCCTAAAGCACTTCTAAATTGATTAGCTTGTGGGACAACTCTTCTTGCTGGTGCTTTGGTTGCGTTTGCATCGGCAATAGTTGCTGGATTAAAGCCAGCGGGTAAGCTTTTGGCAAAAACATTTGTTGAGATATTGACATCTTTATTATCTCTTAACACTTTAAAATAAAGGGTTGAACCCCTATCGGCAAATAAAATTTTTTCATTTAGTTTTCTTAAATCATTAACAGCTATATCATCAACGCTCACAACCTCATCGTTGATTAAGAATTTGCCATTATTTCGCACGCTTTCAACATAAATTTTATCATCTCTTAAAACAAAATCCACGCCTATATCGCCCCAATACACATCATTATACTTCGCAAAGTGCTTTAAATAGCGGTTACCGATAAATGAACCGTCAGCCAAAGAAATGCCGAGCATAGAGCAACAAGGGGTATTAAGCTGTCCTACCTTTGTGGTAAAGTCAAGCTGGTCTCGCTCTGTTATATTTTGAGCCAAGTATTTTAAATGACCTATATAGGGTGTGTTAGGGTCTATAATGCCTACCCAATCATTACGCGTAAGGTTTTGTTCATCATAAGTAACAGCTGGAAACAAGCTAAAATCAGTCCTTACAAGATATAAATTCAAAAATGGGTCGTATTTGATATAACGGTTAAGCTTTTGGCTTGGTGTTTTTAACACCGCAAGTAAATTTTCACTTAAAACAAAGGCATTCATACCCTCATACACCATAACACTAGCTTTATTTCTTTGAAAGCAAGCGGCAAAGTCCTCAAATTTAGGGCGTTCAACCCCAAACATAAAAGCCACACTTACACAAAAAATCAATAAAAATCTCATAGGTTAAACCCTCCTAAAATATCTCCTGCCATACTTTGTTTGTTTTGATTGACCATATTTAAGGCATCATTTACGGCTGAAATGAGTAGAATTTGCAAGGATTCTTTGTCATCAAGCAAACTTTCATCAATGCTAATGTCGATAACTTCGCCCTTGCCGTTTGCACTCACCTTCACTAAACCTCCACCACTTTTAGCGATGAACTCTTTTTTAGCAAGCTCAAGCTCAAATTCTTTTGCCTTTTCTTGCACATTTTTAAACAGCTCACCCATTTTGGATAAGTCCATATTTTCAAACATTTTTTTCCTTAAACTAAATATCTTTGAATTTTACTATAAAGTAGGGAAAATTTCATTTACTATTCTTTAATTTTTAAGATTTCTTGCACGATTTTTTTATCGCTGAAGGGATATTTTACGCCCTTTATTTCTTGGTAATTCTCATCTCCCTTGCCTAAAATCACTACAAAATCATCATCACCTTTCATTTCAAGGGCTTTTTCTATGGCTTTTTTGCGCTCACACTCGACAAACACGCTTTCATCTTGCACTATACCGCTTAAAATGTCTGCTATAATGTCATTTGGATTTTCGCTTCGTGGATTATCGCTTGTGATGATGAGCTTTTTGGCGAATTTTTTTGCTGTCTTTGCCATTAAAGGACGCTTTGTTTTGTCTCTATCGCCGCCAGCTCCGAAAACTACGATTAAATTCTTATGCGAAAGTGCTTCAAGCACCTTTTCTATGCCATCACTCGTGTGCGCAAAATCCACTATCACCCTTTCAGCCACTTCCTCAACCCTACCGCTCACGCCCTTAAATTCACTCACTGCCCTTTGCAATGCGCTTAAATTTGGGCGTTTTAACTCATTTATGCAGGCAAGCGCGGCAAGGAGATTGTAAAGATTAAAAAGCCCCACAAGCGGCGAGTTTATCGGCACTTTTTCGCCCTTAAAATTCAAAGTCGCTCTTATGCCAGAATTCAAATCAAACTCGCTCACACCATAATCAGCACTATTTTTTACGCCGTAAGTTATGGCGTTTGCGCTATTGTAAGCGATTTTATGCGCATCAGCGTTGATAAATTTTAAACTCTCATCAGTGAAAAAACTTTCCTTTGCGGCTTGATAATGCGCAAAATCCTTGTGAAAATCCAAATGGTCTTGTGTTAAATTTGTAAAAATTTTCGCCGCAAAATTTAGGCTTTCAATGCGCTTTTGAACAAGAGCGTGCGAGCTAACTTCCATCACAAAAAACTCACACCCAGCCTTGCTTGCCTTTGCCAAATAATCAAGCGTTTGCAAAATGGGCGCGGTTGTTAAGCCCTTTTCGCCGATGATTTGCTGTCCTATAAAAGCCCCGCGAGTGCCACAAAGCGCGCTTTTAAAGCCAAGAGCGTTTAAAAGATGAGCGATGATTGCTGCTGTGGTTGTTTTGCCGTTTGTGCCTGTGATGGCGATGATTTGGATATTTTCATCTATGCCTAAATGCCTTTTGCACTCATTTAAAGAGATGATTTTTGCGCCCTTTTTTTGCGCATCACCTTTAAATTGAGCATTTTGAGCGCACTCTACAAAAAAGCAATTTTGCTCACACTCGTTAGAATTGTCCGTGATGAAAGTATTTTCAAGCTTTATCTTCATTAAGATTCTTTAATTTTTCTTGGATTTTCATAAATTTTTCATCGCCCTCAAAATGCGAATAAACGCTTTCTATGTAACTGAGCGTAGTTTCTTTGTAGCCATTATCCAAAAGTTTTTCTAAAAAGTCTAAAAAATCATTTTTGCTGTTGATGACAAGTTTGTTTGCAAAAATGATATTTTCAAAACTTTGCTTAAAACCTAGCTCTTTTTCACTTTCTAAAAAGTCTTTATAGCTTAAAGATTCGTCCTCTTCGATACTTTGTTCAAAAGATTTTTTATTTTCGCTTAAAAGTAAAATTTTTTCAAACTCATCATTTATGCTGCGAACCTTGCAGTTTTTCATATAAAACTCAAAAAGTAAATCCGCCTCATCAGGAAAATCAAGGGCAAACTCACAAAGTTCAATGAGATTAAGCAAGCTTTTGCTAGCCCTTTTTTCATAAGCTAAAGACAAATAAACTTTAGCGTTTTGAAAGTCTTTTTGCCGAAAGCAATTAAGAGCGATTTTTTTATAATCTTGCGAATTCATCAGCACCGCCATTTAAATTTACAAGACTAAGTTCAGGGTGAATGTCGATTTTAAGTTGTCTTTCAAGGGCGTATTTTAAGGTCGTGCCACTTGCCGCACAGCCCTTGCAAGCTCCGATTAAATGCACATAAACAACACCATTTTTCACGCCTAAAAACTCTAATCCTCCACCATCTTGCTCTAAAATATAAAGTTGTTTATCCAAAACAGACTGCACAGGCTCATACAATTCCTCATCGCTAAAAGGCATCATTTATTTTCCTTAAATTTTATCCATAACTTTACACAAAATGTCTTTAAGAAAAGATAAATTTAGAAATTTTTTCTTGTTGTTTTTACTCAATCATTAACTTTATGGTTAATGATTTTTTATTATAATCAAAGTTATAATTTAATTAGGGGGTTTGTAATGCAAAAACACACACAGGTTAAGGGCTTTGAGAAATTTAAGATTGTCATCATTTTGGCATTAATGTCATCTATCGCGCCACTTTCTACGGATATGTATTTGCCTGCACTAGCTAAGGTGCAAGAGAGCTTTCAAACTTCATCTTTTCTTACTCAACTTTCTTTAGCAAGTTTTTTTGTGGCTTTTGCTCTTGGACAACTTATTTATGGACCTTTAAGCGATATTTTTGGGCGCAAAAAACCCTTGTATGTGGGAATTGTGCTTTTTATGCTCTCATCTTTAAGCTGTGTGCTTGTTGATTCGGTTGAAGCCTTTATAGTCTTGAGATTTTTTGAGGCTTTGGGCGGGTGTGCTGGCGTTGTCATCGCTCGTGCCATAGTTAATGACCTTTTTGAACTCAAAGAAGCTGCTTCTATCTTTGCTTTGATGATGGTTGTTAGCTCCATAGCTCCTATGCTTTCGCCAACTTTTGGCTCCTTACTTTTGGAATTTTTTTCTTGGTATAGCATTTTCATCGTGTTGTTTATGCTGGGTATCATTTTGCTTTTATTACTCATTTTTGTCCTTAAAGAAAGTGCGCCAAAGCGTGGTGAAGTAAAATTTTCGCAAAAAGAAATCATTAAAAGCTATAAAAGCGTTTTAAATGATAAGCTTTTTATGATTTATGCAATTTCTGGAGCTTTAGCCATAGGCGGAATGTTTGCCTACATTACAGGTTCATCTTTTGTTTTCACTCAATTTTTTGGACTTAGCGAACAAAAATATGGAATTTTATTTGGCATAAATGCGCTTGGTTTTGTCATTTTTGCAAACATTAATGCTAAAATAGTGCTTAAATACTCGCCTTACATTATCCTGCCAAAAGCCTTTAAAGCTATGTTTGTCTTAAGTGTTATTTTGGTTGTTTCAGCCTTTTTTACCACGAATTTTTGGTTTTTTGAGTTGGCTTTATTTTTTACCATAGGAATGCTGGGCTTTTTGATGCCAAATATCACAACCTTGGCAATGGCTCGTTTTGCAAGTAATCATTCAGGAACAGCTTCTGCGGTGCTTGGCACAACTCAATTTGCCTTTGCTGGCGTTGTGAGCTTTATTGTTGGCATTTTAAACGCGAATTCTCCATTATTTTTAGGTTCTGTCATCGCTATATGCTGTTTTTTAGCTGTTTTAACCTATACCTTGCATAAAAAATATGGTGATTAATGAAATTTAGCTATGATAAGCTTAAATTTTTATCGAAAGGTTTTAATTATGAAAAAAATAGTTTTACTTGTTTTTGCCTTATGCTCTTTGAGTTTTGGCATAAGAATAGGCACTTTGGAGTTAAGCCCCGAGCTTGGTGGAGGTGTGCAAAAGCTAAATGCTGATGGGAAAAACCATTATGAATGGAGTGTTTATGGTAAAGTGTGGATGGGCGCAGGAGCTTTGCTTATTGCCCCACAATTTAAATACTCAAGCCTAGATGACGGTTACAGGCATCTTAAGAATTGGCAATATGGCGGCTCTTTGGGCGCGAGCATAGACCTTGCTATACTTTATGTAACGCCTTATATTGGAGCGAATTATTCAAGGTTTAATGAATACTACAAAAACACAGTTGCCTATAATGCTGGAATCAGAGCCAAACCTATGTTTTTGCCCTTTGCTGTAAGCGTAGAATATCAATACCAAAAACCAGAGTCCTATTTTGGCACGAAAAGAAAAATGGAATCCTTACTCTTTAGTCTAGGTTTAACCTTTTAAATTCAGCCTTTTAAAGGCTGAATTTATTAAGCGACAAATTCAATATAAGCCATTTCAGCAGCATCGCCACGGCGAATGCGAGTTTTGATAATCCTTGTATAACCGCCATTTCTATCTTTAAAATTTATAGCGATTTCATTAACAAGCTTATTTGTGGCTTTTTTATCTTGTAAGCTCGCAAATACGGCTCTGTGAGCATTAGAATCTCCAACTCTTGCCCTAGTAATGAGCCTTTCTATGTATGAGCGAAGCTCTTTTGCCTTTGGCAAGGTAGTTTCAATTTTACCCGCATTGATAATAGCAATGCTTAAATTTTTAAGCAAAGCCCCTCTGTGAGATGAAGTGCGTCCAAGTTTGCGGTATCCGTGTTTGTGTCTCATTGTTTGCCTCCATTTTGTGCCTTAAGCTCGGCAATTTTTTTGCTGAGAATGTCCTTGTTGTCGCTGAGTTTTGAAGTGCCAACAGGCAACCCTATGCTTTCCATTATGGTTTTAATCTCATCAAGGGATTTTTTACCCAAATTTTTTAGTGCCGAAAGCTCGCTCACACTCATTAAAGCAAGCTCACCTATATAAGAAATACCTGCTTTTTCAAGGCAGTTAAAGCTTCTTGCACTTAAATTTAAATCCGTAATGTTTTGCAAGAGTTTCATATTTTCAATCTCATTGTTAGCGTTTTGTTTTTTGATATTTGCGCCAACATTAGTAATTTTATCAAAAACACTAAGCTGTTTATACATAGCCTCTAAAGCATTTTCAAAGGCTTTATTTGGAGAAATTTGCCCATCAGTTGTTATGGTAAAAACAACCTTTTCATAATCTGGATTATCCTCAAAAAGCACCTTTTCTATGTCATACACAGCCTTTCTTACAGGGGTAAAAAAGGCATCAAGTGTGATATACTTAATGTCTGGGATTAAATTTCTAATCTCTTCGCTTGGCACATAGCCTATGCCCTTTTCAATGATGAGCGTAAAATCAAGCTCGGCATCCTCGTTGATAGTGGCTAAATAACCATCCGCATTAACAACTTCGACAAGTTCATTATTTAAATCCTCGCCGTGAATTTCTTTTGGACCTTTAAATTTAAAGCTTACAATTTCTTTGTCCGCATCATTTTTAAGCTTGAAACGAAGTTTTTTTAGGTTGATGATAAAAAGCGTTACATCTTCAAGCATTCCTCGCATACTATCAAATTCGTGGCTCACGCCCTCTATATGTAAGGCTGTGGGCGCAAAACCCACCGTGCTAGCGTAAAGTAAGCGGCGCAAAGGGTGCGCAAGCGTGATACCATAGCCGATTTCAAAGGGCCAGGCACTAATTTTAGCAGTAGTATCGTTAATATTTTCAACACTAAATTGAGTCGGCGTATAAGCTGATGTAGTAATGTTTCTCATATTTAAAGCCTTTATTATTTAGAGTAAAGCTCGACTATGAAGCGTTCTTCAACAGGGATAACCACTTCCTCTCGCTCTGGTGTTCTTGTGAAAATGCCAAATCTCTTGTCCTTTTCGACATCTACCCACGCCACAATGCCCGTTTGCGCCGTCAAATCCACGGCGCGTGAAATTTGCGGGTTGTTTTTGCTTTTTTCAGCCACTTCGACCTTTGCGCCTACTTCTACGCGAAAACTTGGTATATCGACTCTTTTGCCATTTACCAAAATGTGTCCGTGCGTAACGAGCTGCCTTGCAAAGCGGCGAGTTGTCGCAAAGCCCATACGATAAACGACATTATCAAGCCTTTGCTCCAAAAGCTGTATCAGCAAAACACCCGTGTTGCCCTCACGGCGTGCAGCCTCAGCAAAAAGGCGGCGGAACTGCTTTTCGCTCAGCCCATACATAAATTTAGCCTTTTGCTTTTCGCGCAGTTGCAAGCCATATTCGCTTATCTTGCCACGCCTTGCGCCGTGCTGTCCGGGCGCATAAGGGCGTTTGTCAAGCGCACTTTTTCCCGCTAATCTTCGCTCGCCTTTAAGTGCAAGGCTCACGCCAAAGCGTCTTTCTAGTTTTTCAACAGGTCCTCTATATCTTGACATAACTTATCCTTTCTCACACGCGGCGGCGTTTTGGTGGGCGGCAGCCATTGTGCGCAAGTGGCGTGATGTCCTTTAAAAACAGCACTTTTATGCCCTCGCAAGCTCCGACACTCTTTACAGCGGTTTCTCTACCGCTTCCTGGTCCTTGCACCTTGATGCCTACTTCTTTGATGCCGTGTTCTTTGGCTTTGTTCATCGCATCTTCAACCGCTTGTTGCGCTGCGTAAGGGGTTGATTTCTTTGAGCCTTTAAAGCCAAGCCCACCAGCACTGCTCCACGCTATGGCGTTGCCCATTTCATCGGTAACTGTTACCATAGTGTTGTTAAAAGTTGCGCTGATATAGACTATACCGCGAGCGATATTTTTTTTCGCTACTTTTTTCTTTACGATTTTTCTTGTTGCCATAGTCTATCCTTTACGCTTTGGCGGCTGCGCCGACTGTTTTGCGTTTGCCCTTGCGGGTTCTAGCGTTGGTTTTGGTTTTTTGACCGCGCACAGGCAAGCCTTTGCGGTGTCGCAACCCCCTGTAAGAGCCTAAATCCATAAGCGCCTTAATGTCCATAGCCACTTGCTTACGCAAATCGCCTTCTACCATATAATGCTCTTGGATTTCCTTGCGGATAGCCGCTGCTTCTTCCTCGCTCAGCTCACTCACTCTTTTGTCGTAAGAAATTCCTGTCTTGTCAAGGATTTTCCTCGAACTAAACAAACCTATACCATAAATATAGGTTAATCCATACTCCACCCTTTTTTTCTTGGGTAAATCCACACCTGCAATACGAGCCATCGTTTAGCCCTGCCTTTGCTTGTGTTTTGGGTTTTCGCAGATAATGCGAACCACGCGTTTGCGGCGAATGATTTTGCATTTGTCGCACATTTTTTTGACTGATGGTCTGACTTTCATCGTCTTCTCCTGTGTTGAAAATTCCACTTTTTCGCGACATCAATAGGTGTCAAACCAACTATTTTCAAAGCAAGTGGTAGATTTGAAAATACTTCTTTGCTAGTTCTTAATGTCGCAAAACTGTGATTATATCTAAACTTAGCTTTAAAAAAGCTTAGATATAAAATTATTTGTATCTAAAGGTGATACGACCCTTATCTAAGCTGTAAGGTGTAAGTTCCACACGAACGCGGTCTCCGGGCATTATGCGTATATAGTGCATACGCATTTTTCCAGCAATATGACAAAGTATAGTATGTTTGTTGTCAAGCTCTACGCGAAAATTCGCGTTTGGTAGGGCTTCTACCACATTACCATCTATTTCTATGACATCATCTTTTGCCAAATTATCCTCTCCTTTACAAACTTTTTTAAACAATGGCCGGGAGAGAGGGATTCGAACCCCCGGAGGCTTGCACCTCAACGGTTTTCAAGACCGCCGCTTTCGACCACTCAGCCATCTCCCGAAAATTAGCCATTTGGAGGCGACACCCGGATTTGAACCGGGGATCAGAGCTTTGCAGGCTCATGCCTTACCGCTTGGCTATGCCGCCTTAACAGACTAGCGAATGCAGATGAGAAAGCATTATTTGCTCTTTGACAATTTCATATCCGCACTCTATAAATTCTGCATTTTTATGGTGCCCGAAATCGGACTTGAACCGATACGGAAGTAAAGTTCCGAGGGATTTTAAGTCCCTTGTGTCTACCAATTCCACCACCCGGGCATTTGGAGCGGGAAACGAGATTCGAACTCGCGACCCCAACCTTGGCAAGGTTGTGCTCTACCCCTGAGCTATTCCCGCAAGATAAACGCAAATTTTATCATTTTAAGCTTAAAAATGCTTTAAATGCAAATTTACACATTTATCAAAACAACTTTAAATTTTAAGCACCATTTGCCCCGCTCAAAGCCTTGTAAATTCGGCGTTTATGTCGCAAATTTTTGCCCTATACATAGCGGTTGAAACAAGCATATCAACGCCCGTTTTAGCGTAATCTGCGGAGTTTTCTTTGTTTATGCCGCCTGTGGCTGAAAGCAAAATGTGCGAAAATTTAGCCCTTATCTCGCTCACAAGGGTGCTTAAAGTCTCACACTCAAAGCGTTCGCACTGCAAAATGTCAGCACCCAAAGCCGCAAAATGCCTTGCTTCGCTTGCATTTTCTACTTCAACGATGATTTTATGTTCTTTAAAGGCATTTTCAAAGTCATCACAAAGCACTCTATGCTCTTTAAACACTAAAATACTATCGCTTAGTCCATATCTGTGTGGCAAGCCACCGCCACTTATAAGGGCTTTGAGCAAGAGTTTTTTAGCAAAGGGCATAGTTTTACGCGTGCCAAGCAAGGCTATGTTAGGGTTGTGCTTGCGGGCGTTTTCAAGCATAGTTCTTGTGTAGCTTGCCACAGAACTTGCGTATTCTAATAAATTTTGCATAGTTTTTGCCACGCGAAGCAAGTCCTGCGCCTTGCCTTTTAGGGACAAAAAACGCTCTTTTGACTGAATTTTCGCCCCATTTTCAAGGGCAAATTCACACTCAATGTCAAGCATTTTAGCAAGTTTTACGCACTCATCGACACCGCAAAGTATGATTTCATCATTTTTTGGAAAAAAGCACAAATTCGCTTTGGCGCAAATTCCCAAGCCAAAGCTCGTGTTGTCAAGGTAGGGCGCATCATCGTTGAGTAAATTTATTAGCTCGTTGTCGCTAAATTCAAACATAATCAGCCTTTTTTATGCGAATTTTAGCATATTTTTGCCCTTTGGCGCAAACTCTTGTTTAATAAATTTATGTTAAAATTGAATTCAAGGACAAAAAATGAAAGAAATTTTAATCACAAACGATGATGGCTTTGAGAGCAAGGGCTTGAAAAAACTTGTAAAAATGTTGCGGCGTGAGTTTAACGCCAAAGTAACCGTAGTCGCTCCATCCACTGAAAAATCAGGCTCATCTCACTCCATAACGCTCACGCGTCCGCTTCGTTTCGTCAAAGTCGGCAAGCGTTTTTACAAGCTTGATGATGGCACGCCTGCTGATTGCGTGTATTTGGCGCTTCACGCCCTTTACAAAACGCGCTTGCCTGATTTAGTCATAAGCGGTATCAATCACGGAGCGAACATAAGCGAGGATATAACATACTCTGGCACTTGTGCTGGTGCTATGGAGGCTGTTTTGCAGGGCATTCCTGCAATCGCACTTTCGCAATTTTACCGAAAAAGCGAGAATTCAAAAAGGCTTGATTTCACAAATGCCCTTGAAATCACGCGTCAAATCGTGGCAAAAATCTTAAACAACGGCTTTCCGCTTGACAAAAAAGAATTCATCAATGTAAATTTTCCCTCAGCAAAAGATGAATTTAAGGGGCTTAAAGTCGCTCACACGGGCAAAAGAGTGTATAATTACAAAGCTTATGCGAACAAAAATCCACGCGGAGTGGAGTATTTTTGGCTGGCTGCGGCTGGTTTGGAGTATGAAAGGCAGGCAAATTCGGACATTGATTTGCTTTTGCAAGGCTATGCGGTGATGACACCGATAATGCTTGATTTAACCGCTTACAATAAGCTTGAAATGCTAAAAAAATGGGCGAAAATATGAATTTAGATGACAAAAAGGCTGAATTCCGCTTTACACGCGTGAAATGGCTCATCGGCGAAGAGCTTTTTGACAAAATCACCACGCTTAAAGTCCTTGTTTTTGGGCTTGGCGGCGTGGGTGGCTTTTGCGTTGATGCGCTTTATCGCACGGGCTTTAAGGATTTTACTTTCATCGATGAGGACAGCTTTGAGGCTACAAATTTAAACCGCCAGCTGCATAGCGAGCATATCAGGCAAGCAAAGGCTGAGGTTTTTTCGCGAATTTATGGGGGCAAGGGTATAGTAAAACGCGTGGATAGTGCGTTTTTGCGTGAATTTAGCTTGCAAGAGTTTGACATTATCATAGATGCCATAGATGATATACCCGCAAAAGTTGCTATTGTAGGGCTTGTGGATACTCAAAAACAAATTTTCGTCTCAGCCACAGGCGGTGCGAGAAAGCTTGATGCCACTAAAATCGCCATTGCGCCACTTTGCAAAACGCACGGAGACGCCCTAGCGAAAAAATTTCGCTATGAGCTTAAAAAAGCTGGTTTAAAAGCGGACTTTGAAGTGGTTTTTAGCGATGAAAAGCCCATTTGCAAGGAGCTTGGCTCGTTTATGGGCGTAACAGCTTCCTTTGGATTAGCCTTATCAAGTCTTGTTTTGCGAAAGGTCTGCCAAAAGTATAAAAAGACATAAAATAAAATGGAACACATTTTGCTTTAAAGCGGATAAATCATAAAACAAGGGAGAAAAAATGAGTGATGAACTTCAAATCCTTAAAAGACACTTGGGCGAAGTTGCCGAAAAAAGCGAATTTAAGGCTAAAGAGCTTTCCTCGCAAATCAATGATGCGAATGATTTCATAGGAGCCTTGCAAATACTTGATAAATCGCTAAAAAAGATACAAGAAAATATACAAGAGCGAAATGAGTTAGGCAATGATGAAGAAAAAAGAAATCTTGACGCACAAAGTGCAAACATTATCCAAAGTTGTTCTTTTATGGGCGAGACTTTGTTTGATACGAAACTGCATACAAATGTAGGTGGTCAAAATTTCAGCTTTGAGATACAAAATCCTTTATTTGCCCTTGAAAATGGTGGGTATGATGGCGTTTTAGCCTATGTAGAGGATAAAAGAGATGAGATTGATACCCTGCTTGACAATCTAGGAATGGCTATAACCCTAAGTGATTTGAGTGCTATGCCTACAAATGCTGGATACAAGAACTTTAAAGAGCTTCTTAGTTAAGCCTTTAAATCCCACTCAATAGGGCTTTTGCCAAGTTGTTTTAAGATTTCATTGCTCTTTGAAAAGTGTTTGCAGCCCAAAAAACCCGTGCGAGCAAGTGGCGATGGGTGCGCTGCTTCTAGCACAAAATGCCTTTGCGTGTCGATGAGTGCTTTTTTAGC
>CAKVDW010000008.1 GCA_934728065.1 uncultured Campylobacter sp.
TGGCAAAAGTGAAATTGATTTGCGCGGACAAACAACGCCAAATGGTGGCAAAGTGGAGTGGATTTCGCAGTTTGATAATGGTGGAGGAACAGCGTGTTTTGATACTTGTAAAAAAATTTTAGTCAATTCTGGGTTAAGTGGTAATTCTGCTTCACCAACAACTAGATTTCAAATAGCTAACGAAAACAAAAAACTTTCACAATCAAAAAATCAAAGTGAGTATCTCGTTATAGATATGCAAACTGCAAAAGATGGGATAGCATATTTGGATTCCGAGCTAGAATCTGGTTATCCTGTATTAGTGGGAGTAGATTATGAGTTTGATAGAAAAATAAAATTAAAAAATGGCACGATAGATTATCCTAACAGAACAGATTTTACGACAGACCACTACATTGTTATTGTGGGTAGAAAATATGATGATAAAGGCGATTTATACTATTTATTTTATGACGTAGGAACAAATTCCATTAATGAAAAGCAATATAAGGCTGGCTCAAATGACTATAATCGTTTATATTTACAAAATGATTATTCTTTAAGAGGGCGATCACAAATTCCTTCAAAACATTTTTATGTCGTAACTCAAATTAGAAGGAATATACGATGAAAACAATGGTTTTACTCTGTATCTACCTATGCAGGTTATATGCAAATAATTTGGATATAGTAGATTCTAACGGCAGGAGTTTTTGGGACAAAAAATTTGTCTCTTATCAAACAAATAAATCGCTAATAGCAAAAACTTGCAGCAATGAAGAATGGTTCAAAGAGCAGGGCTTACAATTTGATAGAGAAAGTAGGACTATAATAGTTTATACTCCTATGGAGCGCATAGATTTGGTGGTAAAAGATTCTAACGATGATGTCATACTACTTCAAGGAGATAAATTTGTTTTTCTATTTGCTGATTCTATAAAATATAATCCTCAAGATAAATATAGTTTGGAATTTTTAGATGATACTTCCATTCAATGGTGTATGTTTGAAGGGTGTCAAAAATATGTCCTGTGTCCAAAGGAGTAATGAATGAAAAAAATAGCTATCTATGGCATTATGTTGTTGAATTTGCTTAATGCCGATGAAATTTCTAGCTACAAAGGGGATTATTATAATGATGAAACATTTTAGGGTAAAATATTTGTAGAAAATCCTGCTCGTTGTAATGATGAAAAAGCTGGAGGAGAGTATCTTAAATTTAGCGATGCAAAAGAAAGGATTTTACATTATTATGAACACACTTATAAAATATTTGATTTATGGAGCGAAAATGCGTATGGTGGAAGAGAGATTGTATTGCTAATGATAGACATCAAAAAATACAAACAAGGTAATGATTTAGAGTATATTAAAAATAGAATGATTGATGAACGCATAGGGTTATTTATCAATAAAGATGGAAAAATAACAATATCTACCATAGATGATAATACGCTGAATGTTGGCGATACCCCAACATATCTTTATGTTTGTCCTGTGAAATAAATAATGGCAAAACTGTGTATAAACCCAATAGAAATTATTTTGTAACACAAATTAGATTAAATATTTTAGAGGAATAAAAATGGCAAAGTTAATTTCTATACTATTTATTGCAGTAGCACTATCAAAGCTACAAGGATTAGAAATCGATTCAAATACTGAAGCTTCAAGCATTTATGCCATAAAAGCAGATATAAACCTTGTAGATTCTAAAGGTAGAAGTTTTTGGGATAAGGTAATGGTTAAAAAACCTAGTCAATGCGATAAGTTAAAAAATGGCTATCCAAGAGAATATCCTAGATATACTATTTTTTATAAACCCACTTTGCTCTATGTGCTAGAAGATACAAATGGAGATGGTTTAGAAGTTGCAAGAATTACGGACATAAGCATTAAAAATGATATTTTTGCATTTACTATGACTTTTTTGATAAATGATAGAGACGAGGCATATCCGCACAATATAGCAAAAACAGACATTTTGCCCATAGACAATGACTTTGATAAAATGGGGCAGACTTTAAAATTTATAGATGATAATGTCGTGGCATTTTATGTCAATGATGATGGCAGTTATCCCGAAATCCAAAAGGCATATATTTGCGATATAGACATAAAAGAGTTGTTAGGTAGATAAACAAGGACAACTAACTATGGGTGCATCTATTACAAACAAGGCAAATAAAATCCAAGAATTTAATGCAATAAATAGCGCAAACATAAATACAAATCAATTTAATTTAAGTGATAAATACATAAGACTTTATGAAAATAAAGATGATTCTTTTACAAGTAAAATCTTTAATTTAGTTAAAATTCAAAGCACAGCTTACACCATTCACGGAGGTAAATCTTATGGTGATAATAAAGGTATAGATTTAGCTACGCAAGATTTAGCATTCTTTAAAGCTTTACAAAATCTAACAAACAAATACAAAGTAGAATTAGAAAAAGTAGGGAATGTGATAAGGGTGGAGGTTGGGTATGTTAGTATTGAAATAGCAAGGCTAAAAGCCTTTATGTATGCTTTGAGATATGGGGAAGGAACACTTTATGATAAAGGCTATAAAACACTTGTAGGTGGAGGCACTTTTGATGATTTTTCAAAACACCCAAATATTTACAATAAAAAATTAAATTCCACAGCAGCTGGAGCTTATCAAATTTTAAAAAAAACTTGGGATAACATTAAGAAATATAGAGATAAGTATGGTATTGATGATTTTTCTCCAAAAAATCAAGATAAATCGTGCATAATATTATTGCACAAAATTAGAGACTCGCTAGATTTAATAATGGCAAATAAAATTGACGAAGCCGTAAGAACTAGGACAGATAAGCCAAAGAAAAGATTGCATTATGAGTGGGCGTCTCTCCCAGAATCTCCATACAATCAGAGAACAGAAACAATGGAGAATTTTATGAAATATTATGATAAACATTTAAAAGAGGAATTGCAAGGCATATCAAATCTTGCAATAAGCAATGGAGAAATTGCAGAATTTTTACAATTATTAAGGAGTGATAAATGAAAAAACTAATCCTTGCTTTTATGTTGATTTTTGGCTATGCGCAAGATTTAGCGCACATGCAAAGCACGCAAAACACCGAGTCCGCTCTCTATAATGAGTGGTTTAAGCAATGGGGAAATCACAAATGGAACAATAAATCTAGCAACCCTGCCGCTACAAATAAATCTTATGCTTTTGAGAGCGCGTATATTATCATTGATATGATTAAGGCAGATGATATTGCTGGGTTAGAGCTTATATACAAGGCATTAGAAAAGGACAAAGAGCATAATATGGCGTTTTTAAATGGCACTATCGGTATGCCTACTTTTGAGCAGCAAGCCATAGATTCGGCAAATGCAAAGGCACTTAAATTTTTGCTTAAAAATCATATAACAGATGATATAGAGAGTTTATGCGACTACGCTAATGAAAAGCTAAACGAAGCAAAATCTAGCAATGATTCTAATGCTGTTCAAAATTATGAAAAAATTATTGAAATTTTAGAAAAATATAAAAGCGGACAATGATTTGCAAAAATCATTTTTAAGAAAGGAGTGCAAAAAATGAAAAAACTACTAGCATTTATATTTTTAGCGTGTAGCGTGGAGTTTGGCGCGGAGAATCTAGCCACAAATCAAGCGCAGATTCACACTTTTAAATCCAAACAAAATGATGGCATAACAATCAAGATTCAAGAGTTGCAAGGCACAAAAAAGTGGATTGCAGAAATGAGTGATTATTTTATGTTTAGGGTGATAGATTTTGAGATAATCCACAATGGAAAATTGCTTCTCAAAGGCAGGGCAAATGTCCATCCAAATAGCTATCTTGGTGGTGAGAGTGATATTGCGGAAAATGGCGTTGGTTATGACGCGGTAGAATTTTGGAATGAGGGCTATGATAAAGGCAAATGCGCTTTGTCGATTAGAATCCAAGATGAGTTCATAGATGAAAATGATAAAGAACAAAGACTAAAAATCAGTGGAAATTTAAGCGATTGTGTGTCGCTTAAAGGTATTGTGCTAAAAAATAAAATTTTTTATAGGGTTAGCGAGGAGTAAAAATGACAAAGTTGGTAAAAATTTTAGGAATTTTGCTTGTAGCATTTTGGACAAATGCGTGTGGGGATTCAAGGAATTTACGCGAATCACAAATGTTAGATGCTAAAGATGTGCAGGTTGAATCTAAAGCAAATTTAGGTATAGTTTCAAGTATGAATCCGCAAATTTCAAACAAATCTAACAATAAACCCACGCAAGATTTGACACAATCTAGTATAAATCCTACCATAGCAATAAATTGCGGTAAAAAAGAACACGGTTATGAAGAAGATTCACAAAAGTGCATTATCACAGGCTCTAATAGCATAGAGGAAGCCATAAGCGCACATTTGCAAAGCAAAACAAGCGATGATTATGATGTTTTGCGCAGAATAAACGACACAATATCCACCATTAAGCTACCAAAAGACAATGTTAAAGTGGAGTATGAAATACAAGTATGCTTAGATGATGAAATTGTGAATTGCGAATTAGCATCTATGTCGGTTGTCATAACGCGCAAAAGCAAAGATGAAATAGTCATAGAATACGCTCCTAGCGCATTTTATAAAAAAACTTACAAACAAACTACAAATGGCGTAGAAGTAATAAATGAGAGTTATATTTAATTGTAAAGGTGCTAATAAACCCACAATCTACCGAAACAGACAACCCTAAAGAATGTCCTCCAATGAACGATATTAGTGAGTTAGATAAAATTTAAAGCAGAGGTAAAAAATGAAAAAGGGAATGTTATTAGCGTTATTGTATTGCAATATAGCATTAAATGCAGAGCTACCAAACTTCATTGATGAGTGGATAGGCGTTTATGAATTAAATACCACCCAAAATGGCAAACCTACAAAACAAGCCCTTGAAATACGCAATCATTGTTCCAATGACGAGATTTTTGGCGGACTTTATTGCGAAATTGGATATTCAAAAAAAGGAGCAAATTTGATGATTTTAGTGAGAATTTCTACACAGAAAAGCCAAATGATGACTATCACACGGCTCGAATCATCGTTTTTCACTTTGCGACAAAAGCTACGATTCAAGCCTTTTCTTTGGAATATAATAATGACTTTTGCAATGTCGCGGTAGAAAAGCAAGATAATGAGACAATCACGCTAAAATCAGGCGAATGCAAAAACGATGACTTTGCCTTGCATAGCGAGATTTTTGGGAAGTATGAAAAGGTATAAATAAAGAAAAATGTTACCATATAGAAATAACTCAACCATAAAGGAAAAATAATGACAAAAATTCTACTAACCTTTACATTCATAACAATAGGACTTTATGCGGATTTTTATGACAAAACACCAAAACCAGCAGAGCAAAGCTGTAAAGTTGTCTGTGAAAAATGTGGATTTTATGGAAAACAAACGGATGATTATTACGAGCGACTTAAAGCCTCTAATGATAGCAACGACTCTTTTTATGACGGAATGGAGCATTGGATTGACTACCTTTATAACACAATGGAATATTTAGATGCCAACAAAATAGATTCAAATTTTTATGTATTTTCAGTAGAAAAATGTCCAATTCTTACATTTGAAACAGACTCTTTAGAAATCAGTAAAATCGATAGTCCATTTATTTTTATCCTTTATCAAAAAGGTAAAAGTCCATATATTATCAAAGATATTACAATGTCAGAATATGAAATCAACGCATATTTTGGAATCACAAATCCAAAGTATCCTAAAGAGAGTGAATAAAAAAATGAAAAAATTAAGTTTAGCAATTTTAATGGTTTTATCGATATTTGGCAACACATTAGCTAAAGATTTGCAAACAATCCAAAAAATACAAAATCAAATCAATCAAATCGAGCAAGAATCAATAGATAATGATTTTAAAAAAGTTGCTATAACAACGCTTGATAATAGTGTATTTTGGGATAGCACTTTTGGATTTACAGAAACTGAAAATGGCAAAAAGTGTGTAAGCCCATATTTTGAATTTAAAACAAATGCTAAAAATAGAAAAATCTTTGTAGATATGGGGCTAGAGCGGTATGTGTATAGCGTTGATAGTATTTATCAGCATAAGCGCAATCAAAATATATTTGCACTAAAATTGGGGAATGCGGATTTTGCGATGAGTATTGATGAGATAGATAAGGCGTTGCAAAACCCATCAAAACAGCCTATTAAGGCAGAAACAACAAATATAATATATGTGGATAGCGAGATGATATATATTTCAGGCTCTTTGCTTACAAAAAAAGACGCTGGATTTTGGAGTATAAAAGAGATAAAAGAAATGCGGACATATCCACTATGTTCTAAAAATAATGGAATTGATGGGTGGTAAGAAAAAATGTGCATTAAATATAAATGAAAAATGCCTAACAAAAGAAATAGTTACCAATAAAAAGCAAAGATTATTTATTACAAAAGGTGCTATGGAATCGCCTATTTATCATCTGCAAGGCGTTTTATCAAAAAATTTGTTGTAATACGCAAATTTACTCATAATGGTTTTTAAAAAGGCAATATAGCTTATGATTAGACCTAAACTTAAAGCATTAATAAAATGTAATTTATAAAATATTCAGTTTGAAATGATAAAATAATCATTAAAATAAAAAATTGAGGTTTTTGATGGGTTTTAGGTTGTTTTTTCTAAATGCTTTTTTACCATTGTTTGTTTTTGCTTCAAATTTAAATGAACTTATCAATTTAAGTTTAAAAAATGAAGATTATCTCATTAAAGAACTCGCGCTTTTAAAGGCTCAGAGCGAGAGAAAAAGTGCATTTAGAGCATATTTGCCAGAACTTAGCTTACAAGGTGCTTATGTGGGTAACAGCCTTGATAGATTTGCCACAGACCCCAAAGAAAGCCTTTTTACAAGGCTTAGTTTGAAATTCTTGCTTTATGATGGAGGCAAAAGAGAGGCTACACTTGAGGGTTTAAAATTTGCACAAAATTTAGCTACTTTAGCTAAAGAGCAGGGCAAAAACTATTTAGCCTTGAATGCAACGACTTTATATTTTAATCATCAAAGTCTGCAAAGTTTGATTAAAGCGAGCGAACAAAAGGAACTTTTTTTGAAAAACACCCTCACTCGCCTTGAAAGTTTTTATAAGGCTGGTTTGGTTTCAAAGGATGCTTTAGAGACTGTGCGAGCGAAATTCCATCTCACTAGCCTTGAACTCCATAAAAACCGCTTAAAGCTTATAGAAGTAGAAAAGAGTTTGCAAGAATTAAGCCAAAAGCATTTTACTCCGCAAGGTGAAGCAAAGATTAAAGAGCCAAGTTTTGAAAGCCCTAAAAACCTTGATAGTCTTATAGCCCAAGAGCAGGTAAATATCGCTAGAGCTAAGCTTGAGAGCGCAAAAGCTGAGTATTTGCCGAGGTTTTTTATTCAAAATAATTTGACTTGGTATAAAAATAATTTTGACATAGATATTCCCCCTTTGCTTATGGCTATGAGTGGGGATTTTGTGGATAAGTATTTTAAAAAAAATTCTCGCAACAATCAATTCATACTTGGCTTTGAATGGAAAATTTTCGACTTTTTTTCGACAAGCGCAAAGGTAGAAAGTGAGCGTTTGGAGTATCAAATTCAGGCTTTAAATGCAAATTATGTCGAGCGAAAAAACAAACTTGAAATTGATTTTTTACGAAAAGAGTTGAAGGTTTTGCGTGAGCAAATTGAGGCTTTAAGCCTTGCAAATGAAGCCGCGAGCCTTGCTTTTGAAAGCGTGGATAAAAAATATGTCGCGGGGCTAAACTCTTACAATGATTATTTACAGGCTTTGGAGAGTAAATTTAAGGCGCAAAGCGATTTGGAGCTTGCTAAAAATGAATTTGAAATCGCAAAAGCCCGCTACTACTTTGTTTTGGGCATTGATATAAAAGAAAGGATAGTGCAATGAAAAGAATTTTTGTCCTTGTGATGAGCCTTTTTACGGGGCTTTTGGCGGAGGAAATTTACGCTAGCTTTGATGTTTTTGCGATAAATCAAAGCAAACTTGCTTTTGAAGTAGGCGGCATAGTCAAAGAAATCAAAGTAAGCGTGTCAAAGCAAGTAAAAAAGGGAGATATTTTAATCATGCTCAACAATACAAGCGAGCAAATCGGACTTAAAAACGCTAAAAACGAGCTGGGCTTAGCGCAGATAGCCTACAACAACGCTAAAAGCAAAATGGATAAATTCAAGCAAGTGCAAAATGTCATTGACAAGCAGAGCTTTGAGGACATTGAAGCGGGCTTTAAGCAAGCAGAACTCAACCTTGCAAAAGCTAAAATCAACATAGAACGCTTTGAGGACGCCCTTGAAAAGAAAATTTTGCGCGCGCCTTATGATGGTATCATCTCTGCAAAGTATATTGACTTAGCACAAGGCGTTGCGCCCGTGCAGCAAGTGGTGATGGAGATGTTTTCATACCCTGATGTCAAACTTGTCATAAGTTTTGATGAGAAATTCAAAGATAAGGTTAAAGTAGGGCAAACCTACCGCTACAAGATAAATGGCGAGCAAAAAGAAGCGAAAATCGCCCTTGTTTATCCAAGCATAGATATAAAAACGCGCAAGATTTTTGCTGAAATTTACACCACAAATTTAACGCCGGGGCTTTTTGGCGAGGGCGTGATAGAGGCAAATTAAATGTATAAACTCGCTATCAACCGCCCTATAACCACGCTGATGTTTTTTATGGGGCTTATCATCTTTGGTTTTATATCAGTTTTTACTATGCCTGTGAATTTATTTCCTAGCGTAAGCATACCGCTTGTTAAGGTAACGGCGGCTGTCAATGGGGATTTAAACTTTGTAGAGAGCAAAATCACCAAAGAAATCGAAAACGCGCTCAGTGAGATTGACGGCATAAAGAGTATAAATTCAAGCTCTTTTGACAATTTTAGCGTTACTTTTATCGAATTTGAGTTGAGTAAAAATTTAGAAGTGGCGGCAAATGATGTGCGCGATAAAATCGGTGCTTTAAGCCTGCCTGTCAAACCTAAAATCGAAAAAGTGCCATCAGATAGCGGTGCGAGCATAAGCCTTTTTTTGCAAAGCAAGAACGGCGATAGTTTGGAGCTTATGCGAAGCATCGATGAGAAGTTAAAGCCCTTTTTGCAAAGGGTAAATGGAGTTGGAAATGTTGAGCAAGTGGGCTTTTTAAAGCCACAAATTCGCATAGAGCTTGACCCTGCGAGTTTAAGCAAATATAACCTCAACGCGCTTGATGTCGCAAATATCATCAAAAGTCAAAATTTCAAACAAGCCTTAGGCGAGCTTGAAAACGCCGAAAGTATCTACATAGTCAAGGGTTATTTTGAAGCGCTCAGCATAAAAGAACTTGAAAATTTAAGGCTAATGCCCGGTGTCTTTCTCAGCGATGTCGCAAGCATTAAACAAGGCTATGAGGACAAAAAACAAGTGGCGTTTTTGCAAAGTGATGGCGTGCTTTTAGAAATCGGTAAGGTAAGCGGCTACAACGCCCTTAAAATGATACGAAATGTCAAGGCAAATTTAACCGAACTGCAAAAACTCGCTGGGGACAATATAGAAATCAAAGTTGTATTTGATAAAAGTCAAAATATATCCAAACATTTAATTCAAGTCATTGAGGATATGTTGCTTGGTATTGTTTTAACGGTTATTATAGTATTCTTGTTTTTGCGTAATAAAAGTGCCACTTTAATCGCCTCCATAGCCATACCCACTTCCATTATCTCTACCTTTTTTCTCATCGACTTAATGGGCTTTGACTTAAACCGCTTAACTTTCATCGCCCTTACTTTAAGCATAGGCATTTTTGTCGATGATGCCATAGTTGTCATCGAAAATATCAGCAAAAAATCCCACACTATGCCACCTTTAAAGGCTGCTGCCCAAGGCATACAAGAGATAGGATTTAGCGTTTTAAGCATTAGCGTGGTGCTTTTGTGTGTATTTATTCCTATTTCTTATATGGACAGTGTCCCAGGGCTTTTCTTTAACGCACTTGGCATAAGCGTGGCAAGCGGCGTTATAGTAAGCTTTTTGGTTGCTGTCTTTCTCATACCTACGCTTTCAGCTCGCTTTTTAAACGCAAAAGAAAGTGCATTTTATTACAAAAGTGAGCCATTTTTTGAAAGGGGTGAGCAAATTTATCAAAATTTGCTCGCAAAAATCCTTGCCAACAAAACCAAATTTATATTCATAAGCTTAGCCATAGTAATCTTTTGCGCCTTTTTAGGCACAAGACTTGGACTTGACTTTTTGCCTATGGAAGATGATAGCGAATTTCAGGTGCAGCTTGAACACAAAGAAGATGTGAGTTTGGAAGCTATGCAAAAGGTTTCACTTGACATTTTACAACAGGTAAAAGCCGATGAAAGCGTGGATTATGCGTATTTGCTTGTGGGTTACACTGATGCAAAAGAGAGTAAAAAGGCTAAAATTTATGTGAAATTAAAGCCTTTAAACGAGAGAAAATACCGACAAAAAAACATCGTTTCGCAATTTCGTGCAAATTTACAAAATGATAGTCTTAAAATCAAAGTGCTTGAAATCCCTAAATTTGACGGAGCTGGTGTTGATTATCCCGTGCAGTTTATGGTGCTGGGTGATGATATGAATGAGATTATAAAGGCAAGTGAAAAAGCCAAAGAAATTCTAGCTCAAAGCGGTGGCGTGAGCGATATAGACGATAATGGCAACTCCAAAAAAGGCGAAGTGAGCGTGAGTATCAACAGGGAACTTGCTAAAAAACTCAATGTCAATGTCGAATATATCGCTGGGGTTTTGGGCTATAGTTTTGGACAGTTAAGCGTTGGCAGTATGGACACGGGTGCGAGTAAAGATGACATAGTGCTGAGCTTTGATAGTAAATTCAAGCAAGACATAGAAGCGCTCAAACGCATACAGATTAAAAGCAATGACGGCGTGGTTTTAGGACTTTCAAGCGTGGTTGATTTTGCCTATAAAGAGGACTTGGGTGTCATCAACCGCTACAATAAAAACCGCAGTATAAAAATTACCGCTAGTAATGATGGCTTATCGCTTGGTGCTGTAAAAAATTTATTAGAAAGTAAAAGTAGTGAAATTTTAGGCGAAAATTCAAAGCTCACTTACTCTTTTTCTGGCTTTATACGAATGCTGGGTGAAACGGTAAGTGGCTTTGCTGTGTCTGTGGCTTTGGGCTTGGTGCTGATATACTTGGTGCTTGCGGCACTTTATGAAAGCCTGATTTTACCCTTTGTCATAATGATAACTATGCCACTAGCCTTTGCTGGAGCGTGTTTTGGCTTATTTATTACGGGCAACAACTTCTCTCTTTTCGTGTTAGTAGCGATAATCTTGCTTTTTGGAATGGTTGGCAAAAACGCCATTTTGCTTGTCGATGTGGCTAATCGTAAATGCCACGAGGGTTTAGAGCCTGATGCGGCACTTTTGGAGGCTGGCAAGGCAAGACTTCGGGCGATTTTGATGACAACCTTTGCGATGATTTTTGCTATGTTGCCTTTGGCTGTATCGCACGGGGCTGGCTATGAGGGCAACTCGCCTATGGCTGTGGCTGTGATTTTCGGGCTTATCAGCTCCACAGCCT
This sequence comes from uncultured Campylobacter sp., assembly GCA_934728065.1. GTDB lineage: Bacteria > Campylobacterota > Campylobacteria > Campylobacterales > Campylobacteraceae > Campylobacter_D. Next base: position 11,590 of record CAKVDW010000008.1, read on the forward strand.
TAACGCTGCTTGTTGTGCCTGCACTCTTTCGTTTCGCGTGGATACTTGACAGCAAGCTGAGAAAGATTTATGAAAGAGAAGAAGTTTAGGACTTATAAGAATTTAAAGCAAGTTCTTGCAAGAGGAAATTTGCCACTTGTTTGCACTCAAAACCCTCTTTTTGAAGGTAATTAAGCAGGGTTTTTTCCATAGTTTTTGCAGCCTTTAGAGCCTCACTTGAAAGTTCAAAACTCATAGGCTCAATGCGTTTTGGAATAAAGCCTAAAATTTGTGTTTTTGGTAAATCTCCTAAAAGCTCCATATATTGTAAAGTTTGAAGCATCTCTACCTCGTGTGCGCTTCCGCTCCAAGAGATTTTTTTGGGCATTGCCTCATAAGGAAAGAAAAAAACATCGCCAATTTGCGCATCATCAGCTTCTAAACAGTCTAAAACGACCATTTTATCATAATTTGCTATAATGTAACTAAGCTGCATAGCTAAAGTTCCACCATCTACAAAATCTAATGTGTATTCAGGGTGAGTAAAAGAGTAATTTTTTTGTATAAGTTTGCAAAGATGAACGCCTAAGCCTTCATCTGCAAACATTATATTTCCTATGCCAAGTATAAGAAATTTCAAATTTATTCGTCTTTTTCGTATTTATAGCCACTAAATATAGCATCAAGAGCGCCATCTTTGCCTTTAACAGCATTAAACACCGCCATATAAATATGAACAACGACAAAAACGATGATAACCCACATTAAAATTCTATGCCAAGTTCTAACTTCTGCAAGCCCTCCAAGCATAGCTTCTATGGGTCTTAGTATAGAATAAAGCATTCCTCCAAGTCCATCGTGATACACATGCACATAAAGTGTAAGCCCTGTAAGTATAATACCAGCGATAACAAGGTAAAAGAGTATATAGCTTGCAAATTGCAAAGGATTATATACGCCTTTTATTTTTGGATGTTTGCCTAAGAAAAGATAGAATTTAATTTGCTCTATCCACATTTTAAGGTTGAGTAAGTTCTCAAAACTTGCCAATTCTTTTTTGCTGACCTTATCGGTAAAAAACAAATAAGTCTTAAAAATCACACAAGCTATCAGTAAAAACCCAGCTACCTCGTGCACGAAACGGTATTTTGCCTGCATAAAATTTACAGGCTCACCCGTAGAAATAGGGCTTTGAAATACATAAGAAAGGTAAAAGCCTGTTCCCACAAGCACAACTATACTTATAGCCCTAAGCCAATGCGTAAGCCTTAAGCCAATGCTAAATTCATATACCGCTTTTCGCTCAGAGTTTTCTATAACAACATTTTGCATAGCTTATCCTTTATATCTCTACCTTGTATTCGCCCAACTGATTACCCTTTGTATCCATAACATGCACAGCACACGCTATACAAGGGTCATAAGAGTGAATTTTGCGTATGATTTCAAGCGGCTGTTTGACATCAGCTATCTTAAGACCTATAAGGCATTCTTCATAGCTACCACCTTTGCCATTTGCATCTTTTGGCGAAGCATTCCAAGTGCTAGGCACAACCGCTTGCCAATTTTCAATCACACCGTTTTTAATGCGACACCAATGACTCAAAACTCCACGCGGAACATGTCCTATATAGCGACCTTTGTATTCTTTTTTCGGGTCTATAACATAAGGCGCACAAGTGCTTTCATCGACCTTTAAATTTTCTACAAGATTATTAAAGGCTGTAAAGATATTATCAGCTATAACCTTAGCTTCTATACAACGAGTAGCAGTTCGTCCAAGCGTGCTTAGCACAACAGTCAAAGGCAAACCAGAGTCTTTTAAGAATTTATCCACAACCTTAACAACAGCAGCATTACCCTTAGCATAATTGACAACTATATTTGCCAAAGGTCCAACTTGTGCGGGTTCTCCATCATATCTTGGAGCTTTTATCCAGCTGTATTTTCCTGCTGTATCAAAAACCTTGCTTGGAATGTTTTGTCCTTTTGGACCTACTGTTTCTCCGTCTTTAAAGCCTGTGTAGTTTGGCTCAGTTTGTCCATCATAAGGATGTAAAGGCGCATCATTTTTATACCAAGAGTGAGTAGCCTCTTCGGTAATTTTATCCTCGTCAATCTCATAAACCTTACTCAAATCTCCATTTTTGATATAACCACTGTCAAAGAGCCATTCATTAGCACTCATTTGAAATTCTTTGTAGGTTAAAAGATTTGGCACACCAACATCATTAAGGACACTAGCTTCTGCTGCATAAGCCTTACCTGCCATTAATAAGTCTGGATAATAAGCCCTGTTGATAAAATCCGCCACCTCTTTCATCTTTTCAGCAAATTCGCCCATTCTTGCGGGGCTTAACAAGTCCATAACGCAAGTAACTCCGCCAACAGTCAAGCTTTGTGGGTGTGGATTTTTCGCTCCAAATACAGCCTGAGCTTGGGCTACTACCCTTTGAACCCTTAAACACTCAAGATAGTGTGAAAGAGCGATGAGGTTTTGCTCTGGTGTAAGATGATAGGTTTTGTGTCCGTAATAACCGTTTGTAAAAGGTCCTAAATTGCCTTTATCTACGAAAGCTTTAACCTTTCTTTGCACTTCTAAAAGTTTATCTACACCTGTGCATACGGGTGCATCTGTGTATTTAAAGGCTTCTTCGCTTGCCTTTTTGACATCAGCACTCAAAGCACTCACTATATCTACCCAATCAAGCGCGTGAAGTTGATAAAAATGCACTATATGGTCGTGCAAAAACAGAGCAGCATTCATTAAAGTTCGTGTAAGTTGTGCATTTAAAGGAGGAGTTATGCCTAAAGCATCCTCAACAGCCATAATGCCTGCTTTATAGTGTGAATAAGTGCAAACGCCACAAATTCTTTGCGTCATAAAACCTATATCTCTTGGGTCTCTGCCTTTAACTATGGTTTCTATACCACGCCAAAGAGTAGAACCTGCGTAGGCTTCTTTTACTACATTATTATCATCAACGACAACTTCAACCCTCAAGTGTCCTTCTATCCTTGTGATAGGATCAACTATGATTTTTTTTGCCATTTTTTACTCCTCATTCTTTTTTCATTGAAGCAATAGCTGCGTGTGCGGCGATAGCAACGCCTGTTAAACAAAGCACACCTATACCGATTTTATCAGCCATAGCATCAGCCCCAGAACCAAAAACGGTATCAAATTTATGCGAAGCCATAGGCTCTTCAAAAGGTTGCATTGTGTCCCAAAAATTTGGCTCAGAACAGCCTATACAGCCGTGTCCTGCTTGGATAGGCCAGCTTGTGTGTGAGTTAAAACGCTCACGAGAGCAATTATTAAAGGTGTAAGGACCTTTACAGCCCACTTTATACAAGCAGTATCCTTGTTTTGCACCCTCATCACCAAATCTTTCTACAAATTCACCCGCATCAAAATGTCCTCTTCTTTCGCATAAATCGTGTATGCGTAAGCCATAAGCCCATTTTGGACGGTTATAAACATCAAGTGCAGGAGCTTCTTTGAATAACAAGAATTGTAAAACATTACCGACTATATTTTTTTCACTTGGCGGACAGCCAGGAACATTGATAACGGCTTTGCTTGTAACCTTGCTTAATGGTTGAGCGTTGCTTGGATTTGGACGAGCAGCTTGAATTCCACCAAAGCTTGAACAGGTGCCGATGGCTAAAATCGCTTTAGCATTATCAGCAGCTTCTTTGGCTATATGATAACCTGTTTTGGCGTGTCCCCCAACAGTGAGGTAGTTTTCTGTGCTGCCCATAGGAATGCCACCTTCTACCATTAAAATATAGTTACCTTTATATTTTTGTATAGCATTTTCCAAGTTTTCTTCAGCTTGCCAACCAGAAGCTACCATTACAGTTTCGTGATATTCAAGCGAAATATGGTCAAATATCAAACTATCAATGGTTGGCGTGTCGCTACGAAGCAAACTCTCACTACAGCCTGTGCATTCAGCCATATGAAGCCACACAACAGGTGCGCGGTCTGCTAACTCAGCAGCTCTTGCTACAACAGGTGCAAAGCTTGCAGGCAAAGCCATAAAAGCCGTCATTGTTCCAGCCCATTTCATAAAATCGCGTCTTGAAAAACCAGCCTCACTTAAAGCTTGTTTAATGGAACGATTTGGATTTAAGGCAGGAAGCTTTTCTAGCTCATTTAAACGAGCCTCAAAATCTTGTATATTCATACAAACTCCTTTCGTTTAAGAGGTAGTAAAATTAAACTAAAGTATTTAATTTTCTAAATATAATAATAAATCATATATTCTTAAATTATACTTAAAATTTTATATTTTTTTGAATTTAAAACAATAAAGCCACATAAGCCACAAACTTTATCTTAATTAATTTATAGCACTTGTTGTGATTTGAAAATAGGTATTTATGGTTTTGAGTAAATTCAACTTTGAGCGCAAAATTTCTTGCGAGGAGCTTATGAAACTGTTTTTAGCATCAAGATAGTCTTTAAGTTCAGCTCTGCCAAGTTCGTATTTTTGCAAGTAAGCTTTGGTGATAAGCTCTTCTTTAGAATTAATGAGTTTGATATTCTCATAAAGTTTAGTGTTAAATTCATAGTCTTTAAAGCAAGAATAAAACTCATTAATCGCACTTTGTAAGCTTTGTTCATAGGTATTTTTTAAGCTTTCATAAGCAAACTGTGAAATTTGAATATTTTGCTTAACCCTACCATAATCCAAAAAAGGCAAAGAAATTTGCAGTGTTCCGCCTAAATTTAAAAGTTTAAAACTCTCATTTATTTGGTTAGAATTTCCGCTAAGACTTGCTCCTAAATTAACACTTGGATACATAGACTTTTGCATAGATTTATAGTCTTTAAAGGCTGCATTTAATGAATTTGCCTTTGATTTTACATCTGGTCTGTTGGCAAAATTTTCTAAGCTAATGTCAAAATTTACCTTTAATTCTTCAAAATCTTTTAAGGACAATTTCAAAAGCTTGTCTATAATGCTGAAATTATCTTTATTTCCAAGCAGGTCTTTGAGATTTTTAATGACAAGTTCTTTATTTTGTTGGTTATTTAACAAATTTTGTTTGGCATTTAAAAGGCTTTGTTCTATATTAAGCAAGTCAAGCTCTTCGAGTTTTCCAAGTTCGTATTTAAGGGCATAAATTCTTTTTGATTCTTCTAAATTGCTTACATATTCTTCAAGTAATTTTTCTACATCGTTAAAATACACAAGTTCAAAGGCGTTGTTTATAGTAGAGTTTATAAGGCTTAATTTCAAGCTCTCAAGCTCATATAAGCTTGCCTTTGCACTAAATTCTTTTGAGGATTTTGTGTCTGAAATTCTGCCATAAATATCAAGTTCATAGCTTAAATTTAAGGCATTTGAAAAACTATTGCTCTTTGTTCCTAAATTTAAATCTCTTGCTAGGTTTGCTCCTAAATTTCCGCTTAAACTAGGATACATATCAAAATTAATCAGCTTATATCTTGCCACAGCACTTAAAAGATTGTATCTTGCTACATTGATTTCGCTGTTATATTCAAGCACTGTGCCAACAAGTGAGTTAATAGTTTCATTCTTATAAGCTTTCCACCAAATTTGTGTTTGTTTTATTTCTTGCAAATTTGCTTTTTTGGGGTCAGGTATTTGGATAAACTCATCAAAATTGCTTGCACAAGCACTTAAAAACAAAACATAAACGACACAAAAAATAATCTTTTTCATCATTACTCCTTTGACAAAGCATTGATAGGGTTTAAATTTGCCGCATTTTTGGCTGGGAAAAATCCAAAAATAAGTCCTATCATCACAGAACTTACAAGTCCAAGCACCACAGAACCGCCCGAAATTATCATCAAAAAGTCCGTGCTTAAGGCGTTAAACACAGCCACAACAACAAAGCTTAATAAAACCCCCAAAATTGCTCCTATCATACAAATCATCACCGCTTCAATGAGAAATTGAAGTAAAATATCCTCTTTTCTTGCCCCGATTGCCATTCTAATGCCGATTTCCCTTGTGCGTTCGCTCACTGAAACTATCATTATATTCATCACGCCTATACCTCCAACCACTAGAGCTATAATAGCGATTGAGGTGATTAAGATTCTCATCGTTCGCATATTTTCTTCTATGGACTGTCTAATACTGTCTGAATTTATAGTGAAAAAGTCCTTTGTGCCGCGTTTTATCTCTAAAGTGCGAATTATAGCCTCTTCAGCAAGGGCTGGGCTGGTATCATCACCTACTTTGGCAATGATTTGCTCGACCACGCGTGAGCCTGTGATTTTGTTGCGTAGCGTGGTGTAGGGCGTGTAAATGCGCACGGTTATGTCCGTGTCTGGGCGGCGACTATCCTTTTCTAAAATGCCGATGATTTTAAAGGGGCGTTTGTTAAAAATTATCGTTTTGCCTAAAATTTGTTCAGTTGAAAATCCATCAAACAGCCGTTTTCGCCCATTATCATCAATCACAGCTACATTGTCCGCGCTAGCAACTTCTTCTTCGTTGAAAAATCGTCCCGTGCCTAATTTTAAGCCCTTTATGCTAAAAATGCTTACCCCACCACCTTCCATTCTAGAGCTTAAGGAGATACTACCGTAAGTAGCTACACCACTTTTAGCATCTTGCGCTTCGACTGATTCAAGTTGAGGCAAGCTTTTAAGGGTATATAAATCGCTTAAAGCAAGTTTTACTTTGCCTGAGCGAGTATCGCCAAAGCCCCTACCGCCACGCACTTCAATGGTGTTTGTCCCAAGCCTTGAAATGCTTTCTAAAATTTTCTTTTGCGAACCAAGCCCAAGTGCTACGACACTTACAACCGATGCTATGCCGATGATTATGCCAAGCATCGTTAAAAGCGAGCGAAGTTTGTGCGCTAATATCGATGAATAAGCGATTTTAAGGCATTCTATGATTTGGTTTTTCAGTAAATGGTAGGTTTTGATTTCTTGTGGCATTGCTGTGAGTGGAATTTGCACCTTTTGAGCGGAATTTTCTTTTAAATTTAAATTTTGCGTTGAATTTTCGCCATTTTTGTCATTCTGAGCTTTCACAGAAAGCGAAGAATCCACGCTTGATTGTAAATTATCTTTATTAGAAGTGGATTCTTCGCTACGCTCAGAATGACAAGGGCTTAAATTTAGGCTATCCTTGATGATTTCGCCGTCTTTTATCTCTATGATACGCCCAGCTTTTGCGGCTATTGTCGGGTCGTGAGTAACTAAAACTATGGTATGTCCTTGTGAATTTAGCCTTTGTAAAATGTCAAGCACCATCACACCGCTTTTGCTGTCAAGTGCGCCCGTTGGCTCATCAGCTAAAATCAAATCCCCGCCGTTCATCAAAGCCCTTGCGATACTCACGCGCTGCTGCTGCCCGCCGCTTAGCTCGTTTGGCTTTGAGTTAAATTTATCCGCAAGCTCTAAATTTGCTAAAAGCTCTTTTGCTCGCTCATCTCGCTTTTGTGAGCTAACGCCCGCATAAACAGCAGGCAAAGCCACATTTTCTTTCGCACTCATCAGGCTTAAAAGGTTGTAGCGTTGAAAGATAAAGCCGATTTTTTCGCGCCTTAAACGAGACTTTTCATCGCTGTTGAGCTTGGTTACTTCATAGTTTGCAAAGACATAAGAACCGCTACTTGGCTCGTCCAAAGTGCCGATAATGTTTAAAAGCGAGGTTTTACCACTCCCACTTTGCCCGATGATAGCCACAAATTCGCCTTTTTTGATATGCAAATTTATGCCTTTTAAAATTTGGGTTTGCCCTATGTTTTTGCGTATATTTGTAAGCCGTATCACCGTTTACCCTTAAAATTTGGACTAAAATTGAGTGTAAATGCCTTTAAATTCAAACTTTTTTCTTTAAATTTCATACTCTTGCCCTTAAATTTACATAGGCGGCGGTCCCATACGAGTTGATTTTGTCGCTTTTATACCACCTGAAAGCACGAGTTTATCATTTTCGCTCACGCCTTGTATAATCTCAGTATTAACAGTATCTCTAATGCCTATTTTTATATAAGATTTTATGATTTCTTCTCCCTTTAAAAGCTCGACAAAATAGCCATCTTTGTCATTTTTTATAGCGTAGGTTGGTGCGTATAAAACATTTTGTGCGCTGGCTATTACTATGGAATTTTCAGTTCCCATTCCTATGCGTAAAAAATTGTCTGTATTTTTTACAAAAACTTTAGCATAATAATAAGTCGCGCTCGTGCTTGATGAGGTGGAGCTGCTTGATGAATTTGAAGTGGCATCGCTTATAGTTGTATCGGCTGGGTCTATGCTTGAAATTTGTGCCTCGTATTTCTTTTCTGGGTTGTCAAGTAGTGAAAATTTCACGGCTGTGCCGATTTTGATTTTATTGACATCAGCTTCTGCGATTTCCATACGAATTTCCATTTCATTTAAATCCGCTATGCGAACTATGGTTGGAGCTATATCTCCTGCACGAACGCTTTGACCTTCTTCAACCGCGACATTAATGATAACACCGTCCATAGGCGCAGTTATTGTAGTATAACTTAAATCTTTTTCAGCGTTTTTAAACTGAATTTCAAGCTGAATGATTTGAGCTTTAAGTTCTGCAACATTTGCTTGCAAGGCGTAAAAGTTATTTTTAAGTGTTTCTAAATTTTCCAAGCTTGTTGCCTTGTTATCATAGAGTTTTTGCTCTCTTTTATATTGACTATCGGCTATTTCTAGCGCAACTTCTTTGCTTTTTAAATTTGCCTTTGCGCTTTCAAACTGTGCTTTAATGATGTCTAAATCATTTTGCTGTTTATCCTTGTCAATTTGTGCGATTAAATCCCCAGCTTTTACGCTATCGCCGATTTGCACATAAAGTTTGGTGATTTGCCCGCTGATTTGTGCGCCCACATCTACTTGCTTTTTTGCAAAAACTCCGCCAAAAGCTTCTATGCTTTGTTCTATATTTGTTCTTGTTATGTTTTGAGTAAATAAAGCGCTTGTATCATTTCTTTTAAAAGATAAAAAAGCCACCACAACAAGCACTAAAAAAACAGTAAGAGTTAAGATAAACACTTTTTTGCTTGGTTTTTTTATTTTTACAGTTTTTATTTTTTGGATAAACTCTTGTAATTTTGGCTTGATTTGCATTTTAATTTTTCCTCAAATAAAATATAAATGAAAGCATATCTTAAAATAGAAAACTATTTGTAAATTATTACAATGTAAAAATAAGCAATTTTAAAGCAAAGAAGTGTTACATTTGAGCCATTTTACTCAAAGATTTTTTATAAAAACTCTAAAACAAAAGTAAAAATCTTGCAAACAACTTGCTTAAGCCTTGCTTTTGGTTTTGATGGGGCGTAATTTATGAAATTTAAGCTTTAAAACGAGTTTTTTTGCAAAAAAATTAAATATATATATATATATTAGGCTTTAAAAGCGCTATTTTGTAGCACTTTAGAAGCAATTAAAACTTAAAATATCCTTAAATTTTTTTTAAGTTTTTTTTTTGTATAATCTGCAACAAAGTTTTAATAAAACTAAAATTAAGGAGGAAGTTTGGAACAAGGTAAAAGTAATCTTTTTGGTATTTTTCTTGTTTTGCTTTTTGTTTTCTTTGCATTAGGTTTTTACACCTTTTACAATGCTAAGGGTATTTCTTATCTTTCAAATGCGAGTGAAGCTTGTAACAACTGCCACATTATGAATGAGGTTTATAATGACTACATTAAATCACCGCACTCAAAAAAGGTTAATGGCGTAGCTTTAGCAACCTGTAACGACTGCCATTTGCCACATAACTTTGTCAGCAAATGGGTAGCAAAAGCGCAAAGCGGAGTAGGACACGCGTATGCTTTTTCTTTCAAACTGAATGATTTGCCAACAAATCTTAGTGCGAACCAAAACAGCAAAAAATGGGTGCAAGATAATTGTATTCGTTGCCACGGCGAAGTAGCATCAAACACAATCAACGCATCAATGAACCCGCATCAAGACAATTCACTTAAATGTGTATCTTGTCATACAGGTGTAGGTCATAAACGAGGATTTTAAATCAATTAAGGAGAAAAAATGAACAAAAATGTAACGGTTAGTTTAATCGTAGTTTTAGTGGTGGTCATAGCTGGCGTGCTTTGGCTTAACAATGACATAAGTAAAAAACAAAACGAAGGTGTTGGTGGAGTCATCTCTAAAGGCTTAGTTGAAATGAGCGATGATAATCCAACTTTTGACCATTGGGGGCAAAATTTCCCTGATTATTTAGATATGTATTTAACTGTGGAAAAGCAAGAACCCGTTGCTACTGAATTTGGTGGAAATTTAGCATATTCTAAACTTATTCGCTATCCACAACTTACAGTTCTTTGGGCTGGTTATCCTTTCTCAATCGATGCAAATGAAGAAAGAGGACACTTTTGGATACAAGTTGATCAAATGGATACAGCAAGAAATAACAAAGATTTCTTAAATTCACACGGTTTTGCTGGTTTTGGCGGACAACCCACTGCTTGTATGAATTGCCACAGCGGTTGGACTCCTTGGTTGCTTAAAAATACATCTAAGGGCGATTGGGTAGCGTTTAACTCTGCTAAGTATTGGACTATGATTAAAACAGTTCCAGCAGTAAATGGCGCGACTGAAGGCTCAGAACAACACAGCGGACCACACGGAGGCAAGAGAATGGGTGTTACCTGTGCTGATTGCCACGCTCCAGATACAATGAATCTTCGTCTCACTCGTCCAGCAGCTATTAACGCTCTTATTTCTCGAGGCTATGAAAAAGATGAAGTTCAAGGTGTAAAAGCTACAAGAGAAGAAATGAGAACACTTGTTTGCTCACAGTGCCATGTCGAATACTACTTCAAACCAACAGGCACTAAGGTAAAAACCATAGGCGAAACCATAGCCGATGATAACACTAAAAAATGGTGGAACGGCACTCAAAAAACTTATGATGAGTTTGATTCTTGGAGAGATGGCAATGCGCCTAAAGAAATAGAAGTTGCTGGCATTGAGCTTGCTTTCCCTTGGGCTGATTGGAAAAAAGGACAAGCATTTAGAATAGAAATGTTTGATGATTATTATGAAAAGGTGCGTGATATATTCCCACAAGATTGGGTTCATAAAATCACTAAAGCCCCTATGATTAAAATTCAACACCCAGAAAGCGAACTTTACAGCGGTGGTGTGCACGCGGCAAATGGTGTAAGTTGTGCTGACTGTCATATGCCTTATGTGCGAAAAGGTGCAAAGAAAATGTCTCAACACAACATAACTTCACCTTTGCAAGACATAAATTCAGCGTGCAAAACTTGCCACACTCAAAGCGAAGAATATCTTAAAGGACAAATCCTTGATATTCAAAAATCAGTAGCCTTTGACTTAAGAAGTGCTGAGTATGCAACAGTAAGCCTTATCAAAGATATAGAGCTTATAAGAGCGGAACTTGCCAAAAAGGCTGAATTCCAAAGTGAAGGCAAGGCTGATGATAAAAAGATTTCAGCAGCACTTAAAGAGGTGTTAGAACTTCATAGAAAGGCTCAAATGAGAGGCGACTTTGTTGGTGCTGAAAATTCAACAGGTTTCCATAATCCAAGAGAAGCTTCAAGAATGCTCTTACAAGCCGTTGAAATGGCAAGACAAGGACAAACTAAACTTGGCGAAATAGCTGCAGCCAACGGTTTAGCTTATAAGGCATCAAATTGGACCTTTGAGGACATTCAAAAGCTTAATCCGGGCGACATTCGTTACAAGGTTGATGTCAATGGACATAAAGCTGGAGAAAGGTATTATAAACACGAAGAAATTAATGGCAACCCGCCATCAAAATATCTTGAGCTTGACAAAAATACCAAACCTTACAATTATACTGTAATTGATAAGCATTAAAATTAAAAGCCAAAGCCTTAAAAAGCTTTGGCTACTCTTTTTTATCTTAATTTATCTCAACGCTTTTGCTAAAATTCACATTCAATTCACTTTCATTATGTTATAATAGTTGATAATCAAAAAGGAGATAAAATGATAAACAAAAACAAGCTTTTTCGTAACATTCACATTTATGTGAGTTTATTTTTCTTGCCTGTGGCTTTGCTCTTTGCTATAAGCGGTGTGGCATATATCTTTGGGGCTAATCAAGACACCTTAGCAACCAAAACAACACACACCATAAGCGGAGTAAGCCTTGAAAAAGGACAAGAAGAGCAAACCTTACTTGATATACTCAAGGCTCAAGGCATAAAAATTCCTGCTAATACAAGCGTAAGAGTTGATAGAAAGCAAGGAGGTTTTACTATGGGAGGAGTGCATTATAGCGTTAATGCTAAGCAAAATGCTGAAGAGCTTGTTCTTACTACAACTACTAGGAGTTTGCTTGGAGACATCATTATGCTTCATAAAGACAAGGGTGAATGGTATTTTAGCGTTCTTGCTGTGGGCTTTGGTGCAGCTCTTATCCTGCTCTATCTTTCAGGGCTAATGATAACATTGTTTGCAAGCAAAAAAGACAGACAAGCTCAATTAGCCGTTTTGGCTCTTGGAATCTTTGCCTGTATTCTTTTAGCTTATTTGAGTTTATAAGCAAGTTGTGTAAATTTAGCCTCTTTTAAGCTAAAACTTAAGAATTTAAGATATAATTTTATTTTCTTAAAGAGGACAGATGGGTGAGCGGCTGAAACCACACCCCTGCTAAGGGTGCAGATCTTAACGGGTCTCGAGGGTTCAAATCCCTCTCTGTCCGCCATTTTAAACACATTGAGCCTTCTCAAACGCTCAATTTTCTCACCACACAATGCAAAAATACTTTTTAGCGTTTAAGCTAAAGTAAGAATTTTAGAAAATTATCTTGCTTTATTGTTGTTGTCGATTATAGAAAAAAGTTGATTTAAATGCTCTTGTTCTGCTTTTTTTAGACCATCTTCATACATTTTGCCTTGAGCATAAGCGATGAAATTTGCCTTGACTTTAGAAATATCTAAATCCAAATCTTTATTTTTCAAGCCCTCATTAGTCTTTTCGTCTTTTTTAAGTTCATTAAGCTGGGCTTGAAATTCATCAGCATTTTTTTCTTTGAGATTGACTGTTGTGCTAAAGCTATTATAGCTTTTTGTGTTTATTTTATCTAGCATAAGCTCTCCTTTGGTTTTCCAAAATCAAGCAAAAATCATTCCAAATTTTTCTTTCTTTTTAATTTTTGATAGTTGATTTTATCTTTAGCAAATAGCACGGAAAAGAGTAGGGCGGGCAAAATGAATACAGCCGCAAATACAGCATTAAATTCAACGCCAAAATGCGCCAAAACAAAGCCTCCAAGCCAAGAAGCTATGGCTATACCGACATTAAAAGCTGCTTCATTGACGCTTACTGTGCTATCTACAAATTTATTTGTATGTCTTTTTGCCTTACTTATGCTTAACATTTTAAGCGCTGGTATGCTTGAAAATGCTATACAGCCTATGAGTGCTATGCTTAAACTCACTAGAAATTTATTGTGCATTGTGAAAACAACGCTTAAAAACACGGCAATTTGCAAGATTAAGATGATTCGTAGCGATAAAACAGCACCAAATTTATCAACCATTTTTCCGCCATATAAATTGCCAAGTATGGCACAAATCCCATAAATCAATAATATATAACCCGTTGATGAGGCTGCAAAACCACTCACATCGATAAGCAATTTTTGTATATAAGTATAAAGCACAAACTGCGCTCCACAAGTGCAAATGGTTATGGTATAGGTTTTCAGCAAATTTTTGTGCGAAAAAGCTGGGATAAGATTTTTAAAAGTCATTTGACTTGGAGCAAGATTTTTAGGCATCATATTATACACGCCCAAAATAGCTAAAACAGTAACGATAAAGATAAGAACAAAGATAAATTTAAAGCCAAAAAAATGTCCCACAAAAGTTCCAAGTGGAACGCCTGTAACTAAAGCCACTGTAAGCCCTGTAACCATTACCGCAAGGGCTTGGGATTTTTTATCTTGTGGAGCTATGGCAGTTACAGCTAGGGTAGCAATCACAAAAAATACACCGTGTTGAGTGCCAGCGATAAATCTCGCAAAGGCTGTGAGATAGAAATTTGTGCTGAAAAAGATGATTAAATTTGCTCCAGCAAAAATGCTAAGATTGATTAAAAGTTGAATGTGTCTGTTAAAACGGCTTAGTGGTATGGTAAGAAGTGGAGCGCCGATAACAACGCCTATGGCGTATAAGGTTGTAAGCCAACCTGCCGTTTTTGCTTCAACACCAAAATAATATTCTACATCAACTAAAACTCCAGCCATTACAAATTCAGTAACACCCATACAAAAAGCACTTAAGGCTAAAGCAAAAATAGCCTTTTTATAATCTTGCATATTTATTCCTCAAAAAATATATTTTCATTGTTTTCAACAAGATTTTACAAAATGTATCTCGCTAAATCTTTGTTTTCGATAATGCCTTTGAGTTTGTCCTCTACCATTGCTTTATCCACGACAAATTCTTTGTTCGCAAAGCTGTCAGCCTCAAAACTCAAATCTTCAAGCAATTTTTCGATGATGGTGTGCAAACGCCTTGCGCCTATGTCTTGCATTTCAGCATTTGCCACGCTTGCTATGCGAGCGATTTCGCGCACGGCTTCATCGTCAAATTTAAGCTCTAATTTCTCAGTGGCTAAAAGCTCTTTATACTGCTTTAAGAGTGAGTTTTTAGGCTGAGTAAGGATTTGATACAAAGCCTCATCATCAAGGCTGTCAAGCTCCACACGCAAAGGAAAACGCCCTTGAAGCTCAGGGATTAAGTCGCTTGGCTTGCTAAGATGAAAAGCACCAGCGGCGATAAACAAAATATAATCGGTTTTAAGCGTGCCGATTTTGGTTTGCACGCTGCTGCCCTCGACTATGGGGAGCAAATCGCGCTGCACGCCCTCTTTGCTTGGGTCTTGGCGGTTTGAGTTGCCACTTGCTACTGCGACTTTGTCGATTTCATCGATGAAGATTATGCCCTCATTTTCAGCCCGCCTTAAAGCCTCGCTTTTTATGCTCTCCATATCAAGGATTTTCTCGCTAGCCTCGCTTTTTAGGGCGTTTTTGGCGTCTTTGATTTTCATTTCTTTTTTGACTTTTTTGCTTCCCACGCCGATTACCTTGACTATGTCTTGCATTGCGCCCATTTCAGGCGGTAAATTTGGGTTTGTGTCAAACATACTTTGAGCGATTTCTATCTCTATCATACTCTCGTCCAAATCCCCATTTTTAAGGCGCGTGCGCATTTTAGCAAGTGAGTTTTTATACTCTTCTTGCTTTTCATCGCTCACACCCTTTGGCAAGGGTGGCAAGAGCTTTTCTAAAATCTTATTTTCGATGAATTCATCGATTTTATCTTTGTTTTTTTCTCTTTGCTCCCTTTTTACAAGGCTTAAAGCGGCATTTGCTAAATCCCGCACCATACTTTCCACATCGCGCCCCACAAAGCCTACTTCTGTGTATTTGCTCGCCTCCACTTTGACAAAGGGCAAGCCTAGCATTTTAGACAGCCTTCTGGCGATTTCAGTTTTGCCAACGCCTGTTGAGCCTATCATTAGGATATTTTTGGGGGTTATGTCATCTTGCAATTCTTTGCTCAACTGCATTCGGCGGTAGCGGTTGCGCAAGGCTATGGCGATGACTTTTTTTGCGTTTTTTTGCCCGATGACATAATCATCAAGGAATTTTACTATCTCTTTTGGTGTTAAATTCATTCTTTTGCGTCCTCTATGACATAGGTTTTTATGTTTGTGTTGGTGTAAATGCAAATTTCGCCAGCAATCTGCAAACTCTCTTTGACTAAAATTTCTTCGTCCAAATCGCTGTGCTTTGCGAGTGCGCGTGCGGCTGAAAGGGCGAAATTCCCGCCACTTCCTATGGCTGCTATCTTGCCATCTTCTGGCTCTACGACATCGCCTGTGCCTGAAAGCAAGAAAATGTGCTGTCTGTCAAGGACTAGCATCATCGCTTCGAGCTTTCGCAAATACTTATCCTTGCGCCACTCTTTTGAAAAATCAATCGCGGCTTTGAGTAAATCGCCCTTTGAGCTTGATAAAAGTTTTTCAAACATATCAAAAAGGTTAAAAGCATCAGCCGTGCTGCCCGCAAAGCCCGCTAGCACCTTGCCTCCGTCTAGCTTGCGGATTTTCACCGCGTTGCCTTTAAGCACGGTGTTGCCAAAGCTTACTTGCCCGTCTCCGCCGATGACGGATTTGTTTTTGCCCTTGTAGGCTAAAATCGTGGTTGCGTGAAACATTTTTTCTCCATTTGTTCTTTTAAATTTGTGCGTTTTTTGGCATTAAGGGCGCGAAATTCAGCTTTAAATTCACCTTTTTGGCTGAATTTAGCCTTAAATTTAGCCAAAATTTAAAGCAAAGGCTTAAATTTTGCTTTAAATTTAGCACAAAATTCACATTTTTAGCTAAATTTAAATTTTCAAAGCTCGCTAAATTCATACTCACACGCCCTCGCCTTGAACTAAAAGCGTGAAATTTGCGTGTATGCCGTGTCCTAACTTCACGCTTATGTCATAACTTCCTGTGGCTTTGATGGTGTCGATTTCAAAGCTGCGTTTGTCAAGCTCTATGCCTGTTTGCGCCTTTAAGGCTGTGGCGATTTCGTCCTTTGTAACGCCTCCAAAAAGTGCGCCGTTCGCGCCAAGTGGCTTTGTGATTTTCACTTGCTTTTTAGCTAACTCCGCTTTTAACGCCTCTAAATTCGCCATTTCAAAGCGCAACTGCTCGGCTTTTTGCCTTTGCTCTGCCTCATACTTTCGCAAAACCTCAGTAGTAGCGGCTTTTGCAAAACCTTTGGCGATGAGAAAATTTTGCCCGTAGCCGTCTTTGACTTCCTTTACTTCGCCTGCCTTGCCAAGTGCCTTGACATCTTTGATGAGTAAAACTTTCATACACAAATCCTTTTTAAAATGTGTATTGTAGCAAATTTGCGTTAAGATTTATCTAATCAGATTTTTAAATTTTTAACTCTTTTAAAAATTTTTTTTATCCCATACCTGCGTGGCGATACTCTTCTGGGTGGTCAAGGGCGTAGCGGAATTTATCCATATCGATTTGCTTGTCCCAAACGGCGACTATCAAAGCCGCCACGCTGTTGCCGCACAAATTTCCTACCGCGCGCATTTCGCTCATAAATTTATCAACCCCCAAAAGCACCGATATAGCAGCCACAGGCAGCACCTCCGCAAGTGTAGCGCCCGCTCCGTTGTTTGCCTCAGCGATATACATACTTCCCAAAGCCCCAAGCGTGCTACCAAGCACTATAAAGCCACTTCCTGTAACGCCCACTGCACCTTTGCTTGCTATCATCAAAACTATCAAAATGCTTATCTCGTGGGACAAAGACAAATTCACGCCAAAGGCTTGCGCTAAAAAGATAAGGCTCATCGCTAGGTAAATGTTGGTGCAATCAAGATTAAAGCTATATCCTGTTGGCAGCACCAGCCCCACAGTCGCCTTTGAAAGCCCAGCCTTTTCAAGCTTTCGCATCAGTGGTGCAAGCGCGCTTTCGCTCGAACTTGTCGCAAAGACGATTAAAACTTCACGGGCGATAAAGCGCATAAATTTAAAGATATTCACCTTTACAGCGTAGCAAATCACGCCCAAAACCCCAAAGATAAAGATAAGACAAGCTATGAGCATCACCAAAAGCAAGTAGCCTAAATTCACAAGCGAGCCAAGCCCGTATTGAGCGACTAAGAACGCCATCGCCGAAAAGGCAGCCACAGGGCTAAAATACATAACGATTTGCAGGATTTTAAAGACGAAATTTTGCAGCAGCTCAAACACCTTGCGAAAGGACTGCTTGTCCTCCGTGCGAAGCAAAGAGATGATGATAGCCGTGCAAATGGCAAGGACAAGCACTTGTAGGGTTTTTCCCTGAGAAAAAGGCGTGATAATATCCGTTGGCATCGCATCTTTTAAAATGTGCATTATCTCGCTGCTCGCACTCAGCTCGATTTGCGCTGTGGTAAATTGCGCTACGCTCGCACTATCCACTTGCGATGGGTCTAGGTGCATACCAGCTCCCGGTTTCATCACATTTGGCACGATGATACCCACAGCCAAAGCCAGAGTAGAGACGATTTCAAAATAAATCACAGCTTTTGCGCCTATGCTGCCGACTTTTTTAAGGCTTTCTAGGCTAATAATGCCTAAAACAAGGGTTACAAAGATGATGGGACCGATGAGAATTTTCAAAGCCTTGATGAAATAATCCACGCCCGGCTTGCTCGCTAGTGCTAAATCCTTGTTGATAAGTCCGAGCAAAACGCCAGCAACGATACCCACAATCACCCAAAAAGCAAGGCTTGTAAGCATAGTTTTGTAAAAGGGTGGCTTGTTTTCTTTAATACTTTGACTTAAGGTTTGCAAGAGTTCTCCTTAAAATTAAAACAAGATATGATAGCATAAAAGAGCTTAAAATTTGAATAAATTTTTAATATTTTTTAAATTTATCGAGAGTAAATTTATAGCACTAAATAGAATTTCGGTTATCCCTTAAGGCATTAAAAATGTTAGCAAACATTTCTTTTGTGAAGTCTTTTAAGTCTTTGTCTGTTTTGCTTTTTTGGTGAAGTGTTACCATAATTTTTTGGTCTATTTTTTTAATTTGCTCAATGAGGGTCCTATCATCATTATCATCTAAATCAGAAAATAAGCTTCTAAGCTGTGTTCCTAATTCTCTATAAACATCCTCCATAATGTCAGGATATATCGAAGCGATATGCCTAATAACAGGCGTTACGGACAAGGGCATTGATAAAACTTCCTTTAGCTTGTTTTGGGCATATTTTATGATAAGAAAAAGCTTGCCCTTTGAGAATGTAAAGCAAGAAAAGTTCCAAAAATTTTGAAAGTTATTTTGTGAGTTTTGGTTGCGAAGGGGAGATTTGAACTCCCGACCTTCGGGTTATGAGCCCGACGAGCTAACCACTGCTCTACTTCGCGATAAACTTAAAATGGATGGGGAGGAGGGATTCGAACCCCCGAATGACAGGACCAAAACCTGTTGCCTTACCGCTTGGCGACACCCCAACAAGATTTTTATGAAATGTGATTATAGTCAAATTTAGATTAATTGTCAATGAAAATTTAAATGTTTATAAGTAATTTAAGCTCAATTTTGCAAAATTAAATCCAACTTGCTTTTATTTAGGCAAATTTTTATGCAAGATTGAAATTTTATATTTTTTTAAATTATTTTAGAATTTCAAATTTTTAAGCTTATAATTTGAAAATATATATTATAATCTATATTTTATATTAAGGATTATGATTTATGAAAAATAATATTATTTTTTGTATTTTTTTATCAAGTTTGTGTTTGGCTGATGAAAATGAAATAAAAAGCTATGAGCTTGAACCATCGGTCATTGAAGCAAATCTTTTCCCTTATCAAAATGGAGAGTCAATCAACCAAGAACAGCTTTTAAGCATCCCAGCAGGTAATGGCGATATCACAAGCATTTTAAAGATGCTTCCTAATGTGCAATTTGACAACAAACAGTTTAATTCTCAAAGTCCCGGTGAAATCGACCCTGCAAATATTTCTATAAGTGGGGGACTTTTTTATCAAAATTCTTTTGTGCTTGATGGAATGAGTATGAATAATGATTTAACAGGTGGAGTTGGCTTTTCTACCACAGGTGATTCATACAATAATGATTACACGCCAGCAGAACAAAGAGGCTTTAAAGGTCGCTCACAAGGGCTTAATATTGACACTTCCTTGCTTGAAAGCATAAAAGTGCAAGATTCTAATATAGGTGCAAGTTATGGAGGCTTTACGGGTGGAGTTGTAGAAGCTATTACAAAAAGGGCTGAAAAGGATTTTGGTGCGAATTTATCATACCAAATTTCACAAGGCAATGCAAATGATGGCGCATTTTCGCTCACTCGTTATCATATTTATGGGGATAAAAGCAATTTTTTAAATTCAAATTTAGGTGCAAATCAGCCCAAATTCGTAAAACACAATTTTCGCTCATCTTTTGAAAGTAAGATAAACGACAAATTAGGCGTTATTGCGAGTTTTACAACTATGCAAAGCGTAATCCCACGCAAAAACCCACAGAGTATGGACGAAAATTCACAAGAAGTGGTGTATAAAGATAAAAAAGAATTAAGGCAAAATTATAATCTTTTTCTTAAAACACACTATCAAGCCACAGATGAAACGCTTTTAGAGACTCAATATGCCTTTATGCCTCAATTTAACAGATATTTTGACAGTGAGGCAAAAGACTCAGACACCACCATAAAAACAGGCGGACACCAAATAGGAGCAAAGGCTTTATCAAGCAATGCTTTAGGCTTTTTTACCGCTCAAGGTGCTGTGAATTTTTTTGAAGAATCTCGCCGCAGCAAAAAAGCAATCCAAAAACGCTGGGAGTATTCAGCGACTAAAAATTGGGGCAACAGCACAGGTTCATCTTGGGAGGGTGGTTATGGCGATGAGGATATGAAACAAAATGAGCTTGATTTAAAATTTACGCAAAGTATCACACCTTATATGAATGAAAATTTTGAAAATCTTATTCATTTTGGAGCTGAATTTGGCTACACAAAGGCATTTTTTCACAGGCTTAAAGACTCTTATACTGCACTTACAGCTGATAACACGCTTGTTAAAAACGATTGTATAGATGAGTTTTGTTATTTTAACCCTGCTACAAATGAGGGGCAGTATTTTATGATGTTACACAAATATAAGGCTGGCAAGTTTTCACTTGACAGCACGACTTTGGCTTTTTTTACTGAAGATGAACTAAAGTTTGATTTGGGAGAGTTTGGGGATATTAATGCTCGTTTGGGCTTGAGAATGGATTATGACACTTATATGTCAAAAGCTCCCATTGCACCGCGTTTGGCTTTAAATTATAAATTAGCTTGGGGGGGGGGGGGATTAAAAAAAAATTCAACACAGCTTTTAATTTTGGAGCAAATCGCTACTATGGGCGAAATTTATTTTCATACCGTTTAAGCGATGGTTTGGGTGCTTTAGAGGAAGTGTTTTTTAGAGGCGATGTGCAAACAGCCTTTGATGAAAATGCTCTCATTTCAACAGGTCAAAACACCACAAATTTCAAAAAAATCAAAATCCCTTATGATGATGAATTAAGTGCTGGCATTACGCAAGAAATTGGCTTATTAAATTTAAGCACTAAATACATTCACCGCTTTGGCAAGGACCAAATTCGCCGCACCTGCATTTTGGACGAAAAGGGTGAATGCCCAACAACACCCATTTATACTTATGATAACAACGGCAAAAGCAACAGCGATATATTCACTGTGAGTTTTACAAATTCTACTCCTCTTCGCTTTAATTTTATAGAGCATTATTTTAGTCTTGCTTATGATTACACTTATACAAAAAGAACTTATAATGACTATTCGCAAGATTATAATCCA
This sequence comes from uncultured Campylobacter sp., assembly GCA_934728065.1. GTDB lineage: Bacteria > Campylobacterota > Campylobacteria > Campylobacterales > Campylobacteraceae > Campylobacter_D. The sequence continues at coordinate 32,957 of CAKVDW010000008.1, forward strand.
GCAGCTACTGATAATTATGTCATATATAACGGTAAGCTTACAAGGATTAGTGAGCTTAATGTAAGTAATTTTGCTCGCCCACATACCTTTCGTTTTGGCACTATGCACCAATTTAAACTCGGCAAGACAAATTATTTAATCAACAATTTCTTTAGATACAGAAGTGCTTATAAAACCACGGTTTCAATGGGCGGTGCTGGTTCTAAAGACAATCCTTACATTTATGAGGATACACGCATAGGAGGAAATTTTACTTGGGATATGAGACTTGGCTTTGATATAAGCGTTAAAAAAGATAGAAGTTTTTATGCTAATGTAGATATTTTCAATGTCCTTGATAAAACAGCGCTTACAATTTATAATAACAGCAAATCAAATCCAACACTTACTTACGAGCTGGGGCGACAGTTTTGGCTACAAGTTGGATATAAATATTAGCTTTTATGTTGATTTTGGCAAGTTTTAATAATAAATTCATCTTTATCGTTGTTAAACGAGCAAAATATCTCAAATTTTAAAACATTAAACAATAAAACATTTTAGCTTTTTTAAACCATATAGTTAAATTTAAGATAAATGTAAGCTTTACTAATATATAATTGATACACTAAAAAGGGGATTAAATTATGTTAAAACTTAGCTTAAACACCTTTTTAAATGTATTTTACGGTGATGTATTGTGTTGATTGCATTAAGGCATCATAATAAATCGTAAAATAATAAATTCTTAATCAAAGAGGAGAAATTATGCTTAGAGAAAACTCCGTTGCTTTTTTTGTTTTTGTTATTACCGCAGCTTGTTTTTATATATGGGGCTATTATTATGTGCCAAACAACCACTGGATACTCTTTATTTTAGCGAGTGTTTTTGGCATTTTTATGGCGTTTAATATAGGCGGAAATGATGTTGCTAATGCCTTTGGCACAAGCGTTGGAGCAAAAACTGTTACTATAAAACAAGCTCTTATCATCGCAGCTGTATTTGAGCTTAGTGGTGCTGTATTTGCTGGTGGAGAGGTAACAAAGACCATAAGAAGCGGTATAGTTATTTTTCCTGATGATTTAAATCCTATGCTTTTAGTCATCATAATGCTTTCAGCTCTTTTAAGCTCTGGGGTTTGGATATTTGTAGCGACAAAAAAAGGCTTACCTGTTTCTACTACGCATAGCATAGTTGGAGGCATAGTTGGAGCAAGTGTTACTATGGGAGCTTTGCAATTTAGCGGTGCTGCAACACTTTCTATGGTAAATTGGGGCGAGATAGGTAAGATAGTTTTAAGCTGGGTTCTTTCGCCACTTTTAGGTGGGGTTGCTTCTTATCTCATTTTTGCTTATATACACAAAAAGATTTTGCATCCATCAGGTCATCTTGGTGAACAACTTAAAAAGATTAAAAAAGATAAAAAAGAATTTAAAGAGGAATTTTTCTCAAATATCAAACAAATGCCACAAAGCGAGCAGATAAAAGAACTTAGTGCCATAGTTTTAGATGATGAGGAAGAAAAAGAAAACAGCTTTTATAAGAAAAAGATGAAAGAATATAAAGAAAAAGAAAAAGAGCTTGATGTTTTTGCGGAGGCTAAAAAACACATACCTTTGGTTGGTTGTGTAGGAGCTATAATCATCGCTTCTATGCTTTTATTTAAGGGGCTTGATAAAGTAAGCACGCTGAGTTTGGCGCAAAATATTTGGATAGTGTTTATCATAGGCATACTTACTTATATAGTTACTTACGCTGTGGTTACCATAGTTCGCAAGACAGAACTTAACAAAACCATAGACAGAATTTTTTCTTGGTTTCAAATTTTTACCGCATCAGCTTTTGCCTTTTCACACGGAGCAAATGACATTGCTAACGCACTTGGACCATTTGCAGCAATTTTAGATGTCTTTAAAAATGGCATTATTAACCCAAGTGCGCCCGTGCCTTTTGCCGTAATGATTATGTTTGGTGTATCACTTGTTGTGGGACTTTGGTTTTTGGGTAAAGAAGTCATCGCTACTGTGGGTTCAAAATTAGCCGAAATTCGTCCAACTACAGGCTTTAGTGCTGAACTTGGAGCAAGTATAGTTATTTTATTAGCCACACAGCTTGGAATTCCTGTAAGCTCAACACATATTTTAATCGGAGCGATTTTGGGGATAGGCATTTACAATCACAATGCAAATTGGAAAATGATGAAGCCTATCGGCTTGGCGTGGATTATCACTCTACCAGCTGCAGCTGTGCTTTCTAGCATAAGCTTCTTAATATTTAAGTTTCTTTTGGAGTTATAAGAGAAGAGGCGATGAGTTCGAGCGGGTTTTTAAACAAAACCCCAGCCTTTTCTTGCTCTAATGCGTTTGAGATTTGCATTCTACACGCCGAGCATTCAGCACTTACGATTTGCGCACCGCTTGCTTTTATGTCGCGCGCCTTTTTTATGCCAACCTTCAAAGCCTTGTCAAAATGATTTGTCTGCATACTCACGCCCCCAAAGCCACAGCACGCATTCACTTCGCTTAACTCCACGAGCTTGAAATTCGCCCCAAGCAAGGCGCGTGGCTCTTTAAAAACCCCTTGCATTTTGCGCGCGTGGCAAGGGTCGTGGTAGCTTACGCGCAAATTACTTTTGCCCTTGCTTGCTAGAATTTGAGCTAAATTTGTATTATCATAAAAATACTTTGTCGCTAAAAAAATCCTACTCGCCACGCTTTGAGCGCGTTTTGCCCACTCTTTTTGCCCTTGCAACTCAAAAAAATGCTCATAATCAACATTAAGCATAGCCGAGCAAGTCGCTTCTGGCACGATGATAGCGTCTAAATTTGCAAGTTTTTTTTCAAAATACTCCACATTTTTTTTGGCTAATTTTTCAACGCTTTTAAAATCGCCCGTGAAGTATTGCGGTGCGCCGCAGCAGTTTTGTTCTTTAAGCAAATCGACATTGATTTTAAGGGTTTTTGCTATGATTAAAACCGCCTCAGCCGTGCTAGTATAAGCATAGTTTGACAAGCAACCCACAAAAAGCCCTATGGTTTTGTCCCCGCCGTTGTCGATAAAGTCTGGCTTTGAGCGCAAAAAACTTTGACGAGTAAGACTCAGCAAAAATCGCCCCTTTTTCACCATAGGAAAGCTAAATCTCGCGCTCATTCCTAAATTTTTATGCAAATTTCCCTTTGCATCGACACTTGCAAGGCTATTGTCGCCTTGAATTTTAAAGGCACAGCTTTGAAAGACAAAGCCAAAACGCGCCACAAAGTCCATCACCTTGCGGTTGCCAAGCAAGAAAAACGCTAGTCGTTTATACCAAGCGATTTTGTAAGTTTTTGCGAGTTCATACCGCACGCCCTCGATGGCACTATCCACGCGAAGTTTGCTCGGACAAGCCTCCACGCAGTTCGTGCATAAAAAGCAAGATTCAAAAATGCGCTTTAAATTTTTATCCATTTTTAGCTCATTTTGCTTATAAGCAGCGATTAAATCCAAAAAACCGCGCGGACTTGTCGTCTCATCGGCATTTATGTCGTGTATAGTGCAAACAGGTATGCACTTACCGCACTTCACACAAGCGTTTGTGATACTTTCATAACTCATCTTACACCGTCTTTGAAAAGACTTTTTTGTCATCGCTTAAATTTTTCATATACGCATCAAAGCACATAGCGATATTTCGTATCAGCAAAACGCCTGTTTCATTTACTTTCAAGGCATTTTTATCCACGCTTACAAAGTCTTTGTATTCATCTAAAAGTTTTAAATCCTCTTTAAAATACTCAAAAAAATTGATTTTAAATTCATTTTCAATCCCCTTAATATCAAGGGCAAAATTCGCCATAAGCTCCATTATCACGGCTTTTCTAAGCTCATCATCATCACTTAAAAGCACGCCTCTTTCAAAGGGCAAAAGCCCGCTGTCAATGGCGTTTTCATAGCTTGGCATATCTTTGAAATTTTGCGCATAATGCCTTTGCCCCTCGCCTATGCTCGTAAGCCCAACGCCCAGCAAATCAGCACCGCCCTTTGTCGTGTAGCCTTGAAAGTTGCGGTGCAAAGAGCCGTTTTTAAGAGCCTTAAAAAGCTCATCATCTTGCTTTGCAAAATGGTCCATTCCTATCATCTCATAGCCATTTGCGCTTAAAAATTTCTCGCAAAATTCCAAAATCGCAAGTTTTATGTCGGGGCTTGGAATGTCATTTTCGTTGAATTTTCGCATATTTTTTTTAAGCCAAGGCACATGCGCGTAGTTAAAAATCGCAAACCTATCAGGGCTGATTAAAAGTGCCTTTTTTAGTGTGTTTGTAAAGCTTTCAAGGCTTTGAAAAGGCAGCCCATAAATCAAATCCATATTAACACTTTTTATTCCTTGCTTTCGCACCATATCCACAGCACTTTTAGTTAGCTCAAAGGGCTGAATTCTGTGGATTTCTTTTTGCACTTTTTCATCAAAATCCTGCACGCCAAAACTTATGCGGTTAAAGCCATTTTGCGTAAGCACTTTTGTTTGCGTTTCATCTAAAAAACGCGGGTCGATTTCGCAGCTGATTTCGGCATTTTCGTCAAAATTTGCAAAAACGGCTTTGATTTTTTTGATGAGTCTTTCAAGCTGAGCGGCTGAAAAAAAGGTAGGCGTGCCGCCGCCAAAGTGCATTTGCACGACTTTGCGGCTTGTGTCTGTGAAACGCCCGAGCAAATCCATTTCCTTGAAAATGTAGCTTAAATACCGCTCCTTGTTTTCGTCTTTTGCCGTGTAAATGACATTGCAACCGCAGAAATAACAGGCACTTCTACAAAATGGCAAGTGAAAATACAGCGACAAAGGGCGCTTTTGCTCGCCCAAAATCCTAGTGTATTGCTCGTAAGTAAAGGCTTTGCTAAACTCAACCGCCGTTGGATAGCTCGTATATCTTGGTCCAGCCTTTGAAAATTTAACAAAAGCCTTGTAATCTCTCATTTTAAAAGTCCTTATTTTAAATTTTTACTTTAAAAACGCCATTTGCGCTATCACCCCAAAGCCTTGCAAGCTATTTTACACCATAACAAGCGTAAATCCCGCCCCGCTTGTGCTTTGCAAACGCACCAACTCACCATTGCGGACAAATTTCGCCATTTTAAGTGCTAGCAAAAATCTCTTTTTTAAATTTAAAAAATTTTAACTAACGCCCAAGTATGACAAAATGTCCGTCATTGCGCTCAAAACAAACGCCCGCAAAACAAGCCCAAAATTCACTCATTTTTAATTTTCCAAACCGCCCTTCATCATCGCTTCCATATCCACAAACAAATTCGGGTGTTGCCTTTTAACCTCGCTCATTAGTTTATCTAAATCGATATTCATCTCCACAAGCCCGTTTTTACCTTGCTTTTTTATCTCATCCATAGCCACTATCCACGCGTCATTAAAATCAATAGGGATTTGCTGATAAATCGCTTTTTCAAGTTTCAGCTCAAAATTCTCTTTTTGCAGCTCTTTCAAGCCCTCCAACATATTTTTTAGGCTCGCTATGGAGATAAGCGTGTGAATTTTGTCGTTTTCATCGACTACAAACCACGGCTCAGGCGCGCCAAAGTGTCCGCTTTTAAGGCTTAGCACCTTTTGGTTGTCTGTGCTGGATACGATTTCAAGCACGGTTTGCTCGTCCTTTTTTATGCCAAGCGACCCCGCAAACTCGTTGATTTTGTCCATAGAGCGACTTGATTTTTGTATGTTTTTCACTATAAATCCTTAATAACTGTCTTTATAATTGTAGCACTTTTGCGTTTATGTAAAATTAAATTTTTAAAAAGAATTTAATTTACTCCTGTATAATACAAAGAAAAATATGGGAAAATTATGTTTGGTATTGATTTGGGTTCAAATACACTTAGAGCTGTCGAGTTTGATGAGAAATTTTTGCCCGTTAAAGAAGCTGAATTTGTTATCGGTGCGGCGAAAAATTTGCAAAATACACACTGTATAAGCATTCAGGCTATAAGTCGTTTAAAACAAGCCTTGCAAAGCTTAAAAGAACAGGGTTTTGACCTAAAAAAAGCTAATGCCGTAGCCACAGCCGCTTTCCGCAAGGCTAAAAATACAGAAGAAATTTTTGCTGAGTTAAAAGCCGAATTTGGGATAAAATTTAGAGTAATTGATGCTAAAGAAGAGGCAAGATTAAGTATTTTAGGAATGCAAAATGCCCTAAAAAGAATAAATTTTAAAGAAAAACAACTTGCTTTTTGCGATTTGGGTGGAGCAAGTTGTGAGTTGTCCTTTGGAAAAAGCTTAAAGAGCTTTGATTTTGGCATAATTTCATTTTTTGAAAAAGTAAAAAATGAACCTTTGCCAAGCCATAATTTACAATTTAAGTTAAAAAACAAAACACTATTAAATTTAGACAAAAAGATTAAACTTCATTTTTTGTTGAAGGATAAAATGCTAAAATCCCTTGCTTTTAAAGCTTTTGATGAGGTAGCCTTAGCCAAAAGACATTTAAGGAATTTCAAAAACAAGGTCGTAGTGCTTAATTCTGGAGTGCCGACCACCTTACTTGCGCTAAAGCAGGGCATAAACTATAAAGAATATGAGGCAAAATACATAAACGGTAAATTTTTGAAAAGAGGGGATTTTTTATTTTGGGGCATTAAACTTTGGGAAATGAGCGAAAAAGAAGCCATTTTAAAAGTTGGAGCAAACAGAAAAAAATACCTTGTAGCTGGGTGTTTTTTACTTTATGCCTTATTTGAAAAACAAAAACTTGTCGTTGTTGATGAGGGCTTAAGAGAGGGCGTTTGCTTGGATTTGGCTTAAATTATTGTTCAATTTCAACTGTGATTTCTGTTTTGAGTCCTTGAATTTTAATGTCTTTAAGTTTAAGATTTTGAGGCAAGTTTTCAAGTAAGTCATCATTGTTTTTAGCCTTGCAAAGAGCAGCTTTTTGAAGCAAAATTCCCCTATAAGCCTTAGCAAAATGACTTACTATTTTGCCTTGTTTTAAAAATTTATACGAGCTGTAAGCTTGTTTTATAGTATAAAAATTCTCATAAAATCCAGCTCTTAAATCTATGATTTCCTCATCTTGTAAAAACTCGTCCAAAGCCTTACTAAAATGAGTGTTATAAAATTTTTCAACACTCAAAGACCCAAGTTTAGCTCCTTGCTTAAATTTGTAGTTTGGAATTTCATCACTAGCCAAAATAACGCCAAAAAGATTGGAAAAAATAAGAGTATTTTCGAGTATGAAATTTTGACTTTTTTCATCTAGGGCGGCAAAATTAAGATGAGAAAAAGCTACGCCATCATACCTTTGAATAGCCTTGCAAGTTGGTTTTAAAAAAATATCTTCTTTTAATTTTTGCACCTCTTTTTCATTTTTGAGTTCAAAAAATTTTTGAAGTTCTGTTAGGGCGGCACTTTTTATAAAATCATTATAAATTTTAAGCACCTCAAATCTCTTTTCATAAAGTTCTTCAAAGATAAAAGAATGCTTTGAAATAGGTTTTAAATTTGCCATTTCGCTTTTGCTTTCACTTGGTGAGAAAAGTATTTTCATAAGAATTTACCTTAAATTGCTAAAATTTCTAAAGCATATTTTACACAAGTTAGATTAAAATTTGCCTTTTTTATGATATATAATTTAAAATTTAGCAAAAACTTTAAAAAATTTACTTTTAAAGCTTGACAAGATTAGCTTTTTTAGCTATAATCTTAGTTTTGCTGGTTTAGCTCAGTTGGTAGAGCAGCTGCCTTGTAAGCAGCAGGTCGGGAGTTCAAGTCTCTTAACCAGCTCCATTGTTTTTAATCAGTGTTTGACCAGAGATAACTAGGTGTCGAAGGTGAGTTACTCAAGTGGCCAACGAGGGCAGACTGTAAATCTGCTGGCTTTCGCCTTCCGTGGTTCGAATCCACGACTCACCACCATTGCGGGAGTAGCTCAGTTGGCTAGAGCATCAGCCTTCCAAGCTGAGGGTCGCGGGTTCGAGCCCCGTTTCCCGCTCCATTTGAGAATTTGAAGGATAAACTGGGAGCTGTTTTTCTCGTGCAGTTTATCCTTGAATTCGGTCGTTTTTTGGTGTCTAAATCTATGATTTTTCTGAGCGCTCGTATGGCTCAGAGGTAGAGCACTCCCTTGGTAAGGGAGAGGTCGCGGGTTCAAGTCCCGCTATGAGCTCCATTGACTTGAATAAATTATGCGATGATAGACCTGTTTTGTGCTTTAAATTTATTTATAAAGGATTTAAAATGGCTAAAGAAAAATTTTCACGCAACAAACCACACGTGAATATCGGAACCATAGGTCATGTCGACCACGGTAAAACTACTTTGACAGCGGCTATTTCTGCTGTTTTATCAAGAAAAGGCTTGGCTGAGCTTAAAGACTATGACAACATAGACAACGCTCCTGAGGAAAAAGAGCGTGGTATTACCATCGCTACTTCTCATATTGAGTATGAGACAGAAAAAAGGCACTATGCACATGTGGATTGTCCGGGACACGCAGACTATGTTAAAAATATGATTACAGGTGCTGCGCAAATGGACGGTGCCATTTTGGTTGTTTCAGCTGCTGATGGTCCTATGCCACAAACTAGAGAGCATATCTTGCTTTCTCGTCAAGTAGGCGTTCCATACATAGTTGTATTTATGAACAAGGCTGATATGGTTGATGATGCCGAGTTGTTAGAGCTTGTTGAAATGGAAATTCGTGAATTGCTTAGCAGTTATGATTTCCCTGGCGATGATACACCTATCATCAAGGGTTCAGCCCTAAAAGCACTTGAAGAAGCAAAGGCTGGTCAAGATGGCGAATGGTCTGCGAAGATTATGGAGCTTATGGCGGCGGTTGATGATTATATCCCTACACCAAAACGCGACACAGATAAAGACTTTTTGATGCCTATTGAGGATGTTTTTTCTATTTCAGGGCGTGGAACTGTTGTAACAGGTCGTATAGAAAAAGGCATTGTTAAGGTAGGTGATACTATCGAAATAGTTGGCATTAAAGATACTCAAACTACAACAGTTACGGGTGTTGAAATGTTCCGCAAAGAAATGGACCAAGGTGAAGCAGGGGATAATGTTGGCGTGCTTTTGCGTGGAACAAAAAAAGAAGAAGTTGAACGCGGTATGGTTTTAGCAAAGCCAAAATCAATCACCCCACATACTGAATTTGAAGCTGAAGTGTATATCCTCAACAAAGATGAAGGCGGACGACACACTCCATTTTTCAACAACTATCGCCCACAATTTTATGTGCGAACTACCGATGTAACAGGCTCGATTAAGCTTGCTGAAGGCACTGAAATGGTTATGCCGGGCGAAAATGTGCGCATTACTGTTACACTTATTGCACCTGTGGCACTTGAAGATGGCACTCGCTTTGCGATAAGAGAGGGCGGACACACTGTTGGTTCAGGCGTAGTTTCTAAAATCGTTAAATAATTTTATATGCCAAGACTCGCTCTTGGCATATTTTAAGGATATAAGATGAGAATTAAGATTGGTCTAAAATGCGAAGAAAGTGGTGATATAAATTATAGCACTTATAAAAACAGCAAGAATACAACTGAAAAATTAGAGTTAAAGAAGTATTGTCCAAGGCTGAAAAAACATACTCTTCACAAAGAGGTCAAGCTAAAAAGTTAAAGGGCAATAGCTCCAATGGTAGAGCGCCGGATTCCAAATCCGATGGTTGGGGGTTCGAATCCCTCTTGCCCTGCCAAATTTGAGGTTTTAGGATATGAAAAATTTAATAACTTATTTTAAGCTGTCAAAAGCAGAACTTGGCAAGGTTATCTTTCCCATAAAAGAACAGGTAAGAAATGCCTACATTACTGTTTTTATTGTGGTAACTGTGGTTTCTTTGTTCTTGGCTTTGGTTGATTGGATTATGGGTTCGAGTATATCGTTGATTGTGAGATGAAAATGGATAAATTTAAATGGTATGCCATTCAAACCTATGCAGGAAGTGAAATGGCTGTTAAAAGAGCGATTGAAAACTTGATTAAAGACAATGGCGTAAGTGAGCAACTCAAAGAGCTTATTGTGCCAACTGAGGATGTGATTGAGTTTAAAAATGGCAAGGAAAAGATAAGTCAAAGATGTCTTTATTCGGGTTATGTTTTTGCTAATCTTGATTTAAATATAGAGCTTTGGCATAAAATTCAATCTTTGCCAAAAGTAGGTCGTTTTATAGGTGAGAGCAAAAAGCCTACGCCTTTGAGCGAAAAGGATATTAATTTGATTTTGGAAAAAGTTCAAAACAAAGCTGCTCCAAAACCAAAAATTTCTTTTGAAGAAGGCGAAAGCGTTCGTATAGTTGATGGTCCTTTTGCAAATTTTACAGCCATAGTCGAAGAATACGATATGGTTCGCGGTTTGCTTAAGCTTAATGTTTCCATTTTTGGGCGTTCAACGCCTGTTGAAATTTTGTATTCTCAAGTTGAGAAAATAGTTTAAATTAAATAAGGAGATAATAATATGGCAAAAAAAGTTGTCGGAGAAATAAAATTACACATTGCAGCAACAAAAGCAAATCCAAGTCCTCCTGTGGGACCAGCTTTGGGACAACAAGGCGTCAATATAATGGAGTTTTGCAAGGCTTTTAACGAAAAAACCAAAGATATGGCAGGCTTTAATATACCTGTGGTGATTACCGTTTATGCGGACAAGAGTTTTACTTTCATCACAAAGCAGCCGCCTGCAACGGATTTAATCAAAAAAGCCGCAGGCATACAAAAAGGCACGGACAATCCGCTCAAAAACAAGGTTGGCAAGCTTACTAAAAAACAGGTTTTGGAGATTGTGGAGAAAAAAATTGCTGATTTAAACACCAAAGACAAAGAACAAGCGGCGAAAATCATCGCTGGTTCAGCTCGTTCTATGGGCGTAGAAATCGTGGATTAAAAGGAAATTAAATGTCAAAAATAACAAAAAGATTTAAAGAGCTTTCTCAAAAAGTTGATAGCACTAAAAACTATGCTCTTGTTGAGGCTATTGATACGGTAAAAACTTTAGCTTCAGCGAAATTTGATGAAACCGTTGAAATCGCCTTAAAGCTCAATGTCGACCCTCGCCACGCCGACCAAATGGTGCGTGGTTCTGTGGTGCTACCCGCTGGCACAGGCAAAAAGGTGCGCGTGGCTGTTATTGCCAAAGATGCCCAAGCTGATGCGGCAAAAAGCGCAGGGGCGGACATAGTAGGCAGTGATGATTTGGTTGAAGAAATTCAAAAGGGCAATATGAACTTTGATGTCTTAATCGCCACGCCAAATTTAATGGGGCTTGTGGGTAAAGTAGGGCGGATTTTAGGACCCAAAGGACTTATGCCAAACCCTAAAACAGGCACAGTTACTATGGATGTGGCACAAGCTGTAAATAACGCTAAAAGCGGACAGGTAAATTTCCGCGTGGATAAGCAGGGCAACATACACGCAGGGCTTGGCAAGGCGAGCTTTTCAAAAGAACAGCTTAGCGAAAATATAAGCACTTTCGTTAAAGCCATAAATAAACATAAACCAGCTACGGCAAAAGGGCGTTACATTAAAAACGCAGCCTTGTCTTTGACAATGAGTCCATCTGTTAGTCTTGAAACTCAAGAGCTTATGGATATGAAGTAAATTTTACTTGCCAAATTTCGCCAAAGAATTTTAAAATTTAGCGGAATTTGGCAAAAATTTAAAAAGGTTTAATTTGTTAAGATAAAAGCGAGTAAATCTTGGTTTTTTCGCTTTTATCTTAGATTAGAGATAGTGTGAGGCGAAAGCTTAATCGTCTAAATTTAGCCAAATTTAGACTCTCCGCTTGAAATCGCTAGTCGGAAAGGAGAAGTATGACTAGAAACGAAAAGGTTCAAATCGTTGGCGAGCTTGAAAAGGGTTTTAAAGAAAGTGAAGCCATATTGGTTTGTAACTATAAAGGGCTAAGCACCAAAAAGCTCGAAGAGCTTAGGGAAAACGCAAGGCAAAACGATGTTAAAGTGCAAATCATCAAAAATACTTTAGCCTCTATTGCTCTTAAGAATGCTGGTAAGAATGGGCTTGAACTCAAGGATACAAATATTTATCTTTGGGGAGCTGACCAGCTTAATGTCTCAAAGGTTGCATCTAAATTTGAAGATGACAACGAGCTTTTTAATATAAAATCAGCCTTCATTGATGGCGAAGTTGCTGATGTGGCTAAGGTCAAAGCCTTAGCTAAAATGCCATCGCGTAATGAGTTGCTTGCAATGTTGTTGCAAGTTTGGAATGCCCCATTGCAAAATTTTGTCATTGGGCTTAATGCTTTAAAAGCAAAAAAAGAATCAGAATAAAACACAAAAGGATTGATTATGGCAGTTTCTAAAGAAGATGTTTTAGAATACATTTCAAAATTAAGTGTCCTCGAGCTTTCAGAGCTTGTGAAAGAATTTGAGGAAAAATTCGGTGTATCAGCTGCACCTGTGGTAGTAGCTGGTGCTGGTGGTGGCGGAGGTGGCGGTGCGGCTGCTGCTGAGGAAAAGACTGATTTCAACATTGTTTTGGTTGAAAGTGGCGCAAAGAAAATCGAAGTTATTAAGGTTGTCCGTGCTATAACAGGTCTTGGGCTTAAAGAGGCAAAAGATGCTGTTGAACAAACTCCGTCTGTGCTTAAAGAAGGTGTTGCTAAAGCTGATGCTGAAGCAGCTAAAAAGCAACTTGAAGAAGCTGGAGCTAAGTGCGAGTTGAAATAAGTGTTTAGAAGGGGTTTTACTCCTTCTAAACTTCTAAATAGCCTTAAAGGGCTTTTCTTTTAATCTACCAAAATGAGGTATAATGAGATGCAAAATAAGCAAATTTCAAGAAATCGTTTAAGAGCTGATTTCTCAAATCTTTCAAATCAAATTGAAATTCCAAATCTTTTACAACTCCAAAAAAAGAGTTTTGATCATTTTTTAAATCTTGATGACAGTAATAGTGAAAGTGGTATAGAAAAGGTATTTAAGAGTATTTTCCCCATACACGACCCGCAAAATCGTTTGAGTTTAGAATATGTAAGCTCGCAAATTGGTAAGCCAAAATATACAGTGCGTGAATGTATGGAAAGAGGACTTACATATAGTGTTAATTTAAAAATGAAAATTCGCCTAACCTTGCACGAAAAGGACGAAAAGACAGGTGAAAAAGTAGGTATTAAGGACATAAAAGAACAAGAGATTTTTATACGCGAAATTCCTTTAATGACAGATAGAATTTCTTTCATCATCAACGGCGTTGAGCGTGTTGTGGTAAATCAACTCCACAGAAGTCCTGGCGTGATTTTCAAAGAAGAAGAAAGCGCTACTGCGGCAAATAAGCTTGTTTATACAGCGCAGATTATCCCTGATAGAGGCTCGTGGCTTTATTTTGAGTATGATACCAAAGATGTGCTTTATGTTCGTATCAACAAGCGCAGAAAAATGCCTGTTACTATGCTTTTTAGAGCCTTAGGTTATCAAAAACAAGATATTATTAAAATGTTTTATCCTATGCAAACCATACACATTAAAAAGGATAAATTTTTTATCGAATTTAATCCAAGCGATTTTATGGATAGAATTGAATATGACATTAAAGACGAAAAAGGGCAGGTTATCTTACAGGCAGGCAAGAGATTAACCAAGAAAAAAGCCGAACAACTCGTGGCTGATGGCTTAAAATGGGTAGAATATCCGCTTGAAATTCTAACAAGTAGGTATTTGGCAAATCCTATTGTAGATAAAAACGGCGAAGTTCTTTTTGATTCACTTACTCTGCTTGATGAGAACAAGTTAGCTAAAATCAAAGACAACTTTACTCGTTTTGACATAGCTAATGACTTGGCTGCTGAGGTTGATGCGGCGATTATCAATTCTTTTTTGCAAGATAATGAGACTTTAAGGGCATTAAGACAAAGCGAACAAATCGAGGATGAAAATGATTTGGCGGCAATTAGAATTTATAAAGTAATGCGACCTGGTGAGCCTGTGGTAAAGGACGCTGCAAAGGCTTATGTGAATGATTTGTTTTTCAACCCTGAAAGGTATGATTTAACAAAAGTAGGGCGAATGAAGATGAATCACAAGCTAGGACTTGAAGTGCCTGAATACATTACAGTTTTAACGAATGAGGACATCATCAAAACAGCAAAGTATCTCATTAAGGTTAAAAACGGCAAAGGACGCATCGATGATAGAGACCATTTAGGCAACCGTCGCATTCGCTCTATCGGTGAGCTTTTGGCAAATGAGTTGCATTTGGGCTTAGCCAAAATGCAAAAGGCAATCCGTGATAAATTTACAGCACTCAGCACAGATATAGACAAGGTAATGCCTTATGATTTAATCAACCCCAAAACCATAACCACGACTATCATCGAATTTTTCACAGGAGGGCAGCTTTCTCAGTTTATGGACCAAACAAATCCTTTAAGCGAGGTTACGCACAAAAGACGACTTTCAGCACTTGGAGAAGGTGGGCTTGTTAAGGAAAGAGCTGGTTTTGAGGTGCGCGATGTTCACGCAACCCATTATGGGCGAATTTGTCCTGTTGAAACGCCAGAAGGTCAAAATATAGGGCTTATCAACACTCTTGCAACCTATGCAAAAGTCAATGATTTGGGCTTTGTTGAAGCACCTTACAAAAAGGTCGTAAATGGCAAGGTGAGCAGTGAAATAGTCTATCTTACTGCAACTCAAGAAGAAGGACTTTTAATCGCCCCCGCTTCAACTCGTCTTGACTCAAAAGGCTTTATAGCTGAGGAATTTATAGAAGCAAGGCAAGACGGTGAAACTATACTTGCAAGACGAGAAGAAGTTAATCTTATTGATTTGTGTTCTGGTATGATAGTGGGTGTAACAGCATCTTTGATACCTTTCTTAGAACACGATGATGCTAACCGTGCGCTTATGGGTTCAAATATGCAACGCCAAGCCGTCCCTCTTCTTACTTGTGATGCACCAATAGTAGGCACAGGTATGGAAAAAACGATAGCCCGTGATGCGTGGATGGCAATAAAAGCCAAAAGAGCTGGCATAGTTGAAAAAGTGGATAACAAAAGTATTTTTATTTTAGGCGAGGATAAAACAGGACCTTTTATTGACCATTATTCAATGGAGAAAAATTTAAGGACAAACCAAAACACCGCTTATAACCAACACCCTATCGTTAAAAAAGGCGATAAAATCGAAGCTGGACAAATCATAGCTGACGGGGCGAGTATGGACAAAGGCGAGCTAGCCATAGGCAAAAACGCGCTCATCGCCTTTATGCCGTGGAATGGCTACAATTATGAGGACGCCATAGTTGTAAGCGAGAAGATGATTAGAGAAGATACCTTTACAAGCGTTCATATTTATGAAAAAGAGATTGAAGCTAGGGAATTAAAGGACGGTATCGAGGAAATCACTAAGGATATTCCAAATGTCAAAGAAGAAGATGTTGCTCACCTTGATGATAGCGGTATAGCGCGCATTGGCACACACATAAAGCCGGGTATGATACTTGTGGGTAAGGTTTCGCCAAAGGGTGAAGTAAAACCAACTCCAGAAGAGCGACTTTTGCGGGCGATTTTTGGCGAAAAGGCTGGACATGTCGTCAATAAATCCCTTTACGCTACTGCAAGTTTAGAAGGTGTGGTCGTTGATGTGAAAATTTTCACCAAAAAAGGCTATGAAAAGGACGCTAGGACGATAAAGGCTTACAATGAAGAAAAGCTGAATTTAGAAAAAGAACACCACGACAGACTTGTGATGATGGATAAAGAAGAGATTTTAAGAGTTTGTGCGATTTTGGCTAAATCAAATTTAAGCATAGACCAAAAAGTTGGCACAAAGACTTACAAAAAAGGAACAAAGGTTGATATAAAAGAACTTGAAAAAATCAACCGCTTTGCCTTAAATTCTCTTGTAAAGGCTTATTCAAAAGCTGTTCAAAAAGAGTATGAGGACTTGAAAAATCACTTCCAAAACGAAAAGAAAAAACTCAAAGCCGAACACGATGAAAAGCTTGATATTTTGGAAAAAGATGACATTTTGCCAAGTGGTGTGGTTAAGCTTGTTAAGGTTTATGTTGCTGCAAAAAGAAAGCTTAAGGTTGGAGATAAGATGGCGGGCAGACACGGCAACAAGGGCATAGTTTCAAACATAGTTTCTGAAATGGATATGCCTTATCTTCCAAACGGCAGAAGCATTGATATAGCTTTAAATCCACTTGGCGTGCCATCTCGTATGAATATAGGGCAAATTTTAGAAAGTCATTTGGGCATAGTAGGACTTCGTTTGGGCGAGCAAATCCAAGAAATTTTTGATAAAAAACAAAAAAGTTTTGTCAAGGAATTGAGAGAAAAAATGCTTGAAATCTGCTCTATACCAAGACTTTCTAAGGAACAAGACTTTATCAAAAGCCTTGATGATGAGACTTTGATAGATTATGCAAGAGATTGGTCAAGGGGTGTGAAATTTGCTGCACCTGTTTTTGAGGGAACGAGCATTGATGAATTTGGTAAGCTGTTTGAAATGGCAAAGGTAGCAATGGACGGCAAAAGCGAGCTTTATGACGGACGAACAGGCGAAAAATTAGCCGAAAGAGTTCATATAGGGTGTATGTATATGCTAAAACTCCACCACCTTGTTGATGAAAAGGTGCACGCAAGAAGCACAGGACCTTACAGCTTAGTTACACAGCAACCTGTGGGCGGCAAGGCTCTTTTTGGCGGACAACGGTTTGGAGAAATGGAAGTTTGGGCATTAGAAGCTTACGGTGCAGCGCACACTTTACGCGAAATGCTTACCATTAAATCAGATGATGTGGAAGGGCGTTTTAGCGCATACAAAGCCTTGACAAAGGGCGAAAATGTGCCAAGCACGGGCATACCTGAAACCTTTTTTGTGCTTACAAATGAGCTAAAATCACTCGCACTTGATGTTGAGATTTTTAATGAGGAAAAGAACGATGAGTAAATTTAAAGTAATTGAAATCAAAGAAGAAAACCGCCCACGCGATTTTGAAGCCTTTCAGTTAAGGCTTGCAAGCCCTGAAAAGGTTAAATCTTGGAGCTATGGCGAGGTAAAAAAGCCAGAGACTATAAACTATCGCACCTTAAAGCCTGAAAGAGACGGGCTTTTTTGTGCTAAAATTTTTGGTCCTATAAGGGATTATGAGTGTCTTTGTGGCAAATACAAAAAAATGCGCTTTAAGGGCGTAAAATGCGAAAAATGTGGTGTCGAAGTGGCAAGCTCTAAGGTGCGCCGTAGCCGAATGGGACACATCGAGCTGGTTACGCCTGTGGCTCACATTTGGTATGTGAATTCTTTACCCTCACGCATAGGCACTTTGCTTGGTGTAAAGATGAAAGATTTAGAACGCGTGCTTTACTATGAGGCTTACATTGTTGAAAATGCTGGCGATGCCTATTATGATAATGAAAACACGAAAAAGGTCGAATACTGTGATGTTTTAAACGAGGAGCAGTATCAAAATTTGATTCAACGCTATGAAAATAGTGGCTTTAAAGCAAGAATGGGTGGAGAGGTTATTTATGACTTACTTGCAAATTTAGACCTTGTAAGTCTTTTAAGCCAACTTAAAAGCGAGATGAATGCTACAAATAGCGAGGCTAAGAAAAAAAGCATCATTAAACGCTTGAAAGTTGTTGAAAATTTCTTAAATAGTAATTCTGGGGATATTGAAGATTCCACTCCAAACCGCCCTGAGTGGATGATGATTACGAATTTACCTGTTTTGCCGCCTGATTTGCGCCCTTTGGTTGCGCTTGACGGGGGCAAATTTGCCGTTAGCGATGTCAATGACTTATATCGCCGTGTGATTAACCGCAACACGCGTTTAAAAAGGCTTATGGAGCTTGATGCACCTGAGATTATCATACGCAACGAAAAAAGAATGCTCCAAGAAGCTGTCGATGCACTCTTTGATAACGGACGCCGTGCAAACGCCGTAAAAGGTGCAAACAAACGCCCACTTAAATCTTTAAGCGAGATTATCAAGGGTAAGCAAGGGCGTTTCCGTCAAAATTTGCTCGGCAAACGGGTGGATTTTTCGGGGCGTTCTGTCATCGTAGTAGGACCAAAGCTCAAAATGGACGAGTGTGGCTTGCCTAAAAAAATGGCATTAGAGTTGTTTAAGCCACATTTGCTTGCTAAACTTGAAGAAAAAGGCTACGCCACAACGGTTAAACAAGCTAAAAAGATGATAGAAAGCCGCACAAACGAAGTTTGGGAGTGCCTTGAAGAAGTAGTTAAAGGACACCCTGTGCTTTTAAACCGCGCTCCAACCTTGCATAAACTTTCTATCCAAGCCTTTCACCCTATTTTAGTGGAGGGCAAGGCGATACAGCTACACCCGCTTGTGTGCGCCGCCTTTAATGCAGACTTTGACGGCGACCAAATGGCTGTGCATGTGCCACTCTCACAAGAAGCCATTGCCGAGTGCAAGATTTTAATGCTCTCATCGATGAATATCTTGTTGCCAGCAAGTGGCAAATCAGTAGCCGTGCCTAGCCAAGATATGGTTTTGGGGATTTATTATCTTTCTTTAGAAAAAACAGGCGTTGTTGGTGCTCATAAAATATGCACGGATATTGATGAGGTGATGATAGCTTTAGATGCTGGATACCTTGATATACACGCTAATATCCAAACCCTTGTTGATGGACACAAGGTAAATACAACAGCTGGAAGACTTATCATTAAGTCTATCTTGCCTGATTTTGTGCCAGAATATATGTGGAATAAAATTTTAAAGAAAAAAGATATAGCCGCGCTTGTGGATTTTGTCCATAAACAAGGTGGGCTTGGTATAACTGCAAATTTCTTGGATAAGCTTAAAAATTTAGGCTTTGAGTATGCGACAAAGGCTGGAATTTCTATCTCCATAGCCGACATTATCGTGCCAAAAGAAAAAGAAAAAGAAATTCTTGCAGCCAAAAAACAAGTTCGTGATATTCAAAATTCATTCAATCAAGGCTTAATCACAGCTTCTGAACGCTATAACAAAATCATCGACATTTGGAAACGCACCAACAATGTGCTTTCAAAAGAGATGATGAATTTAGTGCAAAAGGACAAAGAGGGCTTTAACAGCATTTATATGATGGCAGACAGCGGCGCGCGCGGTTCGGCGGCTCAAATTTCACAGCTTGCCGCTATGCGCGGGCTTATGGCAAAGCCTGATGGTTCTATCATCGAAACGCCCATTATCTCAAATTTCCGTGAGGGCTTAAATGTGCTTGAATACTTCATCTCAACGCACGGAGCGAGAAAGGGACTTGCTGATACCGCGCTTAAAACAGCAAATGCGGGCTATCTTACAAGAAAGCTCATCGATGTGGCGCAAAATGTCAAAATCACCATAGCTGATTGTGGCACTCACGAGGGCGTAGAAATCAACGAGATTACCGCTGATGGCGCAGTTGTCGAAGCCCTTGATGAGCGCATTTTGGGTAGGGTTTTGGCTGAGGACATTATAGACCCTATCACCAACGAAACGCTTTTTGCCGAAGGTACTTTAATGGACGAGGACAAGGTGAAAGTTTTAAGCGAGAGCAACATAAAAAGCGTCAATATCCGCACGCCCATTACTTGCAAGGCAAAAAAAGGCATTTGCGCTAAATGCTATGGCGTGAATTTAGGGGACGGCAAGCTTGTAAAACCGGGCGAAGCAGTAGGTATCATCTCCGCTCAAAGTATCGGCGAGCCGGGCACTCAGCTCACACTAAGAACCTTCCACAGCGGTGGCACGGCAAGCACGGATTTGCAAGATAGACAAGTCATCGCGCAAAAAGAGGGCTTTATAAGATTTTATAATCTCAACACCTACACCGACAAAGGTGGCAAAAACATAGTCGCAAACCGCCGTAACGCTGGCGTTTTACTTGTTGAGCCACGCATAAAAGCTCCATTTGATGGCACTATTCATATAGAAAATATCCACGAAGATGTGATTATATCAATAAAAGACAAGAAAAATGAGCTTAAATATATACTCAGAAAGTATGATTTAGCTAAGCCTAATGAGTTAGCAGGTGTGAGCGGGAATATAGGTGGAAAACTTTATTTGCCTTATCAAAATGGAGATTTAGTCAAACAAGATGAAAGTATAGTTGAAGTGATTAAAGAGGGCTGGAATGTGCCAAACCGCATACCTTATGCCAGCGAGATTTTAGTAAAAGATGGCGACCCTGTGGTGCAAAATATCAAGGCTGGAGAAACAGGAACGCTTAAATTTTACATACTCAAAGGCGATGGCTTGGATAGAATTCGCAAGGTTAAAAAAGGCGATGTTGTTAAGGAAAAAGGCTTTTTTGTTGTCATTGCAGATAAAAATGACAGAGAGGCAAAACGCCACTACATACCACGCGACTCAGTCATAGAATTTGATGATAATGCTGTGATAGATGATGCAAACACTATCATCGCTAGTGCATCTCATAAAGAAAGAACAGTGATTGCTGAGTGGGACCCTTACAACAATACCATAATTGCTGAAAATGAAGGCACTGTAAGGTTTGAGGACATAGAAATAGGTTATAGTGCTGATGAACAAGTTGATGAAGCCACAGGAAAAAGCTCACTTGTTATCAATGAATATTTACACAGTGGCGTTCGTCCAGCATTGATTGTAGTGGGTAAAGGCAACAAAAGCTCTCGTTATTTGCTTGAACCAAAAACAGTTATCAATGTAAATGACGGAGATAAGGTGGCAAAGGCAGACATTTTGGCAAAAATTCCAAAAGCAGCAACGAAATCAAAAGACATTACGGGCGGTTTGCCAAGAGTAAGTGAGCTTTTTGAGGCAAGAAAACCAAAAAATGTTGCCATTATTGCTGAAATAGACGGCGTTGTTCGCTTTGACAAGTCTATGCACTCCAAAGAACGCATTGTCATCGAGGGCGAGGACGGTGGAAATGTCGAATATCTCATCAATAAAAGCCGCAACATACAAGTGCGTGATGGCGAGTTTATTCACGCGGGCGAAAAGCTCACAGACGGCGTGATTTCAAGCCACGATGTGCTGAAAATTCTTGGCGAAAAGGCACTTCATCACTATCTTATCAGCGAAATTCAGCAAGTTTATCGCGGTCAAGGTGTTGTGATTTCTGACAAACACATAGAAGTCATCATTTCGCAAATGCTTCGTCAAGTAAAGGTCGTTGATAGTGGCAATACTAAATTCATCATCGGCGATTTTGTCTCAAGGCGTAAATTTAGAGAAGAAAACGAAAGAGTAATGGCACTTGGCGGCGAGCCAGCCATTGCTGAACCCGTGTTGCTAGGCGTTACGCGCGCGGCTATTGGTAGCGATAGTGTCATCTCATCAGCATCTTTTCAAGAAACCACAAAGGTGCTTACAGAAGCGAGTATAGCGGGTAAATTTGACTATTTAGAGGACTTGAAAGAAAATGTCATTTTAGGGCGAATGATACCCGTTGGCACAGGACTTTACCACGAGGAAAAACTTAAGCTTAAGATTAACGAATAATTTGCTTAAAATTCTTGGCAAAGATATAAAAATTTGCCAAGAATTTAGCCTAAATTCAGCTTAAAGAAGTGTTTTTATTTTAAATATAAAAGGATAAAAAATGAGTATGACTATGTCGCAGAAAATTTTAGCCGATAAATGCGGTTTGCCACGCGTTGAGCCAAATCAGCTCATAATGGCAAAGCTTGATATGGTGCTGGGTAATGATATAACCACGCCTGTGGCGATAAACGCCTTTAAAAAAGCTAAATTCAGCAAGGTTTTTGACAAGGACAAAATTTCGCTTGTGATGGACCATTTTGCGCCAAACAAGGACATAAAAGCCGCCACGCAAAGCCAGCAGTGCCGCTTTTTTGCTAACGAATACGAAATTTCACATTACTATGATGTCGGCAATATGGGCGTAGAACACGCGCTTTTGCCCGAACAAGGCATAGTTACAACGGGGGATTTAATCATCGGCGCAGACAGCCACACCTGCACTTATGGGGCTTTGGGAGCTTTTTCCACAGGGGTTGGCTCAACTGATATGGGCGTAGCGATGGCGACAGGCAAGGCGTGGTTTAAAGTGCCTTCGGCGCTTAAATTTAACATTACAGGCAAGTTAAAGCCCTTTGTGAGCGGCAAAGATGTGATTTTGCATATCATCGGACAAATCGGCGTTGATGGGGCTTTATATAAGAGTATGGAATTTAGCGGTTCGGGGCTTAAAAATCTTACTATTGATGATAGGCTTTGCATAGCAAATATGGCGATAGAAGCAGGGGCGAAAAATGGGATTTTCGCGGTTGATGAAATCACGCTTGCTTACACAAAAGACAGGTGTAAAAGAGCGCCAAAGGTCTATGAAGCCGATGAAAACGCACAATATGAAAAAATCTTTGACATAAATTTAGACGAAATACCGCACACCGTGGCGTTTCCGCATTTGCCAGAAAATGCTCGCACAAGCGATGAGTGGGGCGAAGTGAAAATCGACCAAGTGGTGATAGGCTCTTGCACGAACGGGCGTTTTAGCGATATGAAAGCAGCAGCTGAGCTTTTAAAGGGGCGCAAAATCGCTAAAAATTTGCGCTGCATAGTCATACCCGCCACGCAACAAATTTATTTGGATTGCATAAAGGCTGGGTATTTAAAGATTTTCATCGAAGCAGGTTGCGTGGTATCAACGCCAACTTGCGGTCCTTGTCTTGGCGGATATATGGGGATTTTAGCGGCAAATGAAAAATGCGTTTCGACAACGAACCGCAACTTTGTCGGGCGAATGGGACACACCACAAGCGAGGTTTATCTCGCATCGCCAGAAGTAGCCGCCGCAAGCGCAATAAGTGGATATTTAAGCACACCTGAGCAAGTTTTGTAAGGCTTAATGATGAGCAAGGTTTTCAAATACACAAACGGCAACTTGATGAAAGATAATGTCAAAAATAAATTTGATGAGTATTTCACCAAGCCTGAAATCGCCCAAAACTTATTTGATAAATTTTGCAAAATCGTTGGCAAAAAAGAGGATTTAAATAAATTTATATTTATCGAGCCTAGCGTTGGTAATGGTGCATTTTTTAGACTATTGCCGCAAAATAAAATCGGCATTGATATAAAGCCTACTGAATTTGACACGATTCAAAGCGATTTTTTAGCATACAATTTGCCAAAGTCGCCAAATCAGCCCTTTATCGTCATCGGTAATCCACCTTTTGGACATCGTGGCGTGCTGGCGTTAGAATTTATTAAACACGCCGCAAATGCTGATTTTGTCGCTTTTATCCTGCCTATGTTTTTTCAAAGTTTAGGCAAGGGTTCGATTCGCTACCGAGTGCCAGCAAATTTACATTTACTTTATGAGGAAGTGTTGCCTAAAAATAGCTTTTATACGCCAAGTGGCAAGGACGCTGATGTGCATTGTTGTTTTCAAATTTATAGCAAAAATCACAAAAGTGAAAAGCACGAATTTAGTTGGTATCAAGATAGCGGCAAAGAGCCATTTAGTGAGCTTTTAAAGGTAGTAACTGTAAGTTTGGCAAAAAATAGAGAATGTGGCAAAGAATGGATTTTTAACAAAAAGGCAAATTTTTATTTAAGCTCGACATTTTTTAAAGAAAATGCGGTCGTGGATAGTTTTGAAAAAGTTAAATACAAAAGCGGGATAGCCATTATTTATAATGATTTATCACGCAAAAATGAGCTTGATGCGCTTTTTAAGAGTGCAGATTGGCTTTGCTATTCTACAAAGGCGACAAATGGTTGTTATCATATCGGCAAATCGCATATTTTTCAGCTTCTAACAGACAAGGGGTTTGCAAGATGAATTTAAATGATTTGCTTGAAAAATTGATTGAGGAAAAGTATAATGAGCTTGCCAAATTCAAAGAAAATGGAATTTTTGAGAAAATTAACGAATTTGAGGGCAATGCTGTGGGGCAAATTGGCGAAAAATTTGTAAAAATAGTGTTTGCAAATTTGGGCTTAAAGATGCAAGATTTTGGCGAAGTGATTCACGATGAGTTTGATATTTGTTTAAAAGATGGCACAAAAATCGAAATTAAAACCGCACGAAAGGGGTTGAAAAACAACTCGTTTCAATTTAGCGGCATCAATCCAAACTACAACTGCAAATTCATCATTTGCATAGGTTTGAGTGCAAAGGCGGCGTTTTTTAAAATTGTTAGTGGCGAAAAAATTTACAATCACAAAACACGCAAATTTTATCTTAATGTCGAAAATGAGCAAAAGCAAATCGTAGCGATGAATCCCCAAAATCAAGCAAATTTTAAGCTTACTTTACAACTAAAAGATTTAGAGCCGATTGAAAATTTTGAAAGCAAATTAAGAGAAATTTTTGGGTAAAATTGAACAAGTTTTTGGGATAAAATTTTGAATTTAATAAAAAATTAAAAAACAAGGTGAATTCAAGGTATAAGCTTGAATTTTAGGCAGATTAGACAAGTCGCAAAAAAGAAAGGACAAAAATGAAAGCACAAGGTTTTTCGCACAAGTATGCGGACAATGTCGATACTGATGTCATCATACCCGCTCGCTATCTTAACACGAGCGATACCAAAGAGCTGGCTAGTCATTGTATGGAGGACATTGACAAGGATTTCACACACAAGGTAAAAGTGGGCGACATTATGGTCGGCGGGTGGAATTTTGGCTGCGGAAGTAGCCGCGAACACGCTCCCATAGCGATTAAAGCAAGTGGCATTTCTTGTATCATCGCAAAGAGTTTTGCTCGCATTTTTTACCGCAACGCCATAAACATAGGGCTTGCCATCATCGAAAGCGAAGAAATCGCCGACAATATCAACGCTGGCGATGAAGTAGCTATTGATTTTGACAAGGGCGAGATAAGAAATTTAAGCACGGGCAAGACTTATAAAACCCAGCCTTTTCCGCCCTTTATCCAAGAAATCATCAACGAGGGCGGTTATATCAACTATATCGCCAAAAAGGAGGGCAAATGAAAGCGCAAATTGCCGTGATAAAAGGCGATGGCATAGGGGTTGAGATAATTGACGGCGCATTGAGCGTGCTTGAAAAAATAGAGCAAAAATTCAGCCACAGCTTTGAGTGCAAAGAAGTGCTGATGGGCGGTGCAGCCATTGATGCGGTGGGCGAGCCGTTGCCAAATGAGACTTTGAAAGTTTGCAAGGACAGCAACGCCGTGCTTTTTGGGGCGATAGGCGGTGCGAAATGGGACAAACAGCCGCCCAACAAACGCCCAGAAGCAGGGCTTTTGCGCCTACGAAAAGAGCTAGGGCTTTTTGCGAATTTGCGCCCAGCTACGCTTTTGCCTCAGCTTGCAAATTCTAGCCCTTTAAAGGCTGAAATTTTAGCTCAGGGCATTGATTTTGTAATGGTTAGAGAGCTTATCGGAGGGATTTATTTTGGCGAGCATAAACGCCTTGAAATTGACGGCGAGGAAAACGCCCAAGATACCTTGCTTTACAGCGTTTCGCAAATCACGCAAATCGTCAAAGTCGCCTTTGAGCTAGCAAATTCACGCGCTAAACGCCTTGTGTGCGTGGATAAGGCAAATGTTTTGGAGTCAAGTCGTCTTTGGCGCGAAGTGGTGCAAAGCGTGGCAAAAGCTTATCCTGCCGTGAAATTTGAGTTTATGCTTGTGGATAATGCGGCTATGCAGCTTTGCAAAAACCCAGCGCAGTTTGATGTCATCGTTACTGAAAATATGTTTGGCGACATTTTGAGCGATGAGGCAAGCGTTTTGACAGGCTCTTTGGGCGTGCTGCCCTCAGCGTCTTTGAGAGATGATAAATTCGGGCTTTACGAGCCTATACACGGCTCAGCACCAGACATAGCGGGCAAGGATTTGGCAAATCCTATCGGCACTATTTTGAGCCTAGCTATGCTTTTGGAGTTGAGTTTAGGGCTTGTAAATGAGGCAAAAGCGGTGCGAAGTGCGATAAATGCGGTGCTTGATAAGGGTTATCGCACGGCTGACATTATGAGCGAGGGTTGCGAGCAAGTGGGTTGTGCGAAGATGAGCGAGCTTGTTTGTGAGCATTTATAAATTTGAAAATTCGCCTTTGAGTATGTAATGCGCGTGATTTTGATTTTAAAATGCACGCACCACAAGTGCGCTAACATTTCAAAAAATGTTAGAATTTACGCTCACTCATAGCAAAAACGAGCAAAAAGCGTTATTTATTCACTATTTTTGTTGTAGTTGTAAAAAAATATAATAAATTTTAAAGGTAAAAAATGGACTTACTCAAACTTGGTAAATATGAATTTTATTCGCGGTTTATTTTGGGTTCGGGCAAATTCAGCCTTGATTTGATAAAAGCAGCTGTGGAGCAAGCGGGCGCGCAGATACTTACTCTTGCTTTGAGACGCGTAAATGCGGGCGGTGTGGAAAACATACTTGACTTTGTCCCTGAAAATATCACGCTTTTGCCAAACACAAGCGGCGCAAGAAACGCAGACGAAGCTTTGCGTATCGCAAGGCTTGCGCGTGAGCTTTGTCATAGTGATTTGATAAAAATCGAGGTTATAAGAGATAGCAAATACCTATTGCCTGACAACTTTGAAACGGTAAAAGCTGTGGAAATGCTCGCCAAAGAGGGCTTTACGCCGCTTCCTTATATGTATCCAGACCTTTATGCGGCGCGTTTGATGCGTGATGCGGGTGCGGCGGCGATTATGCCACTTGCTGCGCCCATAGGCAGCAACAAGGGCTTGCAAACAAGGGACTTTATCCAAATTTTGCTTGATGAGTTGGATTTGCCCATCATCGTAGATGCGGGGCTTGGCACGCCCGCACAAGCTTGCGAGGCTATGCAAATGGGCGTTAGCGCCGTGATGATAAACACGGCTATCGCAAATGCTGGCGATATAAGCTCTATGGCGCGGGCTTTTAGCTTAGCTGTGGAGGCTGGACGAACGGCATTTTTAGCAAAACTCGCCCCACAAGCTGAATTTAGCCAAGCTTCATCGCCACTAACGGGCTTTTTGAGGGATTGAAAAATTTGCAAAGAAAAGTTATAATCAAGTTATGATTTTGCAAAGGAAATAAAATGGCAAAGAAAAGGTATGATTTGTTTTTTTCTGTTGGCGAGGCGTGTTCTTGCACGCAGTCTTTGAGGGATTCTAAATTGCAAGTTTTTTCTTACCCCTTTGACTGGCTCTTTGGAGCAAATTTTGAAGGCAGAATGAAAATAGTGCTTGATGAATTTAAGCGTTTTATTGACAAGAATGATTTGGAATTTTCATTTTATACGCCAAGTATAAAGTGCAATGCTTATCACAATACCTACAATGATATAACCTTCAATCACGATTTTTTAAAAAGTGTTGAATTTGATGTAATGTATGCGCAAGTTAGGGCAAAGTATGAAAGGCGAATAAAAAGACTTTTAAGCCAAATTCAAACCGCAAAGAGCCTTTGTATCGTCTATATAGAAACGCCTGCTCGCCCAGATAAACTTGCAAATAATGATATACTCAAAACTCAATGGATAAAAATCAAAGAAAAATACCCTGATAAAACAATCGATTTTTTATATTTTACAAACGATAAAAACTTTAAACGCGGGGATTTTAAAGAAGAAAATATCACAAATTCTATCACTAAAATAACGGGCAATTATAAACTCAATGATGAATGGGGGGGGGGGCTTGACTATTTAGTTATCCCAGAATTTTTTACTCAATACTTTAAAAAATACTCTTTAAATTTATCCTTTATGGATAAGTTAAAACAAAGACTGTATGGCTTAAATTTAAAGCGTAAAATCAAGCGTTTGCCCATACAAATACTTATCAATTTAGTGCCTAAAAAATCTTTAAGAAAAGAGCTAAGACAAAAATTCTTGCATAAAATTTAATATGCAAAATAAAGCGTTGATAGGATGCAAATATAGCTTTTGAATGCTTGAAATTTTATGAGTAATTTTAACTTAAAAAGCATTTTTAGAAAGCAAAATTCGTTATAATATTTTTATATTTTTTTGGAAAAAGCTGATGAAAACAAGTATTTTTGAATATCAAAAGGGTATGAACGACATACAAAGCGACATTTTAGAGAGAGTTTTAGCCCACGCGCAAGGCTATGAGAGCGCGGAATTTGACGAAAAAAGCGTGCGTGCAGTTTTGCAAAAAGCTAGCTCGCAAAGCCTTGATATATGGGATTTAAAAGCACTTTTAAGCGAGGCAGCTGAGCCTTTTTTGGAGGATTTAGCGCACCTTGCGCAGGCAAAAACAAAAACGCATTTTGGCAACGCCATAAGCCTTTTCACTCCGCTTTATTTGAGTAACCACTGCGAGAGCAAATGCGTGTATTGTGGCTTTCAAAAGGGCAACGCCATAGCGCGAGCAAGGCTTAATGAGGCTGAAATTCACGCTGAAATGAGCGCCATCGCTCAAATGGGCTTGCAAGAGATTTTGCTTTTGACAGGCGAGGGGCGCACGCACGCTAGTGTTGAGTATATAGCAAAGGCGTGTGCTATTGCAAGGCAGTATTTTAGGGTAGTTGGCGTTGAGGTGTATGTGATGAATGTAGGCGAATACGAGCTTTTGCACGAGGCGGGCTGTGATTTTGTAACCATTTACCAAGAAACCTACAATCCCCAAAAATACGAGCAAATTCACGCTTTTGGCGAAAAGAGGGTTTTTCCTTACCGCTTTAACGCGCAAGAACGCGCTTTAAAAGCTGGTATGCGTGGAGTGGGCTTTGGGGCGTTGCTTGGCATAGATGATTTTCGCAAGGACGCGCTGGCTACGGCTTTGCACGCTTGTTTTTTACAGCAAATCTACCCGCACGCCGAGCTTTCACTCTCCGCCCCACGCCTGCGCCCGATTTTAGGCAACCGCAAAATTTCGCCACGAGAAGTAACTCAAAGCCGCTTATTACAAGCACTTTGCGTGTATAGGCTCTTTTTGCCTTTCGCAAATATCACTATCTCCACGCGAGAGGACGCTAACTTTCGCGACAACGCCATTAAAATCGCCGCGACAAAAATTTCAGCTGGCGTATCTGTGGGCGTTGGCGAAAGGGCTGGGACAAAAAAAGGCGATGAGCAGTTTGAGATTTCAGACTCTCGCTCAGTTAGCGAGGTGATGAGCGCGATAAAAAGGGCGAATTTACAAGCCATAATGAGCGATACCTTGTATGTGGGCTGAATTTTGGGACAAAATTTAACAAATTTAAAGGCAAAAGTGTGAATTTTAAAACGCAAAAGCGTGAATTTAAGGGTTAAAATGTGGGACAAAAAAATCATCGCCATCAGCGATAGACAGGCTGTAAAGGGCGATTTTTTAGACTTTGTGGCAAGGTTAGGGCGAGCAAAAGTCGATGCGCTCATCTTGCGCGAAAAGGATATGCGCGAAAATGATTACTACGACTTGGCAAAAGAGGTGCTTAAAATTTGCAAAAAACACAAACTTGTATGTTTTTTACACAACTTTGACAAGGTTGCATTAAAATTAAATCATCGCTATTTTCATTGTCCGCTTGACATTTTGCGAGCTGAACCCCGAGTGGTGCGGTATTTTCATCTCATCGGCACTTCGGTTCATTCTTTTGATGAGTGTGATGAGGCTATGAATTTCGGATGTAATTATGCGATTTTTGGACATATTTTTAAGACAGATTCAAAGCCCGCTTTAGAGCCAAGAGGTATTGAAATGCTTGATAAGCTTTGCAATCAAAGCCTTATACCCATTTATGCTGTGGGAGGCATAAATGCTGAAAATATCGCTCTTTTCAAAGATGTTTTTGTGGCTGGAGTTTGTATGAAAAGCGCCTTAATGCAAAAGACAAATTTAAAAGATTATGTTAAATTTTGCGTTAAAGAACTTAATGACGAGAACAATTTAAACTTATAAACAGCTTGAAAACTTTACAAAAAATGCAAAATATAAGTTTTTTTTTAAAAAATTTAAGTATAATCACACATTCAATAATTAAAATATAGAAAGGAAAACTATGGTTGTAAGGGTTGAAAATCCAAATGATAGAACAGCTTATTTAGAGCTAAATCGCGATGACATAGAGCTTTTGCTTGAGGAATTAGTGCTTCATTATGAAAACCTAGACCAATTTATCGAAGCTTTTGATTTGCTCGAGGTAACTTCAAAAATCGGCGATGATTTAAACGAGTGATAAAATATATTTTTTCAAATCCCTATTTTTTTGGGATTTTGAATTTTTTTATCATTAAACTTTAATATTGATAACTTTTATTTAAATTTAAGCTAAAAAATATTATACTTCCCCCAAAATTATTTTAATTAATGCAAAATTTAGGAATTAAAATGTGTAAGTTATTATTATTTTTATTTATTTTATTTAATATTAGTTTTGCTCGAGTTGATGATTATATCGCTGAGGCAAATATTATTAAAGACATTTTAAGCGAAAGCCTTGAGCTTTATAAGCAAAATAAAGCTGATGAAGCCAAAAAGAAAAGCGAGGATGCGTATTTTCAGCATTTTGAAAATATGGAAGGTCCCATAGGCAGAAATGTTGGGCGAAAAGCCATTACAATGGAAAGAAAGTTTTCAAATTTACGCCGAATGTATAAAGAAAAGGCTGAGCTGCATAAAATTCAAGCTCTTATTGAGAGTCTTAATTTTGATTTAGATGAGGTTGCTCCTATCATTCAAACAGGTTTTCGTTTAGAGGCTGAAAAAAGCGATACCACAGATGATAAAGTTGCTGAAGTGGCTTCTGTGGAGGCTGAAAAGAAAAGGCAAGCTGATGCTGATGCTATGTTTGCTCTTTTGGGCGATACACAGCCTAACACTTCTTTTGCCCAAGCGCAAAACATCACAGAGCAAGAAGATAACAAACAAAGCGATAACAAAGCGGTTTCACAGCTGCAAGCTGCCTCAGCTATTGATATGAAGTTGCAATTTTTAATGGATAACATTTCAACTAAATTTTCTGAATCTGCGAGTGAATTTAAAAATAATAATATACAAGCTGCTAAAGATTTGCTCAATAGCGTTTTGTTTGAGGATTATAGAAATTCAAAGGCTGAAGTTGTGGTAAGCAGTTTTACCACAGCTGGACTTGATGCTAAAATTCAACAAAGCATTAGAGCGCTTATCACAAAACTTGGCAAGGAAAACATAGATGAAAAGGCTTTAAGAACAGAGCTTGAGAGGATTGAAGAGCTTATATTTGATGCTTTTTTGCAAATTCCACAAGAGCAAATTGCCAAAATTAAAGTTTCTGGCTTTGATGAAAGTGCCATTGTGGCAACGGATTATTCAAAGGTGGCTGATGATATTAAAATAGCCTTAAATAATATTTTAGAAGATTATCAAGGCTTTAGCAAGTCTAATATAGATACCTTGCAAAATGCCTATCTTGATATTTTTGAAGCAAGTGGTATGGAAAGTCGCGTAGGTGCTGTTGATAGTAGCGTAAAATTAAAGATTGAAAGTTTATTTTCTCAAGGTGTGGCACTAATTAAGGCAAGTGCGCCAAAAGAGGAGCTTGAAAAAACCTTTGATGAGCTAAATTTACTCGTAGCTTCAATGGTTGATAAAATTCAAGAATCCACACCTTATTCGCTTTTTATTTGGGCTTTTGGCATCATCTTGCGTG
Source organism: uncultured Campylobacter sp. (assembly GCA_934728065.1). Classification (GTDB taxonomy): domain Bacteria; phylum Campylobacterota; class Campylobacteria; order Campylobacterales; family Campylobacteraceae; genus Campylobacter_D. Next base: position 64,456 of record CAKVDW010000008.1, read on the forward strand.
AGGGCTTGGAGGCACTCATCATCGTTGTCGCCATAGTTTCATATCTCATTCAAAGTGGTAATAAAAAACGCTTGAATATCGCTTATTCAGCACTTTTAACGGGCATAGTTTTAAGCTTTATAACTGCATTTTTGGTATCTTGGATATTTAAAGCAAATTCAGGGCAAAGTAGAGAGCTTATAGAGGGCTTTTGTATGCTTTTAGCTGTTGCTTTGCTCTTTTATGTGGGCTTTTGGTTGCTTTCAAATGCAAGAAATAAAAAATGGGCAAGTTTTATTAAAAACCAAACAGTAGAAGCCATATCTCAAAATTCAGCTAAAACCCTTTGGTTTGCCGTTTTTTTGGCAGTTTATAGAGAAGGAGCTGAAACGGTGCTTTTTTATCAAGCCTTGCTTTTTGATGCCAAAACAAGCATTGATTATAGTGCTATATTTGGCGGGTTTGGTGTTGGTATGGTGCTTTTGGTTGTGTTTTATTTTTTACTCAAAGCAGGGGCGATTCGCCTGCCTGTGAAGCAGTTTTTTTATATCACTTCTTATATTATTTTTTATATGGTTTTTGTTTTTACGGGCAAAGGAGTGGGCGAGCTTATCGAGGGCAAACTCATTACGCCAACCTTTTTGCCTATTAAATTTGATGCGGTTTTGTGGCTTGGAATTTATCCTTACTATGAAACCCTCATTCCACAGCTTATAGTTTTAATCTTGCTTATTCTAGGCATTTTTATAACACATAAAATAACTTTACAAGGAGGAGTAAAATAATGATGAAAAAATCATTATTAACTGTTGCCGTTACGGCTGTATTTTTAAGTAGCGCTTTTGGCGCTGAAGTTCCTATTGGCGACCCTGTTGAACAAAATGGTATGGAGATAGCTGCTGTTTATCTTCAGCCCATAGAAATGGAGCCAAAGGGTATTGATTTGGCGGCTTCTTTGGCTGATATTCACCTTGAAGCTGACATTCACGCCATTAAAGGAAACAAAAATGGTTTTCCTGAAGGCTTTTGGATACCTTATCTTAGCATAGCTTACGAGCTTAAAAACCTTGATACAGGTGGAGTAAAAAGAGGCACATTTATGCCTATGGTGGCTGATGATGGTCCTCATTATGGGGCAAATATCGCTATGGAAAAAGATAAGAGCGGTAAATTTGGACCGGGCAATTATGAGCTAACTTATATCATTGCAAACCCTGAAAAACAAGGATTTGGACGACATACCGACAAAGAAACAGGTGTTGGCAAATGGTTTCAACCTTTTAAGGTAAGTTATAAATTCAAATACACAGGCACTCCTAAATAAGTGCTTGAATCCGTGCTTTTTGCACGGATTTTGTATTTTGTTGTGAATTTTATTTGAAAATTTACAGCAAAATAAAATTGAAAGAGTTTGATTTGAGTATTTATTTTATACATTTTTTTACTGTATTTTTGCCGCTTGTTGCTGTTATATCCTTTTCAACAGCCTTTATTAAGGATATTTTTAAGATTTTTGTGGGTATTTTTTTGGCTTTTTTGTTTGGGTATTTTGCCTTTTTTATTTCAGCAGCCTATCTTAAAACAGCCCAACTTCATTTTTATGTAAATTTCATTTTTATTTTGTGTTTTTTTGCGCTTTTTGTGTTGAGTTTTTTGAAAAAAGAGCTTTTTGTTACGAGGCTTTTTTTCGTTATTTTTTTAAGCTTTAGTTTTTCGGTAAGGTATTATTACTTAAGCCAAGATTTTCCTATATTTACAAGCTCTTTGCTTGACACTCAAGCCGTTATTTCAATGGGTTTCATACTTTTAGCCTTTGTGCTTTGCCTTATATTCTTCTTTTTCTTGCGTTGGCAATTTGCTTTAAACAAAAAGCTAAGCCTTGTATTTTTGTCCTTATTGCTTTTATGTGAGTTTGACAACACCTTAGCAAATATCTTGCTTATAGCTATGAGAGAAAGCCTCATCGACACGCATTCTCTTGCCCTTTCTTTTGTGGCAAAGAGCTTGTATTATTCTAAAATGACGAGCTATTTATATATGTTTTTTATACTTGTTTTAAGTTTTGCCTGTTTAAAATTAAGAACAAGTGGAGTTGAAAAAAAGCATTTATTTGATATTAAATTTCGTAAAAACGAAGCAAGAAATTTTACAATCAACACCTTCTTTTCCGCAAGTTTTATCAGCACTGTTTTGGCTTTTTGTATAGTTTTACATTTTGATTTAATTTCCTCTAAACCCATAAATATAGACCCACCAAAAGAAGTTGTGCCAGATGAAAACGGACTTTTTGTTTTTGATATAGAGCTTTTAAGAGATAATGCCTTGCACCGCTTTGCATACATAACAAGCGAGGGCAAGGTAGTGCGTTTTTTCTTGCTGAATAAAAGAGAGGATAAAGACTCACCTGTGGCTGTTTTTGATGCTTGTATGCTTTGTGGGGATATGGGCTATGTTAAAAGAGGGGGTGAGCTTATATGTATCTCGTGCAATGTTAGAATTTTCTTACTTAGTGTTGGTAAAGAAGGCGGATGCAATCCTATCCCACTTGCATACAAATTTGATGGACAAAAAATTATTATCAAGGTTGAAGATGTTGTTGTAGGGACAAATTATTTTACTCAAATCAAAGAAATTCAAGTGCAAGACCCTGTTTCAAAAACAAAAATTTTAAACTCAAAGGCTGAATATTCTTATATTTACAACGGAATAACTTATTATTTTGCAAGCAATGAAAATTACGAAATTTTCAAAGAAGAGCCAAGCAAATTTATAGAACATAATTTAAGTGGTAAATTTAGAACTCAAGGATATTAAAATGTTATGGATATTGGTCAAAAATTCAATCTTTAAAAACAAAATTCAAAAAACTTTAGCTTTTTTAACCTGCTTTTTAGCAACCTTGCTTTTATGCACTATGCTTAATATCACACTTGGCATAGGTAACGAAGTTGGCAAGCAGTTAAGAAGTTATGGTTCAAACATAGTTGTTTTGCCAAAGGGTTCAAATTTAAGCATAGAAGTGGGCAATAAAACCTATGAACCACTAAAAAATAAAAGCTATTTAGAAGAAAAATATCTTCACACTATAAAAGAAATCTTTTGGAGAAACAATATCACCGCCTTTGCTCCATTTTTAGACGGTAAAGCAAAAATGAACGATAAAGAAATTTTCATTGTTGGCACTTATTTTGATAAGGCTTTAGAAATTGCTGATGAGGAGGATTTTCACACAGGCATTAAAAGCTTATATCCTCTTTTAAGCATTCAGGGCGAGTGGGCAAAAGATGATAGTTTAGATGAGGTAATGATAGGCGATGAATTTGCCAGCAATAATGCCTTAAAAGTGGGCGAAAATATCACCGTCAATAACAAAACAGTAAAAATAACAGGCATTTTAAGCAATGCGGGCAAAAATTCAAACAAAATCATTATGTCTTTGGCTTTAGCTCAAGAGTTTTTAGGCAAAAAAGGCTTGTTTTCTATGGCTGAAGTATCAGCCTTTACCATACCAGAAAATGATTTGTCCCAAAAGGCAAGACGAGACACCAGCTCTTTAAATCAGCTTGAATTTGACAAGTGGTATTGCTCAGCTTATGCAAGCTCCATAGCTTATCAAATAGAAGAGGATTTTAAAGGCTCTAGTGCTAAAGCTCAAACAGCCATAACAGATGCTGAAAGCCTCATCATCAACAAAATTCAATCCCTAATGGCAGGAACAGCCTTAATCTGCCTTATAGTAGCTAGCATAGCCATAGCAAGTTTGATGAGCAGTGAAATTTATATGAGAAAAAAGCAAATTGGGCTTTTGAAAGTTTTGGGTGCTAATACTTTTCAAATTTATGTGATTTTTGTGGGCGAAAATTTGCTTGTGGCTTTTATCGCTACTGTTTTTGGTTTTATTTTTGGCATAATTTTAAGTCAAATCATCGCTTTAAGCATATTTGATTACGCCATAGCTGTAAGTTTTATTGCCTTGCCGCTTGTTTTAGTTTTTGCTGTTTTAACCGTGCTTTTGGGCTGTTTGTTTGCCTTAAAAGACATTGTAAATCTTCATTTGGTGCAGGTGCTTTATGATAAATAATTTTTTATTAAGAGAGCTTTTTAAAAGCCTTATTTTTTCATATCAAAGGGTCTTTGTCATTGTTTTGGCTATATTCATCGCCGCTTTAGTAAGTTGTGCTTTTTTGAATATTTACTTTGACATTGATATTAAACTCTCTAAAGAGCTTAAGGCTTATGGGGCAAATTTAAATGTGTTTTCTGCGCGAGAAAACGAAAATATCAGCAACGAAAGCTATGAAAACCTAAAGAAAGAACTTGGCACAAGAGGACTTACGCCATATCTTTACAGCTTTTTAAATGTTGATGGAATTCAAACTTTGGTTTTAGGCACTGAATTTAGTTCATTAAAACTAACCAAACCCTTTATAGAGCTTGTAGGGGGCAGCTTTTCGCTGAGTGATTTTGATGAAAACTCAGCCTTTATCGGCAAGGATTTGGCTACAAAAATTATCAGTGGCAACAAACAAGAAAGCTTTAAATCTTTAATTGGACAAGAATTTGAAATTTACGGGCTTTCACAAGACAAGGTAAGGCTCAAAATAAAAGGAGTTTTATCAAGTAATGATGAACTTGATAGCCTTTTTTTAGCTCCCTTAAATGTGGTGCAAAATTTAAGCGGAATTTTAGGCATTAATTATGCTAATGCTTTAGTTTATGGAACTTTTGATGAGCTTAATGCCAAAGCAACAAGCATAAGCAATGATGAAATTTATGCCAAACCCATTTCATCAGTATCTTTAAGTGAAGTTTTGGTGCTTGAAAAACTCAAAGCCTTAATGTTTCTCATCATACTTGTGGTTTTAATTATAGCCTCAACAACAGTAAATACCACCATAAGCTCGATTATCTTTTCGCGCAAAAAAGAAGTGGCGTTGCATTTGGCTTTGGGGGCTAGCAAAAAGGACATTGCAAAGCTTTTTGGTTTAGAGTGCTTTATTTTAGCGCTTTTTGCTTCGATTTTTGGAGCTATTTTTGGCTTTATCTTGGCTAATATCTTTGGATATATGATATTTAATTCAGGCGTTGATTTTCGCTTTAAGGCGGTTTTTTTTGCTGTGATTATTTCGCTCATCTTTGCTTTTTGTGCGGCGTTTTTTCCCATAAAAAAGGCTTTGAAAATCAATATGTGCGAGAATTTAAAAGGAGAATAAATGAAAGAAATCATTAAAATTCAACATTTAAACAAAAATTTTGGCGAGGTAAAAGCCCTGCAAGACATAAATTTCAGCCTCTTGCAAGGGCAGTGGCTAGCCATAATGGGACCAAGCGGCAGCGGTAAATCCACGCTTTTAAACATTTTATCCTTGATGGACGAGCAAAGCAGCGGGGAGTATTTTTTAGACGGCACAAATGTGCAAAGCCTTGATGAGAGCGCAAAAATCAAAATCCGCCGCGAAAAAATCGGGCTGATTTTTCAGCAGTTTCATCTCATACCCTATCTAAATGCCCTTGAAAATGTGATGCTGGCGCAGTTTTATCATTCAAGTGTCGATGAAGAGGACGCTCGTGCAGTGCTTGAAAAGGTAGGTTTAGCGCACCGCTTAAAGCACCTGCCAAGCGAGTTAAGCGGCGGCGAACAGCAACGCCTTTGCATAGCGCGCGCACTCATCAATAACCCCGAGCTTTTGCTTGCCGATGAACCCACAGGAAATTTGGACGAGGCAAACGAAAAAATCGTCCTTGACCTTTTAAAACAGCTTAAAAATGAAGGCAAAACCATAGTTTTAATCACGCACAACGAAACGCTAGGCAAGCAAGCAGACACAATGATGATTTTAAGACACGGAGTAATGAAAAATGCTTAAAAAATTTAATCTTATAAGTATTTTTATCTTGCTTTTTTTGGTATTTTCAAATGGCTGTTTTTCAAATTCAAGTGGCGGTAAAGTTGGCGAAAAAGCTCCTAAAATTTCAGCTAAAAAGCTTAATGAAGAAAAGCTTACCCTTGAAAAAGACAAAATCACAGTGCTGGTGTTTTTTGAAAATGGTTGTGCTGCTTGCATAAAGGAATTGCCATTGCTTGATGAGTTTGCATACGAGCAAAGAGACAAACTCCAAGCCATAGCGATAAATTCAGTCGATGAGTTTAAAGCTATACAAGAGTTTAAGAACAAATACAAGCTTGAAAATATCACCTTTGGCAAAGATGATTTAGATATTTCGTGGCAAAGATATAGCATTTTTGCCTTACCAACCACTATCATCATCAAAGATAGCGTTGTCATCGAGCGTATCACAGGAGATAAACCTTGGCAAGATTTACAGTCAAAGCTTTTATCCTTGCTTTAATGCTCTTTTTTGCAAATGCTTGTGATTTTAACAAGGCTTTTATTGCTTTAAACAGCGATAAAGATTATAAATTTGAATTTAATGGCTTTGAAAAAAGACTTCATTTAAACACTCAAAAGCCCTACGCTTTAGTGTTTTTTACGAAAGACTGCGGTGTATGTAAGGAGCAAATCAAAATCCTCAACAGTCTTAACCAAATTTACAACTTTGACTTTTTTATAATCTTAAATGATGCCTCAAACAAAGAAGAAGCAAGACTTTGGGCTGAAAATAAAGATTTATTTTTACCACTTTTTTACGAAAAAAGAGCTGTCAATTTCCTTTCTCGTGCTGTTGGAAGCATTTACGCCGTGCCTGTCATCGTTTTTGTAGATAAAAAGGGCATTTTAGGCAAAAAATTCATCGGCTTAACCCCGCAAAGCGTGTTGAGTAAGGAAATTTTAGCCTTATAAATTTGGCTCATTTGGGCAAATTTATAAGACTTTTTGCGAAAAATTCATCATTTAACGCCTTAAAAAGTTTTAATGATTTCAAGCTTTCATCTGCACCAAAAGTTCAAGCACTAAATTCGCTTGATGAGCTGCGCAGATATTTACGCGCGGTGCCATCAGTCCGTTTCCTACCTTTGCGCCGCTTACCAAGTCCCCGCACATATAAAAATTCTGCGCGATTTTGCGCGTTTTTATCTCGTTTGAGTTGCCATATCCTGCAAGCCCAGACGCACAAATCAGCGTGGTTTGCGGAAAATGCTTGTGAAAATTTTGCGCCAGCATAGCCTTTGCAAGTGCGCTGTCAAAGGCTTCGCACACTATGTCGCACTCTTTGAAAAGTGTGGGTATGTTTTCGTGCGTGATTTTAAGGGCGTGCGTTTGCGTGCTGATGAAGGGGTTGATTTTAGCGATTTGTTCGCTCAAAGCCTTTGTTTTGAGCTTTCCCAAATCCTCGACAAAGTAGCTTTGGCGGTTTAAATTGCTTGGTTCTACCACATCAAAATCGATGAGAATGAGCTTGCCAACGCCTATGCGAGCAAGCATTATGGCGATATTTGAGCCAAGCCCGCCCAGCCCGCACACAGCCACGACACTTTTTTTGAGCTTGTTATGCACTTTTGGGGTGTGGCGCGAACTCATCATCGCTTCAAGTGCCTCGCGTGGGGGCATAATACCGCGCGCTATGCAAAAAAGCTCATCGCCCTCACTTAACGGCACAGCCTCGCGCGTGCAAAAGCCGTTGATTATCCACACATCGTTTTCATCGCTACTTTTGCTGCTTAAAAATTCTACGCTTGTTGAGGCGTTTGTTTCGCATTCTGTGTTGTTGAATTTTATTTTCATTTTTGTCCTTTCATATTCATTTTGTCTTACTGACTTATTTTCCCTTGTCATACTGAGCGATAGCGAAGTATCCATTAAATTTAAAGCGTGTTTTAAATTTCTTTGGATTTTTCGCCTTTTTACAAAAGGCTCAAAATGACAAGGGGCTTGCGGTTTGCGCCTTGCAACCCGTTGGGTCGCTACGCTCAAAATGACAACGGATAAAGCTTTTTCATACCATTTGACAAGTCGCACGCCCAAAGGCTTGCAAAGCATTAACCAAAGCGCAAAGCCGTTTTCACACGGCTACCCTCCGCCCACAAAGCACACCACTTCGGCTTCATCGCCCCTTTGAAACACCACGCTATCAAAGTCATCTTTGCTTATGATTTGCCCATTTAGCTCTAACGCCACAAATTTAGCGTCCAAGCCCCTTTGCGCAAGATAATCCATAAATTTCAGCTCATTTAGCTCTAAATTCTCGCCGTTGATTTTCATTTTTTGTCCTTTTGGGCTAGATTTTCAAGTTCGTTTTGAATTTTTATCGTCTCTTTGATGATACAAGCGACATTTACAAGGTGTTCAAGTTCAGCCTTGCTTAACGCCTTGCCTACTCGGTATTTGAGCCATTTATCAAGCACCTTATAGCCGCCTATACTGAATTCAAAAATACTTTTTGCAACGCCAACTATCTCCAAGTCGTCATTAAGTATAATTTTATCATCAATGAAACGCGGCTTTTCAAGGGTGAAATTTGGTTTTTGCTTATCTGCCTTGTCGCTAAATTTAAGGGCTATGCTTTCATCATTTGGGATATTTTTAAGCAAATGCAAATCAATGAGCTTTTGCCCGATTTTTGCAAAAGTTTCAAATTCGCTCTTGCTCACTTCAAAATTTACTCTTGGAAAGCCTATTTTAAGGTATTCTAAATACTTCTTGCGATATGTGGGGTTGAATAAATTCGCATAAATAAAGGCTAAAATTTGCTCAGCACTTTTATCTTTTAACACCTTGCTTTTAATGATAAATTCTTTAAATTCGGGCGTGAAATTTGGTGTTGGCTCAACTTTATCCACTTCCTTGTCGTGTCTATAAATATAAAGCGGAGCGATATAAGTTTCTGAGCCTGAATTTGCTCCACCTAACGACCTATCAGCGATAGTATCGACAATCAATCCATAATCAAAATTTGAATTTAAGCAAGTTTTTGGAAAGCAAAGTCCTAAATTTTCGCCTTTAATAAAATGCTGCATCGTTTCATAACACGCACGCCTTAAAAAACCTTGTTTATCACTATAAAAAGTATATCGAAAATCAAATGGGTGAAAGGCTAATGACACTATTTTTGATTTCAAAATGTCTTTATGTTTAGGGTTTATTTCCCCCTCCCTTGCGGAGGGGGTTAGGGGGTGGGTAAATTTTGCGCTAGCAAAATTATCATCATTTAAAGCTTCTTTAATCACACTTAAAACGCCCTCTAAATTCTCTAAAATTTCATTATTCCAAAAGCGTAAAATCCTAAAATTTTGCGATTCTAAATAAAAATTCCGCTCAATGTCATCAAAATTTTGATTGTGCTGTCCGCCATCACATTCTATGATAAGCCGTTTTTCTAGGCATACAAAATCAGCGATATATTTAGAGTCTATGACAAACTGCCGCCTAAATCCAAAGCCTAGTTTTTTACTTCGTAATTCTTGCCAAAGTTTATTTTCTGCTTGCGTAGGATTTTTTCGCATAGCTCGGCTAAATTCTTTCATATATGGGGCAAGTGGGCGGTGGCTTGGGCTTTTGTCTGTTTTTATACCCACCCCCAAACCCCCTCCGCAAGGGAGGGGGCTTTTCAGTGTTTTATCGTTTAAAGATAAATTCTTATCGGCAAACATAGAGCGTATGTCTGCTTTTGCTTTTTCAATCCAAACATTGATATTATTTTCTTCTAAACCATACTTACTTTTTATTTCAGTAATGCTTAATTCACAAAAATCACTCAAAATTTGCTCCAAATCAGTTTTATTAAAACAAATACTTATGCTATTTCTCTTATTTTCAACCCCACTACTGAAATTCTCAAAAATCGCTTTGCTTTCTCCCAAAGCCTTATCACCAGCCAAAGCCCAAAAGTTTTCATACTCATCATTTTCAAAGCTTTTTGGCACAAACCAAAAATAAGGCTCATCGAGTTTTAACTCTTGCCATTTTACTGAATTTAAGCCATTTTGAGCGATTGAATTTAAAAGGGCGAATTTATCATTTCTTTTTAAAATGCCATTGTCATTTGTTGAATGATAAAAAACTTTGGCTAAGTTGTCATATTGAGCCGTAGGCGAAATATCTCTATTGTTTTGTTTGGATACTTCGCTACGCTCAGTATGACAAGGAGTGTCAGTATGACAAGATGGGGTGTCAGTATGATAAGTGTCTTTGTATTTCACAAACAAGCTTATGCAAACGCCTACTCTTATGTCAAAGACATTTTCATCGCCACTATCGCCGTGTAAATTTAAGATATAAATCTCATCAAAGGCGCGAGCTAGGCTTTGTCTCATCTTGCGGTGCGTGCGCCCGTCTAAAAAAGAATTGTTGGTGATAAAGCCCATTAAACCTTGCTTTTGATTTTGTTCTAAAAGTTTCCATTGCGCAAAGCGAATAAATTTAATATAATCATCATCAAGGGGCTGAATGTTTGTTTCATTTAGCCCTTGTTTGTAACTTTGCAAAAGCTTTAAAATCTCATCGCCTTTGTTTTTGCTTTTGACATTGTAAGGCGGGTTGCCTAAAATCACTAACAAATCTTCTTGGCGTTTGAGCTTTAATGCCTCATCTCTTTGCCCTTTAAGGCTGTCAAATGGCACTTGCATTTGAATTTGTTTGTCGCCATCTAAATCAAGCGTGTTGGTAAGAAAAATTTGAAATTTATGCGTGAGATTTAAATCGCTAAAACCTTTTTGTCTCAAAATCGAACTTAATTTTAAATGTGCGACTATGTAAGGGACAAAAGAAAGCTCAAAGCCGTAAATGTCTTTAAGGCATTTGTTTATAATCAACTCTTTGGCAAAAACCTCACTTTCATTTGCTAAAATCAGCTCAAACACTTTTGCCAAAAAGCTGCCCGTGCCTGTGGCAAAGTCAAGCACTTTTACGCTTTCATCATTAAAGCCTTTTTTGTCAAATTTGCTTTGCAAAAGCTCGTTTAGGCTTGAAACTATCATATTGACAACGGGTTGTGGCGTGTAAAAAACACCGCCTTCTTTGCGCCTTTGCTCGCCACGCAAGGTGTCATAAGCCTTTAAAAAGTCCTCATAAAGATATATAGAAAGGCTTTGAATTTCTTTTTCAAAGCTTGTGGCTAGGCTTGGCTTGTCTATTAGGGCTATGGTTTTTTTGACATTTTCAAGGGCGTATTTAATGTTTTCAGGTAGGGCAAAAAATGGCAAAGAATAATACACAAATTCTTGCAAGGTTAAAAAATGCTGCGGGAGAAGCTGGATAAAACTTTGGATAGGGATTTTGTCTATCTCAAATTCATCATTTTCTATGTAAGCGACAAACATACCATACACCACGCTTTGAGCGAGTATATCGCAAAATTCTATCTTTGAAAATGTCGTATTTTCAAGGCTGGCAAAGGTAGCAAAGGCTTTTTCAAAACTTTCTTTAAATTGCGTGTTAAGTAATCCTGCCTCATCGCTTTTAAAAATCGTCTCGCTCAAATAAAAGCTTTGAGTGCTTAAAATAGCCACTAGCTCGTCTTTGTTTGTGATATTTGCCACGCTTTCAAAAAAGCTTTGCAAAAGCTGGATAAAGGCGTTTTGGATTTCTATGTCTTTGGCTTTTTCTTGCGTAAAAAGCGCGTTTTCAAGCCCAAAAGGAAAAAGCGTTATGTCAGCTATTATCTTACCAAAAGAAAGCAAAATAAAGCGGTTGTAGTCGGTTAAGATGATATTTGGGCAAACGGCAAGGTATTTTTCAATCTGCTTGCCTTTAACAAGCGTGTCTAAATTTTCTTTGTAGTTTTTACACTCGATAAAACCTTGCAAGGCTTCATAATGTGGCGTTTGCTTGTAAATTTTAAAATCAGGGCGAACGCTACCTTGCCCTTGCTCCGCTTTTGGCTCGTGAGTAAGCCTAATGTCCTTTGGTTTTAAGGCATTAAGCAAGTTTTCTAATGGCGTGCGAAAGGTGTGTTCGTTGAAATCACCTTTTTTTACAATGCTTACAAGCTCACTATGATAGGCTTTTAAATGCTCTTTAATCTCGTTCATTTTACCCCCTTGAATTTGCCTAAATTCTCGCCGTTGATTTTCATTTTGTCCCTTAAATTCAGCCTAAAAATTCTCTATCAAGTCCTTAAACACAAGGCAAAGTTTTTCAAAGTCAGCCACGCTCACGCGCTCGTTTGCCGCGTGAATGCTCGCGTTTTTCACGCCAAATTCCACGACTTTGACGCCAAATTCAGCAAAATATCTTGCATCGCTCGTGCCGCCTTTGGTGTTGAGCTTTGGGGTGATGCCTGTGATTTTGTTTATGCTTTGAGCGAGCCTTTGGACGATTTTGCTGTCTTTGTCCGTGATGAAAGGCTTGGAGCTTTGCCTTATGTCAAGCTCATAATCAAGCCCAGCGCAAAGCTTTTCTACATACTCTTTCACGCTTTGAAAGCTTGTTTGTGGGGAGTTGCGGACATTAAACATTATGCAAAGTTCGTTTGGCGTTACATTACAAAGCTCTATACCGCCGCGAATGTCAGTGATGACTATTTTTGACGGGCTAAAATCCTCATCGCCCTTGTCTAAATCAAAGCCCGACAAGTTTGCGAGCTTGCTAGCGAAGTTATGCACGGGATTTACGCACCGCTCTGGGTAAGCAGCGTGTCCTTGCTTGCCCTTGATGATGAGTTTTGCGTTGATAGAGCCGCGCCTGCCGATTTTAAGGTTGTCGCCAAAGGCGTTTTCGCAAGTTGGCTCAGCCACCACCGCAAAATCAGGCAACATTTGCCTTTCCTGCATAAATTTCAGCACCTCAACAGTGCCGAATTTCGCTTCGCCCTCTTCATCGCTTGTGATGATGAGAGAAAGGCGAGAGCCTTTAAATTTAGCACTTTGACAAGCATTAAGAAAGGCAGCAAGCCCGCTTTTCATATCAGCCGCACCACGAGCATAGATAAAGCCGTCTTTTTCTAGGGGTTTGAAAGGATTGCTATCCCAGCCTTCCCCCGCAGGCACGACATCAATATGCCCGCCAAAGGCTAAATGCTCGCCGTTTTGGGCAAATTTCTTTGTCAGTAGCAAGTTTTTCACGCCCTCTTTTTCGATGAAAAAGGCTTCAAACTCATCAAGCTCCAAAGCTATAAAATTCAGCGCTCCGTCATCTTTTGGGGTGAGCGATTTAAAGCGCAAAAGCTCAAATAGTAAATTTTTCGCGTCCATTGTTTATCCTTAAAAATAATATTATATCATATATTTATAAAGCAATTTTTAAATAAAACTTAAAGAGCCTTTATTAACCTGCATATCTCGCCACACTTCTTGCTATTTTGGTTCATTTACAACTTTCAAACGCCTATATATTTTACTCAATAGTAAGCAGTTTATTTACAGGCTTAACCCCGCAAAGCGTGCTGGAAAAAGAGCTGACAAATGCTGTGTTAAAACCTTAAATTTATGCTATAATATGCTTAAAAAGGCGTAAAATGAGACGAGATGAATTTGAGTGTGAGGATTTAACGCTTGTTAAAACTATGCTTTCGCAAATGCCCTTTGGAACGATGATTATACCCGATACGCCCCTGCCATACGCCGTGCCAATAAGCTTTTGCTTTGATGAAAATTACTCTACAAAAGGCGGCATTTACTTTCACGGGGCTGGGAGTGGGCGTAAATTTGAGCTTTTAAAAAACGAACCAAGCGTGGTATTTAGTGCGGCAAAGCCTTATTCTTACAT
>CAKVDW010000009.1 GCA_934728065.1 uncultured Campylobacter sp.
CACAACTTACAATGGGCGGCAAAGCGACTTGAACTCACTCAAATAGTGGATTTTTGCACTTTTTGCGAGGACTTACTCGCCCAAGCTGGCAAATTTGAAGGACCTGCGAGCGATGAATTTGTCGAATGGCTACTTTTGCTGAGCGAACAATTTGAAAGGTATTGTCAAAACTACGAAAAAGACGAACTCACACTTACCTTTTTTAACCCAAATTTAGCCCTAATCCCAAGCATTTTGTCAAAGTAAGCCTTAACTTTTGTGCTGATAATATCACGCGCATTTGCCTGATTTAGCCCAAAACCATTGCTTACAAGCCCTTTAAGATAGTTTGAGACATTATCAATCTCTATTAATCATCATTTTGGCTTATTTTTTCGCACTCTTGCATTGCTTTGATGGTTTCATCGTTTGGCACTTTAGCTTTTTCTCGCAAAGCCTGTTCGATTTGAGCTTTTTTCTCTATGAGTTGTTCTATTTTGCTCACTTGTGCTATCAATTATAATGTCAAAAATATTTCAAAAAAGAAAGGAATTTAACGATGAAAAAAGTTAAATCATTAACATTATCAGTTCTAGTTGCAAGCTTATTTTTATCTTGCTCATCAAACGAATTTAAGCCTAGCAATGATTTTGAAAAAAAGGCTATCAAATACGGCAAAGCAGATAAGTCAAATGTTACTTTCTTGTCTTATGAATTTGTAGAAAATAAACTTAAAAGTCAGAAAAAGTTAAGAGAATGCTTAGGACTTAATGAGGAAACTGCTGTGTTGATTTATGTTGATAAATTAGATAATTATAAATACTTAAAATATGAAGTTGCCCAAGAAAATTGGGCTAGCATTAAAAAAGGCGACATAGTAAGATATATGGGCGGTTCTACTAATTTTATCCAAGACTATCAAGAAAAATGCGGTTTAACAAAGCCTAATTAAGTTTTTTGCACAAAAAGACAAGCTAAAAAATGAAGTGATAAGATAAAATATCCCCGCACAAAGACGGGGCAACCTACCCTTGCGGGCAAGCCGATTCCTCTCATCGCTGAAAGGTAAAAAGTGAGAGTATTATAGCACTAAATTAAATCAATGTCAAATTTTTGCTTTAAATTGGTGGCATTTTGGTTGTGAATCACTGTGCTTTTGCAGTAAATCCGTCTTTCATTTGAGCCATTCTATCTATCGCTTCGCCCATACCTATGATTTTATGGATACTTCGGGCTTTGCCCTCAGTATAACAAACTTATATAAGCATGACAAGGCTTGTTTTATCATTACTGGATAAAGAATTTTTGTTATTTTGAGTGAGTGAAACGAGTGCAATGGATTGCAAGGTGTAGCAAAAACTCTATATTGTCATATTGAGCCGTAGGCGAAATATCCAAAGAATTTAAGACATACTTTAATTTATGGATACTTCGCTTTCTAACGAAAGCTCAGTATGACAAAGAAAACAACACTTCAATATGACAAGAAAAATAATAGTATGACAAACAAACACTTGTCATATTGAGCGTAGCGACCCAACGGGTTGCAAGGTGTAAGCTAGTAAAAAAATCCACAAATTCCACACTCCACAAAACGAAAATTCAATTTTTTTCAAAAATTTATAAATTTGCAAAGCAAAATATACTATAATAAAAGCTTTATTTAAGGATAGCGATGAAAAAGATAAAAGTGGGGATTTTAGGCGCGAACGGCTACACAGGCTACGAGCTGGTGCGTTTGCTTTTAGCGCACCCAAATGTCGAGCTGGCTTATCTTGGCTCACGCAGCTTTAAGGGACGAGCATATAGCGAAATTTACGCGAGTTTGCAAGGGATTTGTGATTTAAAATGTGATGACAAGGCATTAAGCGAAATTTCTCAAAGTTTGGATTGCGTATTTACGGCTACTCCTCAAGGATTTTGTATGCAAGAGATAAGCGAAAAGGTGCTTTCACAATGCAAGCTTGTTGATTTGAGTGCGGATTTTCGGCTCAAAAACGCGCAAATTTATGAAAAATGGTATAAGATAGAGCATAAAGCCCCGCAGTTTTTGGGCGAAGCGGTGTATGGGCTGAGCGAAATTCATCGCTCACAAATCAAAAAAGCCCGCCTTGTCGCAAATGCTGGCTGCTACACGACTTGCGCGATTTTGAGCCTTTATCCCTTGATAAAAGCTGGCGTGGCTGAGCTAAACTCCATCATCATAGACGCAAAGAGTGGCAAAAGCGGAGCTGGGCGCAGCGAACGCTTGGACAATCTTTTCTGCGAAACAAACGAAAATTTCACCGCTTACGGCGTAAGCACGCACCGCCACACGCCTGAGATAGAAGCACAGCTTGCACTTGCGGCTGGGCGCGAGTTTGCCTTGCAATTCACCCCGCACCTTGTGCCTATGCAGCGGGGCATTTTAAGCACGGCTTATGTGAATTTAACGCGCCATTTAAGCGAAGATGAAGTGCGCGAAATTTACGAGCGTTTTTACGGACACGAACCCTTTGTGAAGCTCTTGCCAAAGGGCATTTTGCCACAAACGCGCTTTGTCAAAGGCACAAATTTCGTGCATCTTAACGCCGTGCTTGATGAGCGCACAAAACGGCTCATCATCATAGCCGCACTTGACAACCTCATCAAAGGCGCGGCAGGACAGGCGGTGCAAAATATGAATTTACTTTTTGGCTTTGATGAAAGCACAGGGCTTAATGCCGTGAGTTTGTTGTAAAGGACTGAAAATGGTGATTAGAGCGATGAGACAAAGCGACTATGAGCTTGTTTATGAGCTTTGGTGCGAGATAAAGGGCTTTGGGATACGAAGCGTTGATGACAGCAAGGAAAACATACTTGCCTTTATCGAGCGCAACCCAAATTTAAGCGCGGTTTGCGAGCTTGATGAGGACAAAAACGGCTTTAAAAAGGGCAAAATCGTTGGCTCTATCCTTTGCGGACACGATGGGCGCACGGGCGGCTTTTATCATGTATGCGTGCATAGCGCATTTCGCAAGCTTGGCATAGCGCACGAGATGACGAAATTTTGTCTTGGCGCGCTCAAAAAAGAAAAAATCAACAAAATCGCGCTGATTGCTTTTAAAAGCAACGATTTAGGCAACGAATTCTGGCAAAACTACGGCTTTACCTTGCGCGAGGACGCTAACTACTATGATTTGTCCTTAAATGACAGCAACGCCACGAGATTTATCTAGCGTTTCATCAATTTTTTCATATTTGCTAAACGGTCTAGGGCTTGATTAAGGGTCTCTTGTTTTTTGGCAAAATGAAATCTTATGTAATTTTGCACATTGTCCTTAAAAAAACTTGAACCAGCAACAGCAGCAACGCCAACCTTTTGAATGAGCTTTTCGCAAAATTCTATATCGCTTTCATAACCAAACTCACTAATATCAACAAGCACAAAATAAGCCCCTTGTGGCGTGGTATGAACTATGTCAAATTCTTTTAAACCCTGCAAAAAAGTATCTTTCATAAGGGTGTATTTATGAACTAAATCATCATAATAGCTTTGAGGGAATTTCAAAGCCGTAACAGCAGCTTCTTGCAAGGGTGCAGCAGCTCCAACTGTCAAAAAATCGTGTGTTTTGTGCGCTCTTTGAATGATGTCCTTATCAGCAATAACATAACCAAGCCTCCAGCCTGTGATAGAGTAGGTTTTAGAAAGAGAAGAACAGGTGATTGTCCTTTCAAACATACCCTCTAAAGCTGACATATAATGATGTTTATGTGGGGCAAAAACGATATGTTCATACACCTCATCAGTAATGATATAAACATCGTATTTTTTGGCTAAATCAGCGATGATTTTTAACTCATCAAGGCTAAAAACCTTGCCACAAGGGTTTGATGGATTGCAAAGTATCATTGCTTTGGGCTTTTGTTTAAAGGCTTCTTCTAAAACATTTGCATCAAAGCTAAAATCTGGCGGATTTAAAGGAACAAAAATCGGCTCAGCCGAACTTAAAATCGCATCAGCTCCATAATTTTCGTAAAAAGGGCTGAATATAACAACCTTTTCATTAGGATTAACAAGAGCTAACATAGTCGCCATCATCGCTTCAGTGCTACCACAAGTAACTAAAATGTTATCATTTGGGTCAATATCTAAACCCGTAAAATGCTTGTGTTTTTTGGCTAAAGCCTCTTTAAAATTTAAAGCTCCGCTTGTGATGGCGTATTGATGAGGTCCTTTGTAGGCAACCCTTGCTAAAGCCTCTAAAAGTTCTTGTGGTGGGTCAAAGTCTGGAAAGCCTTGAGAAAGATTTATGGCATTGTATTTAAGCGCAACCCTTGTCATCTTGCGAATGATTGATTCTGTAAAAATGCTTGTTCTTTGGCTTAATTCTTGCATTTAACGAACCCAAAACAAAAACACCAAAGACAAAATAGCTGCATAAGCGTAAAAATCACTATTTTTGCTGTAAAGATAGTTTCCCAAAACAAAAAATCCCACAAAAAGTGGAAACAAAAAGATAAAATAATATTCAGCCTTAATGCTAATGCCTTGCCTCATATCAACAAGTATGGAAAAATTATTTAAAACAAAAAACCAAACAATTACGCAAAAAGAATAAAACAAAAACAAATAAAGCACGGGATTTTTAGGTATGATAAAAATCAACAAAAAAATACTCACAACAGGCATCAAACAACCAAAAATCACATAAGGCAAAGGCAATGAGCTAAAAGTAAATGGCACAAAAAATACAAAGACGGCTATGGATATACAAATGATTCCAAACACAGTTTTTAACTTTGCTATTTTTTGCTTTTTTAAAGCTATTTCTTCATCATCTTCTTCGATGACGGTTTCTGTTCTTGTTACTTTTCTTATCTTCATCTTTCTTTCACCCTAAAACTTAAAGCCTGAAGTATGTGGCTTTTATTTATACACTCTCTTTGCTCTAAATCGGCACAAGTTCGTGCAACCTTTAGTGTTTTGTTAATCGCTCTTTGAGAAAGGCTATACCTTGATATAGCAAGCTCTAAAGTGCTTTGCGCATCTTTATCAGCTACACAAATTTCTTTTAAATCCTCATCTTTAAGCTTTGCATTAAATTCCTTTTGTCCGCGTTTTTTTTGAAAGATAAAACCGTCCAAAACCTTTTTGCTTAACTCTTTTGAACTTATAGTGCTTTTATCGTCTTTACTCACCTTTTCCATAGCCACATATAAATCAATGCGGTCTAAAATAGCTGATGAAATGCAGTTTTTATAGCGTTTAATCTCCAAGTTATTGCAGCGACAACTCAGCGTTGGTGAAAACAAATTTCCGCAAGGGCAAGGATTTTGCGCAGCGGCAAAAAGAAATTTTGTCTCATAATTCACCTTTGAATTTACCCTTGAAACTAAAATTTGATTATCCTCTAAAGGCTCTCTTAAACTCTCTATAATGTTCTTACCAAAATGTGGAAACTCATCAAAAAACAGCACGCCACCGTTTGCAAGCGCCACTTCACCGATTTTTGCGCCCTTTGTGCCGCCACCAAAAATGCTCGCTCTTGTGCTGGTGTGATGTGGGTTGCGAAAGGCTCTAATGCTTGAAAAATCACTATCTTTCGAGCTTAGCGACTGATACGCACTAGCTTGTAGCACTTCATTAAGGCTTTGTGGGGGCATTATATATACCAAACGCTTAGCGCACATACTTTTGCCGCTACCCGCACTGCCCTCAAACAAAATGTTGTGCATACCAAGTGCGGCGATGAGACAAGCAAATTTGGCGTTTTCCTGCCCTTTGACATCTTTATAATCATAATCAAAACTTTCATTTGGAACAAAAAGTTCATTTTCTATCATCAAGGGTTTAGCAAAAAGTGGGTGAGAGGCTTTGACTTTAAATTTTTCATACTCTTTGCTTGTAAAAAATTCCACAGCCTCATCTAAATTTTCAACCGCATAAATTTCTAAATTTGGTATCATTGAAGCCTTATTTGCCAAGCTTTTTGGAATAAGAATTTGAACCTGCTTAAATTTAAGAGATAAAAACAAAAGCAAAGAAAAAAGCTCATTTGTGCTTTTAACAGCCCCATCAAGTCCAAGTTCTCCAAAAACAAAAAACTCATCTAAATTTTCTTGCTTTTGCAGCAAAATCAAAATCGCCATCGCTAAATCAAAATGCGAACCATTTTTTGGTATGCCAGAAGGGCTTAAATTTATGGTGATTTTTTGGGCTGGAAAGGCGTAATTTTTACTCATCAAGCAGGCTTTTATGCGTTCGGTGCTTTCTTTGATGGCTGAATTTGGCAGTCCTACTATGCTAAAACCGGGCAAACCTCTTGTGAAAGTGCTTTCAACATCGATTATACAAAGCTCATCGCTCAGGCTCACGGTTTTTAACTTTTTCACAATTTAACCCTTTTGGCATTCTTTTTTTCTTTTTGCTGTTTTTTAAATTCCTTATCAAAAATCTTTCTTTTTGTATAGCTCAATCTTTCAATGAATAAATGCCCATTTAAATGCTCAAACTCGTGCTGGATAACCACAGCTAGAAAATCATTCGCTTCAAGGCTTTGCGCCTTGCCAAAGCGGTCTTGATAATGCACACGCACGCTTTTGTAACGCTCAACTTCTTCAAAAAAATCTGGCACACTCAAACAACCCTCGTTAAAAAGTATCTTTTCAGTGCCGATAAATTCAAGCTCAGGGTTTATAAATTCAAGCAAATTTTCTTTTTTTATCTCGTCATTTTCATCGGGCAAATTCGCCAAAAATATCTGCAAAGGCTCAGCCACTTGAATCGCCGCAAGCCCTATGCCATTGCCACTTATCATCGTTTCATACATATCATCAAGCAAGGCGTGCAAATTCTCGTCAAAATTTTGCACCTTTAAAGAACGCTCAAACAGCCTTTTGTCAGGGTAAGTGATGATTTTACGCTGCATTTAATTCCTTTTTTGCTTATTTAAAACTCTTTTCCAGCACCTTGTCGATGAGTCCATACTCTTTGGCTTCATTTGCGCTCATAAAAAAGTCTCTGTCGGTGTCTTTGGCGATTTTAGCGAGCTTTTGCCCTGTGTTTTGGGACAAAATTTGATTTAAAATCTCTTTCATTCGCAAAATTTCTTTGGCTTGAATTTCTATGTCCGTTGCCTGTCCGCGCGCTCCGCCGAGCGGCTGGTGTATCATAATGCGTGAATTTGGCAGGGCAAAACGCTTGCCCTTTTCGCCACAACTCAACAAAAAAGCGCCCATCGAAGCAGCCTGCCCGATGCAAATCGTGCAAACGCTTGGTTTTATGTAGTTCATCGTGTCATAAATGCTAAAACCGCTTGTTATCACGCCACCGGGCGAGTTGATATAAAGATAAATGTCCTTGTCAGGGTCCTCAGCCTCCAAAAAAAGCAGTTGAGCCACTATACTTGCGGCAAGTTCATCGTGGATTTCTCCGCTTAACATTACAATGCGGTCTTTTAAAAGCCGTGAGTAAATGTCATAACTGCGTTCTCCGCGGCTTGTTTTTTCGATGACATAAGGGATATACATTAGTTTTGTCCTTTTTTGCTTGAATTTTTGGCTTTTGCACTTGAATTTGCGCTTGAATTTACAGCTTTTTGGCTAGTTTTTGGGCTTTTTTCACTTGCGTTACTTGAATTTTCGCTTTTTTCGCTAGCACTTTTTGCTTTTGGGGCTGAATTTTCGTCCTTTTTTGGCGCAAAAATGTCATTAAACAGCTTGCTTTCAATCAGCGACATTTTAATGGCGGGCAAAATGCCTTGCTGCTGGTAGCTTTCAAGCAAGGCTTTGGGGTCTTGGTTGTAGCGATAAGCCTCAAAATAAACAGCCTGCACGACTTCATTGTCGCTTACGCTCACTCCACGCAAACGCGCCAGCTCATCGACAACAAAGGTGAATTTCACGCTTTTTTGCGCCTCGCTTCTAAAACTCTCGCGCTTTTTTTGGTATTTGTCGCTATCGCCTCTTATCTCATCAAGCTCTTTTTGGCTAAAACCGCTCCACGCGTTGCGAAACTGCACATCAATTTCTTGCTCGACAACCCCGCGCGGCAAGTCAAAGTCAAATTTTTTCAGCAAAGCCTCGCCGAATTTCTCTTTTAAATCCTCGTTGATGAGCTTGAAAAGCTTTTCGTTTTCGATTTGCTCGCTTATTTTTTCATCAAGCAGCTTTTCGCTTGGGGCTTTTTCATTAGGCAGGATTTGCTTTAAAATTTCAGCATTTAGCTCGGGGATTTTAAGCTCTTTTATCTCGTGCAGTTTTATCTTAAAAACCGCCTCTTTGCCTGCTAAATTCGCCGCGCCGTAATCTTTGGGGAAAGTTACTTTTATGTCCTTGTTTTCGCCCTCTTTCATACCTACCATAGCGTCCTCAAAGCCGGGTATAAAACGCCCGCTGCCTATTTCAAGCGTGAAATTTTCAGCCTTACCGCCCTCAAACGCCACGCCATCAACAAAGCCCTCAAAGTCAAATTTAGCAAAATCGCCCTTTTTCAAAGCCCGCTTGCTCTTTATAGGCTCGGTTGTGGCAAGGCTTTTTAAAAGCTCTTTTTTCTTTTCGTCAAGCTCTTTTTTCTCAGCCTTTGGTGCGCTGAATTTGGGGATTAAAGCCTCATAGCCCTTTAAATCAACCTGTGGCTTAAAGCTCAAAACAAGCTGAGTCTCTATGCCGCTGTCTTTGCGCTCAAATTTTTCAAAATAAGGCTCAGCCACTAGCTCTTTGCCGTCCTTTTTCAACTCTTTTAATGCCTCATCAACGGCGTTTTTGAGTAAATTTTGCTCCGCATCTTTGCTAAGCTCTTTCTCATAGCGCTTCATCACAGCACTTGCTGGCACTTTGCCCGGGCGAAAGCCGTCCATTTTGATACTTTTGCTCGCTTTTTGAGCCAAAGCCTTTATCTCATCGTCTATCTTTTGGCGCGGTATATTCACGCTTGCAACGGCATTAACCTTGTCTTCAAATTTAGCTTTTACTTGCATAAAATTTGTCCTTAAAGTGAAATTTATGATGAAACTATACCAAAATTTCTTTATGATTTGCGAAAAAATTCTTTATTTGTGCTAAAATTTATCGTTATTTTTGAAAATGCGTGAATTTAAGGACAAAAATGAAAGAAAAATGCGAAAACGCCGTGCGCGATATGCTTGAATTTATGGGCGAAAACCCAAAGCGAGCTGGGCTTTTAGACACACCAAAGCGCGTGCGAAAGAGCCTTGAATTCCTTACAAGTGGCTACGAACAAAGCGTCAAGGACATTTTAAACGGCGCACTTTTTGACAGCTCAAACAACGAAATGGTTTTGGTGCGCGACATTGAATTTTACAGCCTTTGCGAGCATCATTTGCTGCCCTTTTTTGGGCGCGTGCATTGTGCTTATATCCCTGATAAAAAAGTCGTTGGGCTTTCTAAAATCCCGCGCCTTGTGGATATGTTTGCAAGGCGTTTGCAAATCCAAGAGCAGCTTACCGAGCAAATCGCCGATGCTTTAAGCACGCACATAGGCGCAAAGGGCGTTGGTGTCGTCATCGAAGCAAGGCATTTTTGTATGCAAATGCGCGGAGTGCAAAAGGCAAACGCCACGACAACGACTTCTGCGCTTCGTGGGCTTTTTTTAAAAGACGAAAAAACGAGAAAAGAATTCTTTGCCCTCATCAACGCGGCAAAGCAAGTGAGATTTTAAATCCACGCTCACGCCGTCCTTGCGTGTGGTTAAATGGCGCGCAAGGCTTGTTGAGTTGTCCTTGTGAGCTGTTTTTTGCGACAAACCGCGTGGCATAGCCACGAAAAATAGCATTTTACTGCTAAAAATTCAAGCAAAGCCCTGAATTTGTCATACTGAGCAAAGCGAAGTATCCACAAATTTAAATACAAATTTGCACCTTTAAGGCGTGGATTTTTCGCTTTGCGCTACGCACTTCGCTCAAAATGACAAGGGTTTGTTTGTCATACTGATAAACCTTGTCATACTGAGGCTTTAGCCGAAGTATCCATAAATTAAAGTATTTCTTAAATTCTGTGGATATTTCGCATTCTCTCAATATGACAATGAAAAATAGCTCAATACGACAAGTTAGGTTGCTTTTTGTAAAAGACTCAAAATGACAAAATCCGCCGTCCTTGCAAGCGAAATTTGCAAGAATTTGCGTGGCGTAGCCATCATCACAACAAGCTTTCATCGATTTGCGATATATGGATATAGCCCATTATAGCGTCATCTTGGTTTGTTGTATTTGGCGCAAAGTAAAGCACCTTTACCACTTGCCATTTGTTTCGAGCTTTTTGAGCGTGATTTTGTCAAAATCTCTCCGCTAGGACTTCGCCTTAAATTTACATATTCATCGTTTGCGTTAAGCCTTATCCCTGCTCTTGTGCCACTGCTTTACAAAGCCCAAATTCTCATCTGCAAGTGATATTTCACGCACTCTTTATCAGTGCATTGATTGTAGGTTTTTAGCCACGATTTTTGCTCGTTTGTAAGCTGTTTTTTGCTCGCATTATCAAGCGAATTTAGCGCGTTTTTGTAGGCGTTTGCCAGCTCGTTGTCAAGTCTTGCTAGCTCATCATCACTACACACTATCTTTTCGGCATTTGTGCTAGCTTTGTCGCAATCAAAACTCGGTTTTGTATTTTGGCTTGGCATTAAATTTACACTTTCGCTTGGCGTGTCGTCTTGTGCTGAATTTTGAGCGACATTTTCGCTTGAATTTTCGTTTAAATTCACGCTTTCATCGCTTGACACACTTTGGGTTGAATTTTCTCCCACATTTAAGCTTTGTTCGCTTGTTTGGCTTTCATCGCTTGGTTCAGGCGAAATTTGCGCTGAATTTGTGCTTTCAAGCCTTTGTGTTTCTTGTGGGCGTGGGCTTTGCTGCGCTTGTGTGCTGCTTTGTTTTGGAGTGCTTGTTTCATCATCTCCACTGATAAGGTTAAACACAAAGCTGATGACAAAAAGAACAGCAAAGGCAATAAGTGCGATTTTTGCAAAGCCTTTTGTTTGCTCGGATTGGGCTGTTTTTTCCATTACTTCATCAATCCATTTATGCTTTTCATCACTCTCCACTTCTTTCTTTTTCCACCATTTTGGCAAGCTCTTTATACCACTTCCATCAAACATTTCAAGGTTATTCCTAACACTACTTGTATCCCAAGCATCGAGATTTTGATTAAAATGCTTAGCATTGTAAAACATATCGCTCATATTTACAACACTTGAAGTATCCCAAGAACTAATGTTTTGGTTAAAATATGTGGCATTGTAAAACATACCACCCATATCCACAACACTCGAAGTGTCCCAAGAGTTTATATTGTGGTTAAAATGCTTTGCGCGCAAAAACATACAACGCATATTTACAACACTTGAAGTATCCCAAGTCCCTATGCCACTAAAATCTTTTCTTGTGCTCATCGCAAAAAGAAACGACATATCTGTGATAGCACTTGTATCTATATCTCCGAGATATATACTCTCGTCCCTAACGAGTTTTTGCAACTCTTCCTTTGTTTTTGGTGTGTATTTAGCCATTTAACTCCTTTGTTTGAAATTTAGGACTTTTCGTCCGATAAAATGTGTCATTTTGACTCCTTTGTGTTGAATTTTTCAAATTTTTGAAAGCGATTTGAGTGAAAATATCCGTCCTTGCCAAATGGCAAAGTGCGTTTTCTTTGTCCGTCATTTTTAGACAAAAGCCCGAATTTGTCATACTGAGCGTTAGCGAAGTATCCAAAAATGGTAAGTTTTCTTTTAATTTGTGTGGATTTTTCGCCTTTTTGCAAAGGCTCAAAATGACAAAAAGGGTGCAAAAGCCTAAAAACACAGCGTTTAAAAATTTCAAAAAAGCATAATGTCCTAAAAAATGCCTTTTGTAAGTAAAAAGATGAGTTAAAACTACGGTGAAATAAGAAAAATTTGCGATAAGATAAGATGAAACTACGATAAAATGAGTAAAAAAGCCTTTTAATTTAGCCCAAAGGCTTGCTAAAAAGTGCGAGCAACGAGAGAGAGAGAGAGAGAGAGAGAGAGAGAGAAATCCCCCCGCCCAAACACTCGCCACGCACCACCGCACACAAATTTCTCGCCCCACGCACAAGGCACAAGCACTGCTACACTCAAAGGCGTTATATTAAAATGACACAAAGCATTTGTATAATTTGCTTGCAAAAATTTATCCTTTTTTGAATTCTTTAAAATTGATTTGTAGATTATAGCTTTTTAGGCTAAATTTTTCCCAAATTTTGAGAAAAATTTTTAAAAAATTTTGTAAATTTCATTTAAAGGCTTTAAAAATTTAGCGTTTTTTGGCTTGCCACGCAAGTTGAAAATCTGCCTTTCATAAATTTATACACATTTACCAAAAATCCCAAAAATTTGCTATAATTTACGCAAAATACACAAAAAAGCGAGCATTTATGGGACTTGAAAAACTGCGCTCAAAGCTTGGCAAAGAAAATTTAAGCTCTACCTTTGGGGAGATAACTAAAATTTCAGCCACAAGCGTGGAAGTGCGCGGACTTCAAACGGGCGTGGGCGATATAGTGCGCCTTGTGTCAAACAAAAGCGGTTTAGAAAGCTTAGCTATGGTAGTTGAGATAAAAAACAACCTCAGCTATCTCAGTCCTTTCAGCTTTATCGAAGGCTTTAAAGTGGGAGATAAAGCTTTTATGAGCGATGCGGGTATGCAAATCGGCGTGAGTAACGAGCTTTTGGGGCGCGTGGTTGACCCCTTTATGAACCCAAAAGATGGCAAAGGCGCTATTGCTGCAACGCATTTCGTGCCTATAATGAAAACGCCTATTGACGCGATGAAAAGGGGTTTAATCGAAGAAATTTTTCCTGTGGGCGTAAAGAGCATTGATGGGCTACTAACCTGCGGTGTGGGGCAGAAAATGGGGATTTTTGCTGGTTCTGGTGTGGGCAAATCCACGCTAATGGGAATGATAGTTAAAAATTCAAAAGCACCCATCAAAGTCGTAGCACTCATCGGCGAGCGCGGGCGCGAGATACCTGAATTTATCCAAAAGAATTTAGGCGGCAAGCTTGATGACACGGTTATCGTAGTCGCCACAAGCGATGACAGCGCGCTTATGCGAAAATACGGCGCATTTTGCGCGATGAGCGTGGCGGAGTTTTTTAAAGAGCAAGGCAAAGATGTGCTTTTTATAATGGACTCTGTTACGCGCTTTGCGATGGCACAGCGAGAAATAGGACTTGCACTTGGCGAACCGCCCACGACAAAGGGCTATCCGCCTAGCGTTTTGAGCCTTTTGCCGCAGCTTATGGAGCGCACGGGCAAAGAAGAGGGCAAAGGCACGATAACGGCGTTTTTCACGGTGCTTGTCGATGGCGATGATATGAGCGACCCCATAGCCGACCAAAGCCGTAGCATTTTGGACGGGCATATCGTGCTAAGCCGCGAGCTGGCGGACTTTGGCGTGTATCCGCCCATAAACATACAAAATTCAGCTTCGCGGGTGATGAACGACATTATCACGGACGAACACAGGCTTTTAGCGCGCAAATTTAAGCGTTTGAACTCGCTTTTAAAGGAAAATGAAGTGCTTTTACGCATAGGGGCGTATCAACGCGGCACTGATAGGGAGCTTGATGAGGCTATCAGCAAAAAGGACTTTATGCAAAATTTCGTGCAGCAAACCCCTGAGGAAAGCTTTGAATTTGAGCAGGTTATGGGGCTTTTAAAGATGATAGGCACGGACGCACAGGCAAATCAAAATGCTAATATGGCAGGAAATGCGATGCCAAATGGCACAATGGGGCAGAATTTAAACGCGCCTATGCAAACCTTAAATTCACAAATGCCGCCAAATCAACCAACCCAGCAAGCTACCTTGCAAATCCCACCGAATTTACCAAAAGGATAATCCCAAAATCGCTTAAATTTAAGCTTAATGAGGCAAATTCTGCTCTGCTGTATTCAAACACAAAGAGCGAATTTGCATAAACACGCATTTTGGGCTATTTGCCACTTAGCGTTTTGATATACTGGTCTGCTAAATACAATCCACTACCATTTTCGCCGCAAAGTTTAATCTTATCGACAATGCCCCTAAACAACGCCTCTTCTTCGTGCTGTTCGGCGACATACCATTGCAAAAAATTAAACGAAGAATAATCTTTTTGCGTGAGCGTAAATTCCACTAGCTCGTTGATTGACTTTGTTACAAGAAGTTCGTGTTCATACACTTTTTCAAAAACTTCTAGCAAGGATTTAAACTCACTTTCTGGCTTTTTGATTTCGCTTAAAATGAGCGCTGAATCCGTCTCGTTCAGGTAGGTGATGAGTTTTCTAGCGTGTTCGCTTTCTTGATTAGCGTGTTCAAATAAAAACGCGCCAGCTCCGTCAAAACGGTGAGTATGACACCAAGAACTCATACTGAGATAGAGGTTTGAAGTGAACATTTCTTTTACGACTTGTTCGCTCAGCCTTTTTACAACTTCTTTTGTTAGCATTGTGTATCCTTTGAGATTGAATTTACAATTTTGATTTTCTATATCAAAAGTTGTTTGTAATTATAATCAAATAAACTTAAAAAATTCTTAAAATAATTTCTTTCAGTCAAATTTTGCTTAAATTCAAAAAATCTCACTAATTTCGCTTAAATTCAGCCTTTTAGCACACCAAAAACCTTTGAATTTCGCCCTTGCTTTCAAAGGGCTTTGCGCTTAAAATCTCATCTTTAAAACCCACTTTGTAGCTTTGGGCGCAGTTTGTTTTAGCGTAAGTTAGGGCGATTTTAAGGGCTAAGCTTAAATCCTTTTCATCAGCATTTGCGCTCAAAAGCGAAAAAGCGCCCACTAGCTCAAAAAGCTCGATTTTCTCATACTTTGGCGTTTGCAAGGCTTGCAAATGCGCGTTTTCACTCTCATCGCGCCCTATTATCATCTTTGCCCCATTTGGCAGGCGCAAATGTCGCCCGAATTTTAAAAGTTGCGCGTCATTCACGCTCATTTCATCATCATAAGCCTTAAAATCCTTGATTTTGTCCGCAAAACTTTGCAGAGTGAGCAAACAGCCTCCGCCCGGGCTTTCATAGTCCTCAAAATTAAACCTTGCGGCGAGTTCAAGCTGCCTTGTGCGGCTTCGTCCGCTGATGGCTTCAAGTTTGTTTCTATCTACCCAGCCCAAAATTTCGGGCTTTGTGGGCGGTAAGTTTTTCGCGCACAGCGGGCGGAGTATGAGAGCAGCGGCATCTTCGCCTAAATTTTCACTCGCCAAAGCCTTGACTTTGTTCATCGCATCGCCTCTTTGACTCATCGGGCGTTGTCCTAGCACCTCGCCCGTGATGATGAAATGCGCTTTTTCGCTTTCAAGCATTGACAAAGCGGTTTTAAACATAAAAGCGTGGCAGTCTATGCAAGGGTTAAAGTGCTTTCCGTAACCATAACGCGGGCTGAAAAGCACTTCTTGTAAGTATTTGCTGCGAGTATCTACCAGCTCAAAGTCCGCTCCCACGAGTTTAGCGCGCCTTTCCATCTCAGCGCTTTTGTCCGTGCGCCCTCCAAAGCCTATGTTTATGTGAAGTGCCTTGACTTCTATGTTTTGCAAGGTGATGAGCTTCATCGCCAGCATACTATCAAGCCCACCGCTAAAAAGTGCTAGTGCTTTCAAATCTTGCCCCTTTTTGTCTTAAATTTTTGTCTTTTTGTGCTGAATTTTTGCTTGATTTAGCGCAAATTTCACAAAAATTGAGCTTAAAATTCAGCAAAATTTGCAAAATTTCTATGAAAATTCAGCTATGATTAAATTTTGTGCCATTATAGCTTAAAAATTTAAATTTTATGCCTTTGTGTTTTAAATGCGGTGTTTAAGGCTTGCAAAAACAGCTTCGCAAAAATTTTGCAAGGCGCATTTGTCATAATCAAAATAAAGGCTTGGTTCTATGAGTTCGACCTCGTTTATAAGGGCTTTTCCTTTGCGTGTGATGAAATCGATTCTTGCGTAAAGCGGCTTTTGGGGTAAATGCGCTAAAATTTGCCTTGCTGTGTCAAGGCAGCTTTTTTCTACGACTTCGCAGCGATGAACGCTTGCGCCAAATTGCGAATTTGCGCGAAACTCGCCACAAGCAACCTTTCGTGTGATAGCATAGTGAAATTTTGCGTTAAAAAACACAAGGCAAAGCTCGCCCTTGTCTAAAATCTCGCTCATAAATTCTTGCAAAACAAAGCCGTTTTTAAAGAGTTTGTCCTTAAAAAGTGAGTTTAAATTTAGCCCATCAAGCCTAAAAACTCCGTTGCCACTTTGTGAGACAAGGGGCTTGATGATGGGGTTTTGCCACATTTTTGCGCGTTTGAGTGCTTCGTCAATGGAATTTTGACTTGGGCGCACAAAAAGGCTAGGGACTATGTCAAAGCCTAAATTTTCTAACTCTTTAAGATAGAGTTTAGATAAATTCCAGCGCAAAAGGGGCAAGGGGTTGAAAACAGCAAGATTTAAACGCTTGATTTCGTCTAAAAAGCGTAAAAATTCATCATAATGCTGGCTATAATCCCACACCGCTAAGGGCAAAAGCACTGAATTTGAGCTTAAAATTTTTAAATCAAGCTCACGCCAAGGGGCGATTTTTGCCTCGCATTCAACGCCCCTTTCAGCCCAAAACACCTTTAAATGCGCGCAAAGTCCTTGCAAGGCTGAGTTGCCCTGCGGGTAGTCCTTGCACGAAAGTATGATGAAATCATTCTTTGATTTGTGTGGCATACTTTTCAAGGCGACCCTTATTTTCGCTAACCCTTTTTTCAAGTTTTGGCACGGCAGCTTTTGCTTTGGCTGCATTTGTCGCCTTGCCCACTTGGATAATGCCTAGCATATTCATCATCTTGTGCGGCGGGCATTCGTAGATATAAACGCCCTCTGTGTCAAATTTGAAAGTGGCTTTTTCATCTAGCTTGCTTTCAAATTTGCTTGCGCCCTCTGGGACAATCACGCTTTTAGCCCAGTGCGTTTTGTGTGTCGGCACAAAGGTAATGCTGTCGCCCTTTTGTATGTGAATGAAACCGGGTTCAAAGACCATAGTGCCTTCGTCATTAACATCAAGCATTTTGACTTCATAATCCTTTGCATAAGCAAAGGCACAAAGCAACGCTGTTGCTGACATAATCTTAACTATTTTTTTCATTTTTCCTCCTTTGTTAAGATATTTGTTTTAAGTGCTGATTTTGCCACGATGACGGGCTTGTTGCTCTCATCATAGAAAATATCGGCTTTGATTTTGTATAAATTTTCGATTAAATCTTTCGTTAAAACGCCCTTTGCCTCGCCTTGCGCCCAAATTTTGGCATCACTTAACACCACAAGTTCGTCAGCAAACTGCGAAGCAAGCGATAAATCGTGCAAGATGATGACGGTGATGAGTTTTTCTTTGCGCGTGTATGAGCGCACGCATTCGAGCAAGACACATTGATGGTGCATATCAAGCGCACTTACAGGCTCATCAAGCAGCAAAATTTCAGGCGCTTTGATAAGCACGGAGGCAAAAAGCACCATTTGCCTTTGCCCGCCGCTTAAATTTAAAATGTCTCTGCTGGCTAAATGCAAAATGCCAAGTTCTTCCATAAGGCTTAATGCCTGCGAAATTTGCGTGTCGCTCACATACATTCCAAGCTGGTCAATCAGCCCCAAAAGCACCACTTCAAGCGCGCTTAAACTCGCATCTACGCTACTATCTTGTGGCATATAGGCTATGCGTTTTTTCCACGCGAAATGATTTTTAAGGCTTAACTCCATTTGCTTGTGCGCTATACTGCCCTTAAAGGCTAAATCCCCAAACATTGCCGAGATGAGCGAGGTTTTGCCCGCTCCATTTGGACCAAGTATGGCATAAATTTTGCCCGCTTCAAATTCGCTATTTATGGCATTTGCCACGCAAAGTTCGTTGCGATAAATGCTTAAATTTTCAAGCCTTAACATACGCTTTTCCTTTTTGATAAAATTATCCAAAAGAAAAACGGCACACCGACAAAAGAAGTAACGATACCCACAGGAAAGAGTGCGCCGGGGATTATGATTTTAGAAAGCACTGAGGCTATGGACAAAAAGGCTGCACCGCAAAACATAGCACTTGGCAAAAAAAACCTTTGGTCTTCTCCAACAAGAGTGCGAGCGATATGCGGGGCGACAAGCCCGATAAAGCCGATAACGCCGACAAAAGAAATGGCTGTGGCTGTCATTATGGAGACGATAAGCAAAGTGCGAAAGCGCAAGGCGTTTAAATTCACGCCCATACTTTTTGCCCTTGCCTCGCCAAGCCTTAAAGCCGTGAGTTTCCACGAGTCCTTTAAAAGCAAGGCGATACAAAGTGTGCTTACCGCAAAAATCACGGCTAAATTTATCCAATTTGCCTTTTGCAAAGACCCAAAAAGCCAAAACAAAATGAGCTGCGAAATTTCAGGGCTTGATAAAAACTGCACGAGCGAAAGTAGGCTTTGAAACAAAAACAAAAGCGCAATGCCTACTAGCACAAGTGTGGCTGAGCTAAAACGGCGCATAGCCGCAAAGGAAAAAAGCACCGCTGCACTAAGCATAGTCATCACAAAAGCCCCAACAGGCACAGCAAAAAGCAAGGGCAAACCAAAGCTCCCAAAGGCTATGACAAGGCTTGCCCCAAAGCCAGCTGCTGCTGCAAGTCCCAAAGTATAAGGGCTTGCCATAGGATTGTTAAGTAGGGTTTGGATTTCAGCCCCGCCCACGCCCAAAGCACCGCCAACCACTAACGCCATAAGCGCGATAGGCAAACGCAAATCAAAAACTATCGCCAAAGTCGTTTCATCGACACTTATGTCGTCAAAAAAAGGGCTTAAAAGTGCGTCTAAAACTTCTCGTGGGGGCAAAAGCGATGGACCTGTGGCTATGTCAAAAATGAGCGAGACAAAAGCCACAGCCAAAAAGCTGATGATGATAACAAAGCGTTTAAATTCACGCTTTCTGTGTGCTTTGAGTGCGCTTTGAACTTGCTCGCTCATCATTTGTCCTTAATTTACTCAGCACGAATGCCAAAAGTGCCTTGTGGGATTATCGGCAGATACTTTTTGTGAAAATCCACATAGGTTTTAATCGGGTCAATGTCCTCAAACAAGTCAGGATACAAGGCTTTTGCAAGGTATTGTATCATACTTGCATCGGCTAGATTGCGTGAAGCGCCCATATAAAGCCCATAAAGGCGGTTTTGTTGAATTGCTGGGAGCGAATTCCACGCTGGGCGTTTTTTGTAAGCTGCTAGTCTTTTTAAGGCTTCTTTTTTGTCAATTCCTATGCCCATCACCATAGCTTCTTTGCTCTTTTTAAGCTCTGTTTCGCGCCCAGCTATCATTATAACCTCTGGCTTTGAAACGATGATTTGCTCGGGGTTTATCGGCGCCCATTGCGTTACAAAGGGTGCTGCTATGTTTTCTCCGCCCGCTAAATCAATAAGCGAACCCCACATATCCTTGCCATAAGTAATGCCCGCTTCATTTGGTCCCTTGTTGCCAAATTCTATGTAAATTTTAGGCTTTTTGCGCTTTGCCTTTGCTATGCGGTTTTGCACTTCATTTGCTATGCCTTCATACCATTTGGCAAGCTCTGCGGCTTTCTTTTTCTCGCCTGTGATTTCGCCCAACAGTTTGGTTGAAAGCAAGTGCCTTTCAAGCGTTTCGCGGTTATAATCCAAAATGATTATAGGAATGTTCGCCTCAATGACAGGTTCAAGGTCAAATTCCAAAAGCTGCCACTGCCACGCCGCTAAAATCAGCAAATCAGGCTTTAAAGCAAGCACCTTTTCTACCGAAAAAGTGCCAACCTCAGCCTCGCCAAAGTCTGCAAGCTTGTTAAGACGAGGCACAGCCTTGCTATACACCTCCCAGCTTGCGGGTGTCCAGTCCGTCCAAACGGCTTTTGAAAAGCCTACGACATTGTCAAGTGCCTTTACACCGCCAACAGCGATGAAATCAGTATAGTAAAAGCCCAAAGCTATGCGTTTAGCGGGTAAATTTACCTTAACTTCGCGCCCCAAGACATCTTTGAGAACCTTTACCTCCGCAAAGGCTGAATTTGCGATGAATATCCCAAGCAGGATAAAGACTAATTTTGCTAAATTTTTCATTTTTTCTCCTTTAAGTTAGAAATTATAAACCATTTGCACTCGAGTGGTGTTTTTACTACCATCAAAGCCATCACTATCATTAACATTTAAATGAGAGTAAAAAGCTGTGAAATTTAGCTTTTTTGACACTTTATAACCAAGCCTACCGACAAGTTCAAGTTTTTTACCAGCTCTTAAATCATAAGTTTGATTTCGCGTAACTTTTGTATCCGCATACACTACATCCCCACCTACGCGAATGCCAAAAAAAGAGTAGCCCAAAGTGGCATAACCTATGGTATTTTGCCCTTTTGAGCCTGTTAGATGCGAGCCGTCTGTATAAATCATCTCCTGTCCGCCTATGGTGCTTATGTCTCCTGTGTCTTCAATCACCGTAAGCGTGAATTTATCTTTCTTTCCATAATACGCACCGCCCAAACTCATATCAAAACCATATACCATAAATGAAGCTTTAAGCCCTACAAAATTACCGTTATCGCCGTTTATAGTGCGTTTAAAATCGCCTTGTAAAGTGTTGCCAAGATAATTTGCCATAAGCGCAAATTTAGTATTATCGTTAAATTTAAGGCTATACGCCAAATCAAGCGCGTATAAACTCAAGCTTTTATCTATAATACCAAACCAAAGATTTGTTTTTAGCCCCATACTGCTGAAATTTCCAAGCAAAGCCCCGCCGTAAAGATTATAATCATACAAAGGCAAATTTGCATACGAGCTGTTTGCGACGCCATTTGCACCCATTACATAGCCAAGGTCGCCACCCTGTCCGCCTTGCTCATCACTGTTGTAAGAATCGAACGCAAAAGCTTGAAAATTCAAGCCTTGCGTAAGGGCAAAGTTAAATTTCGCGCCAACGCCAACTAATCCATCGTAATAATTTTCCGTCCAAATAGAATTAATTTGTTGCTTACCACCAATGAAATTAATGCCAAAATTTTGATTGTCGTATTCAAAATAACTTTGACGCAAAACCAAAGGTAATTTGGTATTTGCCGAACGCCCACTGTATCCATCCTCTTTCGTAGGTCCGTAGCGCACTTGCAAAAAGGCTTTGAAATTATCATCTATGGCGACTTTTGTGCCAAAATTCGCAAGCCATCTATGGTCTTGCTTGCTAGCTATCAATCCTCTACTATCCGCAAAGCCCGTTTTATCTCTGCTGATAAAGCCTGTGTCATAACGATACCTTATAACACCCGAAAAATCCACGCCTTTGATGTATTCTTCAAGTGGTGTAGCGTTGAGTGAAAGTGGCATTGTGGTAAGCAAAAATGAAATGCCCCCCCCCATATTAAACGATTTATTGTTGCCATTGTGTTTCCTCATAAATTTCAAAAAAAACAATGTGAAAGTATAGCAAATAAAACTTAAATTAGTATTAAATATCAAAAAGTTATAAAAAAAAATTTTTATCAAAATTAAGACAAATCCCATAAAATAAACTTTAAATAAGTATTTTGAGCTGAATTTTTGTCAAAAATTTTGCATTTATTTTGAGAACTCTTTTAAATTTTAAAGAATTTTTAGCAAGAAATAAATTTTATCAATGATAAATATTATAAAATTTGTGCTGTTTTTGTGTGGATTAAAAAGCGATTTTTTGCAAATATAAAAATCCTTTAAATTCGCTTAATATACTTATATTTTGCAAGGTGATGAGCTTCATCGCCAGCATACTATCAAGCCCACCGCTAAAAAGTGCTAAGTGCTTTCAAAATTTATCCTTTTGTTTTTGGCATTATAGCCTAAATTAAGCAGCCATTTTGTTTGAGCTATTTTGAGAATTTAAATCAAAAATAGCTCAAAAAATTTAATATAAAATCAAATGAACCTTTTGTGAGCCGTGCACACCAAAAACGGTAATAAGCTCAATGTCGGCTGTGCGCGATGGTCCTGCGATAAATAAAATGTTGTTAGGCAAGTTAGGATTTTCTTTTTTAACCAAATTTAAAGCTTGGCTCATACTTTTAACCACATCTTCTTTTTTTAGCAGGATAATGCAAAGCGTGGGCGCAAGAGATAGCATTCTTGGCTGTTCTTTAGAGCTTAAAACGCAAACTACACCGTGCGAACTTACTCCACAACGAGCATTGATAATAGAAAATTCGCTATGAAAAACCTTTTGCCTTAAATTTTCAATTTGCTCATTAAAGCAAATCTTCTCGCTGGCGTTGATTTTACTCAAATCAAGCCCTAAATTTGACGGATAAATCAGCTTTTCGTAGCCATAACCTGCCACAATCTCATTAATTTTAGCCTCCAAATTCGCCTTATCACTTTCCTCAACGATGAATTTGTTGTCCGTCATCTTTTGTTTCATTTCCTCAATGGCATTTGCAGAACTTTTAATATGCACAGCTGGGTCAGTGCTTGGTTTATAAATAAAATTTTCTCCCTTAAAACCTTGCTTAAGTCCTGCAAATATCGCTTCTTTGCTGCGATTTGAAATTTCAGCTCTACTCTCACTCATAACGCACCCCTTCAATTTTTTGCACCTCTTTGTGTAAATCAAGCTTGATTTGCGGCAAATCCTTATAAGCACTCCATTTTTTTACCACAGGTAAAACGCCTTTTAAGCTCTGCAAAACGCCATTAAAGCGGTGAGCCTTTGAGATAGCAAATCTCCACAAATCCCCACTTGTTGCCATTTTTTGAAATTGCTTAAAAATAAAAGCCTCAGTTGCGCTGTGGTGGAGCTTGTTTGAGTTAAGTGGTAAATCCTCCCCTTGCCCAACTTTATTTCCTCTTAAAGTGCGGATTAAATCAGCTAGCGGAATTTCCACAGGACACACCTCGCTACAACGCCCACAAAGCGAACAAAAGCTCAAAATATCACCCGCTTCATCAATGCCAAAGAGATTTGGGCTAATCACCTCGCCTATGGGACCAGGATATACAGCTTGATAAGCGTGTCCGCCGATTTTATCATATACAGGGCAAAAATTCATACAAGTGCCACATCTTATACAACGCAAAGCTTCATAATAATTTTTACTTGCTAGCATATCGCTTCTGTGGTGATTAAATAGCACTATATGCACTTCTTTTGGTCCATCAAGCTCGTCCTTGCGCGGTCCTGTGATGATATTGTTGTAGGTTGGGATAAACTGCCCTGTGGCACTTGGTGTAAGTAAGCACACCATAGTTGCAGCATCTTCAAAGCTTTCAAGAACTTTTTCTATGCCACAAATAATGACATGAATGTCTGGAGCTGTGGTGCACATTCTGCCATTGCCCTCATTTTCGATAAGCCAAACCGCTCCCTCGCGAGACATAGCAAAGTTTGCACCACTTAAACCCATTTGAAGTCCTTCAAATTGATTTCGCAAATGCACTCTTGCTATGGCGTTAAGCTTTTCAGGCTCGCTTTCAAGGGGAGCATTGAGCTTGTCTTTGAAAATTTCGCCGATTTCATAGCGATTTTTGTGTATAGCAGGCAC
The DNA here is from genome assembly GCA_934728065.1 of uncultured Campylobacter sp. Classification (GTDB taxonomy): domain Bacteria; phylum Campylobacterota; class Campylobacteria; order Campylobacterales; family Campylobacteraceae; genus Campylobacter_D. The sequence goes on from CAKVDW010000009.1 coordinate 23,472, forward strand.
GACTATATGCACGGGCGCTTCGTGGTTAAGCTGTATGATAAGCTCGCCCAAATCCGTTTCAATGGCTTGCAAACCCTTGCCTTCTAGGTAGTGATTAAGCCCTACTTCCTCGCTAGCCATTGATTTGCCTTTGAGTATCTTGCTGATATTTTTTTCAAGCATTAGCTGGTAAATAATCTCACAAGCATCGGTGTCGCTATCAGCCCAATGCACCTGCATTCCGTTTTTAGTAGCGTTTTTTTCAAATTCTAACAAACGCTCTGGTAAATTCATTAAGGCATTGTTTTTAGCTTGTTTTGCCTTAGCTCTTAAACCTTGCCAATCCTCGAATTTACTCTCAATAACCTTGCCACGGTTGTTTTGTAAAGTGTGCATAGCCGATGAAACATTTTCGCGCATTTGCGTGTCGGCTAATTTTTGATGAACGATTTTTTCGTGTGGAATTTTATGTGTGTTACTCATAAACTCGCTCCTTCTAGGCGTTTAAGCAAGAAGTCATACAAATGGATTCCCTTTATATCAAGCCCCATTCTACTCATAGTGCCGTTTATGTTAAGCAAACAGCCGCCATCGCCACTGATGACATATTTTGCTCCGCTATTTTGTATATCTTTGACCTTTTCTCTTGCCATAGCGTTTGAAATTTCAGGCTCTTTTACCGAAAAAGTCCCACCAAAGCCACAGCACTCTTCTTCGTGCGTAAGCTCTACTAGCTCGACATTTTTGAGCCTTTTGAGTAAATTTTTGCTCGCCTCAACGCTTTTTTGCACGCGTAAAGCGTGGCAGTTGCTGTGCCAAGTGATTTTAATGGGTTCGCCTCTATCCTCATAACTCACATTTAGAGTTTTGTCAAGGTATTGTGAAAGTTCTATGACGCGTGAGCTGAATTTTGCCACCTTGTCATAATTTTTATCGTCCTTAAAAAGCTCCAAATAATCGTGGCTCATCATACCCGCACACGAGCCGCTAGGCACGATGATAGGATAATCCTCATCAAAAAGCTCGGTATTATACAAAGCTACTGCCTTGCTTTCGTTAAAATAACCTGAATTAAAAGAAGGTTGCGCACAACAGGTTTGGTTTTTTTTGAAAATCACCTCAACGCCTTCTTTACGCAAGAGTTTTATGCCATTTAGCACCATTTCTTGCATAGCAGCAGAGCCTAAACAGGTAGCGTAAAAATAAACAGTTTTTTGCATTTTTTCTCCTTTTTGGCGGCTTGTCTTTGAGCGAATTTTGCTTCGGCTAACGCCTCGCAACCCGTTGGGTCGCGGGAGCTTGAAAAAAGCTCAAATCACGCACGCACAAGTGCGCTCATTTCGCTTTTTTCTACGCAACCCACGAACTTCATCTCAAAATTCTGCGCCTTTGTCCTCTTTCGTTAAAAAACATTTCGTCATTGCAAGAATTTGTCATAAGCAAATTCGTGGCAATTCATAATAAATTTCACGCTCTCACCGTGAATTCACCTCAAAACCCCGAAAAATTCGGGGTAAATCATTTCGCCAAAGGCACTATGTCAGGGATAATGCCTGTGAGGAAAAAGGCTATAATAAGCGTCCAAATGCCTAAAAGCAGGATAAATCCTATGGAATACTTAATTGTAAATCTAAATAACTCAGATTCCTTACCTACAAGTCCAACAGCAGCGCAAGCTATGGCAATGCTTTGCGGGCTTATCATCTTACCAACAACGCCACCAACTGAATTTGCAGCCAAGAATAAGGTTTCTTTTATACCCAAAGCATTTGCTGTTACTTGTTGTAAAGGACCAAAAAGCAAGTTCGCGCTTGTGTCTGAGCCTGTTAGGAAAACGCCTATCCAGCCTATGACTGGGCTAAAGAAAGCAAAGGCGTTGCCTGTGGTTGAAAAGGCTGTGCCAAGTGTGCCGCTCATACCAGAATTTTTGGCGATAAAAGCAAACGCCACAACCAAGCCGATAGTAATGCAAGGAATTGCCATTTCTTTGAGCGTATCACCAAGCGCTTCTTCTACTATATCGGATTTAATACGCAAGAAAAGTATGGTGAGTATGGCTGCGATTAAAATAGCTGTTCCACCTTGAAAGGCGATTAAATTTATCGGCAAGTTAAAGCTTACAGGTTTGCCACCTGTATCAACAATAGCTCCTATAATATTATTAAAGCTAAGTGTTACTTGAGTATAATCAAAGGCTGCTCCTTTGCCAAAAAACGCCTTAAACCAAGGTTGAGTCCAAATGACAATGCAAGCAATCAACAAAATAAAAGGCAACCACGCTTTAAGCACCGCGCCAAGCGACAGCTGCGAGTGGTTTGTAAAGTCCTTGACATCATCAAGGCGAAATATATTTTTAACCTTCCAAAATTTCAAAAAGATTGTGGTGCAAGCAAGAGAAACCACAGCTGAAACAATGTCAGGAAGTTCTGCGCCAAGATAGTTTGAGCTTAAAAACTGCGTTGCAGTAAAGCTTACAGCAGTAACCAAAATGGCTGGGAAAGTCTCTTTCACGCCCTTAATGCCGTCCATCAAAAAGACGATGAAAAAAGGCACTGTTAAGCTCAAAGGCACAAGCATTCGTCCAACCATAGCTGAAACAGCGTGTTGTTCTACTCCAACCAAATTTGACATAGCAATAATAGGAATTCCAACCGCTCCAAAAGCCACAGGTGCGGTATTTGCGATGAGACAAAGTCCAGCAGCATAAAGTGGTTTTAAACCTAAACCAACAAGCAAGGCGGCTGTGATTGCCACAGGTCCGCCAAAGCCAATCGCACCTTCTAAAAACGAGCCAAAGCAAAAGCCGATTAAAATGACTTGAATTCTATGGTCTGGCGTGATGCTCATAACGCTTTCTTTGATAACCTCAAAACTGCCTGATTTTACAGAAAGCTTATATAAGAAAATCGCCGCGATGATAATCCACGCAATAGGCCACATACCTTGCGCAAAACCTTGCACAAAACTCGCTCCAATGAGCGAAAAGGGCATATTATAAGCAAACATTGCCACTACTGTGGCTACTATAACTGTGATAAAACCTGCTATATAACCTTTCATCTTAAAAGCAAGCAAACAAAGTAAAAAGCACAAAATCGGCAAAAAAGCCACTATTGCACTTAACCAAATATTACCAAGTGGGTCATAAATAACTTGATAAGGTGTTTGTGTGAAATCCATAGAATCTCCTTTAAAAAATTTTGTATTTTTATATTATGCTTTTAATTTTTTAATAAACAAAGTTAAATTTACAAAATATCGTTTTTTTTTTTTTATTGTGTAAAAAATTAAGACTTTTTAAGGGATAAATTTACAAATAAATAAAATTTTATTAACCTTGAAAAAAGGCTTTTATAAAGAGAATATCCATTAAAAAGCAAGTTAAATCAAGCCTTTGTTCTTAAAAGTGCATTCTGCAAACATAAACAAGCTTTTAAAAAATATAAATAATTTTAAAAATTTAATCAAAATTTAATAATTTTTTAAGTTTTAAAGCATATAATTTTGCTTTCAATATCGAAAATATAAGGTTTTGCTACAATTATGTGTGTTTTTAAGCGTTTTTTTAGTCTTGGCTTTGCTGTTTTTAATTTTTACTTGCAAGGTTTTCGTGCTATGAAACTTGGTAAGACCTTGTGGCTGGTGATTTTGATTAAGCTTTTTGTGATGTTTTTTGTTTTGAAAGCCTTTATTTTTAACACAAATTTCAAAAGCATTTACAAAGATGAAGCAAGTCAAAGTCAGTTCGTGCTTGAAAATCTCACAAAAACAAAGGAGTAAAAATGGCTGAAGTATCAAGCGTGGATTGGAGCAGAGCGCAGTTTGCGCTTACTGCGATTTACCACTTTTTATTTGTGCCGCTCACACTTGGGTTGAGCTTTATGCTCGCTATTATGGAGACTATCTATGTCAAAACAGGCGATGAAAAATGGCTTAAAATCACCAAATTCTGGCTCACTCTTTTTGCCATAAATTTCGCTATCGGCGTGGCTACGGGCATTATAATGGAATTTGAGTTTGGCACAAATTGGGCTAATTACAGCTGGTTTGTGGGGGACATTTTCGGAGCACCGCTTGCGGTGGAGGGCATAATGGCGTTTTTCCTTGAAGCGACATTCTTTGCGGTAATGTTTTTTGGCTGGAACAAAGTATCAAAGGGCTTTCACTTGTTTTCGACTTGGTGCGTTGCCATAGGCAGCAACCTTTCAGCCCTTTGGATACTCGTGGCAAACGGCTGGATGCAGTATCCTGTGGGTATGGCGTTTAACCCCGACACCGCGCGCAACGAAATGCAAAGCTTTTTTGAAGTCGCCCTTTCGCCTGTGGCGGTGAGTAAGTTTTTGCATACCATAGGCAGCGGTTATGTCATCTCCGCACTCTTTGTGATGGGCATTTCGGCGTGGTTTTTACTCCGCAAACGCCACACAGGCGAAGCTAAGCGAAGTTTGGTTGTGGCAAGCAGCTTTGGGCTGATTTGCTCGGTGTTTTTGTTTGTAAGCGGCGATGAGAGCGCATACCGCGTAACTCAAACTCAACCGATGAAACTAGCGGCTATGGAGGGCTTATACAGGGGCGAACACCGCGCTGGGCTTGTCGCTTTTGGGATTTTAAACCCTGACAAAAAGCCAGACAACAACGAAAGCGTGTTTTTGTTTGACTTAGAAATTCCTTATGCGCTTTCTATACTTGGCAACCGCGACCCAAACAGCTTTGTGCCGGGCATTGAAGACTTAGTTTTTGGCAACGAAGCAAAGGGCGTTCGCTCCATACAAGAAAGGATAAATAACGGCAAAATAGCCGTTTCAGCCTTGAAAGATTATAAGATAGCAAAAGAAAACAACGACAGCGAGCAAATGCAGGCGAGCAAAATTCAGCTTGAAGCGAATTTCAAGGACTTTGGCTATGGCTACCTTGACAAGCCCGAAGACGCCGTGCCGCCCATCGCGCTTACTTTTTACACCTTTCACTTGATGGTTGCGCTTGGAAGCTTGTTTTTCTTGCTTTTCATCGTGGTGCTTTATCTTTCTATGGCAAATGAGATTGAGAAATTCCGCAAGATTTTGTGGCTTTGCGTGTGGTTTATCCCGCTTGGTTTTGTCGCGACTGAGGCTGGCTGGATAGTGGCTGAGGTGGGCAGACAACCTTGGGCTATACAGGATTTAATGCCTGTTGGCATCGCGGCTACAAATTTAAGCAGCGTGAATGTGCAAATTTCATTTTGGCTTTTTGCCGTGCTTTTTACGGCACTCTTGCTTGCTGAGCTTAAAATAATGCTCAGCGCGATAAAAAAAGGATTTTAAATGTTTTTTGGTTTAGATTTAGAGGGACTTCAAATTTACTGGTGGGTAGTTTTAAGCTTGCTTGGCGGGCTTTTGGTGTTTATGTTTTTCGTGCAAGGCGGACAAACCTTAATCGATGAGTTAAGCGAAAACGAGCTTGAAAAAACAATGCTCATAAATTCGCTCGGACGCAAGTGGGAGCTTGGCTTTACCACGCTTGTGCTTTTTGGCGGGGCGGCTTTTGCGGCGTTTCCGCTTTTTTACGCTACGAGCTTTGGCGGGGCTTACTGGGCGTGGCTTGCGATTTTATTTTGCTTTATTTTACAAGCAGTAAGCTATGAATACCGCAAAAAAGAGGGCAACATTTACGGCGCAAAAACCTTTGAAATTTTTCTCAAAATCAACGGCTTTTTGGGCGTTTTTTTAATCGGCGTTGCGTTAAGTAGCTTTTTTAGCGGCTCACATTTTGTTTTAAACGAGCAAAATTTCGTCCTTTGGCAAAGCAAATGGCGAGGTTTAGAGCTTTTAGCAAACCCTTACAACTACCTTTTAGGCTTTGCGCTTGTGTTTTTAAGCCGAATTTTAGGGCTTGCATACTTTATGAACAACATAAACGATGAAAACATTCGCGCAAAAATCCCCAAAAAAGCACTTTTAAACAGCCTTTTGTTTTTGGTGTTTTTCCTTGCCTTTTTGGGCTTTATCTTTGCAAAAGACGGCTTTGTCTTGGGCGCAAGCGGGGTTGAAATTCAGCCAAATGCTTATTTGCTCGCCTTTTTGCAAAATTTATTTTTGCTTGTCATCTTGCTTGTGGGCGTTGTTTTCGCACTTTGTGGCATTTATTTGCTTTGCTTTAAAAAATGTGTTTGCGCCATTTGGAGCTTGGGACTTGGTAGCGTTTTAGCTGTCTTTGCCCTGCTTTTAAGTCTTGGGCTTGGCGGAGGCGTGTTTTATCCGTCTATCAGTGCTTTGCAAAGCTCTTTGAGTATCAAAAACGCGAGCAGTAGTTATTATACTTTAAGCGTGATGGCTTTTGTGTCCTTGTTTGTGCCTTTTGTGCTGGCTTACATAAGCTATGTGTGGCGAGCTATGGATAAGGTAAAAATCACCAAAGACGAGCTGAGCCAAACTCATCATCATTTTTATTAAGGGAGAAAGAATGGAAGCTTTGTTTTTACTTGCTTGGCCACTAACGATTTATTTAAGTTATAAATTCATTAGACTCAACATAAAACAGCTTGAAAAGCTAGAAAAACTTTAACTTACTCGCTTTAAGGGCGAGTAAAATTTATCAACTTTAAACATTATAACCAGCTCAACCGCCCGTTTGGTAAAAGGCTCTTGCAGAAATGTCATCTTTTTGCATCGCCTCGCTCCATTTGTTTTTTTCGGGCTTGTTTTGAAGCACCTTTTTTAGCACCTTTAAAGCGCCCTTTATGTCGCCATTTCGCACGGCTTTTTGAACGCTTAAAGCCTCATCATAGTAAAGGCAAGGTATCAGCAAGCCCTCAGCACTGAGCCTTATGCGGTTGCAGCTTTGGCAAAACTCACTGCTGTGCGGGTCGATAATCCCAAAAAAATACCCATCATCAAGGCGGTAAAGTTTGCTTGGCGAGTGTGGGCTTTTAGTAGCGTCTAAAAAGCTAAATTTTTGGCTTAAAATTTGCAAAATTTCACTGCGGTTTAGCCCTTTGAGCTGTCCGTAAGCGTGGTGATTTTCCATAAATTCTATAAAGCGGATTTGGATATTTTTGCTTTTTGCAAATTCAAGCAAATCACACAACTCATCATCATTTAAGCCCTTTAAAGCCACGCAATTAAGCTTGATTTTTAAGCCGCATTTCATCGCCTCATCAATGCCCGCAAGCACTTCGTTTAGCACTTCTTTTTGGGCGATTTTTTTAGCTTTTTGCGGATTTAGCGTGTCAAGGGAAATGTTTATGCGGCAAAGTCCAGCGTTTTTGAGCTTTTGGGCTAAATTTTTTAGCAAAAATCCGTTTGTGGTAAGGGCTAAATCAATATGCGGCGCATAATCTTTTATCATTTTGATAAACTCGCTTAAATTCTCACGCAACAGCGGTTCGCCACCTGTTAGGCGGATTTTTTTCACGCCCTCATCAATGGCAAGTTTGACAAACAAAAAAAGCTCATCAAAGCTCAGCAACTTCTCATCTGGGGCGTAGTCAAAAGGCACTTTTGGCATACAATATAAACAGCGAAAATTGCACCTTTGGGTAAGCGAAATTCGCAAGTAGTCAATAACCCGTCCGTAGCTATCTTGCAGCATTTACAAAAGCTCTTTCATTTTAAGCGTAAATTCAACATTGCCCGTTGAAATGCGTAAATCTTTAGCAATTTGCTCGACACTTTTTCCTTGATGAAAAAGCTCGGTGATTTTTTGCTCTTCATTCACAAAGTCTGGGGTAAGTTTGCTCATATTTTGCGCCTTTTGCTCTAAATTCGACAAGCGATTTTCTTGTTCATTTTGAAAATCCTCAACCACCTTTTCAAAGCCTTGCAAGCTCTTTAAAATAGGCAAAATTTTGCTATTAATTTCTCTATCAAGCGAAAATTTAACCTCATCTTTAATCGCATCAGCATCAAGGCTTTGTGAATCCGCCTTTTCTTCAAGCTCTTTGCGAATGTAGTGTATATCTTTGTTAATGTCCTCCACTGCTCGTTCAAGCTTTTGAATTTTAGCTATATTTTCCTTATCTTTGATGAAAAAATAAGCCAAACTCGCCAAAAGCAAGATAAATACAAAAATGATATACAGTAGCTCTTCACTCATTGTTTTGTCCTTTCGTAGCGTTAATCATCTGTCTTTGCATTTCAACCACAAAAATATCATAAGAGTTTTTATCCTCTTTTTTCATTTGGGTAATGAGTGCTTGTGTTGAATTTAAAGCCTTGAAAAAAAAGCTTATGTTTTGATGATTTATCTCTATACGAGCATAATACAAAGCCTCTTCTTGCAAACACTCATCATTTAGCCTTATGCCATCAAAGGCTATGCCAGAAATTTTGCTCTCTTTTTTCAAGCTCAAAAAGGAATTTTTTTGATATATTTTATCCTCAAGCTTTATAAAATCATCTTTAAGGCTTAAAAGCAAATTAAACAAAAGCTCCTCGCCCTCGCTAAAATTCACCTTATTAGCAAGCTTTTTCCATTTGCTTACAGCACTGTTGCTTATTTGATTAAATTCTTGCAAAAAGGCTAAATTTTCGCCATCACAAAGCTCAAATTCAATCTTTAACGCTGTGTCAAAAAATTTCATCGTCCCACCCAAAAATCAAGCAAGATAAAAATAAAAAAAACTATGCTTAAATACCCATTTAAAGTAAAAAACGCCTTGTCAATTTTAGCGAAATTGCCCCGCACGATTTTATGCTCAAAAAACAAAATCACCCCACTTATCAAAATGCCCGCATAAGCGATAAAACCAAGCTTTGCCACGCTTGCAAAAAGCAGCCAAAACACCACAGCCAAGCAGTGAAAAAGTGCTGAAATAAAAAAAGTCGCGTTTTTGCCAAATTTCGCAGGGATTGAGTGCAACCCAGTCTTTTTGTCATACTCCATATCCTGCAAGGCATAAAGCAAGTCAAAACCAGCCGTCCAAAACATAACGCCAAGACACAAAATAACGCTATAAATGTGAATTTCATCTAAAATCAGCACACTTGCAGCAATGGGCGCAAGCCCCAAGCAAAAGCCGAGCACAAGGTGAGCTAGGGCTGAAAAACGCTTAAAAGCTGAATAAGAAGCCAGCACAAACAGCACAAAAAAGCTAAGTTTAAAGGCAAGAGCGTTGATAAAACAACAAACAGCCACGAAAATAAGGGCATTTACAATGATAAAACCAAACACAAAGCCGCGTCCTATACGCCCGCTGATATTTGGACGGCTTGCACAACGCGGATTGTCTTTGTCTATATCCTCGTCCATTAAGCGATTTACCGCCATAGCGAAATTTCGCGCACTCACAGCAGCTATAATGCCTAAAATAACAGCCTTTGTAAAGGTAGGAGTGCCGTCAAATCCTATATCATCGGCGACTTTATAGCCCACAAGCATAGAGCTAAACAAAAAAGGCAGGGCAAAAACCGAGTGTTTAAAGACGATTAAGTCCAAAATGTCCTTGATTTTTGTTACAAAACCGTTCATCTTTTCTCTTTAAATTTTTGCTATGATTTTACTAAAATTTTATGAATTTAGGGAAAGTTTTGCAAAATGTTTTTTGAATTTGCACTGATTGGCACAACGGCAAGCGGAAAAAGTGAGCTAGCAAATGCCATTGCGAGCGAGTTTGAAGCTATTATTTTAAGCCTTGATAGCCTGTGCGTGTATAAAGAGATAAACATAGCCTCAGCAAAGCCTGATAAAACAGCACTTGAAAGAGTGGAGCATTTTGGCGTGAATTTATTAAGCGTGGCGGACAAATTTAATGTTGCGCTTTTTTTTGATGAGTATAAAAGGGCGAGAAAACGGGCTTTTGAGTTTGATAAAGCCCTTATCATCGTGGGCGGAACGAGCTTTTATTTAAGAGCGTTGATGAGTGGGCTAAGTCAAAATGTGCCTGAAAGCACCACGCCTTTGAGTAATGATGCCATTTTTGCGCTGATGAGCGAGCTTGACAAAAACGCTAAAATCGCACCAAATGACACTTACCGCTTGCGAAAATGGCTTGGCATTTACGAAAACACGGGGCAAATTCCAAGTGAGTTTCAAAAAAATTCCTTGCAAGAACCTTTAATCAAAGAGCTTGAAATTTTTGAACTTGTCGTGGATAAAGAAAATTTAAGGCAAAAAGTGGAATTTCGCACGCAAAATATGCTTAAAATGGGGCTTGTTGATGAAGCGCGTGCCTTGTTTGCCAAATTTGATGAGAGCTTAAAGCCCTTAAATTCCATAGGTTTAAAAGAATGCAAGGACTTTTTAGCTGGTAAAATCGCTCAATCCGAGCTTGCCACTCTCATCAACACGCACACTATGCAGCTTGCCAAACGCCAACGCACCTTTAATAAAAAATTCAAAAGCATAAAGCTTCAAAGCGACAAGTGCCTTGAAATTTTAAGACAAAAATTCACAAAAGGCTAGTTTTGAGCCTCTAAAATGTCAAGTCTTTGTTTGCAAAGACTTTGCCAGCTTGAAGTGGTAGCGTTTATGTCGATACATTGGGTTAAGGACTGTCTTTGAGCTGTTGTATCTTGCATTTTTTCAAAAATTTGACTTTGGATATAAAAGGCTCTTGCCTTATCATCTGGCTCTAATTTAACCTTTAACAAGTCAGTAAGCACCTCTAGGGCTTGACTTGGTTGATTGGTTTTATTTAATGCTCCAAGATATGCAAATTCAAGCTCAGGTGTATAGACATTCACACCCTTTAAATTTTGAAAATCAATAGCTTTTGGCGCATAGGTTAAAATGCTCGTGGTAAGATTCTTATCAACACAGTAAAGCAAAAATTCATTATAAAGCTCAACCATTCGGTAATCCATAGGGAAATTTTCTAAATTCTTTAAGGTCATCATCGCTTCATTATGACTGCCTTGTCTGAGCTGGGCTAAGAATTTATAGTAGTTTGCTCTAAATTTTTCATCATCACTCTTAATCAATCTTGAGTTTAAAACCCCATTACTTGCATTTATCGTGGCGTTGTATTCTTTATCATTTAAATCAAGCTCAGCCTTTTGCAAGTCATAATAAATAACATCATCAGCCCTATTTTTGTCAATATATGCCTTTGCTTGAACCGTTCTTAAGGTCCTTTTAAAGCAGTTTAACAAAGCCTTTTTGTCGGTGATTTTCTGTCCTATATCATAAGCAGCATATTCCTCATACAAAAGAGCAGAATTTGGGCAATCATCAGCCTTCAAACTTTCATTAAGTTTTGTGGTGGCTGATTTTTCAAGCATTTCTTTTAATGAGGGGTTATCATATCTTTCAATAATATTTTTGTAATCAAGCACAGCTTGAGTGTTGTTCTCATCAAAATAAAGCTTAACATCAGCATTTACTGCCTTTGAGGCAATTTCATTAGCGTATTGAGCTTGTAATTCTTTGTAGCGTTGGTGCAAAAAGGTGGCGTTATTTTCGGGCAGGTTAAAAAAGATATTATCAGAGGCTTCTTTGATTAAGGCTAAATACTCTGAGTTTTTAAATTCTTGCATATAAAGGTCTAAATATTCATTTGCCTTTTGATAGTTTTGAGTTTTACTTTGGGCAAGGGCTAAATTTCTCAAGGTTTCTTCATATTTTTCATCAAATTCTTTCATATCGCCAAAAACCGCCTCATAAACATCAGCACTCAAAGGATAGTTTTCATTGTCATACAAAATCTTAGCTATATCCAAAGAAACAGGCTTATTTTTAGCAAAATAAGGCTTGTTTGAACCCATTACTGTATTGATAAGCTCGTAAGCTTTGTTGTTATTTTTATCAATAAGAGCAAATTTAGCCAAAGAAAGTGCTGACCTAGAGGCTATGTCTAAATTTTGAGTTTTGTAATACAAGTCGTTGTAGATGATTTGCGCTTGTGGCTTACTGCCAAGTCTGGTTAAATAATCTGCATAATCAAGCAAAGCAAGTTGAGTAAAGTAATTATCAGGATGCTCATTGCCAAGATTGCCCACCACATAATCAACATTAGACTTTTGTTCCAAAGCCATATATACTCTCATCATTATATAAAGCACTTCGGTATAATTTTTATCGCTAGCAAAATTTCTATTCCAAGTCTTGATTTCTTCAATCATTTCTTCAAGTTTTGGTTGGTTTTTGTAATCGGAACTGTCCGTATATAGTTTGTTTTTAGCCCTTAAACGATAAAGCATAAATTCATTGATAAAAATACTGCCTTGATAGCGATTAATCGCATTTGTAGTATCTGCGATAACTTGAATGTAATTTTCCTCATCATAATCTCGTTTTATACGCAAAAAAGTATTTATATCAGCACTTTGTGGGATTGCTACGGGATTTGATTCTAAATCAAGCGCACCTATGGAAGGGTTATTTACATTAGGAAACTGTATGTCAAAATCAAGCCCATCGTATTCCTTAAAATACGGCACTTCTTTGGTGAAAATAAAGGTAAAGCTTGTAGAGTTTGTATCGTTAAGATTGCTCTTGACGCTAGTTTGGTCATAAAGATTTTGAGCGAGGTTATATCTTTTAGCAGGGACCTTTGGATAAATGAAAAGCTGTGTATTTAATTCATTTTTTTTGAATTTTAAATCAAAAAAGTCAAATTGCTGGTCGCTCAACTCACTATCAACAACACCGGGAATTTCACACTCAAAATAATCCTCTTTTTGAAGACAAGTGAAATTTTTATCATTTTTAAGATGAAGTGTGGCAAAGGGTGAGTTGTTATCTGTGCCTGTGTTTAAGACAATCTCAAAAGCCCACACAAAGCCCACACCAAAAACAATCAAAAAAATAATTTTTTTCAAAACTCTCATAGCGTAATTATAGCTAGATTTTACAACAAATTTATATTTTTAATGAATTAAAAATCAACTCAATGCAAATTCTCAATATAACTCATAGCCGATAAAGCAGCAGTAGCCCCATCGCTTGCAGCGCAAACAATTTGTCTTGGGGCATCCTGTCTAATATCTCCAGCAGCATAAAGTCCAGCAACATTTGTTTGCATTTTTAAATCCACACTCACTTGTCCAAGTTTTTCCATTTGACATAAAAATTCACCATTTTCTTGCTTTAAAACCTCATTTTGCACATCAAGTCCCACAAAAACAAAAATACCCGGCACCTTTAAATCTCTCACCGAACCATCTTTTAAATTCACTTTCACGCCTAAAAGTCCGCTTGTATCTCCATAAGCTTCGTTTATGCTTGCACTTGTGATGAGTTCGATTTTGGGATTTTTACGCGCCTTTTCAAGCGTAATGGGTGCGGCACGAAATTCCTCTCTGCGGTGAATGACATAAACTTTAGAGCAAATATTCGCCAAAAATAAAGCCTCTTCTATGGCGGTATTTCCTCCGCCAAGCACAACCACTTCTTTGTTTTTATAAAAAAAGCCATCGCAAGTAGCGCAAGTGCTTACACCTTTGCCAAAAAACTCATCTTCGCCTTTAAAACCAGCCTTTCTTGGAACTGAACCCGTGCAAATAATGACAGTTTTAGCTTTTTGCTCTTTTTGACCCTCTAAAAAAATGGTAAAAGAGCCGTCAGCATTTTTACTCACTCGCTGTGTGCTTACCATTTCGTGTTTTAAACCAAAACGCATACACTGCGTTTGCCACGGATACATAAAAGTGATACCATCGGTTATCTCAGCCACTCCGGGATAATTTTCCACTTCAGAACTTGATAAAATTTGTCCGCCTGGCATTCCTTTTTCAAACATAACAACATTTTTAAGTCCGCCTCTAGTAGCATAAAGTCCAGCAGCAAGTCCAGCAGGACCTCCTCCTATAATAGCTAAATCTAACATAAAATTAGTCTCCTTTATTATCAAAAAATATAGCACAATGATAATTAATATTATCTAATAATAATTATAACATACTATTGACAAAAAAAAAAAAAACGCGAAAAATTTATCTTATAATTAATGAAAAAATGTGTAAAAAGCCACTTTTAGTGGCTTTTAGAGCAAAGAATTAAGCTTATCAGTGATAGCTTGTTTAGACTGAGCGCCAATGAGAGTATCAACAACTTGTCCATCTTTTAAAAAGATGAGCGTAGGCACAGAGCGAATGCCAAATTTAGCCGACAAATCACCTTCCTCATCGGTATTTACCTTACAAATTTTAGCCTTACCGTCAAAGTCATTTGCTAGCTCATCAATCACAGGTGAAAGCATTTTGCAAGGACCGCACCAAGGCGCCCAAAAATCAACCAAAGACACCCCTGTTTCAGTTTGACTAAAATTAGCCTCATTAAGTTCTATGTATTTTCCCATTTTTTCTCCTTTTATGTTTGTGAGTGGTATTTTAACAAAAAAGTGTTAAAAAAAAATTAAAAAGTGATATTTTCTCTAAAATCTGTCTTATTTTTATAAATGCAGAGCAAATCCACTTGAAAATCGTTGTTTAAACCCTTTTTAAGCAGGTAAAAATTCAGCGTTTTTAGGATTTTTTCGTATTTTTTAGCATTGAGGCGGTAGCTTGCCTCATAATCTCCCTCCGTGCTTTTCACCTCGATAAAATGCAAAATTTCGTCCTTTTTGGCGATAATGTCAATCTCCCCAAATTTTGAGTGAAAGTTGCGCTCGATGATTTCAAAGCCTTGTTTTTTCAAGTAGCTTTGCGCCTTGTCCTCGCCCAAAAGTCCGCTTAAATACGCTTTTAGTCCCATTGCTCGATACGCATCATAAAGGGCTTTTCTTTGACGAAATCCTGCCTTGCAAGCTCGCTCAAAAGAGCCTGAATTTGACGCTCAAAGCTGTGATGCGTGGTGAAATAAATCGTGCTGATAGCCTTGCTCGCCTTTGGCTTTTGCAAAAAGCTATCCACAGAAATGCCCGCCTCGCTCATCAGCTGCGTGATTTTACTCAAAACGCCGATTTTATCCTCGACTTTAAGCCGCAAATAATACTTCGTGTAAATGTCAGCCTTCGGCACGAGCGTGAAATTCGGCTCATTTAAAAAGCCAAGCATCGCACCTTTGGCACTTTGCGCCCTTGCATAATCCATCAAATCCGCTATCACAGCGCTTGCCGTTGCCTTTCCGCCCGCACCAGCCCCATAATACAAGCTCTCACTCAGCAAATCGCCCACCACGCTCACGGCATTCATCACTCCGCTTACCTTAGCAAGCATTTTGCCCTTGTCTATCATCGCAGGATGCACTCTTAGCTCCACTTTGTCGCCCTTTGCTTTGGCAATGCCTAAAAGTTTGATGACAAAGTCAAATTCGCTCGCAAAATACATATCCTCCGCACTTATCTGGGTAATGCCCTCTGTCAAAATGTCCTGTGGCTTTGCCCTTAAATCAAAGGCTAGGCTTGATAAAATAAGCAGCTTGTGCGCCGCGTCCAAGCCTTCTATGTCAAAGGTAGGGTCAGCCTCCGCATAGCCCAAGCTTTGCGCCACTTTTAATGCCTCATCAAAGCTCGTCCCATCGGCACTCATCGAGCTTAAAATATAATTGCTCGTGCCGTTTAAAATGCCATAAATTCGCCCAACTCCGTTCGCGCAAAGCCCTTCTTTTAGCACTTTGATGATGGGCAAGCCCCCAGCCACGCTTGCTTCGTAGCCAAAAAAGGTGTTTTGAGCCAGCTCTTGCAACTCATAGCGATGATAAGCAAGCATTGCTTTGTTTGCGCTTACCACAGGCTTGTTTTTAGCCAGAATTTCGCGCACGATTTCAAAGGGCGCATCAACGCCGCCCATAAGCTCGACAAAAATGTCTATGTCATCGCGCTCTAAAATCTCGCTCGCCTTTGTCGTAACGGGGATTTGCGCCTTTGGCTTTGGCGTGCGAGCAAGGGCGATGACAGGCTTGATAGCCTTGCCACAACGCGCTTTGATAAGGCTTTGATTTGCTAGCAATGCCTCACAAACAGCGCTTCCAACCGTGCCATAACCCAAAACCGCCACATTTATGGTGCTTTTGTCATTTTTCATTTGTCTTCTCTTTCGTTTTTTGTAAATTTATTGTTTTGACTTTAAATTCTTTTTAATCAACTTCTTATCAAGCCCCATTTTTGCATAAAAAAGCGCGACAACTTCTTCACGGGTTTTCACTTCAATCATTTGCTCTTTTTTAAAATCCCATTTATATCCTGCGCCCGTGCCACGCGCCCCGCGGTTGTGGAGTTTGCTAAAATCAATCTCACTAATTTTTTCAAGTCTCATAAAAAGATTATCAGGCGCAACGCCTATAAAACAGATGAAATCGCAATTTGGCGTGTTTTTGATATGCTCATTTTGAAATTTATCATTCACATCAAGGCTTGAAGTTTTTACTTCGATTTTAATGTCGTTGATTTTTATATCCCACTCGCCTTGGTCGCCATCTTGATAAGCTAGGGCAATGTTGCGTTCTTTGCTAAAAATGTCGCGCAAAAGTCGCTCGCCAAAGCTTCCGCGTTTGTCAATCTGCAAATGCCTTATCCTTGCGTATTTGCTCGTGCTTTTCCATTTTGAAGTCAAATTTACTTCATTTTCTATCTCGTCAAACACCGCATTTGCCAAACTTTCAATGTCCATTAAAACAAACCTTTATCATAAAATCCTTGCGCTATCAACGCCTCTTCGATTAAAGAAGTGCGTAAATTTAGGCTTGAATTCGTGCCTAAAAAGCTCACTTGCACCCAATCAACACCTTGCAAAGCCCTTTTTACTCGCTCTTTGTCCTTTAAAATCACTATGCCATAGCCCCTGCGGTGCGGCAAGGCTTCAAAGTCCGTATAAATTTGCATTTGTGGCTTACTTGCTGAGTGAAAACAAGTGCTGGGCAAGTATAAATCGCACTTATAAAGCATCGCTTTGTTTCTCGTGCTTGAACTCGTGCCGCCATCGCTTAAAGAGTAAATTTTAATGAATTCTTTGCAGGTTTTTGGCGGATTAAGCTCAATATTAAGCGTTTTGTTTGCAAACACTCTTTTGTGCGCCCAAATTTGAAAAAGCGTGGCTACCTCAACAGCCTTGCCGTTTGGATACACAAAGCTATCAAGGGGCAGTTTTTCGCTATGCACCAACTCATAGTCTTTTATGCGTTTTTTAGGGCTACCCTTGCCATCGCTATCAAAAAGCGGGGGCAAAATAAAGGCGATAAAATCAGCAAATTCACTTGCGTGGTTGATGAAACGCAGGGCTAAATTCCCGCGTAAGCCAAAGGGCGGATTGCCCAAAACTATGTATTTTTGGTGCATATTTTGCGGATAAAAACTCAAAAAATTTTGACACAAAATTTCATCATTTTTATACTCTAAATCAACCCCTATGCGTGAATTTTTAGGCATTAGCTCGTAAAAACTCAAATCCCCGCAACTTGGCTCGATGAAAATATAATCATCTGCGTTAATGTTGTGGATTTGCAAAAAGTGCGAAAAGCTCTCAAAGCAGTATTTTGCCACTTCTTTTTTGGTAAAAAATTCATTATGCGAGCGAAAATCAACTTTTTGCAAGTCGTATTTGTTGCCAAGTAAGAAATTTAAGTCGTAAAGGTATTCATTTGGGATTTTTTGCGTGGCTTCCCAACGCTTCAAAGTGCCTGTGTGTAAGAAAAGTTTGTCAGCGATTTCACTGAGTGAATGCTCTAACCTTAACTCCTTATAAACTAAATTCGCGCTGATAGCTGAATTTGCTCTCATTTAATGCCCTTTTATTTTGGCTAATCATAGCAAAAATGTGTAAATAAGCCTAAATTTGATAAATTTTTTCACATTTTTACTTTAAATTTCTAAATTTTGCCCTAAAATTCAAACATAAATTTAAAAATTTATCCAAAAATTTTTTGGCATTATAGCAGATTAAAATAAATTTTTACCGCCTTGCTTTTATCAAAGGGCTAAAACGCTATGATAAAGCTTGTTTAAAAATCTTTCATAATCATTAAAAATCACGCTTCCTTCAAACTTTGCTGAATTTTTGTTTTCAAATTCAGCCTTAAATTTTTGCGAGTATTGCAAAGCCTCTCCGCTACAAAGGGCTTTATACTCGTCTTCATCTCGTGCGTGGCTAAATTCGGGTAGCTTTACTACCACAAGCAAGGTTTTGTTTGGCGTGTGAAAAAAGTTTTCGACATTGTCCTCAAAAAGTTTTAGATATTTATGTAAATGATGAGCTTTTAATTCCTCTATTTTGCCTATACTGCCGTCTTGTTCAAAATATGGCATACTCTCAGGCACGATTAAAATTTGAAAATACGGCAAACCGTTTGAGCGCAAATTTGCCGTCTCGCCAAGCATATTTTCAAAATAATTATTCGCATTTTGCGCGTAATTACTCATCACAAATTTAACCGCCACGCCAGCACGCCCAGCACTATTTTGCAGCACAGAAATATCCACCGCTTTATCATAATATCTCCCAACAAGGTTCTCTTCCTTGCCATCGCCCACGCCATAGGACTTGACTTCAAATTCGTTGCCAAGCTTTTGGGTTAAATCGCTTGCGATTTTAGCGTGCAAAATTTTAAGCTTTTCGTTGCTTCTTGCGTTCATTTGCAAATATGTCTCAAATGCCCTTGTAAGCGTGGATAAAAAGCTTTCATTTAAACTCATCTTTTTCCTTTTACTCATCAAAACGCACCAAATTTATAGGCTAAAAATCGCCCCAAATCAGTGCTTGAAAAGGTGTAATAACCGCCGTTTTTGTATTTACCTAAACTTCGCACAAAGCCTAAAAATTCATCATTTCGCAAGGCTTTTTCAAAATGCTCTACGGGCAAATCACTAGCCACATAAAGCCCACCAAAAACACCCTCACCAGCCTTAACCTCACAAATTCGCAAATCTTTAAGCTCGCGGATAAGCGTGTTAAAGGCGATTTTGCGCTTATGCGTGTCTTTTAGTCCTTGACTGCGCCCAAATTCAAGCCAGCTTGCACCGCGCAAATCCCTGCTTTTAAGCCGTTTTTCATACTCGCTATAACGCTTTAAAACCGCACCGCTTGGCTTTATGAAAACGCCATTTTCATCATAAGGGTAAATGCACTCGCACCATTTGCCATTTGAAGCCTTGTAAGCGCGAATTTTTGGGTAAGCAAAGCCACTAAAATCACCGAAAAAAACGCATCGCAAAGCGTGGCAAAGCCGTTTTTCACAGCCAAAGGCTTTAAATTTAGGATTTTTTTAAATTTTGTCTCTCCTAAAAAAATCTCTCCACTCGGCAAAAAAAGATTTTCATAAGCAATTTTTCTTTTTTTCAAAATTTCGCCATTTGCAAATTCGCCACACTCTACAAATTCGCTTTTTTCGCCCTTTTTAAAGGCACTGATAAGGCTGTAAGTGGTGATTTTGTCAAACACTTTTTCGTGCAAAAAGTCTATGATTTGAGTAAGATTTTTTTCGGCACAAATTTGCCTACGCAAACTCGCCCCAGCCTTGCTATTTAGCCACGAACTAGGCGTAATAAAAACAAGCTCGCCGCCCTTTTTTAAGCACTCAAAACCTAGCTCAAAAAAAATTAAAAACAAATCACTCATTCCCCCGCGCGTGAATTTGCGTGCATTTTCGTTAAGATTATGCACTCTTATGTAGGGCGGATTGCCGATGATTAAGTCGATTTGGGCTTTGTAGTTTTCATAAAGCTCCAAAAATCACCATTTTGTAAATTCCACGCGACATTTTTTAAGCCAAATTCGCTTGCTACCTTGTCTAAATTCTCGTGGCATTTGTTTAAAATTTCAGTATCAATCTCAACGCCGATTAAATTTGTCTCTAACTCAAATTTTAAACGCTTTAAATCTTTTGAATGCTCCAAAAACTCGCTCGCATAACGCCTTGCAAGTGCTGTTAAAAAAGCCCCGTCCCCGCAACCTGCTTCTAAAATTTTGCGTCCGCAAAGGGCTTTGTTTTGGGGCATTTTAAGCATTAAATCCACAACAAAAGGCGGAGTAAAAACCTGCCCTAAATTTTTGCTTTTTATCAATGTTTTTGTGAATTTTTTTAAATTTTGGGGCTTAAATTCAGCTTTTTGACGCAAAAATTCATCATTTTTACTTGGAATTTCGTTGTTTGCATTAAACAAATTCACAAAAGGCGCGGTTTTGTTAGGCGTGCTTAAATTCATCAGCCAGCTTCACTCTTTTAAATACTTTTTGATATTGCGTGCGGCTTGGCGTATGCGGTTTTCGTTTTCGATTAAAGCGATACGCACATACTCATCGCCAGCCTCGCCAAAGCCTATCCCCGGGCTTACCGCCACGCTAGCCTTTTGCAAGAGTTGTTTGGAAAATTCAAGGCTTTTTAAATGCGCCTTGCTTGCGGGCAGTTTCGCCCACACAAACATACTTGCGTTTGGCTTGTTGAGCGTCCAGCCCGCATTGTCAAAGGCATCAAGCAAAATGTCAAGCCTTTTCGCATAAGTTTGCTTTATGTCCTCCACGCACTCTTGCGAGCCGTTAAGCGCGATGGTTGCGGCTACTTGTATGGGCGTATACATACCATAGTCAAACCACGATTTGATTTTTTTAAGTGCGGCGATAAGGCGTTTGTTGCCCACCATAAAGCCCACGCGCCAGCCCGCCATATTGTAGGACTTTGAAAGCGTATAGCCCTCCACAGCGACATCTTTTGCGCCCTCCACTTCAAAAATGCTTGGGGTTTTATACTCATCAAAGCAAAGCTCAGCATAAGCAATGTCTGAGATGATATAAAAGCGTTCTTTTTTTGCCACAGCGACAAGCCTTTCGTAAAAGCTTTTTTGCACGGTTACGGTTGTGGGATTGTGCGGGAAATTGACGACTAAATACTTGGCGCGTGGAGAGTTTTCGTTTAGAATTTGCTCTAAATTTTGAAAAAATTTATTCTCATCAAGCTCGAATTTGTCGTTGTAATCAAAGGGCATTTTGGCGACATTGCCTCCTGCGATGATGAAGGCTTGCGTGTGTATGGGGTAAGCAGGCGTTGGCACTATGGCGGTGTCGCCGGGGTTGATGATGGCGCGGGCTAAATTCACAAAGCCTTCTTTGCTGCCCATAGTCGCTACCGCCTCGCTTTCAGGGTCTAAATCCACGCCATATTTGCGTTTATACCACTCGCAAATGGCAAGGCGCAGCTTATAAATGCCCGCACTTACCGAGTAGCCCGAAGTTTTGTCCTTGTTGGCACTCTCGCAAAGCTTGTCTATAATGTGCTGTGGCGTTTTGCCGTCTGGATTGCCCATAGAAAAGTCGATGATATCTTCACCCGCACGGCGCGCTGCCATTTTAATGGCATTTACCTCAGCAAAGACATAGTTTGGTAGCCTTTCTATCGTGTTAAAGCGGATTTCATCAAACATTGTCTTCCTTTTTAAGCTATCTTAAAAGCTGAATTTCAAGCCCACGGCGGATATTGTCTATATTAAAATTATCTCCCACAATGGCATAAACCACATCGCTTGGAATAGAGCTTGAAAATTCCTTTCTTTTACTTGAGTCCATAGTGCTTTTAATGAGTTTTAAATCTTTATCCAAAAACAAGACCTTTGGAAACCAATTATCTCCAGCCTTTGCTTTTATGTTTATGCTTGAAGCTCCTTGAGTTTGGATAAGATAATCCCTCAAAGGTCTTTGCAAACTTTCATTTACGCCAACAGTAACTTGCGTGTTTGGCTTTAATCTTGCCTTAGAAAAATCAAGCTCGTAATCATAATCATAAGCATTCACCTTGCGTATGCTCTTAATGACAACAAAATTTTGTTTTAAGATATTATAAAAACTTGCTGGGTCAAGTATATAGCGAGATTCTACACGCAAGGTGTAGCTTTTTACCTGACCCTTTAAGGCAAGTTCAATGGGGGTAAAATACGCAAAACCAGCTTGGTTCAAGGCTTCATTGATAATTTTTATAAACAAAAGCGCATCACTTTTTGCTCTAAAACTCAACTGCAAACTTCTTGAATTTGTCAAAGTAGAGGAGAATAAAGAATTCATCTTTAAAATTCTTGCAATTTCGTCCCATTTAGCATTGCCTTGAGCATCGACATAATTTTTCCCCTCAAACAAAAGCTTAAGCTTTGCATCAAAATTTGGATTAGCGACTAAGTCTTGGGCAAGCTCTAAACTACTTGCAGCAAATACTTCACTTACAAAAAGACAAAGAAATAGTGTTTTTTTAAGCTTTTTTACCATTCTCTACCCTTGTTATAGCTCATAAATTCGGTCAAACTTATGCTTTTAATCTTACCGTCTTTAACCAAAAATCTCTTTGAACTTCCAGCAGGAAATTTTTGCTCTATGCCTGTGTCATCAACAAGGGTAAGAGCGGTAGCACCGATTAAAAGGAGCTGGTCCTTGCTTAAATCAATAGTAAAATTATTATCAGTTACTGTTGCGGTTTTAGCTCTTGTTGTAAGGTCTATAAAGCCTACCCAAACCTTACCTTCAGTGCTAAATATAGCCTCTTTTGCCTCGCCTTGAATTTTAGGCGTGTTTGTGTTATCAGAACTGAGTATGCTATTAATTTGCTCTTGTTGGTTTAAACCTTGTTTTTGCTCTTGATTTTCCTCTTGTGTTGTAGCGTTTTCTTCTTTATCCTGTGTTGCTTGCTCTGTTTCTTCTGGCTTTGTTTCATTTGCTTCATTTGTTTCATCTTTTTCATCAGAGCTATCTTTGACATTATTTTGAGCCTCATCAATGATTTCAACAACAGAAGTGCTTAAATTTTGTTGTTGTTGCTCGTCATTTACCACAAATTTAATCAAATCATACTGATACACAACCCAAGCTATAGCAAAACAAACGATGAGTATTAAAATCCAAAGCCAAGAATTTGAATATTCCTTTGCGCCGTGTTCGACATCTTGAGCGGCAATGTTGAGTTTTTTAGCATCTTGTTTTGCTGTGTTGATTTTTGGCTGTGAGGCTTTTTCTTCGCTCTTTTCCTTTTTTTCTTCATCGCCACCTTCTAAGAATTTGTTGTATTCCTCGATAAATTCGCTTAAATCTAGGTCTTCGTATTCTCTATTGAGAATTTTTATAAAGCCTTTGACATTAAACCGTTCTAATCTTTTGTAGTTCTTTTTGACTATGGAATCTAAAAAATCAATCTCTATTTGTGTTCTTTGGGAGACCTCTTTAAGGTCAAGCTCATCTAATCTCTTACTCATTTACCATCCTATCACAAAGTATCGCAAAGGCAGCACTGACATTCAGGCTGTCAAAGTCGTTTTTCATCTTAATGCCTACGCACTCATCACATTTAGCGATGATTTTTTGCGGCAAGCCAAAGCCCTCACTTCCCATTATCAAAAGCTTTTTGCCTTTGAAATTTAGCTCACTCGGGCTTTTGCCGCCTTTTGCGCTAGCATACAAACCAAATCCAAGCTGTTTTAGCTCATTGAGCGCCGCGAAAATGTCTTGACACAAGCAAATTTTCATATCAAGCGCCGCGCCGCTACTTGCCCTAACTACACCCTCCATCATCACGCTTTTAGCTACGATGATAAGGCTGTTTGCGCCCAAAGCATAAGCCGTGCGAGCTATCGCGCCTATGTTTCCCACATCGCTAATGCCATAAAGCAAAACGATGAATTTATCTTGCTTTAACTCATCAAAGGGGCTAAATTCAAAGTCCTTTATGTCAAGCAAAAAGCCTTGATGATTGCCCCCGTGCGCTAAGGCTTGGGCTGCTTTAAAGTCCAGCTTTTTGACTTTAAAACCGCTTTTGGCAATTATAGCAAAACTTTGTTTATCAACTTCCTTTGCAAGATAAATTTCTTTGATTAAATGCTTGTGCCTTGCTAAAATGTAAAAAAAAACCTGTTTGCCAAAAACAATCATAATAATACCTAAATTTCACTTAAAAGTTGATGATAAATTTCTTTTGTTTGTTTTGTTTCAAATTTCGCTAAAAGTTTCGCCTTGTCTTTCGTGCCTAAATTTAGAGCCATTATCTCGTCCTTGCTTAAAAAAATGCCCTTTTTTTCGCCTGCTTTTTCACTCTCTTCGCTTGCTACAACAAGCACCCATTCTCCGTTTAAATTCTCGTTTTCAAGGGCTTTGGCAAGGGTTTTTGCCTCGCCTTTAAATTTTTTTTCAAATTTTTTTGAAATTTCTTTTATCGCAAAAAGCTCTCTTTGCGGACAAAGCCTTGCAAGCTCGCTCACAAGGGCTAAAATGCGCTTTGGCGACTCATAAATCACGCTGACATAGGCATTTGAAAGCACTTTTTCAATGTCTTTTTGCCTTTCTCTGCCCTTGTTGCTTAAAAAACCAAAAAAGGTAAATTCTTTCTCACAAAGCCCGCTTGTCGCCACAGCCACTAAGGCGGCATTTGCCCCGCTTAACACCTCATAAGCAATGCCATTTTCTTGCGCAAAACGCACGAGCAAAACCCCTGGGTCGCTGATACAAGGCATTCCCGCATCGCTAAGATAGGCGACATTTTCATCAAAAATGCCCTTATCTAAACTTGCTAAAACTTCTTTTTCGTTGTGAGAATGCAAGGACAAAACGCGTTTTGGAGCGATTTTAGTGCCAAATTTAGCGTTTAAAAGTGCAAACAAAGACTTGCAAACCCTTGTGTCCTCGCAAAGCACACTCTCACACTCGCCCAAAATCCGCAACGCTCGCTGTGAAATGTCGTTAAGATTGCCTATGGGCGTAGGGATAAAATAAAGCATTGCCTTAAAATGCTTAATTCATCGCGTATTTTTTCTTAAATTTCTCCACACGCCCCGCTGAATCCACGATTTTCTCACTACCTGTAAAGAAAGGATGGCAGTTTGAGCAAATATCTACTTTCAGCTCAGCCTTGTTAGACCTTGTAGTAAAGGTGTTTCCGCAAGCACAACTTACCTTGCACTCCACAAATTCAGGGTGAATTTCTTTTTTCATTATTTTTCCTTAAGTTAAAAAGATAAGCTTTGATTATACCCTAGTTAAGATAAAAAAGAAATAAATTTTTAAAAATTTATTTCTTTTAAGCCGTTGAGACTATGAATATTTAAACAGGCATTACTCTTATATTTGGGCTTAATTCCTCTTGCAAGATATTTTCTATGGCGTAAAGTGTCGCCCCACTCCCACTAGAACAGCCACTGCACGCTCCAAGATAGCGGATATACACATCGACAAAGCCATTTTCAGCCTTTTGTATATCAATAACCTCCAAATCCCCGCCATCACTATGAAGCATAGCTCTAATTTCGGCATCTAAAACAGCTTCAACTGCTTTAAGCTGTCCAACCATAGTCATTTCCTCAAAGCCAACATCGCTTTTTGTGGCGTTTGCTATGCGCTCTTTGTCCATTTCTGCGCGGGTTTGGGCTAAAATATCCACTAAATAATAATCCCTCTTTTCGTGTCCGCCCGCCTTCACACAGGACTTGCAAAAAGCTCCTGCTTTGGTGTATTGCGTGATTTCCTCAACCGTGTGTAAGTCATTAAGGCGAATCACTTCTTTTATCGTGCCAAGCGAGACGCGGGCGCACTCGCAAACGATGATTTGGTCTTCAAAGCTTGCTGCATCAACGCCTTTATACTGTGCAGCAGCTTGTTTTATAACATCATAAGCCATAACCGAGCAGTGCATTTTTTGCGGCGGCACGGCGGGCGTTTCAGGGTCATCGCGCATTGCAAATTCCACATCTAAATTGGTGATTTTCACCGCCTCATCAACCTTTTTGCCTATACAAAGTCCTGCCATTGTGTCGCTGCTTGCAATAGCCGTCCCACAGCCAAAGCTCTTAAATTTAGCGTCCTTGATAATGTCCGTTTTCTCATCAACAAGCCAATAAAGCCTTACAGCATCTCCACAGCTTTCCGCACCAAAATCAGCCACGATGAGTCTTGTGTTTGTTTTTTTCGCGTCCTCTTCGGTGAATTCGCCCATATATTTGGGGTTGTTCATCGCATTTTGCACCTTTTGAGAGTATTCGTCCCAAATCGAACCGCCTATTAAGTTGTTTTTTCCCATTGTTTTTCCTTTCTAATGCCCTGTGGGCGCATACGCATAAGTGCTTGATATGCCCCTTAATCTTGTCGTAGCGTTTTTAATCTGCTGCGCCGCATAATCAATCTCCGCCTCCGTGTTAAAGCGCGATAGAGAGAGCCTCAAAGCCGTGTGCGCTAAGTCATTGTGCGCTCCGATGGCTTGCATTACGGGGTTGCTTTCTAAATCCTCGCTCGCACACGCTGAACCCGTGCTTGCGGCTATGCCGTTTTGGTTTAAATCCCACAGCATAGCCTCGCCCTCCACTCCGCGAATGCTCGCTAAAATGGTGTTTGGCACGCGATTTTGGCGCGAACCTACCACGCTTGTGTCCTCAAGCGTAAGTATAGCATCTTCAAGCTTGTCTCTTAAGCGTTTTATGTGGCTATCCTCGTAATCAAGCATTAAATTTGCAAGCCTTAACGCCTCTCCCATTGCTACAATGCCCGCTACATTGAGCGTGCCACTTCTATATCCGCTCATTTGTGCGCCTCCGTGCAAAAGTGGAGTAAGTTTAATACCCTTTTTTATATAAAGTCCGCCTACGCCTTTGGGTCCGTGGAATTTATGCGCTGAAAAGCTAGCAAAATCAACATTTGCTCTTTGTAAATTCACTTTAATCTTCCCCACAGCTTGAGTTGCATCGCTATGAAATAAAGCTCCATATTCGTGTGTGAGTTCAACCATTTGCTCTATGGGAAAAATCATACCCGTTTCGTTGTTCGCCCACATAATGCTTACAAGGGCTGTTTTATCCGAAATAGCGTTTTTAAGGTCATCTAAAGAAGATAAACCCTCGTTGTTTGTGGGTAAATCAATCACCTTAACGCCAAGTTTTTTTAAAAAATACGCAGAAGCATTTACAGCAGGGTGTTCTACGCCAGAAATTATTATTTCATTGCGTTCTTTGTCCTTTATATAGTCAAAATATACGCTTTTAAGCACCCAATTAATGCTTTCAGTCGCGCAAGAAGTGATGATAATGTCATCATTTTCACTTGCATTTAAACCAGCATAAAGCTTGTCCATAGCCTCTCTTAAAGCTTGATGAGTAGCACTTCCCCACTGATGAAGGCTGTTTGGGTTGCCATAATTTTCCATAAGAAAAGGTTTCATCAGCTCGAAAGCCTGTGGGTCAATCATAGTTGTAGCATTGTTGTCTAAATATACTTTCATTTATCCTTCTTTAATGCGATAAAACATTCTTAATAAAATTGATAAATATTTTTAATAAGATTTATTTTATCTTTTTAATCAAAAAGAAAATGATAACACAAAATTCTAAAAATAAGTTTAAAATTATCTAAAAAATTTCAAAATTTATTTAAGCCATTACACTCATATAAGATTTCACAATATTATCAAATTCAGCCTGTTTTTTCCTTTGACTAAAAAAGTTGTCAATGGAATTTTGCCTAGTTTCATTTGCTGAGTTTAACTTTTGAGCATCATTTTGTGTGCTGAATTCGTTTTGAATGTCTTTAAATTCATTTGATAAGGCTTGAACATAAAGACGGTAAATCGAACTTGAGTTTGTAAATTCCTTAATGTCCATCTTCTTTTGATAGCTCATATATTGATGATATAAAAGCATAAGTTTCTCGCCAGAAGTATTTTGCTTGCTGATGCCATTAACATAAAGATATAAATCAAAACTCATTCTTTGCCCATTTTCTTGGCGAACAAAGTCCTCAAAAGAATCCTCGCCCCTTACCATTTGATAAAAACTTTGATGAGATGAAAAATTTGGCTTGCTTATGGGTTTTATAAAAAAGCTACTGTCCTTTTGATTAGTATTTTTTATGTCCTCATAAGCGAAATTCATTAAAAGCCCTGATTTAGAAACAGAACCATCTTTTGACAAATAAGGCTTTATAAATTCATTGCTTGCGTTGTTGTTTATAGCCTTGTCGAAGCTAAAATTAACAACAGAATTTTCAAGTCCTAAGGCATTAAAGTTTTGATTGTGTTTTAAGGCTTGATTAAGCTCCTCATTACCAGCATAAATTCTCATAATCTCATCTTCAAACTCCCCGCTGTTTGTCGAAAAGCCTTGATTAAGACTAAGAATCTCATTGCGAGTTAAATAAGTATTATCCTCGCTCATAAATTCACTTTCTACTGATTTTAAGGCACTGTAATATTTATTTAAAAGCTCGGGTATATCTATTTTACTTGGTGTTAAGGTGCTATCTTGCTTCATTAATTCTTTAGTAATGCTTTGCACGCTTTTAATGTTGATTTCATAAGAAAGAGGCAAATTTGCTGCCTTATTTAAATCCTTTTCAAAAATGCCTTGTTCATTAACCCTAAAGCCAAATTCACTTGCATAAGTTGTGCTTGAAAATTCACTTGGAATTTGAGCATTACTCACAACAGTTGCTTGCTCTTGTAAATCAGTTTGCACGGTATTTGCATTTACTTTTTGGCTTGAATCGCTCGAACTTAAGCCCAAATTCAAAGACATATTTGTATTTGCATAATTTGTATTAATGTCCATTAATGTTCTCTTCAATATATATTGCTGCATTAAAAAAGCAAAAATCATTCCAAAATTTGCCTTGACATTTATAAATAAAAAAAGTATAATTACGCACAAATAAATTTACAAAAAGGAAAACGATGAACCTTAATGCTAATGTCGTCAGCGCTTTTGTCCTTTTTGCTCCTATGATGAATATGCACACGCTTGTGTGCTAAAATTTCCCCTCAACCAAAAATTTAATCAGCAGCGTAAAAAGCAAAAAATGCTTTAATTTATTACAAAAAAAATAAAAGGAAAAAAATGGCAAATTTAAAACATAAAAACTTTTCGGCAAACACCCTTTCGTTGCACGCAGCTTATGATTATGACAAGCATAGAACGCTCAGCGTGCCTATATACCAAAGCTCTGCTTATAACTTTGAAAGTTTAGAGCAAGCAGCAAACCGCTTTGCGCTTAAAGAGCTTGGTCATACCTACTCTCGTATCACCAATCCTACCCGAGATATTTTAGCGCAAAGACTTGCAGCCGTTGAAGGTGGGGCTTTTGGTGCAGTTACTTCTAGTGGAACGGCGGCTATTTTTTATGCGGTGCTAAATCTTGCCGAAAGTGGCGACAATATCTTGTTTGCAAACAAAATTTATGGTGGCACGCAAACGCTTTTTGTTCATACTCTTAAAAGGCTTGGCATTCAAGCAAGGGTTTTTGACCTAGATGATGCCTCAAGCATAGAGCCTTTAATAGACAGCAAAACAAAGGCTATCTTCTTTGAAAGCCTATCTAACCCACAAATTGCCATAGCCGATGTAGAAGCAATCACTGCCATAGCTAAAAAGCACGGCATAATAACAATTTGCGATAACACAGTAGCCACTCCTCTCTTATACAGACCCTTTGAATATGGCGTTGATATAAGCATTCACAGCCTAACAAAATACATCAATGGACACGGTAGCGTGCTTGGTGGAGCAATGATTGAAAGAGAAGGACTTAATGAGCTTATTAGAGGCAATCCTCGCTACCAAGACTTTAATTCTCCAGATGAAAGTTATCACGGATTAATATATGCTAATCTTGATTTACCTATATTTAGCATAAGATTTATTACGCATTGGTTGAGAAATACAGGGGCGAGCTTGAGTCCGCAAGATGCTTGGTTGCACATTCAAGGGCTTGAAACTTTAGAGCTTAGAATTCAAAAACATTCAGATTCAGCACTTGCCATAGCTGAATTTTTAGAAGATCATCATCTCATCGATGAAGTAAGCTATCCAGCCCTTAAAAGCAGTCCTTATTATAAGCTTTTGCAAAAATACTTTGTCGGCGGTAGGGCAAGTGGTTTGCTTAGTTTTGAAGCAAGAAGTTTTGAAGCGGCTCAAAAAATTTGCAACAACTTAGAGCTTTTTTCAATCACAGCAAACATAGGCGATAGTAAGTCTTTAATCATACACCCTTATTCAACAACACATTCTCAATTAAGTCAAAGTGAGCTTGAAAGTGCTGGAATCACGCCCAAAACCATTCGCTTAAGCGTTGGGCTTGAAAGCACACAAGACTTGATTAAAGATTTAAAAAAAGCCATTGAAAGCTAGAAAGGAAAAGCTGTGCCTTTAATTATACCTGAAAAAATTCCAGCTTTTAAGCTTTTAAAAGACTTTGTTTTTGTTATGGGCGAAAAAAGAGCGACCCACCAAGACATTCGTCCCTTAAAGGTGCTGATTTTCAATCTAATGCCTACAAAGATAGAAACTGAAAATCAGCTCCTTTCTTTGCTTGGTAACTCGCCCTTGCAGATTGAAATCACCTTGCTTAAAACAAAAAGCTATGAGAGCAAAAACACGCCAAAAAGTCATTTAGACAGCTTTTATGTAAGCTTTGATGAAATCAAAGGCACAAATTTTGATGCAGCCATTATCACAGGTGCGCCCATAGAGCATTTAGACTTTGAAAAGGTGCGTTATTGGAATGAGCTTTGTGAGATAATGGATTATTTAAGAAAACACTCCACAAGCACAATGTATATTTGCTGGGGGGCTATGGCTGGACTTTATCATTTTCATAAAATCAAAAAAATCCCCTTGAAAAAAAAGGCTTTTGGAATTTTTAAGCATATTATAGTCAATGATGACTTGCTTTTAAGCGGTCTTGATGAGCTTGTAAATTTGCCACACTCTAGGAATTCAGGCATTGATGAAAAAGCCATTCTTAAAAACAAGGATTTAAAAATTTTACTTCAAAGTAAAAAATGTGGCACAGCTGTATTAAAGGATAGAAAGGATATTTTTATACTCGCTCATCCAGAATACTCCAAATTCACGCTTGATGAGGAGTATAAAAGGGATTTAAACAAGGGTTTAAAGATAGCCAAACCTAAAAACTACTACAACAAAAAACACAAGGCTGTGTTAAGTTGGCGCAGCAGTGCTTCGGTGCTTTTTAGTAATTGGCTTAACCTAGTCTATCAAGAAACACCTTTTATTTTAGGAAAATAATTATGAACAACAAACTTACCGTCAATGCCTTTTTATTTGATGATTTTACAAGCCTTGATTTATTCGCTCCTATTGAGCTTTTAAGTAGGCTTGATAATGTTAAATTCGTTTATCTTTCACTTGGTGGAAAAGAGATTAAAAGCGCACAAGGGTGCGTGATAAAAACAAATGACTTTAGTGCCTTTGTAAAAGATAGCATCTTGCTTATACCTGGCGGACTTGGCACAAGAGCTTTGGTTGATGATGAAGTGATAATCAACTCCTTGCAAAATTTAGCTCAAAAATCCTCATTTGTGCTTTGCGTTTGCACAGGTTCAGCACTTTTGGCAAAAACCTCGCACCTCAATGGCAAAAAAGCTACAAGCAGCCAAAAAGCCTTTGAATGGGTAAAAAGTCAAAATTCAAGTGTTTTGTGGCAAGAAAATGTCCGTTTTGTCAAAGATGACAATATCTACACAAGTGCTGGTGTAAGTGCTGGTTTAGATATGACACTTGAATTTATCAAGGATAATTATAATTTAAACAAAGCAAAAGAAATAGCCCAAATCATAGAGTATGATTTTAAAGGCTAATTATTTTACGCTTCTTTGCACCCATTCTCCGTATTCTTTGCTATGACTTGTTTCAAAGATAGTGATTTCAGGTAATTCATAACTATGCTGTCCTAAAAGAAAGCGTTCTATGTCGTTAATGTTGTTTTTCGTGCTTTTAAAGCTCAGCAAATATTCTTTTTGTTTGCAAATTTCGCCTTTCCAAACATAGTTGCTTTCCACCTTTGTTATTTGCACGCAGGCAACAAGCTTTTTTTCAAGAAGAATCTTACTCAAAGTTTTGGCTTCTTTCTTGTTAAAAACTGTGGTTTGAATGATGACAAACATTGTTTATCCTTTTTTAAAATTTATTTTGTAAGTATAGCATTAAAATTTACAAAAAATTAAAAAATAATCAAAAAATTTATCCGAATTTAGATATTAGAATAATTAATTATTTTATTTTAGAATAAAATAAAAATACTATTTTAGCAAAAAAAAAAAAATACATTTTACTTTTATGAATAATTAAGATTAAAGATTATAAAATATTAATGTATAAAAATAAAACATAAATGTAAAGGAGGACAGAATGAAAAAACTCTGTTTGTTGTTTTTAGCTTGTGCAAGTTTTGCCTTTGCTAAAAATGTATTCAGCGACAAGGTTGTATCGCTTTATTTTAACAAGGGCGACACGAAAGTTGCAGGAAGATTACTGCCAACTAATGCCTTTGAGGTGCTAAAAACGGAAGGCGACAAGGTTTTACTTAGAATTTCAGGCTATGTAAATCCAAAAGCACCCTCTGTTCTTTATTTTAACAGCACTCAAAGAATAATGGTAGCGGCTTTTTCTAAAAACACTCCACCAAAGCTTAAAAATGTCGTCAATGCTGGCAAATACAACAAAGCCACGATAGAAGTTTGGGCTGATAAGCGTGAATTTGTAACAAGCAACAAAGAAATGTTCGCTCGGGCAAAAACAATTTATATGGAAAATTGTGGCATTTGTCATACCGCTCACAAGGAAAGAGAATTTACGGCAAATCAATGGCCAGCCACCTTTAACGGAATGGTAATTAGAACAGGCATTGATAAAGAAGACCGTTGGCTCATCATACAATACTTACAAAAAAATGCAAAAGACTTCAAGGGAGGAAAATAAAATGTTAGACAGACGAAAATTCTTAAAAACAGCAGCAGGTTTAAGTGCGGCTTTACCACTTTTGCCAAGCCTAGCTTCAGGCAAAAGCATACCCTCAACAGCTATAAATTCAGGACTTGTTAAAAACGGTTCAGTAATCACTGCTGCGCATTGGGGCATTTTAAAACTGACCATTAAAGACGGTAAAGTAACCAAAAGTCAGCCTTGGGAAAAATTTCAAGATACAGACAATCCGCTTTGGTATTACACCCAAGATATGATTTACAAATCCCGCGTGCGCCACGCTTATGTGCGAAAATCCTATCTTGCAAACCCAGATAAGCCAAAACCAGAGCTTCGTGGAAAAGAAGAATTTGTCAAAGTGCCTTACAAACAAGCCATTAAGCTTGTAGCAAAAGAACTTCTTAAAACAAGACTTCAAAAGGGCAATAATGCTATTTGCGCTGGAAGTTACGGCTGGAAATCCACAGGCAACTTTCACAACGCTCGCGTGCTTTTGCACCGCTTTATGAATGTAACGGGCGGTTTTGTGGGCGTTACGGGAGATTATTCAACAGGTGCAAGCCAAGTTATTATGCCTTATGTTGTTGGTTCTATCGAGGTTTATGAGCAACAAACTTCGTGGGACAACATTTTAGAAAATTCAAAATATGTTGTCATTTGGGGTGCAGACCCACTTGCAACCATAAGAATAGCTTGGACAGCAAATGACCAAAGGGCGATGAGATACTTTGAAAAATTAAGAAAAAGCAAGATAAAAGTCATTTGTATAGACCCTGTTCGCACTCAAACAGCTAAATTCTTAAAGGCTGATTTAGTCCAACCTCGTCCAAATACAGATGTAGCGATGATGTTAGGAATGGCAAGTCATCTTATTTCTGTAAATAAAGTCAATTACGAGTTTTTGGAAAACTATACCACAGGATTTAAGAAATTCAAAGCTTATTTGGATGGAAAAACCGACAAGATTGTAAAAGATGTCAAATGGGCAAGTAAAATTTGTGGTGTTGATGAAAATACTATCAAAACCTTAGCCGAAACATTCTACGATAATCCTACTATGTTGATGAGTGGCTGGGGTATGCAAAGAGCGCACCACGGCGAGCAACCGCACTGGATGCTTGTAACCCTTGCAGCAATGCTTGGGCAAATCGGCACAAAGGGCGGTGGCTTTGGGCTTAGCTATCACTACTCAGGTGGGGGTGTGCCTACTTGCAAGGCTGGCATTGTTGGCGGTATTTCTGCTGGACCTGTTGGAATTTGGGCAAATGGCAAATTTAAGGGTATGCCAAAACAAAGTGCTGCACTTGGAGGTGCTGAATGGCTACAAGATGCCTCAAGCTTTTCTTTCCCTCTTGCAAGAATAGCCGATGCGCTTTTACATCCGGGCAAAACCATACAAGCAAATGGCAAAACAATCAAATATCCAAATATGGACTTTATTTATTGGAGTGGAGGCAATCCGCTCGTGCATCATCAAGACACCAACACAAATGTTAAGGCGTGGAGAAAGCCTAGAACAGTGGTTGTCAATGAAATTTATTGGACACCAACAGCTAAAATGGCGGATATTGTTTTACCTGCCACAAGCTCTTATGAGCGAGATGACATAACTATGGCTTCTGATTATTCAAACCGCTATATAGTTCCTATGAAACAAGCTGTTGAACCTGTTGATGAGAGTAAAGACGACTACACTATCTTTGCTGATTTATGTAAAGAGTATGGAGATAGCGTGTATAAAGCCTTTACTGACGGAGGCAAAAAACCTATAGACTTCATAAAAGATTATTACAACGGAGCTTTAAAGCAAACTCAAGCCTTTGGAGAAACCTTTGCTACACCTATGCCAAGCTTTGAGGAATTTTGGGCGAAAAATGAGCCTTTTGAATTTGAAGTTCCAGCCGAAAATTTAGAATGGGTTCGTTTTGCTGAATTTATTGAAGACCCGATTTTAAACGCCTTGGGAACTGATTCTGGCTTGATTGAAATTTACTCAAATGCCATTGCAAAATACAAATACAACGACTGCAAGCCTCACCCAACTTGGTTTGAACCAGCTGAATGGCTAGGCAATGCCACAGCAGCAGCACCTTTTCATTTGCTGACAAATCACCCAGAAAACCGCTTGCACTCTCAAATGTGCCACACTTCTTTGCGAGAAAAATACACCGTGCAAGGTAGAGAACCCATACTCATCAACACCAAAGACGCCAAAAAACTAGGCGTCAAAAACGGCGATGTCGTGCGCGTGTTTAACAAGCGCGGACAAGTGCTAGCAGGTGCCGTGGTGAGCGATGACATAATGCAAGGCGTTGTGAGACTTTGCGAGGGCGGCTGGTATGACCCTGATGAAAAAGGACTTTGCAAATACGGCAACGCAAATGTGCTGACTATGGATATACCAACTTCTAAGCTAGCAAATGGCAACTGCGCTCACACAGGGCTTGTGAATATCGAAAAATTCAAAGGCGCATTGCCAGAAGTAACCGCATTTAGCGCACCAAAAGGGGCGGTTTGATTTATTGTTAAATTCGCCTTTGTGTATGCAATGCGCGTGATTGGCGAAATTTCCAAAGGCACGCACCACAAGTGCGCTAAGCTTTGAAAATTTCGCCAAAACAAGCGCAGCCAAACGGCAAACTGCTAGAATTTTGACTTTTGAGAGTTAAAACAAAAGCCAAATTTAGGCGTGAAATTTACGCCATTATGAAGTTAGTTTTGCGCTTTTTATAGCGCATAAATTTAAAGCAAGGTAGCGCACAAAGCTACCTTACTCTCAATACACAAGAAAGGAAAAAAGATGAGTGTTGATAGACGAAAATTCTTAAAAGGCATAGGCTTGTCTTCATTAGCCCTTAGCTGTCCTGCGACTTTGGGCGCACTTTCTACTGAAAAGCTAAAAGGCTCACACGCCTTTGTGCCAAGTATCTGCGAAATGTGCAGCACAAGGTGCGCTATACAAGCAAGGGTTGATGATAACGGCAAGGTTTTCATCACGGGCAATCCCTACTCCAAAGGCACAGGCGCAGCCGTTTGCGCTCGCGGGGGCGCTGGGGTAAATCAGCTCAAAGACCCAAACAGACTTGTCCGCCCCATAATGCGAGTAGGCGAAAAGGGCGAAAACAAATGGAAAGAAATCTCGTGGAGCGAAGCGTATGAGTATATCGCCACAAAACTAAACGACATAAAAGCCAAGCACGGCGCGCAAAGTGTAGCCTTTGCTTCAAAAAGCGGCTTTGAATCAGGCTTTTTAAATCAATTTGCCTACGCTTATGGCAGCCCAAATATCTTTGACCACGGCAGCACCTGTCCATCAGGTTACGCCACAGCCTTAAAAAGCGTATTTGGAGCAGGAAATTTAGCAAGAGATTTTGCTAATGCTAAATTTATGCTTAATTTTGGGCATAATGTCTTTGAAGGCATAGTCATAAGCTACGCTCGTGGCATAGCCACCGCCTTGCAAAAAGGCTGTAAAGTTGTGTCCTTAGACCCAAGATTTTCCGTGCTTTCATCAAAGGCAAGCCAGTGGATACCCATAAAGCCCGGTGGCGACACAGCCTTTATGCTCGCTTTCGTGCATACGCTCATTTATGAAGAGCTTTACAACAAAAAATTTGTCGAAAAATACACTATAGGCTTTGACAAACTCAAAGAAAGCGTGCGCGAATTCACGCCTGAGGCTATGTCAGCGCATTGTGATGTGCCA
This sequence comes from uncultured Campylobacter sp., assembly GCA_934728065.1. Classification (GTDB taxonomy): domain Bacteria; phylum Campylobacterota; class Campylobacteria; order Campylobacterales; family Campylobacteraceae; genus Campylobacter_D. The sequence continues at coordinate 59,663 of CAKVDW010000009.1, forward strand.
GCAAAAACCATCGTCTCTCTTGCAAGAGAGTGCGCTAAGGCTGCTCCTGCGGCGATTATCGACTTTGGACACCGCTCCACTTACACGCCAGAAGAAATAGAATTTCGCCGTGCCATAGCCATAGCAAACGCACTCATAGGCAACATTGAAGCAAAGGGCGGGCTGTTTTTCCCAAAAGGTGCAAGCCTTTACAACAAACTTGCAGGCGAAAAGGTTGCCCCTGAAATCAAAGGCAGTGCCTTGCCAAAGATAGACGCCCCAAAAGCACCACGCATTGATGGGGTAGATATAAAGGGCGGAGAATTCAGCAAAATCGCTAAAACTCGCGGAATTTATGGCAAATTCCTTGACTCTGCGCTTGATGGCAAGCCTTACAAGCTACACGGAATTGTGATGACGCGTTCAAATCCCGTGATGACTATCAACGACTCAAACAAGGTTGCTGAGGCTTTAAAGGCGCTTGATTTGGTTGTTTGCATTGATGTGTATTTATCAGACACCGCTCAATATGCTGACATAGTGCTGCCTGAAAGCACTTATTTGGAGCGAGATGAGCAATTTGTCGGCAAAAACAGCAAAAATCCGGGCTATCAAGTGCGTCAAAAAGCCGTTGAAACCATAGGCGACACAAAGCCTGTGTATCAAATAATGAAAGAGTTAGCGGATAAAATGGGCTTTGGTGAAGCCTTTCCTTACAAGGATATGACAGATTATCGCTTTAAACAAGCCGCAAACGAGCCAGAGGCTATGGCTGAAATTTTGGATAAGGGGCTTGTAAGCTACGGAATTCCACTTTTAGCAAGAGACAAGGCAAGCGTGGAGCAGTTTTTAGCCAAATATCCAAATTCAAAGGAATTCATCGATGAGGACTTTGAGCTAGCCAAAGTGCTTGAATGCAAAACCACAAGCGGTAAAATCGAGCTTTTTGACGAGGAGCTTGAAGCAGCTTGTGGGCGCGGAGGGTTGCATTATAATGACCCTAAAATGAAACGAAATGATGAATTTTATTTCATTCAAGGCAAGGTTGCCGTGCATACAAACGGACACACCGCAAATGTGCCTTGGCTTAACGAACTGATGAGCGATAACGCCGTTTGGATAAATGATAAAATCGCCAGAAGTTTAAATTTAAAGAAAAACGACCGCGTTAAAATCACCAGCAAAGTGGGCGAGCAAATCGCTACGGTGCTGCCGACAAAGGGCATAAGAGAGGATACTCTTTTTGGGTATTTTGGCTTTGGGCACACAAGCGCGACTCAAAAGCTCTCTTTCAACAAAGGTGTCAATGCAAGCGCGCTTTTACCACACTCTATCTCGCCTGTATCTGGCACTGATGTGCATACCATAGGCGTTAAGATAACAAAAATTTAGGAGGATACTATGCCAAAATATGCAATGATTTACGATGCGCAAAAGTGCATAGGCTGTCAAAGCTGCACCATAGCCTGTAAAAGCGAAAACAATGTCCCTGAGGGCTTTTTTCGCTTGCAAGTGAAAATCAAAGGTCCCTTCGGCACTTCGCCAAATTTGCACTTTAAATTTGAGCGACACTCTTGCGAAATGTGCGAAAACACGCCTTGCGTGAGTGTGTGTCCGACAAAGGCTTCTTTTGTCGATGAAAACGGCATTGTGGATATAGACCAAGATAAATGCGTGGGCTGTTTATACTGCGTAGCTGCTTGTCCTTACAAGGCTCGCTATGTAAATCCCATCACCAAAACGCCTGATAAGTGCAATTTCTGCAAGCACACGCATTTGAAAATCTCAGGCGAACCAGCTTGCGTGAGCGTGTGTCCTACCGATGCGCTTGTATTTGGGGATTTAAACGCTCCAAATGATAGCATTCATCAAATTTTAGCGCAAAAACCGCATTTTACGCGCAAGGCACATTTAGGAACAAAACCAAAACTTTTTGTTTTACCAGAAAACAAAGGAGGAATCAGCTATGAATGAGATTTGGGGAAGTTACGAGCTAGGGCTTGTTTGGGGTTGGGCGATTGCCCTTTATCTTTTTTTAGCAGGACTTTCATCAGGAGCGATGATGTGCGCTTTAAGCGTTGAATGGCTTAATCCAAACAAAAAAAAGCCTTGGGACGCCTTTGTAGAAGCGGGCGTGCTTATCGCGCCTGTGGCTATTGTCGTGGGTTTGCTGATACTTGTTTTTGATTTGACAAAGCCTTTGAGCTTTTATCAGCTTTTTATCCACTACAACGCGAGTTCTGTAATGTCGCTTGGGGTGATTTTGCTGCTTTTATACACGCCTTTGTGCGCTCTTTATGCGATTTTGCGTTTTAGAAGCACGCTTGAAAATGGCTTTTTGGGTGCGCTCATTAAAAAATGCGCTGGAATTTTGGACTTTTTAGAAAGCAAATCCTTGTGGCTTGGAAGATTTATCTTTGTGCTTGCCGCTGGTGTGGGCGTTTATACGGGCTTTTTGCTCTCAGCCATTCAAACCTATCCGCTTTTTAACAGCCCTATTTTGCCGATACTCTTTTTGGCAAGTGGGATTTCAAGCGGGATTGCTGCTTGTATTTTCTTTGGAATTTTGTGCTTTTCAAAGGACATTTCAAAGGACAACACCAAAACCTTGCTGATGGCTGATTTGCGTGTCATACCCATAGAATTACTTTTGCTTTGTGCCTTGTTTTTGGGGCTTTATTTTCAAGGCGGCGATAAAGCTATCATCGCAGTAGCTAGCCTAAGCAGTGGTTCGTGGGCTTTTGTCTTTTGGCTTGGTGTCATCGGGCTTGGTATCGCTACGCCTACACTTATCGCTTTAACAGCACTTAAAAACCACGCTTACAAGGTGAATTTCATCTTACTCAACTCACTTGCCGTGATGATAGGCGTGTTTGCCCTGCGTATGTTTATCCTTTATGCTGGACAAGTTTTTGCCGCTTGATTTGCGCACAGTCCTTAAACAAGGCAAAAACTCATCTTTGCAAACTCCATTAACAAGGCGGTGTCATTGCAAATTTCGCCCCTCATTTGCAATGACAAAGATTATCATAAAGCCTTTTTAAATTTCTGCCAAAAACGCTTAAAAATGTGAAATTTATGCTATAATAAAGCCCTAGTTTCAAAAAAGGACAAACAATGAAAAAAATCATCATCGCAGCACTTGCAGTGGGACTTATTTTGGTAGCATATTTAGCTCAAGTCTTTTATATGGGAGCTTTGAACCAAAAAATTTATGAGTTTATGACTGTGGAAAATAAATATTACGGCATTAAAAACAAAACATTTGAAAAAGGATTTTTCAACTCTAAAGCGAATTTTGAGGTAGTTTTTAATTTTGAAGAATTTGGCTATCCCCTTAATAGCTTTGTCGTTTTAGGACAAATGCTTCCTCCTATAAAAGCTACCGTAACACTTAAAAACAACATTTTTGCAAGCGATAATATCAACATAGACATTGAAAATCCTTTTCATAAAATTTACAGCGACTTAAATATAAAAGATGATAATGTAATATTTGACAAGGTTTTTTTAAATATAAAAGCAAACGCTTCTTTGTTTAATAAAATAAATGTAAAGTATAAAATAAACGACATAACCCTTAAACCAAATTTAACTCTCAGCGGTCTTAATTTCCAAACCGAGCTTGATAAAGAGGGCAAGATACACTCTTTAAGCATTGATTTGGGTGAATTTGGCTTTTCTGAAGTATCAAGCCTTGATTTAACGGAAAAATTTTTTTTAAAAAACTTACATTATGAAGAAACTATTGATAAGGGTGTGAATTTTAGTGATTTCTTAGAAGGTTATAGAAGCGGCAAAGCTAAGTTCAACCTTGAAAATTTGGAAGCTTTAAATATATCTTTTGATGATATAAAAATAGATGGTCGAAATGATGTAAATAATGACAAAGTGAGCGGTATAATAAATCTTAACATAAAAAACATAAACTCGCCTTTAAGCGAGGTTAAACTTGATGATATAAAAGCTCAAATCACAAGCAATTTGTCTGTAAATTTCTTAAAGCATTTAAGCGAAGAAGGATATTATACCCCAACAAGTGATGAAAAAATATTCTTTGACTTCTTAGCTACTGAACCTATCATTGAACTTACGAATTTAAGCTTTAACTCAAATGGCAAAAAAGTAGTGATGAAAGGAACTTTTAAAGGCTTTCAAGAACAAAGTAGCACAAATTTAAGTATTCAAAGCGAGGCTTTAATGGGTGAAATTTTCCCTATACTTAACTTTTTCAATATAGATGAATACTTTATCGAAAAAGACGGAGGCTTTGCTTTGGATTTACTTCTTACCACTTTGGGCAATGACTCGAAAATAATCTTAAACGGACAAGAGCTTAATTTAATTCAAAACGACGTCCAAAATTTTGATGCCCCAAGCGATGAAAATACAACCTTAGTGCCATAATGCTCTCACTTGCCCTAAAATTTCGCCCCAAAACGCTGAAAGAAATTTTAGGGCAAAACGAGCTTGTTAGGCTTTTTGAAACCTTTATCGCTAAACAAAAACTCCCGCACAGCATATTTTTCGGTCCAGCAGGTTGTGGCAAAACGAGCTTTGCAAGGGCTGTGGCAAATGATTTTGGGCTTGATTTTTATGAGTTTGACGGGGCAAATTTCAAGCTTGATGATTTGCGAAAAATCATCGCAAAGTATGATGAGAGCTTGTATAAGCCGCTTATTTTCATCGATGAAATTCACCGCCTTTCAAAAACTCAGCAAGAAATGCTGCTTTTACCACTTGAAAACGCTAAGTGCATTTTAATCGGCGCAAGCACGGAAAATCCTTTCTTTGTGCTAAGTTCAGGCATAAGAAGCCGCGTGATGCTTTTTGAATTTAAGGCTTTGAGCGAAAGCGATTTAAAGCCCTTGATAGAGCGCGTAAAAAGCGAGCTTGGCGTGGTTTGCGATGAAAAAGCGTGTGCATATATCCTTAAAATGTGTGGCGGAGACGCGCGTGCGGTGCTGAATTTAATCGAATTCGCCCTGCTTGTCGATGAAAAAACGCTTTGCTTGCAAACGCTTAAAACGCTCAAAGCAAACGCCCTAAATGACGGCGCTAGCTCAAAGGACACGCATTACCGCCTTGCCAGCTCGCTCATCAAAAGCCTGCGAGGTAGTGATATAGACGCGGCGCTTTATTACTTGGCGCGGCTTATTGAGGGCGGAGAGAGTGCGGATTTCATCGCCCGAAGGCTTGTCATCTTTGCGAGCGAGGACATAGGAAATGCCGATACAAACGCCCTAAATTTAGCCATCAACACACTCATAGCGGTGAAAAACATAGGCTACCCCGAAGCGCGAATCCCCCTAGCACAATGCGTAGTCTATTTGGCAAGTGCTGTGAAGTCAAATTCAAGCTATGAGGCTATCAACAAGGCGTTAAATTTCGTGCAAAACAACCCACCACTGCCCATTTTGCCACACCTTGACAACAACAACCCAGCCGTTAAAAACTACCTTTACCCGCACGATTTTGGCGGCTATGTCAAGCAACAATACCTTGCAAAGCCCCTAAAATTCTATGAAAGCAAGGGCTTGGGAGCTGAAAAAAAGCTCCACGAGTGGCTGCAAATGATGAAATTTAAAGATGATGATTTAAACAAGACTTAAAACTTAAAATGCTAAATTCTACAAATTTTCATTCAAATTATACTTATGCAAATGCGTTAATTTTTCCGCAAGCTCAAATTTAAAGGCTGGCTGTATCCGCTAAAAATCAACATAATTTGAACCAAAAAGCAAAGAGTTAAAAAGCAAAGGCAAAATGATACAAAAGCGTTTTAGAAAATTTTTAAGCTTTTATATCCACTTTATTTAAGGGCTTAATTTTACTTAAATTTAAACTCATCAAATTTGTGTTTAAATCATTGCCATTTGAGCCGCCAAAACTACCACTTGAATTCGTGCCAAATAAAATGTTAAAAGCATCAAGCCTTTGTGTATCTTGCAAAAGGTTTTTGTATTGAGCAAAAAACTCTTGTGTGTAAATGGGGCTTTTGCTTTTAGCCTGTATAATTTGGCGTTTAAAGCCTTGCTCCGCACTTTCACTTTCGTTTTGCGTTTTATCGGCTGAATTTGTGCTTTCAGTTTCACTCAAAATAACATTTTCTTTGCCTTGAATGCCATTTTCTTTCATAAAATTTTCGATGATTTCGCCAAAAGATTTTAACTCTTTTTCATCGATTTTGCTCGTGCCATTTACCAGCCCAAGCCACTGCGATTTAAACTCATCTACGCTTAAATCAGCATTATACAAATCAAAGATTTTCATCATTCGCGCAAATTTCTCTTGCGTGTTGCCGCTTGAATTTAAAAAGCCGTTTTCGCCCACAAAGTCGTTTAAATCTTTGACAACGCCTTTGCTTAAATTCTTGTCAAAGCCCATTAGTTTGCCGCTTATCGTGGTGTTGCCAGCGATGATATGCCCATTTTGGTTTTGAGTAAGTTGCGCCCCAGCAAACGCCATAAAAAGCCCACCTTTGCTTACTTTACCATCGCTTAAATACGCATTTTTGCCAAGATTAAGCGAATTTATCTCAAAAATTTCATCGATTTTTCCCAAAGAATTTACCCTAAAACTTTGAGCTGTTTGCGTGCGAGATAGCGGGCTGTCATTTGCGCTTACTCCCTTTGAAAGCTCATTTTGCGAGCTGTGCTTTTGTGTAATTGTCAAACTTTTCGTGTCATAATCAAAGCCCAGCGGAATTTGTGAGATTTGTTCTTTGTCGTAAGTTTGGGCATTTGGGACAAGTTGAGAAAAAAGTTTATAAACATTACCCAGCGTTTTTGTAAGCTCGATTTGGCTAAAATGTTTGTTTGTGGCGAGTTCTTGGGCTAAATTCTCCACGCCTTTGGCATAAATTTTATAATCTTTATCAAGCCCCACAGCCTCGTTAAAATCGCTTGTGAAAAAGCCCTCATTATCCACGCCATAGCCTAAAATTTCACTTGTGGCTTGACTTTTGTCTTTAACAAAATTTGAATTTTGGGTTGAATTTAAAACGGTTGAATTTGCCTTTGAATTTGAAATATTTGTGTAAGCATAATTTGAATGAGAATTTATAGAATTTAGCATTTTAAACCTTTCAAATCTTATTTGCATTATATCGGCAAAAAAAAGAAAACTGATAAATAATTTTTTCTTACAACTTAATGAAATGCTTTGAAAATATAGGCTTAAATGATGAATTTAAAGCAAAATGCACTGAGTTTTTGAAAAGTTAAAAGATGAAATTTAAAATGACATAAAAAAGTTGAAAAAATTGCCGATATAGTTTTGATGATAAATTTACAATTTTGTAAATTTGAAACAATTTGTAGATAAATTTAAATTTTTTTGTCAATTTACATTATTTTGTGCTAAAATGATTTGATATTCTAAAGCTCGCAAGGAGAGAAAATGTTTCACACATTTTTTAAGATAGCACTTTTGGGTGCTTTGACGGCAAATCTTTCTTTGGCTGATGATTTTTTAGCTAGGGCAACAAATGGAGCTTTGAGCGATAATTCAGTCGGTGTCAAAAAGCTAACAGCTGATGAGGCAAGCAAGGTTGTGGGTGGATATAATGCTCAATTTGTGGCATTAAGAAACATTTCTCTTGGAAATGTGTCTGTAATGGAAATGGCTGCGGTGGCTATTTTAAGTTCTAGTGAATTGCGTTATAAAGGTGTTTGCAATTTGGGAGCTACTGTATGCACGACATTTAATGCTAATGGGCAACAAATTGCGACCTATTCTGCAAACACGCGCTATAAAGAGTTATCCGCTGTGGCTGACCCTACCAAAAATCAATTTGTGGCTTTCAGTGTAACGCAAACTTACAGCAGGGTAAATCCTTATCGTCCTACTATTACTCACGCAGTAACTAATATGGTTTTAGGTGTAACGAGTTCAGGTGCTGTTTATAAGGTGCGTTCAAATATAGGCTTTAACAAAATTGTCAATGAAATGCGTTCTTCGTATGAAAAAACAATAAAAAATTATCTCGCCACTCAAATAATGAGATAAAAAGTCGATTTACCCTTTGACCTTTTTAGGTCAAAGGATTTTTCTAAGGTTGGAAAGATGACAAAATTTAGCATAGTTTCATCAAATACATTTAATCCATTTGCAAATGTAAATGTGCATATTAGAGGTGTTGATGATATAAAATTAAAGACGACAAATTCCATAAATTCAAGCGAAGTCTTAGGCTACAAGATTGATAAAGACGGCTTTTTCACGGCTGAATTTAACGAAAAAGCAGGAATTTCAAAGGATTTTAAAATCCATTCAAGCTCTATGCAACAAATAGTAGAACAAGCGATGAGTTATCAGCCTTTCAACACTCCCTTGCACGCAAGTATCGACATAGCCGCAAGCGTTGGCAATGCCTACAAAGTTTTTTCGCAACTCACAAATGACAGCGCAAAAAGCACATTTCACACTGATGAAATTCAAAATTTGCCCTTTATTTATCAATATAACACAAGCACATTAGAGCTTGCAAACACCCTTTCACGCAGCAAATCAAGCAATGCCAACATAGAAAATTTGCTCGCACAAGATAAGCAAAGTGAGTTTTTGCAAACCAAAAATCTCTTTTTGGAAGGCTTTTTTGACAGCGAAATAGGCTTAATCCGCAACTCAAATGAAATGCAAAAATATACAAACCAAAACGGCGAGATAAACTCGGGCGGGCTTTTGGTGGCGGTTTTAAATGCAAATGACTTACTCATTGAAAGCGAGACGACTATTTGGGGTAAAATGCTGGGAGCGGACAGACACACGAACGCAAATGCGTTAAATAAGTGGTTTCATCAAAGCGAACTTCAAAATATAGTCGTTTTTGGCGAAAAGGATTTTATGCAAATGCTTAAAGGCACGGATTTAAACGAGTTTAAAATGCAGTATAAAGCCTATCAAAACAAAAAAATACAAGAAAATTCAAGTCAAAGCATAGGACTTGATGATGCGGTAAAAGAGGCACAGAGGTATTTAGAGTTACTTTTTGGCAAGTCTTTGCAAAGACAAAAAGGCGCACAAAATACAAATTTTATGAATGAATCTGCAAAAGAAAGGCTCAAAAAAGTTGATATAAAGGCATAGGTAGAGGCAAATATTGTGAATTTGATAAAATTTTTCTTTCGTGTTGTGGCGTTTTGTGTCCTTTTGCCTGCGTTTTGCCTTGCTGAATTTGTGGTTAAATCCTACCAAGAACTTAAAAACGAAAATATGATTCGCCAAAATTATGAGCAATCCTGCGGTGCAGCGAGCCTTGCGACACTTTTAAATATGTCAAATTTTAAGCAATTTACCGAACTTGAAATTTTACAAGCGATGAATGAAAAAGTCTTAAATACCGATATGGTAAGCTTCTCACAGCTTATTGCTACGCTTGAAAAACTAGGTTTTGAGGGTGGTGCGTATCAAATAGAGCGCACAAGCCTTGACAAGCTTGTTGGGCTACCCTTGCTCGTCAAAATAGAGGACGACCCGCGTTTTCCACACTTTGTCATCATCATCAACCATAAAGGCGATTTTTTGCAAATTTTAGACCCAAGTTCTGGGGCTTACATAAGCTCAAAGCGTGAATTTTTTAGCCTTTGGGACAGAGATAAAAAAGGCGGTTTTGTCTTAATGGTCCCATCTAAAACACAAAAACAAAGTAAGCTTAATTTGCCAAATAAAACTCACTTTGAATTTCAACCTTTTAAACTTTTTTGATTTTTATTACTTTGATATTTTGACATAATATTTTAAACTTATTTTAAAAATAACTGTGTTATCATTCAATATTATTTTAACAAAATTTAAAGATATCAATAATGTTAAAAATACTTTTTAAAATTATATTTTTAAGTATGTTTTTAGTAAGCTTTTCTTTGGCTGATGATTTTTTAGCTAGGGCGACAAATGGAGCTTTGAGCGATAATTCAGTCGGCGTTAAAAGGCTAACAGCTGATGAGGCAAGCAAGGTTGTGGGCGGGCATCTTACAGCCTACAAACTTATGAGCGGCTATGAACTTGCGGTTGTAGCTTATACAACTATTGATGCAAACGATGCTGGTTACACTTTTGCAGGGAGAAAAGGGATGGAAATAAAATATGATGCAAATGGAAATTATGTTGAAACAAAAAGTAGCCTTTAAGGCATATAAAGGTCAAATGGAATATATACTTAGTTATGGCAAAATACCACCAAATACTAAATGGTTGCCGTAAAAATTTATTAAAGGCGTTTCTATGTTAAATCTCGTTAATACAATGGACATAAATTCTAATATCTTGCCAAAAAAGCAGGAACAAAATGTTAAAATTGCAAACCGAATTACCAATAATAAAGATGTGCAAAATGATTTTAGCTGGAAATACGGCACGCCTTGGGAAGATACAAGCGATGAAGAGCTTGCAAAAATCAACACTACTATGAATAATGCTTTTAAAGTGCTTGTTAAGCAATATAATGAAAGTGTAAAAAATGTCTCTTTGGTTGAAAATTCAATAGAAAAACAACTTGATAAAGATATGATAGATGAAAACGAACTTAATGAATTTATCAGTAAAAATACCTTGCCACTTGTCAATGCTTTTGTTGATAAAGATGTGGTCCAAATTTATAAGACAAGTGCAAATTTAGATGAATTTAAGGCAAAATGGCTTGAACTTAAAAATCAACAAATAACCGAGCTGATGAAAATGTTTTTGCAAATGGGATTTAAAAGTGATTTTGCCGACGAAAATTTTAGCGTAAAAACCGAACTTAATATCAAAATTTAAATTTAAATCTCTTGGCACAATTTTGTTTTTTGCGAATAAACAACAAAACTCAATTAAATGATATTTTCTATAACAAATTTTAACAATATAAATAAAGCACAGTAAATGCCCACAAATCCTTTCACAAGTTGTAAAGCGTTTTCAAGCTCAAAAGATAGTCTCACAAAAGCTTGGAGCAAAGCAAAGGATATGTTAGAAACTTAAGTTGTGAAAAATGTTTTTAATCTTTTGCTCAATATTTTTAAAAGTTAAATTTCATCGTGTATAATTTACAAAAATTAAGGAAAAAAGCGTGGAATTTTACAAGTATTGTGCAAGTGGCAATGACTTTGTCATCTATGCTGATGAGGGCAAAAAGGACAGAAGCGAGCTAGCTAAAATGCTATGTGATAGGCATAGCGGCATAGGTGCTGACGGGCTTATCGCCATTTTACCGAGTGGCAAAAGCGATGAAAATGGCGCAAGGCGAGAAAATGCAAGTGATAAAGCAAGCCCTAAAAACAAAGCACAGCAAAAGTGCGAAATCAGCCAAAAATGCCCCGAAAACAGCGCAAAGCAAAAGCCCCAAAACTATGATTTTGAGTGGGATTTTTACAACTGCGATGGCAGTGCGCCCCTTATGTGTGGTAACGGCGCACGCGCGGCGGCTCATTTTGCCGTGCATTTTTTGGGAAAAAGCGCGAATTTAGCCTTTCTCACAAAGGCTGGAATCATCAAGGCAAGCGTTGAAAAAGATTCAGTAGAAATCACGCTTGGAGTGGTAAAAGACGAAAAAGCGCCCTTTGAATTTGGGGGCAAAATTTGGCAGGGTTGTGATACGGGCGTGCCACATTTGGTGCATTTTTGCAGGGATTTGGGCGAGTTTGACTTGCGCCTTTGCCAAAGCGTGCGCGAAAAATTCAACGCAAATGTGAATTTCGCGCAAATCATAAGCCCCACGCATTTACGGGTGCGCACTTACGAGCGAGGCGTGGAAGATGAAACGCTGGCGTGTGGCACAGGAATGGCGGCAAGTTTTTACCTAGCGCACAAAAACAAAGCCCTGCAAAATAGCGTTTTAGTCGAGCCAAAAAGCGGCGAGCGGCTAAATTTACGCTATGAAAATGGGCAAATCTTTTTCAAAGGCGAAGTGAGGTGCTGTTTTGAAGCCAAGTATCATTTTTCTTAGCCTTTTTGCGCCCTTTTTGATGATGGGCATTGAGGGCGGATTTGATGAGAGTTATTATCAACTGCCTATCAACGAAAAGCGCAAAATTTTTGTGGAAAAAATCAACCAAATGCTTGACATAGCCTTTGAAAAAGTGCTGAAAGAAAGGGAGTTTGCGCTTAATTTTTTGGACGAGGGCGCAAAGGCTGGATATAGGAATTTAGACCAAGAAAAGCTTGAAAAACTCACGCAAATTCAGCAAAAATACCGCATAAAAAATCTTTTTGACACGAAAGCCTATCAAAAAAAAATCGACACAATCCCCAAATCACTAGGCATAGCGCAGGCTTTGGTAGAAAGCGCAACAGGCACGAGCCGTTTCACACGCGAGGCGAACAATCTTTTTGGCGAATGGACTTGGGGCGGCAAGGGTTTAGTGCCGAAAAAACGCGCCAAAGGCAAGACTCACAAGGTAAAAATCTTTGACAGCCTGCAAGAAAGCGTGGAGTCTTATCTACTCAACCTCAACAGGCATCACACTTATGAGGAATTTCGCACGCTACGCCTTGAATTTCGCACTAAAAACAAGCCATTTAAGGGGCTTGATGCTATACAAACTTTGAGAAATTACTCTGAAATAAAAGGCAAATATGTAAAAATCTTAAATAATGTCATCACAAAATATCACTTAAGCGCGTATGATTAATCAAAGCCCAAAGCCCAAGAATCAAAGGGCAAGACTTCAATTTTCACTCCATTTTCATAAAAACTATGCTCTGTGGAAAGGGTGATAAAAACTATATGAAAAATACCTATTTCAAGTGCTTTTGGAAGTAATTTTTTAGCCTTGAGCCTGATAAAAGAGATGTCAAGAGTTGGGCTTGAAATAAAGGCAGTTTTGGCATTTTTAAGATAAAAATCAAAAAATTTATCATACACTATTTCATCTTTAAGCTTTAAAAGCTCTGTAAAAATAACATTCTCAAAGAGTTGTTTAAAGTTTTTATCGATGCACAAGGCATTTTTAAGGGCAAAATCTCTAAAAAATGCCTTTTTAAGCCTTTTGTTCGCAAAGGATAAAAAACACACCACACCCTTATCCTCAAGCTCATTTACGGCTTTATAAAGGCTATCTTTAGAAATTTTTTGTTTGCTTTTAAGTCTTTGATACAACTCATTTGCACTAAATTCTGCACCTAGATTAAGTGCGATATGCTTTAAAATGTCGAGTTCCAAGCTAGAAAAATGCGTTCTTAAATACTCGTTTAAATCCACATTTAAAGTTCTACCAGCTTGTAAAAATGCTCCAACTTGTGAATTTATAGGCACATTCTTTTTGCTTAAACTTACAAATTCCTCAAAATCCAAAAAATCAAGTTTAAGCTCTTTGAAATTTTTAAGATGAAAGGAGTTAAATTCTGTTGAAAGAATGATTTGATAGGACTTTGATAGGTCTGAAAAATTATAAATAAAATTTTTCTTAATCCCATAAAAAATTAAGGCTTTTATATTTTTATCCTCTATAAATTTTTCTAAATTCATCAAAGAATGTTCATCAAAGCGCAAATCATCAAAATCTAAAAATAAATACTCATTTTTTTCAAAAGTGCTTAAATAATTTAAGATGAGGGATTTTTTGCCAGACTTTTTTGCCCCTTTGATGAGTATGTTTTTCTCATTAAGGTGGATTTTTCGGCTTAAAAGTTCCTTGCTTTCAGGTGGATTTTCATAGAAAAACTGTAAAATTTGCATTTTCTTCCTTTTAAAAAGGATATTATAGCAAAAATCAGCGAATTTAAAGAGCCTTATTTATTCCTTTTTTGCGGATTTATAAATAAGGCTAGTAACTTAAGCAAACTCTTTCAGCAAGATTTTGTTTGTGTCCATTATGCCTATGCCCTTATCAAGCACGCTTTTGGCGATTGCTTT
>CAKVDW010000010.1 GCA_934728065.1 uncultured Campylobacter sp.
AGCCAGGATCAAACTCTCCATAAAATTTGAAGTGTTTAATCTTTTTCATCAAAGAAAAAGTTTTGCGAAATTCACGCTAAAAGCATAAATTTCAATCTGGCTCAATCGTATCACTTATTTAGATTTCAAAGATTGACTATAAGATTTGAAAATCGACAATAATAATTTAAAGAACATAACTTAAAATAAACTACAAATTACTGCTGATAATTTGGATTTAAGTTTCTTTTGGCTAACAAAAGAAATAAAATTGTATATAAAATAAACTTAAAAAAAGATAAAATATAGACAAAAATTTAAAATTTTTTTGATTTTTTAAAAAAAGAGAAGAAAAATAAGCCAGTTTAGTCTTTTATAAACTAAACTAGCTTTGTTTTATTTTACTTTAATGTCGTTTTTAATGTCATTAAAGATTTTATCGCCTATACCTTTGACCTTTTTAATCTCGTCAATAGTGGTGAAATTATGGTCTTTGCGGTATTCTATAATAGCTTGCGCCTTAGTTTCGCCAACACCTTTAAGAGCCTTTAGCTCGTCAATCCCAGCGGTATTAATATTAACCGCAGCCCACAAAAAGCCTGCAAAAACGCAGATAAAAGCAAGAACTTTTTTCATCTTATCTCCCTTAAAAAATTTACAAGTTTAATTGTATCAAAATAAGGGTTTATTTTCAAGGATATTAAAATTTGCTTTTGTAAATTTAAAGTTCTGCAAGTATCTTTTCTACCACTGCTCGAGGATTTAAAGCCTTATAAATCGGGCGTCCTACCACGATGAAATCGCTTTTGTTTGCCTTTGCCACAGCCAAATCAGCCACTCTTGCTTGGTCGTCCTTACTTTCTTTAAAGGGGCGAATGCCCGGTGTAAGCGTGAGAAAGGCTGAATTTGTGGCATTTTTTACCGCTAAACTCTCATAAGCTGAGCAAACAACTCCGTCAAGTCCGCTTTTGTATGACATTTTTGAGAAACAAAGCACGGCTTCATCAATACCTTGTCTATACACGCTAAAAAAACTTGCCTCGTCAAAGCTCGTAAGAGCGGATACGCCCAAAACTAAAGGACGGTTTTTAAGTGCATTTAGGCGGTTCATCACTTCATTCATTGCTTTTTCTCCAGCACTTGCGTGTAAATTTATCATATTAACGCCTATTTTAGAGCATTCTTCGCAGGCATCAGCCATAGTGTTAGGAATGTCATAAATTTTCAAATCCAAAAACACCTTAAATTCAGCCACTTTTCTCAGCTCATCAAGCAAGCGTATGCCGTCTCGCAGATATGAACGAAGTCCGATTTTTATCCAAATGTCAAGTCCAGCAAGCTCGTGGGCTAAATTTAAGCACTCGTCTTTACTTGCCAAATCAAAAGCTACGCAAAGCTTCATTTTAGCTCACCCTTAAGAGAATCTAGCACGGCGTTAATGAATTTTGGGGAGTTTTCGCTCGCTAATTCTTTGGCAAGCTCAATAGCTTCATTAATGATGATGATTTTATCTGTTTGACTATGAAAAAATTCATAAACACTGAGCCTTAAAATCGCTGATTCTATGGGACTTAACTTCATCTCTTCTTTGATAAAAGGCTTGATTTGTTCATCTATTTGGCTTAGATTGAGTTGAACACCCTTGTATAAGGCAAGAGCAAAATTTCGTTGTTCATTACGAACTTTTTTTTCTTCTAAAAACTCGCTGACACTTGTTTCATCTTGGGCATTAAACTCGTTAGCGTAAAGAAGTGCGATGACAGCTTGCCTTGCTTGGTGTCTAGTCGCCATTTTAGGCTTTCAGTGTGTTTTTTAGACTTAAAATTTCAATAAGGCTCACCATAGCTTCAAAGCCTTTGTTTCCAGCCTTTGAGCCTGCTCGCTCTATGGCTTGCTCTATGGTGTCGGTTGTAAGCACCCCAAAACTCACAGGCGTGTCGTTTGCAAGGCTTACATTTGCTATACCTTTGGTAGTTTCAGCACTTACATAGTCAAAATGCGGTGTAGAGCCTCGTATAACAGCACCTACACAACAAATAGCGTTAAATTTCTTGCTTTCAATGGCTTGTTTTAGCACAAAAGGGATTTCAAAAGCCCCTGGCACCAAGATGAGAGAAAGATTTTTTTCATCTCCGCCGTGTCTTAAAAACGCATCCCTTGCGCCCTCAACCAAGCGGTCTGTGATGATGTGATTAAAGCGCGAGTTGATGATAGCGATTTTTTCACTGCCCTTGAGAGCAAGTTGTCCTTCGATAATATTCATTTTTTATCCTTTTAATTTTAGCGTGAATTTTACATAAATTTAGCAAATTTTTCAAATTTTGACAAAATTTACAACAAAATGCAAGCCAAAGCTGTTTAAAAATTTATCTTTTTGATAAAATCCTTTTAAGCATTAATTTTCCTACCTCAACGCCGGGCTGGTCGTAGGTGTTGATACCAAGCATTATGCCACAAGCTGAGGTGAAAAGCTCATAATGATACATCAAATACCCTGCGTGCCACGCATCAAGCCTTTCAAGCTCTATCAAATCCACGCTTAAATTCTCAGCTCTTAAAGCCTGCAAAGTCGCATCGCACTGCGCGTTTAAAAGGCTGTGTAAATTTACGCCATTTGCAAAATCACAACCCTGCAAAAATGGCAGGCTAAATTCAGGCACGGCTGGGGATTTTTCAGCATTTAGCACCTTTAAAAAGGTGATAGTTTTGTCCTTTGGTCCTTCCATTATGAGCTGTAAAAAGCTGTGCTGGTCGCGCGCTCCGATGAGAGCGATGGGCGTAAGCCCTACTCGCTTGTAGCCTTGTTTTTTGCCAAGACTTTCAGCGATGAGCTGGACAAACCATTCGTTAAAGCCCTTAAAAGCGTCTCCATAACTGAAAAGCACATTGATATGGGCGTTTTTGTGCGTGCAGTAATGATAGGCTTTTTGCAAAATTTCATCTTTTTTGTGCGTGAAAAAGTCCTCATAGCAAGCCTTTGCGCCCTCTAAAAGCCCTTTTGCGTTGTAGCCACAAATGACAAGCGGCACTATGCCTATGGCTGAAAGCACGCTGAAACGCCCGCCCACATTTTGTGGGACAAAAAAGCTGTAAATTCCAAGCTTGTCGCCCAGCTGATGAAGCTTTGAATTTTCATCGGTGATAAAGACAAAATGCTTTTTTAGCTCGCTTTCTTTGAGCTTAAAATGCGCTATGATGAGCTTAAAAAGCGACACTACCTCGATAGTCGTGCCTGTTTTGCTTGAAATGATAAAAAGCGTGTCTTTTAAATTCAGCTTTTTTATGGTTTGGGTAAAAGTGTGCGATGAAGTGTTGTCGATGATGAAAAGTTCGCGTTCATTGCTCTTTTCGTCAAACAAAAAGTCTTTTAACGCCTTTACGCCACAGCTTGAACCGCCCATTCCTATGAGCAACACTTTTTTGATATGCTCTTTGTCTTTGATGAATTTTTCGCTTTCTTTGATGAGCGCGAGCGAAGTGTCCATAAGATGATAGTAGCCCACCTCGCCGCTTTGGCGTTCATCGTTCATTCTGCTTGCATAAGCTAAAATGCCGTTTAGCTTTTCTTTTTCAAAAAATAGCGTGTGTTTTAGCATAGACTTTTCTTGTAAAAATAATTTGTCGCTTCCACAAAGCCCTCCACAGAACCACAATCAAAGCGTTTGCCTTGAAATTTATAAGCTAAAACCATTCCGTTTGTAGCCTGTGCTAAAAGCGCGTCAGTAAGCTGAATTTCGCCGTTTTTGCCCGCCTTTGTGTTTTGCAAAATGCCAAAAATGTCGGGCGTTAAAATGTAACGCCCGATGATAGCAAGGTTGCTTGGGGCTTCTTTTACGCTTGGCTTTTCTACCATTGAATTTACCATTATAATGTCATCTTCCACAGCATTTCCCGCGACAACGCCGTAGTTTGAAATCTGCTCTTTTGGCACTTCCATCACCGCAACAATGGTGCAGCGGTATTTTTCATAAATTTTTACCATTTGAGCCATCACGCCAGCACCTTCTTCATTGACACATAAATCATCAGCTAAAATCACCCCAAAGGCTTCGTCCTGCACAAGCGCCTTGCCTTTAAGCACGGCATCGCCTAAACCGCGCATTTCATTTTGCCTTGTAAAGGTAAAGGTGCAGCGGTTGATGAGCGTGCGAATTTCAGCGAGCAAATACTCTTTTTTTGTGCCTGAAATTTGATGCTCTAACTCATAACTTATGTCAAAATAATCCTCCAAAGCCCGCTTGCCGCGCCCCGTTACAAAGCCCATAGTGTCCATACCAGCTTCTAAGGCTTCATCAACCCCATAATGAATCAGTGGCTTTGTGAGTATGGGAAGCATTTCTTTTGGCAGGGTTTTGGTGGCGGGCAAAAAGCGCGTGCCGTATCCTGCTGCGGGAAAGATACAAGTTTGAAGCATTGTGTGTCCTTTTTTAAAATTCAAGCAAAATTATACCAAAAAAAGTATGCTTTGCTTGTAAAAACATCAAATACATTGCAAGCACTGAAAAATGTAGTTTTATCTTGTGCTTTCATTTTTCCCTATAACTTAACAAAGCTCTTATGGTTAGATTTTCAAGCGAATGTTTTTGCTCGTTCATATCGCCTTGTATAGCAGCTTTAAGATAAGCAAGAAAGGCGTTATCTTGCATTTCCTCAAAGATTGGGCTGTAAAGTTCTTTATTTATGAGGCTTAAGGCTATGAGATTGATGAGTTTTGCTGATTTGATGAGGGGAATATTGGCAATAATTTGTTCTAAATCCTTAATATTTAAATCTGTATAATCATCATTTAAATGAACTTTTTTTTGATTTTGTTGTAACTGTTTAAGGGCTTTGTTAAGGAGTTCGTCTATATTTTCCCTTGTAAAATCCAAAGAATTTACTTCTATTTTTAAAGGCTCAGGGCTATCTTTTATCTCTATGAAATCATAATTTGGCTTACTTTCAATAAGCTCTTTCACGCTTTGCTTTTCATTAAAGTCTATTTTGACCTTGCCCCTAGGGCGTAAATGCACTTCATCTATATTATCATCTTGTTTTGATACAACTTCAAGTCTTTCTTTGCCCTCTAAAAGCTCTTTGCTTATCTCCTTGCTCTCCACAAAACGAAATTTAAGCAAGCCTATTTTAAAGGTATCTCCTTTGTTGATAATGGTTTCATATCCTCCTTGCATAGGCGAAAAAGATTCATTATAAAACACCTTGCTTTCATCAACGGGAGTAATGGTAAAAAAACCTTCTTCAAAATTTATTCTAATGTGCTTTTCATTTATATTTTTTTCCTTATCTTGCACGCATAAAATACACTCAGCACCTGAGCCTATAAAACCTCCGCCTTCATCAAAGATGCAAGCTGCATTTGTTTTGATTTTATTTTCCTCTGCATTTTCAAGCATAAGACCGATATCTTCTTTTTCTGCCATTTATTTAGCTCCTGTAACATTTTCTGTGATTTTAATTGAATTAAGCGTTGCTATAATGGCGTTTATGTTTCCACTTAAAGCAAAGTCAAAATACATTTTTGAATTATTTTCAAACAAAAAGCCATAATTACCAGCCTTTTTACTTTCTCTAGCAAGCTTATACCAAGCCCATTCTCCTTTATAGCTTTTATTGTAGCTTAAATTTGAGTTTGTGTAATTATAAGCTGTGAAAT
Organism: uncultured Campylobacter sp.; assembly: GCA_934728065.1. GTDB lineage: Bacteria > Campylobacterota > Campylobacteria > Campylobacterales > Campylobacteraceae > Campylobacter_D. The sequence continues at coordinate 5,633 of CAKVDW010000010.1, forward strand.
TAAGATTTGTGCCGTTGTTAAACTGCTCTGCGATAACTGTTAGAGTGGTTTTTAAGGTGTGGTCGTATTTTACATTAAAATTATTATAACCAAATTCCACGAAAGAAAAATCAGCACTCAAATCAAGGCTTTCTAAGATATAATTTGCCTTTATGTTGTCGTTAGCACTAAGCATTAAACCAGAAAGTGTGCTTGCTGCGGTAATGAAATTTAAAAACTCTTTGGAAAAGTTTATTTTTGAGCCAAATTCGCTTTTTACGCTATAAGTGTTTTTTCTTTTAATCAAAACCCCATCAAAATATTTTTGCAAAAATTGATTCAGGTTTCCATTTTTACCAAAAAATCCTTTAAAAGCGTCCATACTCAATTCCTCAGAGCTTGTTTCATTGAAAGGATAAAATGGAGCTATATCATTAACAAAAGGCGTATAAACTTCATTAAACCACGCTGTATTAAACAAAGAAATTCCATAACCTTCAATCAAATCCCAAGCATACAAAGAAAGTTGCGAGTAATATTTTCCAAGCTCATTTGGAAGCTTTTTAATGTTTGTGTTAAAGCTAACAAAGGCATCATTTGTGTCTTTGCCTTTACCAAGTGCATAAATAATCTTTTCATCAGGGTTTTGAGTATTTGCACTAACAAATTCATTAATTTTAGCTTGAATATTTACAATATCAGCACTTAAAATTTCCATAAGTTTAGGCTCATCTTTAGCATTTGCGTTTAAATCAATGCCAGAAGCTTTTATATCAACCAAATTATTTTGACCGTAGAGTTTATGATAAGGCTCAAAAACCTTGCTAAAGCTTGCAAAACTATTTTTAATTTCAGTAGCGTTTATGCCAAGATTATAAGCTTGAGTGAGTAAAATAGGGTCGTTTAATCTCGTATTTATATTCACAGTTTTAATCAAAGCTTGCACGGGATTTTCTGCTTTGGCTAAAATGCTTAATTCATTAAGCGTGCCGTCTTTGGTGCTGTATTTTTGTGGAGCGAGTGAATCAAGCATTTCTTGCCATTTATTTTGATATTTATCCAAATAAATCTTAAGTATGCCTGTGGTGAGTAAATTCTTATCGCTCGTTTTTGTTTCTTCAAGCTTATCAAGCATAAAATTTTCTATTTGCATAGCCTTTTCTATGTCGGCATTTAAGCTACTTAAAAGCTCTATCATTCCATTTTTAGTGTAAATTTTTTCTATAAAATCAATCTTGCTTGAGGGAGCAAAAACAGTATTTGCAGCAAAGCCTAAATCGTCTTTAAAATTATATCTTTTTCTTTTTTTCTCATAATTTAAAAAATCAAGCAAGATATAAATTCTTTCTACTCTTGTTATTTTATAAAGCTTATTAACACTTGAAGCTATGCTTTTTTCATCTTTTTTAAAGCTGCTTAAATCAATCTTAGCAAGTTCATCTATGCCGCTTAAGAAATTCTCATTTGAAATTTGATATTTGCTCAAAGCTTGCCAATTTTCATTAATCCAAATTTTAAGCAAGGTTCTATCAAGGTATTTCTCATCAAATAAAGATTTATACATATATAAAGTTTTTACAAGCGTGTTAGAATCATTGCTGTTTTCTAATATATATTCCATTTCTTTAAGCAAGGTGTTTTTAAGCACATCTTCATTAATCTTATAATAAAAATCCTGCGCCTTTATAAAGCCCTTATATGAAAGATTTAGCGTTAGATAATCCACAAAACTTGCCTTATTGTTAAGCTGTGGATATACACTGAGGGTGTTTTTAAGATTTACCAAAAGTTGAGCTTTTTCGTTAATATTTAATCTTTCATAATTTTCAACATTTTGTAAGAGTATGTTGAGATTATGCAAGGTATTTTGTGCCTTATTTTGCTCATTTATATTTTTAGACACAAAATGAAAGGATACAAAATAAGTTCCTAAGATGAGTAAAAAAACCAAAGACATAAGAGAGGCTTTTTTTAACAAATTTTTTACGCTGCTTAAAGGAGAATCTTTAAAGATGATATTTTCAAGCAAGGATTTAACAAAAAAACTCTTCGTTGTTCTTATATGACTAGCCTTAGCCAAAGCCTTTTTGATGCCGTATTTTTCGCATATAGTATCAAGCAAGAAATTTCTTGGAATGTTTTCTTGATAAGCGCTTACAAAATACACTCCCCTTAAAGAAGAATTATTTTTTAAAGAATTTTCATCTTGCATTTGAAGCACAAAGTCTTTGCTGAGTTCAAATAAATTGTTAAGTTGCTTTAAGAAAAAATACATTTTGCTTTTATCTTCTATGGAGTGAATGAGATTGTTTTTACTTGTAAAGGTATAAAATAGCGAATTGCTTATATCCTCAAAGCCCTTGTCTAAAGCATTTTTGTAAATTTTATCCTCAAAACTTAAGCCAAGCACTTTGTTGGCTACGCTTTCATTAAAAATGCTAAAAAATTCTTGCATACCCTCAAGTAAATCAAGTTTAGAAAAGACTATGTAAATAGGAAGTTTTAAATTTAGGGTATTTTCGCATTCATTAACTCTTTTGGTAAGATAGCGGATTAAATTTTGTGAGTATTCTTTAGGGCTAGCCAAAAAAAGCCTTGTATCAATAACTAAAACTATGCCATTAAGCTTACTGTAAAAGAAATTTTTATTTAAAAAAGACAAAAACGAACGCCAAATATTTTTTTTGATTAAAAATTGCTTATTTTTTTCCAAATCATCCTCAGGCAATTCATCGCTGCTTTGAGGAACGAAAAATTCTTCTTGAGAAAAATAATTTCCCTCTGTATCAAGCAAAGCTCCTTTTTTGGATACATATAAAGAAAAATTAGTGGTTGATTTGTGAAATTTTTTGTAAGATTCTAAACTATCGCTTAATGGGTATTCAATGTTTGAGTAATTAATAAAGGTGCTTTTACCAGCTCCTTCATTGCCTATGATGATAATGAGGGGTAAATTTTTAGGCTTTATGTCTTGTTTCCAAGTGTTTTTGGCATCTTGCATAGCGATAAAAAAATTTCTTTTAGCCTTAAACAAAAACTCATTAGCCTCCTTTTTAAGAGCCTTAAGCTTCATTCTTTTTTCACTTTTTAAAGAAGTAAGAAAAGTCATAATGGGATTTAAAAGGAAAAATAAAAATACAGCAAGCCAAAGGATAAAAACTATACCAAATCTTAAATATCCATTAGCAAAAATATAAACATCATTAAAAGCTATTAAAGACCCCCAAAAGCAAAAAAACACACTTAAAACAAAAAAAATAAAAAGTGCAAAAAGCATTAGAAAAAGTTTTGATTGCACAAGGTCTTTCATTTTTTTAAACATAGCTTTTCTCGCAAAAATTGATTTAAAAATAATTTCATTTCCAGTAAGGTATTTTATAAAATTTTTGTATAACTTATGCTAAATTTTACAAAAAAATGCTACAATTAGTTTTAATTTATCAAGTGAGGAGTTTATTATGGCGCAACCAGCGTATATTAAAATAGAGGGTTCAACTCAAGGACTTATTTCAAGCGGTGCTTCAACTGAAGCAAGTATAGGCAATCGTTATCAAGCAGGACACGAAGATGAGATTATGGCTCAAGAAGTCTCTCATTTGGTTGAAGTGCCTACCGACCCACAAAGCGGTCAGCCATCAGGACAAAGAGTGCATAAGCCTTTTTCTTTTACTTGTTCTCTTAACAAATCAGTTCCACTACTTTATAATGCGCTTACAAAGGGAGAAAAGCTTCCAAAGGTTGAAGTGCATTGGTTTAGAACTTCTACAAGTGGGGGACAAGAGCATTTTTTCACTACCATACTTGAAGATGCTATCATCACAAGCATTAACCTTGTAATGCCAAATGCACAAGATAAGGATAATAGCGATAAAACAGAACTCTTTAAGGTTTCTATGAATTACAGAAAAGTTATTTGGGAACACTCATCTGCTGGCACAAGCGGAAGTGATGATTGGAGAGAAACCAAAGCCTAAACTAAAGCTCTACGCAAAGTAGAGCTTTTAACACAAATTTACAAATTCAACTTATCTTTCTTAATACTCCCTTAAAAAGCGTTGATTGATTGTTGCTTAAATTTATTCTAGCTCAATCTTCGCAATTTGCACTTGAATTTTCAAACTTTTATCTAAAATTTTAATGACATTTTCAAAATGAGCATAGTCGATATTTTCGTTTTTGTGATTTAAGTATTTATCTAAAATTTACTTGTAAATCAGGCGCGCCAAGCCCGCTTTTGTCGTTATTTGGCTCTTGCTTGATAGCAATTTTACCAAAATCTTTGTGTGTTTTTGCAAGTTCATTTTTTATGTCGTTAAGAAATTTTTCTAACTTTGTCCTAAAACTTAATTCTTTTGACTTTTCATCTATTTGCCCAATTTCGGTTAAATAAATTTGTAAAAATGTCATTTATTCTCCTATGCCACGATAATTTGTCTATTTGTTATTTAACTTAAAACAAAGCCTCATTCATCTCTTTTGGTTTTTGAAGTCCCATTATTTTAAGGACGCTGGCGGCTATATTTGAAAGTCCTAAACCCTCTTTAAGCTCTTTAACGCCCCTTGCTTCAACAAAGGCAAAGACATCAAAGGTTGTGTGATTGGTGAGCAAGTTGCCGTTTTCATCTTGCATAGCCTCGCAGTTTCCGTGGTCTGAAGTGATGATAAAGCCGTAATCTTTCGCCCTTGCCGCACTTACAAGTTCGCCCAAACAAGTATCCACAGCCTCTACTGCTTTAACAGCGGCATTAAAATCGCCCGTATGACCTACCATATCGCCATTAGCAAAATTCACCACAATAAAATCTTCGCCCTTTTCTATACCACTTTTTACCGCTTCAAGCACTTCAAATGCTGACATTTCTGGCTTTTCATCATAGGTTTTCACCTTAGGGCTTGGGATTAAAAGTCTTGTTTCATTAGCGACTAAATCTTCTTTGCCTCCATTTAAAAAGAAAGTGATATGAGCGTATTTTTCAGTCTCAGCCGTGTGTAGTTGGGTTAAACCTGCATTTGAAATCAGTTCAGCAAGGGTGTTTTTAATGTTTTCTTTCTCAAAAAGCACTTTTAAGTTGAATTTATCATCGTAATTTGTCATTGTTATGGCATTTTTCATCACAATTTCTTGTTTAAATTCCTTAAAATCACTGCTTGTAAGGGCTGAAACGATTTGTTTCATTCTGTCGTTTCTAAAATTAATAAAAATTAAGCCATCATCTTTTTGCAAGCCCTCAAAATTTTCACTGATAACAGGCTTTATAAACTCATCTGTTACGCCCTCATCACAGGAATTTGCTACATATTTGCTAAAATCACTCACCCTTAAAGCCTTGCCAAATAAGGCTTCATAGTATTCTTTAACTCGTTCAAACCTTTTATCTCTATCCATAGCATAAAATCTTCCACTAACACTAGCCAAATGAACGCCATTTTGCGCACAAAATTCCTCCAAATCCTCGATGAATTTTATAGCTGTTTTAGGTCTAACATCTCGCCCATCAGTAATGGCGTGGGCAAAAACGGCTTTTTTAGCTTTTTTACAAAGCCTTGCCATACCCTTAAAATGCTCCAAATGCGAATGCACGCCACCATCACTGTAAAGCCCTATAATATGCACTCGCTCAACTTTCTTTAAGAAAGCTTGCAAATTCGCATTTTGTTCAAGTGAGCCATCATCTAAAGCCTTATTTATCCGCACTAAATTTTGATAAATAATGCGCCCACTGCCTATACACATATGTCCTACTTCGCTGTTGCCCATTTGACCTTCAGGCAAACCAACAGCAAGTCCGCTAGTTTTTATCAAAGTATTTGGCACTTCTTTGAAAAATCTGTCATAATTTGGCTTTTTAGCCGCCTTAAAAGCATTGTAAAAATCACTTTGATTGTATCCTACCCCATCAGTTATAACTAAAATACATTTTTGCTTCATTTTTTACTCTTTATTTAAGAATTCTTTAGGGCAAATTTTACTACAATTAAGCTTTTAAAAACTAAACAAAAGGGTAAAATTTTGTATTATCTTTCTTATCTTAGTGATTACACTTTTTTCACTTATATTACTGTTCGTTCAGGCTTTGCTTTCTTTTTTGCGCTGTGCTTGAGTCTTTTTTTGATGCCTAAATTTATCACTTGGGCGCAGGGTAAGGGTGCTAAACAGCCTATTTATGAGTATGCGCCACAAACTCATCAAGCAAAAGGCTCTACGCCAACTATGGGTGGAGTGGTTTTTATTTTCTCTACTCTTATTGCTAGTATTTTGTGCATTAAATTTGACAATGTCCTTGCCCTTGTAGCCTTACTTTGCTTGGTGCTTTTTTGTGGAGTAGGCTTTGTTGATGATTTGGCTAAGGTCTTAAAAAAGGACAACCACAGCGGTTTAAGTGCTAGAGCTAAAATGCTTTTACTCGTCCTTGCTAGTTTGTTTTGTGTTTTGCCCTTATACTTAAGCGGAGAGATAAATTCAGAGCTTTTCGTTCCTTTTTATAAATATCCACTCTTTGATATGGGTGTGTTTATCGTGGTATTTTGGGTTTTAGTGATAATTTCAAGCTCAAATGCTGTGAATTTAACAGACGGCTTGGACGGACTTGCCACAGTGCCTTCTGTCTTTTCTTTAGCCACACTTGGAATTTTTATGTATCTTAGCGGGAGTGCTGTTTATAGCGAATATCTACTTTTGCCAAAAAATTTAAATTTAAGCGAGGTCGTCATTATCGCTGCAGCTTTAATAGGCTCTTTAATGGGCTTTTTGTGGTATAACTGTTATCCAGCACAAGTTTTTATGGGTGATAGTGGCAGTTTGAGCGTGGGTGCTTTTTTGGGGTATTTAAGCATTATTTCTAAAAATGAAATTCTACTCATTCTCATCGGTTTTGTGTTTGTTTTTGAGACAGTTTCGGTGATTTTGCAGGTTGGCAGTTTTAAAATTTTTCACAAAAGGGTCTTTAAAATGGCACCCATTCATCATCACTTTGAAAAAATGGGTTGGGTGGAAAATAAAATCATCGTTCGTTTTTGGATGATAGCCTTTTTGGCAAATCTTCTTGCCATAGCCACCATAAAATTAAGGTAAAATAATGGCTAAATCCCTTTTTGGCTACGGCAAAACCACTCAGGCAATCGCTCGCGTTTTGGGCGAAAAATTTGGCGGTTTTAACATTTATGATGATAAATTTACCCTTTCAAGCAAAGATGAATTTGGCAACTTTTTGCTTAATCCAAGTGAATTTAAGGCAGATGAAAGTGAGCTTGAAATCCCAAGTCCTGGTTTTCCGCCCACACACGAACTTGTAAAAAACGCTAAAAACCTCATCAGCGAGTATGATTTTTTTTATGACGGTATGCCAAAAAGCATTTGGATAAGCGGGACAAACGGCAAAACCACTACCACGCAAATGACTCAGCACCTGCTTAAAGAACACGGCTCGCAAATGGGCGCAAATGTCGGCGTGCCTTTGGCTGAACTTGACACAAACGCTAGAATTTGGGTGCTTGAAACCAGCTCATTTACCCTACACTACACACGCAGCGCAAAGCCTGAAATTTACGCACTTTTGCCCATCACAGCCGACCACATTTCGTGGCACGGCAGCTTTGAAAACTATGAACGCGACAAACTCAGCGTTTTAGAGCGTTTAAAAGAAGGCGACATAGCCATTTTGCCTAAAATTCAAGCCCAAAATGAACTTGCAAAGGGCTGCAAAGGGCAAATCATCGCTTATGAAGATGAGTTTGATTTAGCGGACAAAATGGGGATAAACACAGATAAAATTTCCTTTCAAACGCCCTTTTTAATGGACGCCGTGCTTGCTTTAAGCATAGAAAAAATTTTGCTTGACAAAACAAGCTATGACAAGCTCAACGCCTTCATCATCGAGCCAAACAAGCTTGAAGAGCTTTTGGACGCGCGCGGACGCCTGTGGGTTAATGATACCAAAGCCACAAACATAGACGCAGCCCTTGCCGCGCTTAAACGCTACCAAAACAAAAAAATTCATCTCATCATCGGCGGGGACGATAAAGGGGTGTCTTTGCGCCCACTTTTTGAGACGGTAAAAGCCCTTAAAATAGAGCTTTACGCCATAGGCACGAGTGCAGGAAAAATTTTAGCCCTTGCTGATGAGTTTAGCATTAAGGCGCACAAATGTGATATTTTGCAAAATGCTATCAAAATTATAGCTAAAAATTTAAAAGTAGATGAGGTTGCCTTACTCAGTCCAGCTTGTGCAAGCTTAGACCAATTTAGCTCTTATGCCCAAAGAGGTGAGTTATTTAAAGAGTTGGTTCAAAAGCTTTAAGAAAATTTCAAAAGCTTATATACAAGATAAAAGCTAGGGATAAAAAAGCCCAAAAAAGAGAGCATTAAAGCAAACATTCCCCATTCCATATCCTACTCCCTTTTTTTCTTTACAAATTTTTCACTTTCTTTGAAAAAAGAGTGCGAAAGAATTAGCAATATAAACACTAAGAGCAAGACACAAAAACTAAGCACAAGGGCATCGCTTTTGTCATAGTTTTTATAATGAGCAAAGCTATAAGCAAAAACACTAAACAAAGCCGTTAAAAAAAGCGCTATGAGTGTTTTAAGCATATCAAGCTTTATCTTTATCCTTTGTTTCTTTCCCATAAGCTTAATTATAGCAAAAAATTTGTTTAAATTTGCTAAATTTAAAGCTTTTTTACACAAAAAAGCTTAGAGTTTTAAATTTTTAGATTTTTAATTTATTGATAATTTTTATAAATTTTATTTTTATTTAAGCAAAATAAGGCAAATTTTATGCTAAAATCACCTCGTCAAAAATGAAGTCAAAAATTTAGCCCTAGTGGGGCTTACAAAAAATTTTTTTTTACTTTATAATTGTCAAAAACACAAAATAAGGAGTTATTATGAGAAGTTTTAAACTTTCTTTAGTTGCAGCTTTGGTTGCTGGTTCATTTAGCCTTATAGATGCAAAGTCTTTAGAAGAAGCCATTAAAGATGTCGATGTGAGCGGAAGTTTTAGGTATCGTTATGACAGCTTTTCTCAAAAAAGCACTGAAACAGGGAATATTGAAGATTATAGCGATATGCAAAGACATAAATTTAGAGCCTCTCTTACCACAGGAGTGGGTTTAGGAGACGGTTTTAAGGCTGTTGGCACACTCAATTATAACCCTGATGACGAGGGCGATGCTGGTTTTGCTTACCGTGATGAACAAAATGCTTTACAAGGGCAAGGTGCGAACACAAAACGCCAAATATTCTTGCAAGAAGCGTATTTACAGTATGATAATGCTGACTTTGGCACAACCATACTTTTAGGTCGTCAAAGGCTAAACACTATTTGGACTGATAATGACAGATTGAGTGGCTCAAGCGGTATGAAAGCACAAATTCTTAACACAGCCCTTGTTGGCACAACCCTAACCGCCTTTGCTGTTGATAGCGTTGATGATGATGGGGATTTTGTTGGTGCTGGTGTTAATGATACAGTTGGTCAATTTACGGACCTTAAAGAGGGCATTTTTAAATACAATATCTACGGCGCAGCAGCCATTTTTGACTTTAGCGAACAAACAGGCATAAGTGCTTCAGCTTGGTTTGCTCATGTGCCAAACAGAATAAACCTCTATGCTGCTACTTTAGGCTACTCTTTACCTTTGGGAGAGGGTGCAAGCTGGAGCATTGAGGCTCAGTATCTAGGAAACAGCGTAGATGATTTCTTAAAAAAGCGTGGAGCTGATGCTGGAAATTTATACACAGTAGCTGGAACACTTGAAATAGCTGGTTTTGATGGCACTTTGGGCTACACAGCTTATGGAAAAGAGAATGCCCTTACAGTAAATGTGCTTGAGGATATGGGCGATATCATCACCGCTGGTGAGGAAATTCAAAATCTTGATGGTTCATCTTTGCACGGTAGCACAGGTAAAAATCAATTTGGCTTTGTAAGTGCTGGATACACCATAAACGACTTTCGTGTTGGGGCTGATTATGTCTATGGCTCAACAAAGGTTGCACAAGGAACATCAGTTGGCAGTGCAGGCAAAAAGCAAGAAATAGTAGGTAGGTTAGAATATAGCTATACTGATAATCTTGTTTTTTCAGGCTTTTATTCTTATGTTACCCACAAGGCAAACAGCTTTAAAAATGACCTTAAACAAAACAATATCCGCTTTGAAGCAAGATATGATTTTTAAGCTAAAAAGCTAAATTTTTACCTTTCTCCTTTCTAAAGCCAGCTTTCAAGCTGGCTTTTTATTTACTCAAAAACATTACAATCTCAAAAAGGAAAAATATGCGTTTTTTGATGATGACTGTTTTTGTGTCTTTGGTTTTTGGTTACGAGCTTCCTAAAAAGCCTCAAGCTTATGAAAAAGATAGTTCTAAAAAAATAGAAATAAGCGGAGAAATCTTACTTCGCTATGATAAACAAATCACAAGTGATAAAAATTTAATCCGCCCCAAAAAAGGCTCTGAGGGCAGTTTAAACATAAGCATACAATAAAAATAAAAATTCAGCAATGTTTTAAATTTTTACGCTAAAATTTTGCCTAAAAAGGAGCAAAAATGAGAAAAATTATTTTGTTTTTAGGGCTTTTAAGCCTAATGATACTTAATGCTAAAGAGCTTAAAATAGGTGTCGTTTTGCCACTTACTGGAGCTGTGGCAGCTTATGGACAAGATGTTTTAGTGGGCGTTGAACTTGCTAATAAACTTAGCCCAAAGCTTAGCAATGGCGATGAACTTAAACTTGTCATCGCAGACAGCAAAGGCGATAAAATAGAAAGCGGCACAGCAGCTACAAGGCTAATCGCACAAGATAAGGTGCTTGGCATAATAGGCGAGGCAATCACCACAAACACTATGCAAGTGATTTCAGTAGCTGAAAACAAAAAAGTGCCTTTAATAGCTCCTGTGGCAAGTGGAGATAAGCTTTTGGAAAAAAAGAAATATTCAAGCAGGGTTTGTTTTATGGACAGCTTTCAGGGTGAAAAATTTGCAAACTATGCTATAAATTCGCTTGGTTTAAAAAGTGCTGTTATTATCATCGACCAAGTTAATGTTTATTCTGTGGGTTTGGCAAAGGTTTTTGAAGAAGAATTTAACAAAAAAGGCGGTAAGGTTCTTAAAAAAATGACCATAAGTTCTGGTGATAAAGACTTTAAGGCTATCGTTTCTCAGCTTAACACGCTTAATCCAGACTTTGTTTATATGCCCATTTACCACCCAGAAGCAGCGTTGATTGCTAAACAAGCTCGTGCCATAGGCTTTAACAAGCTTTTAAGTGCTGGAGATGGCGTAAATAACCAAACCTTTATACAGCTTGGTGGCGAGTCGGTAAATGGGGTTGTTTTTACTGATAGTTTTGATTATAACAACCCTACAACCAAACTTGGCAAGGACTTTGTGAATGCTTATAATAAAAGCAAAAAATCCAAAGCCGTTCCAGCCTTTACTGCAATGGGAGCAGATGCTTATTTTGTAATGTTTGAAGCGATGAATAAATGCGTAAATTCCTTAACAAGCGAATGTATAAACAACGCCATTCACTCAACAAACAACTTCCAAAGCGTTGGCGGTGTCATCACCATAGATAAAAGTGGTAATGCTATCCGCTCTGTTATCATTAAAGAAATTCAAAATGGCAAACAAGTGTATAAAAGCACAGTAAATCCCTAAAGGAAAAGATGATGAAAAAGATATTTTTATGCCTAGCTCTTTTTACACTTTATTTGGAGGCAAAGGAATTAAACATAGGCGTGATAATGCCCTTAACAGGTCAAACAGCAGCTTATGGACAAAGTGCTTATGAGGGCATTAAGATAGCAAATGCAATGCGTGGCACATTGTCAAATGGAGATAAAATAAAAATCATCGCCCTAGACAACAAAGGCGATAAAATAGAAAGCGGCACAGCAGCTACAAGGCTAATCGCACAAGATAAGGTGCTTGGCATAATAGGCGAAATGGTAACAGCAAACACAGCACAAATTATGAGTGTAAGCGAAAGCAAAAAAGTGCCTTTAATCACCCCTGCTGCAACAGCTGATAAGCTTTTAAATGGCAAACACTATTCAGCAAGAGTTTGCTTTAAAGATAGCTTTCAAGGCTCATCTTTAGCAGGATATGCTTATGACAAGCTTGGCTACAAGAATGCTGTTATCATCATCGACCAAGGCACTGATTATTCTTTGGGTTTAGCAAGGGCTTTTGAAACAAAATTTACCCAAAAGGGTGGTAAAATCCTTGCTAAATTAAAAATAAGCTCTAAAGAAAGGGATTATAAGGCTATAATAGCGCAAATTAAAAGCTTAAATGCGGACTTTATCTATGCCCCTGTGTATTATAATGAAGTCTCGCTCTTTGTAAGACAGGCAAGAAGTGCTGGTTTATCAGTGCCTATGGGTTCAGCTGATGGCACTGCTGATGAAACTTTCATCAAGCTTGCAGGTGAAGCGAGTGAGGGTTATATCTTTACTGATAGCTTTGATTATGCAAATCCTCCAACAAAACTCAGCCGTGATTTCATCGCTCAATACAGCAAAAGCAAAAATTCAAAAGAAGTGCCAAATTTCACAGCAATGGGTGCAGATGCTTATTTTGTAATGTTTGAAGCGATGAATAAATGCGTAAATTCCTTAACAAGCGAATGTATAAACAACGCCATTCATTCTACTCAAAGCTTTGAAGGTGTTTCTGGTGTAATTAGCATTGATAAAAGTGGCAATGCCACTCGTTCGCTTGTGCTAAAAGAGATTAAAGGCGGCAAACAAAGATACAAAGACCTCATCAATCCTTAGGAATTTGAATGGACAGCACTTTATTATTACAACAGCTTATAAATGGCGTGAGTCTTGGGAGTATGTATGCACTCATCGCCATAGGCTACACTATGGTATATGGGGTTTTAAGACTTATTAATTTTGCCCACGGTGAGATAATGATGATAGGCGCTTACACGGCTTTATTTTGCATCACTGCGATGAATGTGCCTTTTTTAGGCGCTTTAAGTCTTGCGATGATATTTGCTGCTTGTGTGGGTATAGCTATGGATAAAATAGCTTATAAGCCCTTACGCAAAGCCCCAAGAATTTCCTTGCTCATTACCGCCATAGGAATGAGCTTTTTGATTCAAAATCTTTTTAACATTTCTTTTGGTTCAGCCCCGCGTGCCTTTGTTGTGCCAAGTTATTTAGAACAAATCATTGAATTTAAAGGTTTAAGCATAAGCGTAGTAAGCATTTTTGTGCCTGTTTTAACTTTTATTATCTTAGCTCTTGTGCTTTTTATGCTCTATAAAAGCAAATACGGAGTAGCCATTCGTGCCTTAGCCTTTGATGTGTATATGGTTAATTTAATGGGCATTGATGCAAATAAAATCATCTCCATAGTTTTTGCGCTTGGTTCAGCATTAGCGGCTGTTGGCGGGGTATTTTGGGCGATAAATTATCCCTCAGTTGAACCAAGTATGGGCATTCTAATCGGCTTAAAAGCCTTTGCAGCTGCTGTTTTAGGTGGCATAGGAAGTGTAGTTGGTGCGGTAATAGGTGCTTTGATTATAGGCTTTAGTGAAGTGATTGCTGTGGCATTTTTCCCTGAACTTGCAGGCTTTAAGGACGCTTTTGCCTTTATCTTTTTAGTTTTTATTTTGCTTTTTAAGCCAAGTGGAATTTTGGGCATAAATTACGAAAGGAGCAGATTTTGAAAGCCTTAAATCAGCATAATTTTGCTTATCTTGCTTTTGTTTTCATTGCTCTTGCTTTTATTTTTTTAACCCCTCACATTTTTAGTGATTATGGAGAACGAATAGTCAATAATATCGCTATTTTCATCATACTTGCTGTAAGTTATAACCTCATAAATGGCGTTACAGGGCAGTTTAGCCTTGAACCAAATGGCTTTGTGGCTGTTGGTGCTTATGCTGCGGCTTTGATTTTGCTTAGCCCCGAAAGCAAGAGTGAGCAGTTTATGCTTGAAGAACCAAATGCTCTCATAATGCTTATTCATAGCCAAAATTTCATACTTGCACTTTTAGCGGGTGGATTTTGCGCCCTGCTTTTGTCCTTTGTGCTTTCTTTTGCTGTTTTTAGAGTGCGTGGGGATTATCTTGCTATCGTAACTCTTGGCTTTGGCATTATCATTAAGCTTTTAGCGATTAATTTTCCAAGCATTACAAACGGTTCTTTAGGGCTTAATGACTTGCCAAGACATTCAAATATTTATTTCACAGGCTGTATAGCCATTATCTGCGTAATCCTCGTTTTAAATTTGGTCTATTCAAAATACGGCAGAGCGATGAGAGCTATAAGAGATGATGAAGATGCAGCAAGTGCTATGGGCATTAACACTTTTTGGATAAAAACCCTTGCTTTTGGCACTTCAGCCTTTTTAGAAGGCGTTGGCGGAGGACTTTTAGCGTGTTTGCTCGCTAGCGTGTCGCCTGAACAATTTGACTTCTTGCTAACCTTTCAACTGCTTATTATTATCGTGCTTGGCGGACTTGGCTCAACAACAGGAGCAATCATCGGAGCATTTTTGGTTATAGGAGGGGCTGAATGGTTGCGATTTTTAGATGAACCGATGAATTTCTTTGGCTATGAAACTCAAGCCTTACCCGGTCTTAGAATGGTAGCATATTCACTTATACTCATCTTGGTAATGCTCTTTGCAAGACGCGGTCTTATGGGCGATAAAGAGCTTTTAGACCTTTTTAAAAGGAAAAAACGATGATTTTAAAGCTTTGTCATATCAGCAAAAGCTTTGGTGGTGTGGTAGCGATAAATGATGCAAATTTAAGTCTTAATGAGGGCGAAATTTTTGCTCTCATTGGTCCAAATGGAGCAGGCAAAACCACACTTTTTAACATTATCACAGGAAATTATAAACCAACAAAGGGTGAAGTTATCTTTAATGGCAAAAAAATTCACAAGCTCAAAGCTCATCAAATCGTTCATCTTGGCATAGCTCGCACCTTTCAAAATATAAGACTTTTTTCAAGTATGACTGTGCTTGAAAATGTGCTTATTGGCTTTAATAAAAGCACAAATTACAGCATTTTAGAGGCATTTTTGCATTTAGGACGGTATCAAAAAGCTGAAAAAGAAGCCAAACAAAGAGCTTTTGAACTTTTACAAACACTTGGGATAAGTGAGTTAGCAAATGAAAAAGCGACAAGCTTGAGCTATGGACAGCAAAGAAAGGTTGAACTTGCTAGAGCTATGGCGACAAATCCTCGTTTGCTCTTGCTTGATGAACCAGCTGCTGGAATGAATGCTAGCGAAAGCGATGAGCTTGCGAGCTTGATTTTA
The DNA here is from genome assembly GCA_934728065.1 of uncultured Campylobacter sp. Lineage (GTDB taxonomy): Bacteria > Campylobacterota > Campylobacteria > Campylobacterales > Campylobacteraceae > Campylobacter_D. The sequence continues at coordinate 20,903 of CAKVDW010000010.1, forward strand.
AAGCTAAGGGCTGAATACAAACTCACTATCTTACTCATCGAACACGATATGCACTTTGTAAATTCGCTTTGTGATAGGGTTTTGGTTTTAGACTATGGAAAGAGTATCTTTGAAGGCAGGGTAAGTGAGGCGATTTTAAATGAAGATGTTGTCAAAGCTTATCTTGGCGATACTTTAGGAGAAAAAAATGCTCTTCGTTAAAGACTTACGCGTATTTTATGGCTTAATAGAAGCGGTTAAGGGTATTGATTTTAGCGTTAAAACAGGACAAATTGTGAGTTTAATCGGCTCAAATGGCGCAGGCAAAAGCTCTACACTCAAAGCCTTGCTTAACTGTGTTAAAAGAAAGGGCGAGGTGAATTTTCTTGGCTATGACACCAAAAGACACCTAACGCACACTCTTGTGCAAAAAGGCATTGCTTTAGTGCCTGAAGGAAGGCGAGTTTTTATTAATTTGACTGTGGAGGAAAACCTCAAAATAGGTGCTTTTAACAATGATGAGAACTACGAACACTTACAAAAACAAATGTATAAACTTTTCCCTAGACTTGCAGAAAAAAAACAGATTTTAGCAGGAAATTTAAGTGGCGGAGAAGCGCAAATGCTTGCCATTTCAAGGGCTTTGATGAGTGAGCCAAAGCTTTTGATGCTTGATGAGCCAAGTCTTGGGCTTGCTCCAAAGATAGTGGCTGAAGTTTTTGAAACCATAGTTCGCCTCAAAAATGAAGGTATAACCATACTTTTAGTCGAACAAAATGCCTTTTCAGCACTTAAAATCAGCGATTATGCCTATGTTTTGGAAAACGGCAAAATCACTCTGCAAGGCGAGGCTAATAAACTTGCTGGTGATGATGAAATCCGCAAAAAATATCTTGGCGCATAACAGTTGAGTAACCAAAACAAAATATAATTATATCTTTAATATTGTCAATTAAGGATAGAAAATGAAATTTATCACAAATTCTTTGGGCAGTCTCAAAATCAGTATATTTTTGTTTTTGCTTTTTGCCCTTTTTTGTGCTTTAGCCACCTTTATAGAAAGTGCTTATTCTACACCAACAGCTTGGGCTATGGTCTATGGTGCAGGATATTTTGCCCTAATTCAAATTCTTCTTGGCATAAATTTAGCTTGTGGGCTTTTTCGCTATAAAATGTTTGCGCTCAAAAAGCTTCCCTTGCTCGTCTTTCACTTTTCTTTTTTGTTTATTTTATTTGGTGCGGCGATGACAAGATATGCTGGCTTTGAAGGAAATTTACCCATTAGAGAAGAAAACTCGAACTCAAGCATACAGAGTTCAAAATCCTATGTGAAATTCTTTGTTCTTAAAGACAACACCGTTTATGGAGAAGCACTTGGCGAAAACATAGCCTTACTTCCCTTTGCTAACAACTTTACAATGAAGCTTAATTTTGACGGCGAAGAGGCTAAACTTAGCTACAAAAATTTACTTTTAGCTGTGGAGGAAAATTTCGTCCAAGATAGCAATTCCCCTCCCTTGCTCTCCATAATGATAAGCTCGCAAAAAGACGGTGCCAATGAATGGCTTTTTAATGCTGGAGAAATCAAAAACATTAACGGAATCAATTTTGCCTTTTTAAATGATAATGTTCCAAAACCCTTTGTAAAAATCAACAAGAATTTAGAACTTATTTCAAGTGAAAATTTAGATTTTATGGCAATGGCAAGCGGAGAAAACTCTACACTTAAAACCTTAAACCCAGCAAACGCACTTGAAAAAAGACTTTATGCTTATAAAGATATGAATTTTGTCATTAAATTCGCCTCTTTGAATGCAAAATTAGAGCTTGTGGGCAAAAACCGTCCCCAAGATGAGAGCTTTTTTAAATGGCTAAAAAGCCTTGTTTTCAGTAGCGATGAAAAACTTGTGCTTGATAAAAACGCTATAAATGCTTTACAAGTGAGTGTAGATTATAAAGGTGAAAGCAAGGACATTACAGTGCTTGAATTTGCGCAGCCAAAATCCATTGACATAGCTGGACAAAGATTTTTTGTTTCTTTTGATAGAGTGGTTGAGGATTTGCCCTTTGAGGTTTATCTTAAAGATTTTGTGCTTGAGCGGTATCCAGGTTCTATGTCGCCAAGCTCTTATGCGAGCGAAGTTGAGGTAAGAGACGGCGACAAGAGCTTTGATTACCGAATTTTTATGAACAATGTATTAGATTACAAGGGCTACCGTTTTTATCAAAGCTCTTATGATACTGATGAAAAAGGCACTATTTTATCAGTCAATAAGGACCCAGGTAAAATTCCAACTTACATAGGCTATTTCTTGCTTTGTTTTGGAATGTTTTTGAGCTTGCTTAACCCAAATTCAAGATTTAGAACCCTAGCCAAACTTGTTAATCAAGACGCCTTAAAAGCAGGCTCAATAGCTCTTATTTTGGCTTTTATGGGCTTTGCATCTCAACTAAACGCACAAGATTTAAACAACTCAAAAGAGCAAAAACCTCCCATTGTGGCTAAAGAACATAGCAACAAACTCGCCTCTTTAATCGTGCAAAAAAACGGTGGCAGAATGGTCCCGCTTGATACCCTAGCCATTGAAATTTTAGAAAAGGTATATAAAAACACCCAATATCAAGGAAAAGATGCAAGTGCTGTGGTGCTTTCAATGTATATCTTTAAATCTTGGTGGGCTTTTGAACCCATTATCATTATGCCAAAAAACAAGGCAGTAAATGAGGAATTTACTAAAATTTTAGGGCTTCAAGCCCCTCAAAAATACATTCGTTATGTGGATTTTTTCGATGAAAATGACAATTATAAATTACAAAAATATGTTGAAAACGCAAACCGCAAAAACCCAAATGCGCGTGGAGTTTTTGACAAAGAGCTTATAAAGCTTGATGAGCGCGCAAATATCGTTAATCTCGTCTTAAGCGGGGATTTACTTAAATTTTTCCCCTTACAAAGTGGAGAAAACAACATTTGGTTGCCACCAAGTCGCATAAACGAGCTTCAAGGTAGCGAAAAAGAACAAGTAGCGATTTTATTTGGCAACTACATCAACTCAAACATTTTGGGTTTAATTGATAACAATTACAGCAAGGCTGATTCAGCTTTAGAGCTTATTAAAGAATATCAAAATGAATACGGAGCAGCAGTTATACCAAGTCAAAACAAAATCAACACAGAAATTTTTGTCAATCACTCTAAAATTTTTGTCAAACTCACACCTATATATTTGTTTGCTGGTATCTTGCTCTTATGTTTAATCCTCTTTAAAATGCTTCGTCCAAAGACAAATATCAAATTAATCTTTAAATTCGTTTATATTTTAAATATCTTTGCCTTTGTAGTGCATACAGTAGGACTTTGCTTGCGTGGCTATTTAGCTGAACGCGCGCCGTGGAGCAATGCTTATGAAAGTATGATTTACATTGCTTGGGCTTTAAGCTTAAGCGGAATTTTCTTTTCTCGAAAAAGCCCTATTGCCCTATCTTTGACCTCTATTCTGGCTGGACTTGTGCTGTGGGTAGCGCATTTGGGCGAAATGGACCCGCAAATCACAAATTTAGTGCCTGTTTTAAACAGCTATTGGCTCAGCATTCATGTGTCTGTTATTACGGCTAGTTATGGATTTTTAGGACTTTGCTGCCTACTTGGTATCTTTGTTTTGTTCTTACTTTGCTTTATCAAAAAAGACGGCGAATACAATGCAAGCATTCAAAGAAATATCACAGAAGCCACGCGTATCAACGAAATGGCGATGATTTTGGGGCTTATGCTGCTTACCATCGGTAACTTTTTGGGAGCGATTTGGGCAAATGAGAGCTGGGGGCGTTACTGGAGCTGGGACTCAAAAGAAAGCTGGTCGCTTATAAGCATACTCATTTATGCAGCCGTGCTGCACATAAGGCTTATACCGAGCTTGTCAAATCAATATAATTTCGCAGTCGCGTCAATGTTTTCGTATTGGAGCATTGTGATGACTTATTTTGGCGTGAATTATTTTCTCGTGGGTATGCACTCGTATGCAGCAGGAGATGCGGCAAAAATTCCAAATTTTGTGTGGTATATCTTTATTTTAATGTTAATTTTGGCTATAATAAGTTATTTTAAAAAGGGATATGCAAAAAAATTATAAAGGATAAATGATGAATAATACTTGGATAATGCTCGTTTTAGGTGGTTTTGTCGTTGTTGTTGTGATACTTGGTGTGATGATGTTTTTATCCTCAAGCAAAAAAAGCGATGATGATGATAAAAAACCCCAAAAAGCCAAATCTTTAGAAGAGCTTATAAGAGAGGCTTCAAGTGCAAACGCAAAGAATTTGGATTTGCTCATAAAAGCCTTTTTAGCAACTCAAAAATTTCCTTTTAGAGACGGCACAAAGATAAGTGCTGATGCGAAAAAAAAGCTTGATTTCATCACAGCCGTAGCCTCAAACTCAAACGCCACACCCAAACACATATCTTTTTTAAACAGAGAGCTGAACAAAAAATACGGCTCTTATAAAAAAGAAATTGATGCTTACGAACAAATGGGCGTAGCTAAGAGAAATATACGCGAAAAGAAAAAATAGTATGAATTTGGTGATTGTCGAAGATGACATAAATATGCGAAAGTCTTTAGAAATCGCACTCGCTGAACACAAAGACTTTCGCATTAAATCCTACAAATCCGCCACAGAAGCCTTAAAAAAGCTTGATGATGAGGTGGATTTAATCATCACGGACATAAATATGCCGGGCATTGACGGGATTGAATTTGTCAAACAGTGCGAAAACAAATACGACTTTATCATCATCACGGGCAATGCAACCCTAAACCGTGCTATTGAGGCTGTAAGACTTGGAGTAAAGGACTTTTTAACAAAGCCTTTTGATACGCAGACTTTGATTAAGGCGATTCAAAGGGCAAAAATCATACGCGAAAAAACCGCAGATAAAAAAGGCAAATCAGCCTACAAACAAAGTGCTGATTTTTTTTCTACTTCTCCAGCCTTGCAAAAGGCTTTGGATTTAAGCTTAAAGTCGGCAAAAACTGATGCTAGCGTTATGTTTTTTGGCGAAAGTGGTGTGGGTAAAGAGCTTTTTGCCAACTTTATTCATAAAAACTCTAAACGAGCAGATAAGCCCTTTATCGCTATAAATATGGCGGCAATCCCCGCAAACCTCATCGAAAGCGAGCTTTTTGGCTTTGAAAAGGGTGCATTTACAGATGCAAACGCTACAAAAGTTGGACTTTTCGAGCTGGCAAATGATGGCACACTTTTTTTGGACGAAATCGGCGAAATGCCCTTTGAAATTCAAGCAAAACTCTTGCGAGCCTTACAAGAGCGTGAAATTTCAAGGCTTGGCGGCACGAAACCCATTAAAATCAATGTTCGCATAGTATGCGCAACAAATGCTAATATAGAAAAAAAAATAAAAAATAAAGAATTTCGTAGCGACTTATATTACCGTTTAAACACCATACCCATTGAAATTCCACCATTAAGACAAAGAAAAGAAGAGATTTTAGGCATAGCCGAGCAGGTTTTAAAGGACACTTGCAAAGAATACGAACTTCAAAGTAAAACCTTAGGTAAAGAAGCGCAAAATGCCCTTTTAAACTATGATTTTCCGGGCAATATAAGAGAATTGATTTCTATCGTGCAAAGAGCTTGCATTTTAAGCCAAAGCAGTGAAATCACAAGTGATGATTTGTTTTTAGAAAGTAGACAAAAAAAGGAAATAAAAAATTTAGAAAAAGAACTCATCATCGAGGTGCTTAATGAATGTCAAAACGATATTGAAAAAGCCTGCGATATGCTTGGAATGAACGAAAGCACACTTAAAGATAAAATGCAAAAATATGGACTAACTCACTGATAAAATTCCACAAATCAAACCTTGAAAGGTATCCAAATTTGCATTCAGATACCTTTCATAAAAGGAAATTCTACCTACATAACTTAAGTCTTTATAAGCTTAATTCGTCTAACTTAAAAAGAAAAAGTATATCTAAGTCCTACGGCATAAGGTTGGCTAAATTTTTCAGTTACTTTTGAGCCATCATCATCAGTTATATCTTTCTTTTGCTCTAAAAAGCTAAAACGGCTGTAAAGTTCTATGCCGTGTTGTTTGGCAATATTTGTTCTAAAACCAAAATTAACGCCCAAATCAACACCGTTAATCGCTTCAGCACCATCTTCCTTAAACTTATGATTTGCATAGCCTAAGCTCAAACCAGCAAAAGCACCAAGGTCTAAACTATCGCTTGATACAAAATTATAAAGCGCATCAACATTTGCATTTGCGTTCCAAGTGTCGAATTTCGCCGTTCCGCCGTCTAACTTTTTGCTGCTTGTGCCGTTGTCAAATACACCATAGTATCGAACACCAAATTCAGGGCTGAAGAATTGTTTATAACCAGCTATTGCACCGTATCTAAAGCCATTACCAGTAATAGCAAATTCCCCTGCTTTAAACTTTACAGCTCCATAGCCACCTTGAACGCCAACAAAAGTGCCACTTTCTTCAGCTACTGCACAAGTAGCAACTAAACCTGCAAGAGCAAAGCTCAACATAAATTTTCTCATAAAGAGTCCTTTCAGAATAAATTTCTCATTTTTCAAAAAATGAGTTGCTAAAATTATAACCCCCCCACTTAAAATAATCTTAAATATTACTTATATTTAGCTTAAATTGAAAAAAATTTCTTCATTTGCTTGTATAAAGAGAATTTTGAAAAGATTTTTTTGGGTAATGCACTTGAATTTGGCGATTTAACAAGAAACAAAGCATAAATTCATAAAATTTTCTTTAAAAGCACACTTAAATTCAGCAAAACTTAAAGTTAAATGTAATACAATCAAAGCCCTTAAAAACATAAACAAGGACAAACGATGAGTATCAAAGTAGCGATTGTAGGTGCCACAGGTGCGGTTGGCGAGGAGCTTTTAAATGTTTTGAGTGAGCTTGATTTGCCTGTATCGAGCATTTTGCCGCTTGCAAGTGCCAAGAGTGCGGGCAGTGAAGTGGAATTTAAGGGCAAACGCTACCGCGTGCAAGAGCTTACCGAAAGCGTGTTTAAAGAAAACCCCGTAGATATAGCCTTTTTCAGCGCAGGCGGTAGCGTGTCGGCTAAATTTGCCAAGTTTGCCGTAGATGCGGGTGCGCTCGTCATCGACAACACCAGCCATTTTAGAATGGACAAAGATGTCCCACTTGTCGTGCCAGAGGTCAATCCCCAAGACATTTCGCAGTGGCAAAAAACAGGTATCATCGCTAATCCAAACTGCTCGACTATCCAAATGGTGCATATTTTAAAGCCCCTTGATGATGCTTTCAAGCTCACGCGTGTTGATGTAGCCACTTATCAAGCCGCAAGCGGAGCAGGAAAAGAAGGTATGGAGGAGCTTGTGGCAGGTTTGCAAAGCTTTTTTGCCTTTAAACTCGATGAATTTAAGGCGCAAACCTTTCCGCATACCCTTGCGCTCAATGTTATACCGCATATTGATGTCTTTATGGAGAATGATTACACCAAAGAAGAGATGAAAATGGTGAATGAAACTCAAAAGATTTTACACAAAAGCCTTGAAGTGAGCGCAACTTGCGTGCGTGTGGGCGTTTTGCGAAGTCATAGCGAGGCTTTGACACTGCATTTTGAAAGCGAAGTGAGCGCGAAAAAGGCGCGTGAAATTTTAGCCAAAGCCCCAAGTGTCGTGGTTATCGATGAGCCAAAGGACAAAAAATACCCTATGCCCCTTTACACAAGCGACACAAACGAAACTTATGTCGGGCGCATTCGTGCTGATATTTACCGCAAAAATGTGCTGCATTTGTGGTGCGTGGCTGACCAAATCCGCGTTGGTGCGGCGACAAATGCGGTGCGTATAGCCAAAGAATGGCTGAAAATGCAAGGTAAATAGTGCCTTTGCTTTAAATTTGAAAGGATAAAAAATGTTTGAAAAATTTTTTGAAAAAGCCCTGATGAAATGTCGTATCGTTACGGTTTTGCCTGTGATATTTGGGCTTTTTGGTGCTTTTGTGCTGTTTTTCATCGCAAGTTATGACATTATCAAGGTCATCATTCACACTTTTGATTATTTCATCTTGCCAAATTCAACCATTGATTTACACGAGGACATAGTCGGGCAAATCATCGGTGCTGTGGATTTATACTTAATGGCGCTTGTGCTTTTTATCTTTTCTTTTGGAATTTATGAACTTTTCATTAGCGAGATAGAAGAACTCAAACAACACAAACAGTCAAAAGTCCTTGAAGTGCATAGCCTAGACGAGCTTAAAGACAAACTTGCTAAGGTCATTATAATGGTTTTGGTGGTGAATTTCTTTCAGCGCGTTTTGCAAATGAAACTAAACGGAATGCTTGATATGTCGTATCTTGCAGGCTCTATTTTAGCACTATGCTTGGGGCTTTACTTTTTACACAAAGGCGGCAAACATTAAGCATAAATTTCATTATAAAAGCGTTTAAAGCGTTTGTGAAAGAAAAAATACTCGCTGGGGTGAAAGCTGATGATTTCTTCGCAGCATTTAGCTTGATACGCGCTTAATTCTTCCTTGCTGTGCGTGCTTGCGTCCATAGGCTCAAAGCAACGCACGGCGTATTTGTCCCCTTTTTGATACACAAAGGCTGGCAACAAAACTGCACCCACTTTTTTAGCAATCACACTCGCCCCACAGTTCCAATTTACCTTTTTGCCAAAAAACTCCACAACCACGCTTTCACTATCTGCGGCATCTTGGTCGGGCAAAATGCCCAGCGTGCGCCCTTTTTTGATGGCTGAAAGCATTTTTTTAGCCCCGCCTACCTTGTCGATAAGCTCGACATCAAAGTTTTTGGTGCGGTTTTTGATGAGCAAATCGTTCATCAAAGCACTATCAAGCGTCCTTGTAACGATAGAAATAGCCCCAAAATAGCTCGTATAAATGAAAGGTATCAGCTCCCAGCAACCAAAATGCGCCGTGATGAAAACTATGGTGCGTTTTGACTCAAATGCCCTTTGCAAAATGTCCATTTCATCAATGCTTACAAGCTCTTTTATCTCATCTTTCGTGGCGTTTTGTCGTTTTAAAAACTCAAAGCCAAATTTAGCGAAATTCTCATAAATTTCCTTTGTGATTTGAGTGATTTCTAACTCGCTTTTTTGCGGAAAACAAAAGCGCAAATTTGCCTTGATGATTTTGCGGTGTTTTGAATTTACAAGATACGCAAAGTGCGCGATGCCCTTTGAAAGTGCTTTTAAGGCTGAATTTGGCAAAATGAAAACAAAAAATTTTAAGCAAAAATACAAAAAAAGATAAGCTAAATCAACCACTTTCATTTCAAAAGTCCCTCACAAAGCGTAAAAATCTCTTTTTCGTCTATGTTTTGTATGCAAAAATCACTCTTATCTATGTGCTTGGTGTCGCTGATATATTTGCCGCTATCAATTACTTTGTTTATGGGCGTTTGATAGGCGTTGCGGTAGCTTGGAGTCGCTCCAAATATCGTTATGGAGGGCTTGTTTATCGCAAAGGCTAAATGCGTAGGACCGCTATCGTTGCCGATGATTAAATCACACATTGAGCTAAGTGCTATGAGTTGGGGCAAAGAGAGCTTTGGAGCAAGCACTATGCCAGCTTTGGCACAATCCTTAATGATGAATTTGCAAGCCTTTTTTTCGCTTTCATTTCCCCAAGCAAGGATAATTTTTGCCCTTTTATAACGAGCAAGCAACAAGGCGCAAAGTATGCAGTGGCGTTCTTTTGGGTAGTTTTTGTTTGCCGATGATGAGCCTGTGTGAATGAGAATTTTTGGACTTGTTTTTTCAAAATCAAAGTCAAATTTTAAGGCTAATTTATTTTTTACGCGCTCATCAGCCACAAAACAAGGTTCTTTGCCTAAAATGTCATCTTTGCCAAAGTCTTTTTCCAGCGCAAAGCCTGTTAAAGCGACATTTCGCAAGATGATATTTTCGCTGTATTTCATAGCCTTTTTGTGCCTATAAAAAAAGCTTGCAAGGCTTTCTTTAAGGCTATTTTTGTCAAAGCCAAAGGTGTTTGCGCCTACCATTTTAGCAATCACGGCTGATTTTAAAAGCCCTTGCAAATCAACAACTATATCATAGCGGTTTTTGCGCGCATTAAGCAGGATTTGCAAAACCTTAAAAATTTTTCTATCCTTTAAAGGCAGGGCATAAAGCTTGTTGATGAGTGGGTGCTTTTCTAAAATGCCCTTAAATCTCTCATCAACAAACCAGTCTATACTTGAATTTGGGTGCGCTTGCCGAATAAACTGCAAAACAATGCTTGATTGTATAATATCCCCAAGTGCTGAAAGTCGAATAATGGCAATTTTCATTTGCAAACTTTATATCAAATTTAGCTATAATCATAGCGAAAATTTACAACCAAAAGGCAAAAAATGAGCCAAAATTCAAAGAAAAAAAATTATATCTGCGTGTTTGACTGCGAGAGCGTGCCTGATGCGGCTTTGATACGCCGTGTTTATGGCTTTGAGGGCGATGATGAAAGCGTAAGCAAAATGGCACTTGCAGCGCAAAAAGATGAAAGTGGCAACGAGTTTTTGCCCCTGCCTTTTCACCGCATTATCAGCATTTGCGCTGTGATTTGTGATGAATTTGGCGCATTTATCAAAGTAAATAAAATCGAGGGCAATTCAGAGCGCGAAATGATAGGCAATTTTTTCGCTTTCATCAACAAATACGAGCCGCGCCTTGTGAGCTTTAACGGCAAGGGCTTTGATATGCCCGTGCTGGTGCTGCGCGCCCTTAAATACAACATAAGAGCAAATGCTTATTTAGACACTATCACAGACAAGTGGAACAACTACAAAACCCGCTACAACGAGCAAAGGCATTGCGATTTGTTTGAAAGTCTTGGCGCGTGGCGTGGCGTGCGACTTGACACGGTGTGTGCGATGGCTGGGTTGCCGGGCAAATACGACACGCACGGAGATGAGGTAATGCGGCTTTTTTACGCCGATAAACTTGACAAAATCCACGAGTATTGCGAGAGCGACACGCTTAATACCTATATGCTTTTCCTAAAATACGAGCTTATCAAGGGAAATTTGAGCGAAGAGGACTATTTGAGCTATCTTAGCTTGATGAGCGAGTATATAAAGGCTCACAAAAGAGAGCGAGGCTATGTGCAAATCTTTTCAAACGCCTGTGAAAGCGAAAGCGAAAAAATCATAAACGGTATTTATGATGAAAATTTAGGTTTTGGCGTGAAAAGCAAAGGCACAAAAAATGAAAATTCAAATTTGGGGGAAAATTCAGCCCAAGATGATAAAAATAAAGCAAATTCAAATCAAAACGCTGATGAGATGGCACAAAATTCAGCGCAAAACACTTTGGCTACAAATGATGAGCCTGATGAAAACGCGCCAAGCTTTGATGAGCTTGTTCAAAGCGGAGCGTTGAGTTTGGGTGCAAAAAACACCAAAGCCACAAAAAAGAAAAAGAGTGATGAAAGCTAAATTTAAAGGAAAATTAAAAGGCAAAAATTTGAGCGTAAAATTTTAAAATTTGATTGCGAGGATTGAAAGAAAAAGGTGCTAAAATTAAGACAAGCTAAAACGCAAAGTCTAAATTCTAGCTGTTTGTGGGCTGTGTGAATTTTTGTAAAATTTAAAATTTGCTTACAAGAATTTAAGCACATTAAGCAAGGCACAGGATTTTGAGGCGATTTTTGGGGTTGTGAAGCAAAAAGCGAACAAGACTAGACAAGTGCAAGTCTGTCGCCGTGAGCTTTTTGCAAACTCCGCAAAAAGCGTCCAAAAGCCAAGCCAAAGAGAAAGGATATGAAATGAAGATATTGATTACAGGTGCAGCTGGTTATATCGGCTCTCACACCTTAAAGCAGTTTTTAGAAACAAGCCACGAGATTTTCGTGCTTGACAATCTCAGCAAGGGCAGCAAAAAAGCCATTGATGCCTTGCAAAATTTGCGAAAATTTAGCTTTTTCGAGCAGGATTTGTGCGATTTTGCGGGAGTAAAAAGGCTTTTTAAAGAGCATAAATTTGATGCTGTGGTGCATTTTGCGGCGAGTATTGAGGTGTTTGAAAGCACGCAAAATCCGCTTAAATACTATCTTAACAACACCGCAAACACTTCAAATTTGATTCAAACCTGCCTAGAAAACGGCACAAATAAGTTTATTTTCTCATCAACAGCCGCTGTTTATGGCGAACCGCAAACCCAAAGCGTGAGCGAAACAAGCCCTTTGCAGCCTATCAACCCTTATGGGCGCAGCAAACTGATGAGCGAGGAGGTTTTGCGTGATGCAAGCCTTGCAAATCCTAGTTTTAAGCACTGCATTTTGCGTTATTTTAATGTCGCTGGGGCTTGTATGAGCTATCAAATCGGACAAAACTACCCAAAAGCCACGCTTTTAACTAAGGTGGCGGCTGAATGTGCGGCGGGCAAACGCGAGAAAATGTTTATCTTTGGCGATGATTACGCGACAAAGGACGGCACTTGCATAAGGGATTATATCCATGTTGATGACATTGCAAGTGCGCACTTATCAGGGCTTAACTACTTGCAAAATGCTCATAAAAGCAATGTTTTCAATGTGGGCTACGGACACGGCTTTTCGGTAAAAGAAGTGATAAACACGATGAAAAGGGTAAGTGGGGTGGATTTTAGCGTGGAAATGGCGAATCGTAGGGCTGGGGACCCTAGCGTTTTAATCGCTGATAATGCTAAAATCAAATCTTTCACCGAGTGGAAACCGCAATTTGACAGCCTTGAAATGATATGCAAAAGTGCTTATGAATGGGAGCTTAAAGCTAATTAACGCTTTAAGCAACCACGGGTTATTTTATGGTTTGTATAAGTTTCCAAGTGCCGTCTATTTTTACTGTATAGAAAGTTTTGTCGATGATTTGTCCATTATTTCCTATACATTCAACGACTAGCTCGGTTACTGTATCGCTTATTTCTTTATTTTGCACAATTTTAAATTTCTTTACGCCACCGATTTTTTCAAGCTCTTTTTGAAATTCATCAAATTCTTGTTGCACCTTTTCTTCTATGTCTTTAGCACTTATATAGCTTTGAACGCTTGTTGGAACATACACATAAGCTCTTGCCTTTCTTAAATCCTTTTGCTCTAAGGCTTTTGTATAGTTCTCGCTGATATATTTGGGACTATTTTTAAAGCTACAAGCAGCTAAAAACGCACCCAAAATGGCAACACAAAGTATCTTTTTCATTTTCTCTCCTCATTATCGATAAGCTGGCAAAGGCTGTGTATGCTCAAAATGTGCATTTCTTGGATACGCGCGGTGTCATCGCTTGGCACAACTAAATTTATTTCGCACAGCTCATTCATCGCGCCGCCGCCCTTGCCACTAAGCCCTATGCAGTGCATTTTAAGCTCCCTTGCCTTTTTAAAGGCGTTTAGGACATTTGGGCTTTTGCCACTTGTGGAAATGCCTATGAGCGTGTCGTTTGCTCGTCCCAAAGCCTCAACCTGCCTTGAAAACACAAATTCAAAGCCATAATCATTGCCTATTGCTGTAAGTGCCGAAGTGTCAGTGCTTAAAGCCACACCAGCAAGCGCGCCTCGCTCTTTTTTGTAACGCCCGCTAAGCTCTGCTGCAAAGTGCTGGGCATCAGCTGCGCTGCCGCCGTTGCCACAGATGAGAATTTTGCCACCATTTTTTAGGCATTTGTTTAAAATTTCAGCGATTTTAGCGATTTTTTCAGGCAAAATTTTGCAACTTTCTTGCCACACCGCCAAATGCTCGCTAAATTCGTTTTCAACAACCTTTGTCATCTTTTATCCTTTCTATGATTTTACTCGTGCTAAATCCGTCCTCAAAGTCGATGAGCTGCACCTCGCGCACGATATTTGCGCCCACAACTTCCTTGCCCTCATAGTCCTTGCCCTTTACCAAAATGTCGGGTTTTAGGGCTTTGATGAGTTCAAGGGGCGTGTCTTCATCAAAAATCACCACAAAATCCACAAAATAAAGGCTTGCAAGCAAACAAGCGCGCTCATAAGCCTTGTTTATAGGGCGTGAGCTTCCTTTAAGTCTTTTTACGCTTTCATCGCTGTTGAGTCCAACCACGAGCAAATCGCCTAAATTTCGCGCTTTTTCAAGGTATTTGATATGCCCAAAATGCAAAATATCAAAGCAACCATTCGTAAAAACAACTTTCTTTTGGGATTTTTCAAGCGCGTTGGCGAGTTCAGCACGGCTTTTTATCTTAAATTCAAAGCCGTTTTTTTCAAGGCTTTTTATCTCATCAAAGCTCACCGAAACGCTACCTATCTTGCTTACTACCACAGCTGCTGCTTTGTTGGCTAGCTCACAAGCTTGTAAAATAGGCACTTTCAAAGCTAGACAAAAGGCAAGCACTGAAATCACGCTATCTCCCGCCCCTGTTACATCAAAAACTTCCCTTGCCTGCGCGGGTGCTATGTGTAAGCTCTCATCAAATAATGCTATGCCAGCTTCTGAAAGCGTGATGAGCGAATACTTTAAATCAAAGTCCTTTTTCAGCCTTTCTATGCCGATTTTTAAATTCTGTCCGTCTAAATTTGGCACTTTCAAGGCTTCAATGGCTTCTTTTTTGTTTGGCGTTAAAAGCGTTGCGCCTCTGTATTTGCTGTAATCACTGCCCTTTGGGTCGATAAGCACGGGAATTTTAAGCGAATTTGCCTTTTTGATGACAGCTTGACACACCTTTGGCGTCAAAACGCCCTTGCCGTAGTCGCTCAAAACGATAGCCTCGTAATCTTTTGCTATTTTGTCAAATTCGCTCAAAAGCTCATCTTCAAGGCTAATTTCCTCAACGCTTTCATCATCAAGGCGCAACACCTGCTGACTTTGCGAGATAATGCGGTTTTTCAAAGAGCTTATGCGCCCCTTTTGCACCAGCAACTTACCTTGCAAACGCTCTTGTAAAAACTTGCCTGCCTCATCATCGCCCACAACGCTTAACGCATAAGCCTTTGCACCAAGACTTTGCAAATTCGCATACACATTTGCCGCACCGCCAAGCCTTTTGTCGTTGCGTTTAGCGTTCATCACAAGCACGGGAGCCTCAGGACTTACGCGCTTGCAATCACACCAAATGTAATTATCTACCATCAAATCGCCTATGATTAGGATTTTGGGCTTTTTACCAATTAAAAAATCAAGCATTCACTTCCTTTTCAAAAATGCGCTTTATCTCAGGGACATAGGACTTTATGCCACTTTCAAGGCTGAATTTTGGCGCGTAAGAAAAGCATTTTTCATCGTTTTTGCCCGCTTGCGTGTGAAACTGATAGGCTTTAACAAAGGGATTTGGGATAAATTCATACTCAAACTTCGTTTTAAGCTCTTTTTGAAGTATATCTACTATGTCAGTAAAGCTTCTAGCCTCGAAAGAACCGACATTATAAACGCCACATTTTGCTTCAAGTGCGGCTAAATTTGCATTTACTATATCCTTAACATAAACAAAGTCCCTACAAATCTTATCACTACCCACGAAAAGTCTTGGGCGTTGCCCGCTAAGCATTTGCAAGCCAAATTGCAACACCATTGAAGCGGTTTTATCCTTGAAAAACTCGCCCTCTCCATAGACATTAAAATAGCGAAGTCCTACTATATGGGCTTTGTCGTAGAATTTGCGTGCGAGCTTGTCCATCATCAGCTTTGAAAAGGCGTAAGGGTTTTTAGGGGCTTCAAAGCCCACTTTTTGCGGGCTTGGTGCGTCTCCATAAACAGCAGCAGAGCTTGCGTAGATGAGCTTTGCGTTTAATTCAACCGCCAAAGCGATGAAATCATAAAAAGAATTTAAATTTGTTTGCAAAACCGCGCTTTGGTTTGGTGCTGTGGTGTCTGAAATCGCCGCTTGATGAAAGATGACTTGGGGCTTAAATTTACGCACTTTGTCAAGGGTAGTGCTGTCGCAAATGTCGCCCACATATAGCTCGCCCTTAAAGTCAAGCAAATTTTTAAAATGCCCAAAACTTTGCAAATTGCCGTTGCTAAACCGCTCTTCACTTCGCATTTTATCCACAACTAAAACCTCGTGTTCATCTTGCAAAGATAAAGCCAAACGCGAGCCGATAAAGCCCGCTCCACCCGTAATCACCACTCTCATAGCCTGTCCTTAAAAAAATCTTTTATCTCGTCTAAATTCTCAAATTCAGTGTAAAATTCGCTCATTTTGTTTGAATTTTCGCTCAATTTTTCGCCTTTTTTAAATTTTTCGTCCTTAAATTCACTTGTTTGCTCGCAAGCTTTTTTCACAAGGCAAAGTCCCTTTATGCCAGCGTTTTGCCCAGCTTGCATATCGGTAAAATTGTCGCCTATTAAAATGGAATTTGCCAAATCTATGTCAAATTCAGCCTGTGCCTTTAAAATCATACCGGGCTTTGGTTTGCGACACTCGCACCCTTGCAAATGCGGGCAGTGATAAACCTTGCTTATGCTGATGCCCTTTTTTGCGAACTCACCAAGCATAAATTCGCTTAATTTTTCAAAGTCTTTTTCGCTGTAAAAACCCCGCTCGATGCCTGATTGATTTGTAATCACAAAGATTTTAAAGCCTTTTTGTGAAAAAAATTCACAAAGCTCAAAAATCCCAGCGCAAAATTCAAAGTCTTGCACTTTATAAACATAGCTTTTATCGACATTTATCACGCCGTCTCTATCCAAAAATAAGGCTTTTTTTTCCATAAAGAACATTATAAAAAAAATTGTTTAACAAAGTTTTGAATTTTTAATATTTTTTAAAGTTTAAAAGTGTATAATCAAAGTGTAAAAATTCACAATGAAAAGGAGAAGTTATGAAAAAACTTCTAGCAGTTTCAATCCTTGCCTGTTTAGGCGTTTCAGCTTTTGCTGCTGATGGGGCTACACTTTACAAAAAATGTGCAGTTTGCCACGGACCTAAGGCTGATGTAGTTTATCTTAAGAAAGTTCGCGCTCTTAAGACTATTCCTAAGGCTGAACGACTTCAAGCAATGAAAGAGTATGCAGCTGGCACTCGCAACAACTACCAACAAGGCGCGATAATGAAGCTTAACCTTAAAGGTTTAACAGAAGCTGATTTTGAAGCTATCGAAAACTATATCGAAACTTTGAAATAGCGAAAAAAGGTGGGATTTCCCACCTTTTCAACATAAAAATATTTTTTCTGCATTTTTCATCTTAATTTTAACTCTTTCTTATATATTTTAAGCTATCATTTCATAATTCATTTAAGAAAGGTAAAGTATGCGTATCAAAACTCCACATATCCCATATATCAGCAATAAAATAGTCCTAGACATAGCAAATTCTTCTTTTGTGGAGGTTAAAGATACCCTCGAAAAACTTAACCAAACAGCTAAAGAAGTGCTAGAATTTGACATATCTAAAGAAAAAAAACTTGATGAAAAGGTTAAAGAAATTTTAGAAGAGCAAGAAGAGGAAATGCACTTTTATCAAGCCGACAGAAAGAGTATGTTTTGGCTTGTCAAAAAAAAGCTAGCGCCTGAATTTGAAGTGATTTTTAATAGTGAGGACAGGCACAACCAGCTTGCACACCTCATCTTAAAAGAATTTGTCGAAAATGATTTGATTAATTTTGATGTAAGCGAAAACCGCGTGAAAAACCTTATCTTTGCAGCGATTGAGGATTATCTTAAAAGCTATGAAAAAATCGAGGACCTAATCTTTGAAAAGATAGACAAAATGCAAGAAAACCGCAGCAAAAAACTTGTAGTCGGCTCGGAAGAATATGAGCTGATTTTTGATAAGCTTTACCAAGAAGAGCTAAGAAAAAAAGGTATGCTGTGAAAGCCTTTGTGTATTTGGAAAATGGCGTTTTTTTCAGTGCAAAGGCTTATGGGGCAAGCGGCACTTATGATGGGGAGCTAGTTTTTAACACCTCTTTAACAGGCTACCAAGAAATCATATCAGACCCAAGTTATGCTGGGCAGTTTATCGTTTTTTCTATGCCAGAAATAGGCATTGTAGGGACAAACAAGGCTGATGATGAGTGTGAAGAAGTCTTTGCTAGTGGGATTTTCGTGCATCATTTTGAGGAAAGTTTTTCAAATTTTAGAGCAGAAAAAAGCCTTGATGAGTATCTTAAAAGCAAAGGTAAAATCGCTATTTGTGGCGTAGATACTCGGGCTTTGGTAAAGCTGGTGCGTGATTGTGGCAACATTCGCGCCATAGTTTCAACGCAAATTTGCGATAAAGACGAGCTTCAAGCCGAACTTGCCAAACGCCCTAAAATTGATGAGATAAATTTAGTCGCCAAGGTAAGTGCGAAAAAGCCCTACAAACACGCACAAGGTGCTTGGGACAAGGCGAGTTTAGGCTATAAAAGCCCTAAAAATTTAGCTAAAAAAGTGGCGGTTATGGATTACGGCGTGAAAAAAAATATCCTTAACGAGCTGGTTGAAGCTGGCTTGCAAGTAGAAGTTTTTCCTTATGACACTAAGGCTGACACGCTCATAAAGCTCTTTGAAAAGGGCGAAATTCAGGGCGTTTTTCTTTCAAACGGACCGGGCGAGCCAAAGATTTTAAAGGCTGAAATCGCTGAGATTAAAAAGCTTATAAAGGCTAAAATTCCTATGCTTGGCATTTGTTTGGGACATCAGCTTTTAAGTAACGCCTTTGGGTATGAAACTTATAAGATGAAATTTGGACAACACGGCGCAAATCACCCCGTGCTGCACCAGCAAAGCAAGGTGGTTGAAATCACCGCGCAAAATCACAACTACAATGTGCCTGAAAGCATTTGCGAAGTAGCAACCATCACGCACCGCAACCTTTTTGGCGACAATGTCGAAGGCGTTGTGTATAAGGACTATCCTATCATCTCCGTGCAGCACCACCCTGAAAGTTCGAGCGGACCGCACGAGAGTAAATATATCTTCGCTGAGTTTGCGAAACTGCTGTGAATTTTGACATTTTAGCGACTATGAGTGTGGCGGTGCTGTCGAGTTTTTCTCATTGTTATGCAATGTGCGGCGGCTTTAACCTAGCCTTTTTGCGTTTAAATTCAGCCACAAAGATAAATCCCTTAAATTTAGCCCCAAAAAATTTCGAGCAAAATCCAAACCAAAACGAGCTAAATTCAGCAAAAACCGCTCAAATTTCACCCTTAAATTCAGCGCAAAACGCAAAAAATCGCTCAAATTTCACGCGTAATTTAGCTCAAAATTCAGCCCCCTTTGCCCTAATCCTTACTTACCACAGCTTTCGCATCATCGCTTACACACTTTTGGGCGTGATTTTTGGGGCGTTTGGCAATGTTTTAGCCTTTTTAAACAAGGGCGTTTTGTTTTTTGCTTTGGGCGTTTTTATGGTGCTTTTAGCCCTAGCACTCAACTACAAGGGCAAATTTTTAGCCTTTTTTGAAAATCCCTTTTTTTTCAACGCCTTTGCTAAAAAAGTGTGGCAAAAAGTGAAATTCAAAGGCTACAAAAGTGCCGTTGTTTTGGGCTTTTGCAATGGCTTTGTGCCTTGTGGGCTAGTGTATTTTTTCCTTGCCCTTGCGATGAGTCAAGAAAATTTATACCAAAGTGCGTTCATAATGCTACTTTTTGGGCTTTGCACCCTGCCTGCCTTGCTTTTTTTTAGCGAAGTGGCGCGTTTTTTAGAACGCCATTTGGGGAGTAAATTTCAAAATTTATGGACAAAAATTTCGTATTTGATTATAATGCTTTATGGAATTTATCTTGCGTATTTGGGGCTAGGACTGACACGATGAAAACAAATTTTTTAGCCTATATTAAAAATATAGAAAAAACGAGCATCTTTTCAAAAACCGATACAGAGGGTTTTATCACTGAGGTAAATTATAATTTTTGCAAAATAAGTGGTTATAGCCAAAAAGAACTCATAGGCAAAAAACATAACATTTTAAAGCACCCAGATATGAAAAAAAGCTCATTTGACAAACTTTGGGCAAATATAGAGGAAAAAAAGCCTTATCACATTATCTTTAAAAATATCAGCAAAAGTGGCAAGACCTTTTACCTTGACAGTATGGTTATACCCATTTTTAATGACAAAGATGAAATTTGCGCTTATGCGAGTTTTTCTTATGATTTGACCAAACTTTTTTCTCTTAATGATGAACTTATCTCTACAAGAAAGAAAATCAGTCAAATGAATGAGCATTTTGAGCAAATTATGCTGTATTATCAAAAGAATTTATACCAAGAAAAATCAAGCATAGAGCAAGAAATTCTTTCAAATTTCAAAAACAATGAAGAAAATCTCAAACAAATTCACCAAGAAAGTTTAAATTTATCCATCAAGCAAACCTTAAGCAACCTTTCTCATCAATGGAGACAGCCTCTTAATGAACTAGGCATTATGTTGTTTGAAATGAAGCAAAATGTGAGTGATAAAAAAACTTTTGAAAAACTTTATAATGAGTGCAAAGCAAACATTCAGCAAATGTCCTCGCACATTGATAATTTCACGCTCTCATCAGCTCAATTTGAAAAATCTTTTTCCCTCATTGAAGCCTTAAAAGAAGCTCAAAACATTAATTTTGAGGATTTTCAAAGTCAAGGCGTTCAAATTCACATTAAGGCTAAAAGGGATTATAGAATTTTAGGCGATGAAAGCGACTTAATACGAGTGTTTTGCAACCTGTTTATGAATTCTGTTGAAGCTTATGGGAAAGAAAAAAATAAAGATATTTTCATCAACTTAAGCGAATTTGGAAAAAACTATGTTAAAATAAGTGTCAAAGATAAGGCGGGAGGAATTTTGTTTTTAGACAAGGTGTTTCAACCCTTTTTTACGACTAAATATCCCGTTCAAGGCGCTGGACTTGACTTGTTTTTCAGCAAACAAATCATAGAAAATATGCAAGGGCAAATCAGAGTCAGCAACGATAAAAAAGGCGCTTGCTTTAATATTTATCTTAAACAAGACAAGGAATAATAAAATGAAAAATTTATTTTTAATGATAGTTGAAGATGAGGACAAGCTACGAGAAGGTTTAAATACGGCTTTAAGTCCATTTTTCAACAAGATTATCACAGCTAAAAATGGCGATGAGGGGCTTAAAAAATTTAAAAAATTTAAGCCAAACATTATCATCACAGACATTTTAATGCCCATTGTTGATGGGCTTGATATGGCAAAAAGCATTAAAGAGCTGTCAAAAGACACACCCATCATCGTGCTTTCGGCTTACTCTGAAAAAGAGCGGCTTTTGCGAGCCATTGACATAGGTATAGACAAATACCTCATCAAGCCTGTTGATGTAGAAGAACTTTTGCGTATTATTGATTTAATAAAAGATGAAAAAATAGACTCAAACCAAATCATACAGATTAATGAGCATTATAAATTCAACAAGGTCAAAAGAGTTCTCATCAAAGATGATAAAGAAATAACGCTTACCAAAAAAGAACTTGCCTTTATGTCCTTGCTCATCAAGCAATCAGGCGCGCTTGTGCTGCACGAGGACATAAAACGCCACATTTGGACGAGCGAGAGCGTAACGGACACGGCTATACGCACTTTTATCAAGCGCGTGCGCGACAAGGTAGGCGATGAGCTTATCAAAAATGTCCCCGGACTTGGGTATAAAATCAACATATAAATTTGCAAAAGCTAGCATTGACTAGCCTTTGCAAACAAACTAAGCATTATTTGCCTTTGATTTTACAAAAAATATAACGCGAAGCAGAGAAAAAAGCCTTTAAATACTGCTTTTCTTTGAAATGCTCTTTCATTTGTTTCTTGTATTTTTTGTGTTTTTTGTGAGCTTTTGGCGGTTTGCACGAAAGATTTTGCCGAATTTGTGGCGGGATGAAAAAGCTTAAACTCTCAAACCAATCAGGCGTTTTTACTATATGATAATTTTGTGGATAGTTCCTCACACACCATACAAACAAAACTTGTTCATCATCGATGATTTGCAAAGATAGAAATACTCGTAACGCTTCGCTTAAATTTTGCCTAAATTTCCCCCAAGCCTCGTGCGCGCCGTAAATAATGCCAGCGATTAAAAAAACCTCCATTGAGTAATAAATCTCCGCCAAATGCGCCTCTTCCTTATCTTTTAAAGCAAAAAGATTTATTCGACTTTCATCAAAACCCGCATAGTCCTGCGCTTTCAAGGTGAAGTTAAATTCGTTTTTGTTGGTAAAAAAACTGCCTCCGTGGTTAAAACCAAAGTCAAGCCACAGCACTTTCTCGCTCGTAAGTCCTAAATTTATAGCCTCGCAGACAAAAAAGGGCTTGCAATACACCACATAATCATACTCCGCACTCACGCACTCGATGTTTTGCGGGTGTTTTCGCCCCTTGCTTTGGTCAAAATTTGCCAAAATTTCGCGTATTTTGCCCAAAGCCTCTTCATCAAAGCTCTCTAACTCTTTTACTATAACTTTGGTTTTGCTTTCAAGCCCTAAATTTGCTCTAACCAAGCGGATTTTCTCCGCAAATTCGCTACTTGTAAAGACGACAAGCTCGTTTTGAAGCCCAGCCCAAAAGGAAAAATACTCAAAATACTTCTCACAATCCCTTTCCGCACCCAATATGCCGCCTCTGCCGATGTCGTAAAAGGCGCTGACTATGGTAAGCTCGCCACTCAAAGCGGTGTTTTCATTTTGTTGCATTGTCTTTTCCTTGTAAAATTTCATTTTCAAGTCCTAAAATTCGCATTGCCATTGAATTTTGCGGTAGGGTTTTAAAGTAAGTGAGTTTGTGAATGGTAGTTTTTTGGCAAATTTCACTCCAAAGCGCCGCGTCAAAGCACTCTTTGGCGTGAAGTTGCAGCAAGTGCGCGTCTGTGTCGTTTGTAAGGGCGCAGTTAAGGGGCGCGAATTTTTCATTTGAGATGAGTAAATCAAAGATGATTTGAAACATAAAATAATGCCTTGCCTTTTGCTCGTTTTGCCAAAAAGCAAAAAGTATGTCTTGCAAGGCAAGCATTAGCGGATGTTTAGCCTTTGCGATTAAAAATGAGTTTAAAAGCCGAATTTTAAACCTCTCATCCCAAACAAAATAGCCGTAATTAAAATTTTTCCACACCTTTTCATCAAGCGGCGGAGTCGCTGAGCGTTGAAAGGCAAAAAAGTCTTGACAGAGCAGGTTTTCGCTGATTTTACCGCTTAGATAAATAGTCGCATCAAGCCACACACCGCCGTAAGTAGCAAGCAAACACACACGCAACAAGTCAGAGAAAAATGTCTTACTGAGTGTGCCTTCTTTTAGCTTTTGCAAGACAAAGGGAGGAAAATTTATGTAGTCGTTTAGGTTGTGTTCGTCTAAAATGATAATTTGATACTCACCGCCCATTTGCCTTTTTACTGAGTCAAAACATTTTTGCACGAGTGCTGGGGCGCTTTGCGCGCCTTGAAACCAAAACTGCCAGATGATTTTGTCGTTTTCAAACTCTTTTAAAGGCGCAAACTCATAGTGCTTTAACTCGCCGTTTAAAAAGGGTAAAACATAGTTTTGGTTAAGATAATGCGCCACTTTGGACTGCTCTTTGCGCCACAAAAGCGCGCCCCTTACCCTACGCCTCAGCGCACGAAAAGGGATAAGTTTGCTAAAAAGCAAGCACAGGGTGTAGATGAAATTCAAAATTTTGTCCTTTGGGTTTCTTGCGTGGCATTATAACTGAAATTTGTTATAAAGTAAAATTTTAATAATTTTTGTTATAATGCCTTTAAAATTTAGACAAAAAGGTAAATTCTCGTGCAAAGCTCACAGCATAAAGCAAAAAATTCCTTGCGAAATTTAGCGCAAAATTCAGAGCAAGGCTTAAAGCAAACTCCGCTTGTTTCTATCATCGTGCCTATTTACAATGTCGCAAGCTATCTTAAAGAGTGCTTGCAAAGCATAGTGGCGCAAAGCTATGAGAATTTAGACATTATCTTAATCGATGATGGCAGCGATGATGAAAGCCTTAAAATCGCTCTTAATTTTGCTGAAAATGATAAAAGGATTTTTGTGATAAGCAAGCCAAATGGCGGACTTTCAAGTGCGCGCAACTTTGGACTTGAATTCATCAAGGGCAGTGCGTTGAGAACTTTTTTTGATGATGGAGATTTTTCGCCTGCGGCTCAAAATGACAAAGAAAAAGTGGTTCGATATGACAAAAACCAGCTTTGTCATATTGAGCTTTCGCAAGAAAGCGAAGTATCCATACAGAATACAGATAACGGATTACTGAACACAGAGTATCGAAATGAAATTTGTGTGGATATTTCGCATTCGCTCAATATGACAAATGACAGCAAAGAGATTTTTCGCTACGCTCAAAATGACAAGATAAAGGTATCTCAAAACGACAAAGAAAAAGCCTTTCAAAACAACATTAACATTCAAAGCCTTTCCCAAACACACAGCTTTGAAAAATCTTACAAAAGCATTGACACACAAGAATTAAGGGCGCATTTTACTCAAATAAAGCCAAATTTCATCAAAAGCGATTTAGAGCGCATAAATAATTTCATCACACAAGAGTTGCCACAAAATGCGCTCATTCATTTTGTCGATAGTGATGATTATATCACGCAAGACTGCGTTGCTAAATGTGTGCAAGCCTTGCTTGAAAAGGATTTGGATATAGTGGTGCATAATATCAAGCATTTTTACGAAGAAAACAAAAGTTTTAAGCAAGGTGAGTTTTTGCAAAATTTGCATCAAAACACCTATGAAAGCGGCTTAAAACTCTTAAAAGAAAACAGGCTTTATAGCTTTTACTTTGCGTGGCAAGGGCTTTTTAAAGCAAACATTTTAAATCGCTACGCCTTGCGTTTTACAGAGGGGATTTACCACGAAGACCACGACTTTGGGACCTTACTTTTTTGTTTAGCAGGCAAAATAAGCTACACGAACGAACCTTTATATATTTACAGACAAAGGGCAAATTCTATCATCACAGCGCAAAAAAACACCGCCTTTCCTAGCAAAATGCCAAGTTTTTTAGAACCTTTAAGGGCTGATTTTAAGGACTATAAGGCTTTGAGAGCTTATTTTAAGAGTTACTGTCTTGTTATTATAGCGTCAAAAATTTGGGAGTTTTATAAGGTGGATAAAGATGAAAAAGCATATTTTAAAGAAAGCGTAAAAAGATATGTCAGCACTTACATTCTTTATCATTTAAGAAAGAAAAATGCTTACAGCCAAAAAGCTATAAATATGCTCACTATTATTGGGGGGGGGGGGGTTATAAAAACCTTAATCTTTGGCGTTTGTATTTTCTTGCAAGGACATACTACCGCAATCCAAAGAAAATTTTTAAAAAAATTAAATTTGGCTACAAAATCTCTTTGAATAAATCCTAAATAAAAAATTACATTTTAAGTAAATTTAAGCAAAAATGCAGGAAATTTTTTTTATAATATAGTTTTAATTCACATTTAAGGAGAGTCAATGCACCCAAGTAATGCTTTGAGTTACGACTATACAGTGTCAAAATACTTTATGTTTGCAACTGTATTGTTTGGGATAGTTGGTATGGCTATAGGCACACTTATAGCCTTTCAGATGGCATATCCAGACCTTAATTACCTTGCGGGCGAGTATGCGACCTTTTCAAGGCTCAGACCGCTTCATACTTCAGGGGTAATTTTTGGCTTTATGCTTTCAGGGATTTGGGCGACCTGGTATTATATCGGTCAAAGAGTCCTCAAAGTCAGTATGGCTGAGTCCTGTTTCTTAATGTTCATCGGCAAACTACACTTTTGGTTGTATATGTTGCTGATGGTAGTTGCCGTCATCACGCTTTTTATGGGCGTTTCGACCTCTAAAGAATACGCTGAACTAGAATGGCCACTTGACATTCTTGTGGTGCTTGTTTGGGTGCTTTGGGGTGTCAGTATTTTTGGTCTTATAGGCATTCGCCGTGAAAAAACGCTGTATATCTCTGTATGGTATTATATAGCGACATTTTTAGGTATTGCAATGCTCTATCTTTTCAACAATATGTCTGTGCCAACTTGGTTTGCAAGCGGTGGTTTTGGTAATTGGTGGCATTCAGTTTCTATGTATGCAGGCACAAATGATGCTTT
Organism: uncultured Campylobacter sp.; assembly: GCA_934728065.1. Classification (GTDB taxonomy): domain Bacteria; phylum Campylobacterota; class Campylobacteria; order Campylobacterales; family Campylobacteraceae; genus Campylobacter_D. The sequence continues at coordinate 46,887 of CAKVDW010000010.1, forward strand.
GGTGCAATGGTGGTATGGACACAACGCTGTGGCGTTCGTCTTTACGGTGGGTATCATCGCGCAAATTTATTATTTCTTGCCAAAAGAAAGCGGGCAGCCTATTTTTAGCTACAAGCTTTCGCTTTTTGCGTTCTGGGGCTTGATGTTTGTGTATTTGTGGGCTGGCGGACACCATCTCATTTACTCAACCGTGCCTGATTGGATGCAAACTATGGGTTCGATTTTCTCAGTGGTGCTTATCTTGCCAAGCTGGGGTTCAGCCATAAATATCTTGCTGACGATGAAAGGCGAGTGGAATCAACTCCGTGAAAGTCCGCTTATCAAATTTATGATTTTAGCTTCGACATTTTATATGTTCTCAACCCTTGAAGGTCCTATCCTTTCTATCAAATCAGTAAATGCCCTAGCGCACTTTACAGACTGGATACCAGGGCATGTGCACGATGGCACACTTGGTTGGGTTGGCTTTATGACTATGGCGGCTTTATATCATATGACTCCGCGAATGTTTAAAAAAGAGCTTTACAGCAAAAGCCTTATGGAAGCGCAATTTTGGGTGCAAACTACGGGCATAGTGCTTTATTTTGCGTCTATGTGGATAGCAGGTATTACGCAAGGTATGATGTGGCGTGCTACTGATGAATATGGTAACTTACTTTATACTTTCATTGATACAGTAGATGCGATTATCCCTTACTATTGGATAAGAGCCATTGGTGGTTTATTATATTTGGTAGGATTTTTCATCTTCACTTATAATATTTACAAAACAATTGCTTCAGGAAGAGTGCTTGAAAAAGAACCAACAAGTGCTTCACCTATGGCAGCATAAAGGAGGAAAAAATGTTTGCTTGGTTAGAAAAAAATCCATTCTTTTTTGCCGTAGCTGTTTTTGTTATCATCGCTTATGCTGGAGTTGTTGAGGTGTTGCCAAGCTTTGCTAATAATGCAAGACCTATTGAGGGCAAAAAACCTTACACTGTGTTACAACTCGCTGGCAGACAAGTGTATATCAACGAAAGTTGTAACGCTTGCCATTCTCAGCTTATCCGTCCGTTTAAAAGCGAGACTGATAGATACGGTGCTTACTCAAAAAGCGGTGAATTTGCTTATGATAGACCGTTTCTTTGGGGTTCAAAGAGGACAGGACCTGATTTAGCTCGTGTGGGTAATTACAGAACAACAGACTGGCACGAAAACCATATGTTAGACCCAAAATCAGTTGTTCCAACTTCGATAATGCCAGCATATAAACATATGTTTAAGAAAAAGGCTGATGTGGAAACAGCTTATGCTGAGGCTTTAACCGTGAAAAAAGTCTTTAATGTGCCTTATGATGTAGAAGGACAAACAAAACTTGGTTCTTGGGAAGAAGCTCAAGCTGATGTAAAAGCTGAAGCTGAGCTTATAGTCAATGCTATGAAAGACCCTGAAATAAAAGCCGCCTTTGAAAAAGGTGAAATCAGAGAAATCGTAGCCTTAATAGCATACTTAAACAGCTTGAAATAAGGCGTAGGCTATGCTTGAATTTTTAGGTTCTATCACAAAAGAGCAATGGGAAGTCTTTCAAGGCTATGGCTTTTTCTTTCTTATGGCTTTTTTGGTGGTGGTTTTGTATGCGTATTGGTTTCATCTTTACAGGAGCGAGAAAAAGGGCAGACGAGATTATGAAAAGTATGCCAACCTCGCCCTTGATGATGAAATCAACGATAAAGTTTTAGAAAAAAGGAGTAGTTGATGGAATGGCTAAATTTACAAGATAATGTAAATTTGTTATCTTTGATTGGCGCTTGTGTCATCATAGCTGTAACCTTAGTGGTTGTAGGTAGAATGTTTGCACAAATGAAAGAAGAAAAAGGTTCTGCCGAACTTGCAGAACATAACTGGGACGGTATAGGCGAGTATAAAAATCCTGTGCCTTTTGGTTGGGCTGTTGTATTTTTTCTTGCCATAGTTTGGATGATTTGGTATTTCTTGTGGGGGTATCCTTTAAATTCATATTCACAAATTGGTGAATATAACAAAGAAGTGGCTCAACACAATATCAAATTCCAGCAAAAATTTGCTAATCTTTCGCAAGAAAATAAGGTTGCAATGGGAGAAAATATATTTTTAGTTCAATGCTCATCTTGCCACGGCATAACAGGAGATGGCATTAACGGCAAGGCTCAAAATTTAAATATTTGGGGTAGCGAAGAGGCTATTGCTGATGTCATCGAAAAAGGGTCAAAGGGTATGAACTACCTTATGCCTGAAATGCAAAAAGCTGAAGATTTAGGCATAAGCAAGGCTGATACAGTTGCCATAGCTGCTTATGTGGCTAAAGAGCTTTCAGCCATTAAAAAAACAAGCAATGAGCATTTGGTTGCTAAGGGTAAAGAACTATTTGCCACTTGCACAACTTGCCACGGTGAAGATGGCACAGGTATGGTTAATGGCGAACAAATGGCGCCTGATTTGACCAAATATGGCTCACCTGAATTTGTCAAAGAGGTATTAAGTCGGGGCAAAGACGGCTTCATCGGCTCTATGCCTAAATTTGACGAAAACCTACTCAATGACACTCAAAGAGAGGCTGTTGGTGAGTATATCATTTCTCTTACAAGGGGGCAATAATGGAAGAAAATACTAACAGAGGCGTTTTCGCCCTAAATGGTGTAACAGGTATGCTTATAGCGACTGTGCTTTTGCTTTCTATCCTTGCGGGGCTTACTTGCTGGGGCATAAGCGCACAACAAAGCGTTATGCAAAAGCCTTACACACTAGAAAATGCTAGTGCTGTGCAAGAATTTGGCTCAACAAGAGACCAACACATCAAAATAAAGGATGCGCAATGAGTAAGCTTGTAGAATATCTCATCATCATCGGTTTGGTTGTTTCAGCTGTGATTACAGCTTGGTCGGTTTTAACCCCAAATCATCTAACAATAGGATGATAAACTTCATCAAAGGCGGTTTTTTAGCCGCCTTCATCTTTTTTACCCCATTAAACGCTCAAAATTTTGTGCTTTTTAATGAGGGCGTTTTAAATGACAAGGTTGTCGAGCAAATCAACACCATAGGAACAGAACTTTATAATAAAATAGGCGTTTTTGTTGCGGTGGCTGTGGGCGATATGAGTGATTTTGACACAATCAAAGACAAGAAAAATGAGTTAAAAGCCCCTTTTGCCTTACTTGTGCTTTCTAAAAGCTCACATAAGGTCGATATTATCACCAGCAAAGAAGTAGGACTTTTTTTTGACAAAGAACAGGTATTAAGCCCATATTCTGGCGAGGGGACGATTTTGCCTATACTTGCCTCAAACAAAGGGAAAGATATTTACAATGCTGCGATTTTAAATGGTTATGCTGATATAACAGAAAGAATAGCAAGATATTTTAATATAAAACTCGAAAATTCCATAGGTAATGCCAACAGAGACACTTTAAATGTCTTACGCATAGGCATTTATGGCTTTTTATGTATAGCTGCACTTTACTATGTGCAAAGAAAGGTAAAGAAAAGAAGATATGAAAACGAATAAAAAAACATTCTGGCCCTACGGCATTTTGCTCTCACTTTTTGCCATAGTTGGTGCTTGTATCGCCACGATAATCTATGCGAGCAACTACCCTGTGTATGAGGACGATAGCTTTTTGAGTAAGTATCAAGAAGTGGATTATAATTTCAACGAAATCAAACTCAAAGATGAAAATTTCAAAAACAACTACCAAGTAAGCTTGAATTTAAAGCCCCAAATTGACAAGCGAAAACGCGAATTTTATGAAATCAAAGCTGGCACAAAAGAGCTTGAATTTTTCGTCCAAGAACTTTTGGAGGATTTAAGGGCAAATGGCATAAAACCCACCATATTACTTACCCGACCGCACACAAATGCCCAAGATAGCTGGCTACAAGCAAGCGAACTTGTGCTAAACAACGAACCTTATGTCGTCAACGAGCGCGGACAAAGTAGCACGAAACTTAAAAAAAGTCTCAACCGCTATGCTTTTAAAGCCGCCTTGCCTAAGCTTGAAAAGGGGCGTTGGCAAGTAAAACTTAACGCGCAAAAAAATGAAAACAGCATAGGCTTTTATGAATTTAACCTGCTTGTGAGCGAGCCTTGAAACTCTTTGTTTTCGCCACGACTAGGGCGGTGCGCGAGTTTTATGAAAAAAAGCTTACCCAAAACGCCTTACTTGACAAAGCCATAAGCGTGGCTGAATTTTTTGACATTATCATTTACAGCCACAGGCTAAAAGCTAGCGAATATGAGCGTTTGATGCTGATGAAAAGGGCTTGCGAGCGCACCAAAAACACCCACAAACTCTTTATCCCGCAAGAATTCTTTGCCTTTTTGAAAAACAACGAATACCTTTTTTCTTTTTTCAAAGAACTCGCCCTAGCGAACAAAAGCGTGGAGGATTTAAGGGCAAATGATTACTACGCGCAGTATGATGAGCATTTGCAGATTTTAGATGAGCTTTTAAAAAACTATCTTTTGGCTTTAAAAGAGGCGAATTTGTGCGACAATATAGCACTTTGCAAGGATTATGAGCTAAATGTTGAATTTTTAAGTGCCTTTGATGAGCTTGTTTTTGATTTGCAAGGCTTTTTAAACGCCTTTGAAATGGGCGTTTTGCAAAGGTGTTGTGAATTTTTGCGTGTGAATTTAAGTTTTTACACAAGCAAATTTAACCTTACTCATCTTAAATCCTTTTGCAAGGACTTGCCCCTAAAAAATGGGCATTTTTACGAACTAAATTTAAACAAACACTCCATTTTGAGCGAAAAAAAGCTTGATTTTGCCCCGCAAAAGATAAGGGTAAAGAAATTCGAGCAAAGAAGCCTGCAAGCAGCCTTTGTTTTTGAGAGCATTTCGCGCTTTATAAGGGCTGGGCTAAACCCCAAAGATATAGCCATAATAACGCCTGATGAGGGCTTTTGCACCTTGCTTAAAATTTATGATGAAAACAAAATGCTTAATTTTGCAAGCGGCACGCCCATAAATGAGACCCTTTTTTACCACAAGCTAAAAGCCTTGTATGAAGCGGCAAAGCAAGAAAATTTCAGCTTTTATGAAGGGGTTGATTATTTGCAAAAAAGCGAGCATTTAGACTTACAAAACGCCACGCTCAAATGCCTTGAAATCTCAAATTTCAGCACCTTTTTCAAGGCTTTTCATCAAAAGATAGATTTTGACAGCTTTGCGCTTTTCATAAACCCCTTGCTTGAAAATGAAAGCGTGGAGCTTTTTAATCAAGTAAGCGATGAGCTTTTGTTTATCAAAGCCCTTTTAAACGCCCATTCTCTCACGCTTAAAGAGCTTTTAGAACTCTTTTTTATCCGCTTGCAAGGTATTACTCAAAGTGATGTTAGTGGGGGCGCGGTGCGTGTGATGGGGCTTTTAGAAAGCAGGGCTTTACGCTATGAGGGTGTTATTGTTGTGGATTTTAACGATGAGTTTATCCCCAAAAGAAGCGTCAATGAGCTTTTTTTAAACAACGAAGTGCGCGCAAAGGCTGGGCTTTTTTCTTATGAAATGAGCGAAAATTTACAAAGATTTTATTATGAACGCTTGATTAAAGGTGCCAAAGAAGTGGCGATAAGTTTTGTGGAAAATGAGCAAAGCTCAAAAACTCGCTTTTTGCAAGAACTTGGGCTTTTTTATGAAGAAGATGTGGAGTTTAGTCAAAAGGCGTATCAAAGGGCATTGCGGCTTGATTATACGCCAAATGAGATTGATTTAAAGCCTTTAAGCGCGCCTATTTTGGACTATAATCTTTTCGCAAAGCCCCTTTCTTTTAGCCGTTTGGATAAATTCATCAAAAACAAAAGGACATATTTTTACGAGTATATCAAGCAGATAAAGCCTGCAAGAGAGCTTTTTGAGGAAAATGAGGCAAAAGAGCTTGGTTTGAGCTTGCACGAGCTTTTGCAAGAGTATTTTAGCAAGGAAAATTCAGGCTTTGAGTATGAAAAATTTAAAATTTTACTTGACAACTCAAAACTTTCAAGGCTTGACAAAGCCCTTTTTAAACTGCGTTTTAAAGAAATTGCCGAGCTTGAAAAGGCGCATTTTTCGCAAGGCTTTAAGGTGAAATTCTGCGAAAAAGGCTTTGAAAATGTGCCTTACAAGGTAAATGACAAGCAAATTTTACTGAAAGGCTTTATTGATAGGGTTGATGAAAGGGCGAATGAACTTTATATTATAGATTATAAAACAGGAAAAATTCCTGCAAATTCCTATCAACTTGCCTTTTATCAAGCTCTTTTGGGGCAAGAATGCGAGGCTGTTTTTTATGATTTAAATTCAGCCCAAAAAACTTATGGGGAAAAAACCAAAAATTTAGCCGAGCTAAACGCCCTTTTTGCCGAGCTTTTAGCCCAAGTTGGCAAGATAGAGTTTGAAAAAGATGAGAAAAACACAAAAGAAAACGAGTTTTGCCCTTACAAACTCATCTACGAAAAGGATTTGCTGTGAATTTCAAGCCTTTTTTAGCCCTTGAAGCAAGTGCGGGCAGCGGCAAAACCTTTGCTTTGAGCGTTCGGTATGTGGCTTTGGTGCTTAAAGGGGCGAAAATCAGCGAAATTTTGGCTATCACCTTTACCAACAAAGCCGCAAACGAAATGAAAACGCGTATCATCAGCACCTTTTTAAGCCTGCACGAAGCGAGCAAAAGCAACGAGCTGAAAGAACTTTGCGCCTTGCTTGACAAAAATGAAAGCGAAATTTTAGCCCTGCGCGATGAAAGAAAGAGTGATTTTTTGCGAAGTGAGCTTAAAATAAAAACCTTTGATAGCTTTTTTGCAAATATCGTGCGCTCTTTTTCGCTAAATTTAGGGCTTATGAGCGACTTTGACATAAGCGAAAACAAAATAAGCGCAAAGGCTAAATTCATCAGCCTTTTAAACGAAAAAGAGCTAGAAAACCTTGCTCGCTACATACTCAGCACGCAAACACAGGCAACTTTCTTTGAAAATTTAGAGTTTTTGTATGAAAATTCTTATCAAAACGCCCATTTGAACGCGCCTTACCCTGCAAAAGAGCTTATAAGCGTCAATGAAAGCTATCAAAATTTAAAAAACTACGCCTTAAAAATGAGCGAAAATTTAAATTTTCAAAAGAATTTTAGCTTTGATACAATCAACAAAGACAGCTTAAACGAGCTTTGCAAAAAGCCTATTATCGCTGAATTTGAGAGCAAAAAGTATTTTCAAAGCGCGCAAAATGATGATGAGTTTTTGCAAAAAAGAGCCGCGTTACTCAAAAGCCTAAATTCTTATGCAAACGCGCTTGAAGCCTATAAACTTGGTATGTTGATGAACTATCTTAGCCATTTTAAAAAGGCAAAAGAACTCATCATCAAAGAGCAAAACACGCTCAGCTTTGGCGACATAGCTAAAAAAACGAGCGAGCTTTTAACGCAAAATGAGCTTAAAGAGATGATTTATTTTCGCCTTGATGGCTACATAGCGCACCTTCTCATCGATGAATTCCAAGATACAAGCGTTTTGCAATACGAAATTTTAAAGCCCTTAATCGCCGAAATCCTTTCAGGCAAAGGCACGCGCGACTTTAAGAGCTTTTTTTATGTGGGAGACAAAAAACAAAGCATTTACCGCTTTCGTCAGGGCAAAAAAGAGCTTTTTGACTTGCTGCAAAAGGATTTTAGGCAAATTCAAAGAGAAAGTTTAAAGACAAACTACCGCAGCAAAGAAGTTTTGGTGAATTTCATCAACCAAACCTTTGCTAAATTCTACTCAAACTATGAAATTCAGCAAAGCGTTGTGGGCAAAAGTGGCGGTTTTGTAAGGATTACACACTCAAATGAAAGCGAAAACGCTAAAAAAGACGAGATTTTTGAAGCAAATTTTAAAACTCTTTGCGAACAGCTAGACTTTTTAAAGGCACATAAAGTAAATGAAAACGATATTTGCGTGCTTTGCTGGAAAAATGACGAAGCAGATAACCTTGTAGCAAGGCTTAAAGAAAAGAAATTTAACGCCTACACGCAAAGCAACATAGTTTTGGAGAAAAAAGCAAGCGTTTGTTTGCTTTTAAGTTATGCTAAATACTGCATTTTCGGCGATGAATACTACAACGAGCTTATCAAAAGCCTACTTGGCAAGGAAATTCCAAGAATTCACATTAAACTAGCCGACAACCCTGCTCACATAGTGCATTTTTTGGCGCGCAAATTGCAGCTCAACTTAAACGACAGCGCACTTTTGCAGCTCATCGAATTTGCCGCGACAAAGGAAAATTTTTTAGACTTGCTTTTTGCGCCCTTAAATCAAAAGCTTGTGAATGAAGAAAATTTAGGCATTAGCGTGATGACCGTGCATAAATCAAAGGGGCTTGAATTTGACAATGTCATCTTGCTTGACACGCTTTCGCGCCCACAAAGCGAAACAAACGCCCTAATGCTCGAATTTGACACGGACAAAAGCGCGTGGGAGCTACGCATAAAGGACAAAATCCGCGAATTTGGCAAGGACAAAGCCTACACCGAATTTTTAGCGAAAAAAACAGCTTATGAAAAAGATGATGCCATAAACAAGCTTTATGTGGCGATGACGCGGGCAAAAAACTCTCTCATCATCATCAAAAGGCAAAACCCCAAAACTACTTTGTTTGACGGCATTGAGTGCGCTGAATTTGGTGCGCTTGAAAATGAAATCATCGCGCTAAAAAGCGATGAAAAGGACGCAAAAGATGAGCTTGCGCCCTTTGAAAAAGTGCCACGACAAGAAAAGCCAGCCCTTGCGCCAAAGAGCAAGGAAATCCACTTTGGCAACGCTTTTCACTATTTTATGCAGCATTTAAACTTTGACGGAGCGAATTTTAGCGCACTTTGCAAACGCGCGAAGAGCGAATTTAGGCACTTTTTGAGCGAACAAGAATTTGATGAGCTTTTTAAAAGGGCGCAAAATTTACTAGAAAATAGCGAATTTTTAGAGCTTTTAAAGGGCAAGACACTTTACAAAGAGCGAAATTTAAGCTTTGAGGGCGAGCTTAAACAGCTTGATTTGCTTTGTGTTGATGAAAATGAAGCGATTGTTGTTGATTATAAAACGGGCAGCAGCGACAGAGCAGGCAACGAAGCGCAGGTGAGCCTTTACAAAAGGGCGGTGGAGCAGATTTTAGGGCTAAAAACACGCGCTTTTGTGGTGTATTGTTTAAGCGAAACAACGAACATTAAGGAAGTATAAATGGAACAAATTTGGCTTACAATGTATGAACGGGCTAAAATGGCACTAAAACCCCGTGAAATTTCAACAACCATACAAGTAGGAAGCGTTGCAGCAGCTGTGGAGTCTGTATCTGGACAAATTTATACGGGTATTTGCGTGGATAGTGCTTGCACGCTTGGCATTTGTGCCGAGAGAAACGCACTTTTTGCTATGATAACAGAAGGAGAAAATGCGTTTAAGCGTGTCATAGCCATAGATTTAAATGGCAAAGCCTTGCCGCCTTGCGGGGCTTGCCGTGAATTTATGGCACAATGTATGCAGACAAATTACCATAATGTCGAAATAATGCTTGACTTTGAGAAAAACGAAATTATTACGCTTGGCGAACTTATGCCAAAATGGTGGCTATAAATTTATACTTAAATTCAGCTTATTTTAAGTTTATTTAGCTACAATTAGGCTTTCAAAATTTGAAATGAACTTTCAATCAAAGGACAAAACGATGACAAAGGCAATCAACGCAAGCCAAATCAAGCGTGAATGGGTCGTGCTTGATGCTGAGGGCAAGAACTTTGGGCGGCTTTTAACCGAAGTAGCTACGATTTTAAGGGGCAAAAACAAACCTTACTTCACTCCAAATGTGGATTGTGGGGACTTTGTAGTTATCATCAACGCTTCAAAGGTTTCTTTTACAGGCTCAAACAAGGCTGAGGACAAGCTCTATCACAGGCATTCTGGGTATTTTGGCAGCACAAAGAGTGAGAAATTCGGCGATTTGCTCGCTAAAAATCCCGTAAAACTCTACAAACTAGCAGTTAGAGGAATGCTACCTAAAACAACGCTCGGCAGAGCAATGCTTAAAAAGCTCAAAATCTACGCGGGCAGCGAACACCCGCACACTGCGCAAGTCGCAAGAAAGGCATAATATGGCAAAATCAGCAACTACATACGCCACAGGCAAGCGAAAAACCGCTGTGGCAAAGGTTTGGGTCAAGTCAGGCAAGGGCGAAATCATCGTCAATGGTATGGATTTAAACACTTGGCTGGGCGGACACGAGGCGATTAAGCTCAAAGTGATTCAGCCGCTTTTAGCCACAAAGCAAGAAAAATCAATGAACATTACCGCTCAAACGCTTGGCGGAGGCTACAACGCACAGGCTGAGGCTTTAAGACACGGCATTTCAAAGGCGTTAGCGGCTATGGATAGCTCATTTAGGGCTATGCTCAAACCACAAGGCTTACTCACCCGCGACAGCAGAAGCGTGGAGCGCAAAAAATACGGCAAAAGAAAAGCCCGCCGCAGCCCACAATTTTCTAAACGCTAATTTTTTATCTTTCGTTCAAATTCAAGGACTAGCCTTGGGCGTGTCCTTGAATTTCTATATTTTTTACTATCAAATTTTAATTTATTAAAAACTATGGACAATTTTTTGTCCTTTTTGTGAAGTAAAATTTAGATGAAAAAGGGGATAAAATGACTTTAAAAGACTTTTTAAGGGCGTGGAAAGAGTGCGAAAAATATGATGAGCAAAACAAGTTCAACGATGAGTTGCGCGAAAAATATGGCGTAGATATATTTGAATTTGATGAGATAGAAAGCGAATTGAGAGATTTAAAGTTGCAAGAATTTTTGCTTTCAATGTTTTATGATTATTTTTTAGACGAACTTTATAATGGTAATGTTAATGCGAGCATACTTGAAGAACGGTTTGAATTTGGCGGTGTGAGTGTAAAGGAAGTGATGGAAAGAGATAATGTAGGCGAAATAATGGTTGAGTTGGAGAAATTTTTTGAGGAGAATATAAGGACTTGACTTTCAGTTAAATTTTGCGTAGAATTTTGTGCTAAATTTAGAATAAGGAGTTTGAGTAATGAAAGCAAACGAAAGTAATTTTGGATTTATGAAAAATGAAAGTATGATTGAGATACCATTTTTTCAAAGAGCGTATGTTTGGGGACAAGACGAATGGCAACAACTCTATGATGATTTGTTAGATAGTTTTAATACCAAAAAAGAGCATTTTTTAGGCTCTATTATTTTAAAGCAACTTCCAACACAAGCGGGTGAGGGTTCACATAGAAGTCTTATCGATGGACAACAAAGGCTTACAACTTTTTCAATACTTATAAAATCTCTTTATGACAATCTACCAGATGATGAAAAGCCCGATTATAATGAGTATTTATTTGGAAAACCTATAAAGGATAAAAAACCAAAATTAAAGCATTCAAAAATAAATGCAAATGCGTTTAACGAAGTTTTAAAAGCTACAAATTCTGCGATAGAAAACAAAAATGATAAAATTTTGGAATGTTACAAACATTTTTGTTCTGCAATTAAAAACTTGGATAATTTTAAGGAATTTATGGACTTTATTTTAGATTCTCAGCTTTGGGTTGTTATAAATCTTGGGCAAGATGAGGATGAACAAAAGATTTTTGATTCTATCAATTCCACAGGTGTAAAGCTTACCGCTACGGACATTATCAAAAATGCTTTGTTTGATAAGGTAATAAAGCTAACAATCAACTATGAAACACTTTATAAGGATTATTGGGAAAGCGTTTTTGAGAATGAAAATACAGACTTTTGGGATAGTGAAGTTGCGACAGGTAGGCTAAAAAGAACACAAAGTGAAATTTTCTTGCATGCCTTTGCTATCATTAAAGGATTTTTTGATGCAGAGAAATCATTAGAAAAATTAAGCGCATCATATAAAGATGAAATTAAAAATCTAAGTGAAGAGACAATGAAAATTTTCTTAAAGGAATTAAAACAATATGCAAATATATACTTTAACTTCCCTAAAATAGTATTTAGTAGCGATAAAAACAAAGCAACTAATTTTGCTTTTGATGATTATGAATTGCGGTTATTTCACATTTTAAAAGTTGCAGATGTCAATACTATAATGCCCTTACTGCTCAAATTAAAAGCATTGTATGGCAAAGATGAGAAAACACTAAAAGAATGCTATGAAGTATTAGAAATTTTTATAATAAATTGTTATGTTTCAAGTGCCACAACAAAGGACTACAACAAGCTTTTTGCAAAAATGACATTGAAATTAGATGATAAAAACCCTATAATTTCAATCAAAAATCATCTAAAAGAAAGAGCGACAACTCCATTGCCAAATCATTCACAAATAGAAATCTCTCTAAAATCTGCTGCTAAAAAATTAGATAATAAACGCGCAAAATTAGTGCTATTTTGGATAGAGCTATTTAGACGACATAATAATCCAAATGATATTAAAGAACTTACTTATAAATATGAATTAGAACATTTAATGCCACAAAAGTGGGAGGAAAATTGGACTGAAATTGGTAAAGATAAGGAAACCGCAGAAACATTGATTTATCAAATCGGCAATATGACTTTATTAAATGGCTCACTTAATGCTAGTATTTCAAATGCTAAATGGATAGAAAAATTAGGCAATGAAAAAAGCAAAAAGAACTGTATTAAAAAATGTGCGGATTTGTTGGTTACAAGAGAAATTTTAGATAAAAAAGAATGGAATGCGACAGAGATAGAAACTCGCACAAAAAATCTCATAAAAAAATTTTTTGAGATTTGGGATATAACAAAGTTAAATAATTGAATTTTTGTGTTAATTGTAGGAAAGACTCCAAATCGATGTCTCAAACCAAAACCGCTCGCCTAAACGCCCTTTACGAGCGACTTAAAGGCGCAAATGGCATAAGCATAAAGGATTTAGCCGCAGAATTTGAAGTAAGTGCTAAAACGATACAGCGGGATTTTAAGGCTTTGCAAAGGCTTGGGGCGTATAAAAGCGGGCGGTTGCTTTATTTGGACGAAAGCCTTGCCAAAGATGAGCTAGCAAACGATGAACGCGTGGTGCTTGGCATTTTAAGCAAGCTCGCAAGAGCTAGCGGTAAGGGCTTTTATCTCAAAGCCAAACCCTTACTCACCCGCCTTTCACAGCAAATCGAACAACCCATTTACATAAACACCCAAAGCGAAAGCCTAGATGATGACGATTTGCTGAATTTTGACTTCATCGAAAAGGCGATTACAAAACGAGTGGAGCTTGCTTTTGAGTATGAAGGCAAGGCGTATCAAATCAAACCCTTTAAACTTGCTTATTTTTCGGGCTTTTGGTATGTTTTGGGCTTTGACAAAAAAGATGAGCTTTTTAAGAAGTTTTATTTCAAGCAAATGAAACATTTGCAGGCTTTACAAAGCAAATTTACACTTGATGAAAGGGTAGAAAAACGCCTTAAAAACGCTCATAGCGTGTGGTTTAACCTTGATGAGCCTTTTTTGGTGCGACTTCTCATTGACAAAGAAGTGTCTAAATACTTCAAACGCCGTCATCTCATCGGTGCGACACTTTACGAGCAAGCGGATGGCGGGTTGGTTTTAGAGTGCGAAATTTCGCATATAATGCAAATCAAACCCCTAATCTACGAGTATATCCCGCACATTCGCGTCATAGAACCTGCGTGGCTTAACGAAACGCTCAAAAAAAGAACTCATCGACTTTGCGAAAAGCCTGTGAAAAAGGCATTTTGCGCGAATTTTTAAGGGTTGGCACACTTTGGCGCGTGTAAATTTTGCAAATTTTAGGCGAAAAACCCAGCTTTTGCATTTTCGCCCTTTAAGTCCTTAACTTTCACTTCCTCGCAAAGCCTTTCATAAAAATCCTTTGCGCTTTGCAAGGGCTTAAATTTGATTTGTCTTTTTACCGCCGCAAAATCCCCAGCCACGAGATAATCAAGCCTTGCAACCTGCGTTTGAATGCTTTTTTGACAAGCAATGCCCAAAAGTTTGCATTCTTTTTCAAAAAGTTTCACTCTTTGGCTTTCATTGAGAGCCTTAAATTCAAGCTTTAAATCAAAACGGCGCAAACAAGCCTTATCAAGCCCGTCCATTAAATTTGTAGTGGCGATGAAAACGCCTTCAAATTTTTCCATTTGCACGAGCATTTCATTGACCTCGCTTATCTCCCAGCTTCTTGTGGCGTTGTTTCTATCTTGCAAAAAGCTATCAACCTCATCAAAAACAAGCACCGCGCCTTTGTTTTTCGCCTCTTTAAAGGCTTTGGCTATGTTCTTTTCGCTTTCGCCAAGCCAGCAGGATTTTAAATCACTTGCCGATTTTACGAGACAAGGGCGGTTTAGCTTTTTGGCTATGTAGCGAGCGTAAGCACTTTTGCCCGTGCCGCTTAAACCATAAAGGCAAATTCTTGCGTTTGCGTTTGCTTTTATGCCATCAGCAATGCTTTCTACATCGGCATTTGTGTTGATAAATTCAGCCGAGTAGCTTTGAGGAAGTTCGGTTTTATTGGCTTTTGACTTTTTCTTTTTGCCAAATTTATGCTTGCTTCCTTGCGCTTTTAAGGTGTTTTTAATGAGCGTGATAAAATTTGCCGAAAAATCCCCATTTACCATACAGCTTATATCATAAGCCTTTTTGATGATGGCTGGGGCTAAATTTTTAGCATTTTTCGCAAAGTCAAAGGCTTTTTCATCAAGCTTGTCGCCGCAAATTTTAGCTAAAATTTGCTCTCTTGTTTCTTTTTTAGGCACTTTGGCTTCAAGGACAAAGTCAAAGCGGCGAATTATAGCGTTGTCTATGCTATAAATGTCATTTGTTATCCAAATAGTCGCCACTTTGTTGTTTTCTAAATTCTCGTTCAAAAAGGCTTTGTTGCGAAGTCTTTTTTCGTGCCTTGATGAGCTTAAAATGTCCTCTACTTCATCATAAAGCAAAATGTTTTGGCTCGGTTCAAGGAAGTGTTGGGCAAGCAGATATGAATTTAGCCTCTCCTCTCCGTCCGTAGCCTCGCCATCATCATCGTTGCTTTTTACTTTGTGAAGTTTCGCGCCGACACTTTGGGCGATGAGCTTGGCAAATTCGGTTTTGCCTGTGCCAGGTTTGCCGTAAAGTAGGATATTTACACCGATTTTATTTTGTGCTAGTGCTTTTTTAAGGTAGTTTTGCACCAAATCAAACTCTTTTATATAGGTATAATCGCTCTTTGAAAGCTCACTTTGTCCGCAAGGCGTGGCGAAATTTCGAGTAAGCGTTTCTTTGCTGCCATACTCGCTAAACAAAATGTCGATAAAATCGATATTTGCAAAGCTAAGCATAGCGTATAAATCAATATAAAGCTTTGTTTCGATGATACACATTTTTTTGAGAATGCTGTCTTTATGGAGTGCGGTGGCTATTTCTTTGTAAGGGCAGTCAAGCATTTGGCTGATGATGAGGATATTTTTCCTGCGTCCAACCTTGTCAAAAATGCTTAAAAATTCCCTTAAAGCAGGCACTTCCTCGACAATGGCGATGAGTTCAAGCAAGTCAAATTCGATATGATTTAAGCCCAAAGTCTCTTTGAGTAAGCATAAATTGCTATGCAAAACCTTGTGAGAGCCAAATTTACCTTGCTTTTGTAGTGTTTGTAGGGCGCAAAATTTGTCCGCACAAAGGCTTAAAATTTTACTTTTATAAGCTCTTTTGTCATCGTGGTAGCTTGATAGGCTGTCGCAAATGCTAGAAAAGCCTAAAAATTCAGCTATGCTGTCATAATCAGAGCTTGTTTTTCTGATGAATAGGTTAAAATAATCAAGCTCTACAAGGCATTTAAGCATAATAAATCTTGCCTTATTTTGCAAATAATTTTGCTCTGCGCTGATGACTTTCTTTTGAAAAGCTGCGCTAGAATTTACACCTTGCTTTGCGTTTAAAGTTGGTGCGCCTTTGGGCTTTGCCTTGTTTGCTTGTGCTGTGTTTGTGTTGTTTGCGTTCATTTTTGCTCCTTGTGTAGAATGATTAAGCGAAAGTTCGCCAAACTCTAACGCAATTATAAAACAAAAAGCGGACAAAAATTTGTCCTTATTTTGGGTGTTTTTAAGGCAAATTTGTAGGGTGAGTGAAAATTTTGTAGTTTTGTTAGCAAAACAACTCTTTTTAAAAGCTTTGAGCTTGTCATTTTAAAGGCGCGTGAAAGCTATGAAAAAAAGCTTTTGTGTTTTATTTTGAATTTGAGCTAAATTTTAGTTTTCGCCTTTGATAAACTCGGCGATTTCAGCTTGCAAACGCCTTTCTTTGGCTTGCGGGCTTTCAAATTCAGCCTTTTTGGCTGAATTTTTACTTGAATTTGCACTTAAATTCGCGCCTTTGGCTGAATTCGCACTTAAATTCGCATTTTGCGCCGAAGTTGCGTTTAAATTTTTACCCAAATTTTCGCCTAAATTCACGCTTTGAGCGTCATTTTTGCCTAAATTCGCCCCTTGTTCTTTCAAAAGCTCTTTTTTTATATCCTTTAAGCTATCCACAAAATCCGTCATTTTCGTGCATCTCTTATCTTTTTGAGTGTCGCAGCTATGGCGGCGATGACTTCTTCTTTGTGCCTAATGATAGGTTAAGCTGAGAACGACCTTATGAGTTAAAATTATAAAAGAGAGCCACACAAAAACTAAATTTTAGGGGCTAGTAGCAGCAAATTGCTTATACTTAACGACCGCACGCAACAGCGCACAAACAAAGCCCGTAAAGCCCCTAAAAAGCACACAAATAAAGCTTACAAACCTTATCCAGCTCGTGCGTTTTGAGCTTGGCTTTGATGATGAGTTGCGCGACTTTGCTAGCGTGGCAAATTCGCGCTTACGAGCTTTTTAAGGGACGCCAAATCCAAAGAGGCGTGAATTTTAGCCCAGCTCAGCTTGAATTTTTAAGCCAGATAAAAGACTATATCATTGCAAACGCCTATCTAGCAAATGATGACTTGCAAGGCTTTAACGATGCTTGCGGGGATACAAACGGCATTTTTGTCGCCAAAGCACTTTTTGGAGAACACTTCGCGCCCTTGCTTGATGAGCTGAATTTAGCCCTTTTAAGCGGACTAAAAGCGGGGTAAGATAAATTTTTAAGGGTAAAAGTATAAATTTTTTTCGCCTTTAAGCCGTTATTAACAATAGGTAGATATACTTTATAAGCTTGTTTAAGTAAATTTTAAGGTAAGGCTGTGTTACAGAAAAAATCAATCGTCCGCATTGTTAGAGTAATGGGCTATGGTATGAGTTGTCCTATTCATATTATAGCAGACGACAATAAAGACTATATACTAAAAACCAAAATCGTTAGCCTAGATGATGATAACAATCTCCAAATTTCAGCCAAAGAACTATTTACTGAAATATTTTCTTACCTTTATTTAAGGGCTTTGGATGCTTCTTATATCCCAAGCGTTTGCATTTTAGAAGTTACGGACGAGACTTTAAAACTCGCTCAAAAATTTAAAAACGGCGATGATAGAGAAAAACAAGCCCTACAAAACCTTGAAAATTCAAAAGGTTTAAATCTTGGCGTAGCTTATATAGAAAATACAGGCAAAGTTTTTTCGACAAATAATCTTGCCCAAGACTTTATCAAAAAGACGATTAACTACGATGCAAGATTGATGAATACAGACAGAGATTTTGACAACCCAAACATTTTAGAGGATTTAAATGGCAAAAAATGGCTCATTGATTTTGGTATAGCCTTTGATACCCTAGCCCTTTTCGACAATCTTATTTCCCAAACAAGCCTTTTTAACGCAAACGAAATTTACTTTGATAAATGCTGTTTTGGCACTTATATTTTTAACGAAAACACAAGACACAATACCGCTTTTATTCAAAAAACCTTACCACTAGAAACTATAAGTGATATTACAAACTATGTTTGCCATATCACGCCTTTGTTAGATGATGATAGCAAACAGCATTTAACTCAAATCATCACTCAAAGACAATCATCAAAAAGGATACTTTGTGCGTAAAATTTACACTTATAGAGTGATAAGATATTTTCCATATTCTCGTAGTGATGAATTTTTTAATGTTGGCATTGTTGTTAAAGATGCACAAGGCAATACAAAAAGCCTTTATATCGACACATACAAACAACATATCAAATATCTTTTTGCCTTTCCATCTATCAACAAAAAAGCCTTACCAGCTTTTTTAGAGCAAATAAAAAAAGAAAAAAACCTAAATTCTTGGTATGATAACAACTTGCGTTTTAGTGAGTTGGATACGATGATTTGCGAACAAAGCATTGATGAGGTAGCAAGTATGCTTTATGAGGATTATATAGGCTATAAATTCCACACCAAAGATATAAAAGACAGGTATAAAGAGATAAAAGAAACCACGAAAATCGTGTTTGAAAAGAAATTTCAAAACAAACTTATCCTTGATGAATTTAACGAACAGTCTTTTTTTGTCATCAACAAACGCACAAATAAAAAATACTTTGGTAGATTTGGTAGTGTGGATAACAAGCAGGATATAAAAGAACTTATATATTTTAGCCTAGATAATGACAATCACACAAAAATGGGGATAAATTTTTTAGGCATTATAACAGCAAATGATGATGAAATAAAATCGTGCGAAAAACGCTTTCTTACGCCCAATCATATCGATTACTTTCCATACACAAGCGAAGAAGAATCAGAGCTTTATTTTGAGCAAGCAAGTGCATAAATGATAAGGTTGTTGCTTGAATGATTTTTCAAATCTCCCAACTTCGTGGCAAATTAAAACATTTGGCGAAGTGTGTGAAATTTTAGACAATATGCGAAAGCTTGAGCAAATAAATTAAGCAAAACGGTATTTATATTTTGATTTAAGCACAAATTTATTTCGCATTACCTGCAAAGCAATATCTTGTTTGATTAAGTTTTTTTGAGGTTTCTTTTTAGCTCATTAATTCTATACAACATATCAAAGCTATAAGCAAAAGCCAAAATATAACAAGCTAGCTCAAAGATATTAAATATTAAACCCAAAGAAACAACAATGCCCAAAAAGCTCGCATCAATGCCAAGCAAAAAACCCCTATCTAAAAACCATTTTTTAAGCCCAAATCTTTTAAAAACTCCTCCATTGGCGGTGATTTTTTTGATATTTTTCACAATGTAAAGAGGACAAACAAGAGAGTGTGTATTCATCGCTACTAAAACCAAAAAACAAGGCAACAAAGACTGGGGATAAGATATAGCGTAGATGATAAAAATAAAATTTGTTGCAAAGGCATCACCATACATATCAAGCTTTTTGCCAAATTCTGAACTTGAGTTTATGTATCTTGCGAACATTCCGTCTATATGGTCTATGAAATTGCAAAAAAGATATAAAAAACCAGCTAAAACAAGGGCTTCATAATAAACAGCTATATAAGAAAAAAGTCCAAAAGCTATGGAAATGTAGGTGATTTGATTTGGCGTAATGGGGGTTTTTGCTAAAGGCGCAAGAATATGTCTTTGAATGATAAGCACACGAAAGAGATATTCGGTAGGATAATAACTTTTTTCAAGCCTTTGTGTTGGTTTCACCTTTTCACTTAAATTTTCAACCATTTGACAAACTCCTTTAAACCTTTTTGATACGAAAAGTTTTTTTTGATATTTTTTTGCAAACTTAACCTTTTTTGATAAGTCATTTTCAAAAGTTCTTTTTTAATGACCTTGTAATCCCTAGCATAAACGAGCATATCCTTTTTCTCTGCAAATTCAGCTAAATTTTGCTGGTTTGGTGCTAAAACAAGTGATATAAGTGGCAAACCTAAACTCCAAAACTCATACACGCTTTGTCCGCAACCACAAATGCCTATATCGCTTTTTTGCATCAAAAAAGCCATCTTTGCTTTTTTGTAAAAAATTACATTTTTGTTTTTAAATTTTAACAAACTTTTTTTATATTTAAATGCTCTACCAACGGCTATGTGTAAATTTATCTTTTCTTTTTTTAAAAAGCTTTTTAGCTCTTTAATGATTTTAAGGGTTAAATTTGTATCATCGCTACCTCCTAGGGTAAGGAAGATGTTGTTTATCTTTTTTTTGATTTTTATCTTTCTTGCCTTTAAAAATTCATCTCTTAAAAAAGAAATATTAAAGAAAAACTTTGTTGTTTTGGGGCTTTTGTAAGGGAATTTTTTACCGTAAGGATTGGGGTTTATTAGGGCATCGACATTGTAAAAGTTTAGTTCATTTTCATCATCAACAAAAACAAGTTTTTTAAAATGCTCTTTGAGTTGGGTTAAATCCTTTGCATTAAGCAAACAGTCATCGCAAATGAGTGTATTTGCCTTTGTAATCTCCTTTAAATCGTCAATAAGCTCTAATTTAAAGCCAGCTTCCTTGATAAGCTTATGCCCCTCTTTAAATTCATTTTGATTAAGACTGATAAAAGCAGGTTTAAAGCCTAAATTTTTAAGCCTTTGAGCAAGGCATAAAGAGCGCATAATATGCCCAAGCCCTATGCCAAAACCGCCATTTGTATAAAAATAAAGTTTCATTTTTCTAAAATAATAAAAAAGTTATCATCATTATAAGCGTAATTGTCAAAATAAAGCTTATGGTGATTTATGGTGATTTTAAAATCAACAAACATTCTTTTTATCTCTTTTTCATCGACAAAATACATCTTCATTCCATTTTCGCCATAAGCTGGGCGATTAGGGTTTGTTTCTTTAACTATGGCTTCGTGTTCATTGAGCTTTTCTCCATTAACAAAACGGTAATCCTCAGTCCCCCTTAAATGCAAATATACCTTAGAGCCTTTTTTTAACACTCTATACATTTCTTTTATAGCCTCTTCGATGAGTTCTTTTGGGTTATAAAGCAAAATTCCATAACAAAGAATACCGTCAAAAAAATCACTCTCAAAGGGTAACTTATGTGCGCTTGCTACTTGCAAATTTGCTTTTAACTTGTGTTCTAAAAGTAAAAGTTCACTTGCTTTGACACCGTTTTCACTGTAATCGACCCCATAACACTCAAAGCCATTTTCAGCTAAAAATTTCAAATGTCGTCCAGCTCCGCAACCAAGGTCGAGTATTGTTGAGCCTTTTTTGAAATTTTTAAATACAAAGCTTACTACATCAGAACTTGGATATTTAGGCTGATGTTTAATGTTGGCGTGAAGATTGAGCCATTCTTTTTGATTTTGCATTTTTCACCTCATAACTGTTGATTTTTTTGACTAAATTCTAAAGAATTTTCAAGGGTTTGTTTGCTTTCTTTAGCGCCCTTTTTAAAGAGCATATCAAGCATACTGACATTGCAAAGTCCTTTTGGCGGATAAATGGCGTAACGACAAAAATAATGCTCTATGTTGTTTTGGTTTAAATAAGCTATATCAACATAACTTGCACTGCCCTCATTTGAAAGATAAGCATCAGCCTTTAAAGCCTTGCAAATGTCGATGAGTAAATCATTTTTTTTGCCCTCTAAATTAAAATCTTTGTCGTAAAAAATGGGCGTTTTAATCTCAAGTTCCTTGATAAAAAAAGACATAATGGCATAGTCAATATCTTTTAAAAACTCCCACTGCCTTTTGTAAATGTCTTCAAAAAATTCGCTATAAAGTTTAAAAAATGGCTGTTTTTTATAGGCTAAAACAATGCTTTGAAAATGCTTTCTTTGCCAAGGCACATCATTGTTTATGCGAACTTCGCCTATGTTTTGTGTGAATTTATCCTTAGTCAAAACAGGCACACCTAAGGTTAAAATGCCGTTGTTTGTAATGATTTTGTTGCGATTTTGCCAAGATTTTTTCTCAAACTGCACCCTTTCAATAAACATAAAAGCATCACTTGCCATAATCTTTGCATAATAACCAGGATAAGGTATATAATTGAGTTGATGTGCGCTGACTAACATTATTTTGTAAGCACCACGATTAAATTGTCATTCGCATAAGCGTTATTTTCAAAGCTATGCCTTATAGTATCGCAAGTAAGATGTGAAAAATCTGCATAAATTCGTCTTACTTCCTCCTCATCAAAATGATACACCCTCATTCCATTTTCACCATAAGCTGGGCGTGAGCTATCTTTTTCATCAACAATCACCTCATATTTACTTATAACTTTTCCATTAATGTGCCTATAATCTAAAACACTTCTTAAATTTAAATACGCTTTTGCACCTTTTTTAAGAACCCTATAAATTTCTTTAGCATTTGACTGTATTTGCTCTTTTGTGCCATACATAAGGCTACCTATACTGAAAAGTCCGTCAAAAAAATCACTCTCAAAAGGAATTTTCTCCATACTTGCCACAAGAACTTCACCTTGTAAATGATATTCTTTAAGCATTTCTTTGGCGTGAAAAACACCCTCTTCACTCACATCACAGCCATAAGCCTTAAAACCGTTTTCTGCTAAAAATTTCAAATGTCTGCCGCTCCCGCAACATAAGTCCAAAATCCCCCCCCCACGAGGGAAATTTTTCATCGCAAAGGCGACTAAGTGTTCATTTGGATATCTTGGGCGGTTATAGGCGTTTGCATAAACCTTGTTCCAAAGTTCTTTATTTTTGTCCATATATTTATCCTCGCATTATAATGATGAAATTATAACCTTAATCATCTTAATATTTTTTAAAATTTGCTTTTTGCTTATACTTTCATCACACCATAAATTCACTAATTGTCTTTCTAAATATGCTGATTTGGGCGAAATTTGAGCCTCAAAAATTTTTTCATTATTCATATACCAACTTGAACAATCGACATTTTTTTCTCTTAATTTATACAAAAATTTTTCTCTATCTTTTATCAGCCTAAAAGTATAACGCCACGAAATGCTGTCTTTGTTAAGCCTTGCTTCTTTGATAAGACCGTGCTTTAAATGCCTTTGATAAAGTTTCATTTTTTCTTTTCTTAAGCGACATTTTTTTTGAAAACTTAAAAGTTTTTTTTCTAAAATTTTATTTTTTCTTTGGGTTTTAAAGATAAAACAGTATTTCAAAAACAAATTTTTAAGTCTTTGAAAATAATTTTTATCAAGCGGATTTAGGCTATAAAATTCTTTTTTGTATTTTTCAAAAAGCTCATTTAAATTTTTTGGTTTTAAAGCAAGTTTAGAATTTAAGTGCTTAAGCGGGGCAAGTTTATGACAAGAGCTTAAAATAGCACCTCCTGCATTAGCATTGCTTAAAAATTTTGTATGTCCAAAACTCAGCACAGAAAAATCGCTTTTAGGGTTTATTTTATAGCTTTGCGCACTATCTTCAATGAGTAAAATTTTATGCTTTTTTGCAAAGTCAAAAAGCCTCTCATCGCATAAATGTCCATAAAGATGAGCCAAACACAAAATATCAAATTTTTCTTTTTTATAAAGCTTTTTAAGTGCTTTAAAATCAATATTATAATCCTTTAAATTTGGTTGAGAGAAAACAAGTTCAAGCCCTGCTTTAAGTGCTGCACAAGCAACTTGCGGACAAATAATGCTTGGTAAAGCCACCTTGTATTTGCCTAAATTTTTACAGTGTAAAAAACAAAGATGCAAAGCACTTGTGCCATTTGCAGTATAAAGAGCCTCTTTTGCCTTAAAGCTTTGGGCGATTTTTTTCTCTATTTTCCTCATCATTTTTGAATTATACTTCATTTTTATTAAATAAAAGTCGTATTTGTAAGAAAATTTGACTATAATATCCTTGTTGAAACAAGGAAAATCATTGAAAATAGCAAATTTTGACACAAAAGAAAAAGTTTTTATCATTGCTGAGCTTTCAGCAAACCACGCAGGCAGCTTGGAACTTGCATTAAAGACCATAAAAGCAGCCAAAAAAGCTGGTGCTGATGCTATAAAAATTCAAACCTACACCGCAGACAGCCTTACTTTAAATAGCAACAAAGATGACTTTGTCATAAAGGGCGGACTTTGGGACGGACGAAGGCTTTATGAGCTTTATGAAAGTGCTAAAACACCTTATGAATGGCACTCGCAAATCTTTGAAACAGCTCAAAATGAGGGTTTGATTTGCTTTTCAAGTCCATTTTGTGAAGAAGATTTGGTTTTTTTACGCCGATTTGAGCCTCCAGCGATGAAAATCGCCTCTTTTGAGGTAAATGATGAAAATTTTGTAAGGCTTGTAGCAAAGGAAAACAAACCGACCCTCATTTCAACAGGCATAGCAACAAATGAAGAGCTTAAAAGGGTTGTGGATATTTTCAAAGAGGAAGATAACGCTAATTTAATGTTCTTAAAATGCACCTCAGCTTATCCAGCCCCACTTGAATGCTTAAATTTAAAAGCTCTTCACTCGTTAAAAGAGTGTTTTGGCGTTGAAGTTGGTTTAAGCGATCATAGTTTTGGGCTTATCGCTCCTGTGATGAGCGTGGCGCTTGGAGCAAGAGCCATAGAAAAGCACTTTGTTTTAGATAAAAGCGTTAAAAGTGAGGACAGTGCCTTTAGTTTAGACTTTGATGAGTTTAAGGCTATGGTGCAAGCGGTGCGTGAGGCTGAAAAAGCACTTGGAAACGGTGCTTTAGAGCTTGATGAAAAAGCCTTAAAAAACAGAGAATTTGCTCGTAGCCTTTATGCAAGCAAAGACATTAAAAAGGGGGAAGTCTTTAGTGCTAAAAATGTAAAATCTGTGCGACCAAATTTTGGTTTGCATCCTAAATTTTATCAAACGATTTTAGGCAAAAGCGCAAAAAAAGATATAGAATTTGGCTCAGCCTTGAAAAAAGAGGATTTTGATGAGTTTTAAAGAAAGGCAACACAAACAATGACCGTGTTTGACAAAAACCTCAAAGCCTTTTATGAAGTTGATGAAATTTGTTCAAAAGATGTTGAGGCT
>CAKVDW010000011.1 GCA_934728065.1 uncultured Campylobacter sp.
TCTGTTGTTTTAGTAGAAACATTTTGCATTGATGAGGTGATTTCCTCAAGTGCTGCTGCGGTTTCTTCAAGTGAGTGAGCTTGAGAATTTGAAGATTCGGTTAAGGCTTTTACTGCCTCGCTTAATTTTGAGCTTTCGCTATTAAGAGAATCAGCAAATTCAGCTGAAGTTTTAAGCATTTTTACTATTTCATCGCCTAAGGTGTTAGTAGTTGTTTCCACGCGACCTGAAGCATTAGCCACTTTAGTTGTAAAGTCTAAGGCTAAATAGCTGTCAAAAACCCTTCTTATTTCATTCATATCAGAACCAACTCTAAATTGAAGCACTTCTAAAAGCTTATTAAGCGTATCTCGCAAGTGTATGAGTTGAGGATTTTTAGGCTGGACTCGAATTCTTACAGTTAAATCCCCCTCTTCAACCTTTTTCACAGACTCCACAGACTCATCAACGGCTTTTTTATCTTGTGCTAAACCTTCTTGAGTTGTTCTAATATTATCATTTATCGCTCCAACCATTTGCCCAAGCTCATCATTAGCCTTTGGCGGTAAGAGCTTTGGAGGTAAATTTGTCTTGTAGTTAAGATAGTCAAAAAAGGCAAAGAGTTGGCGTGAAATGTTGTTGATTCTGCGAATGACATTTGATTTAACATAAAAGAATACAAAAATCGTTACAATGAGCAAACAAACCACAGAGCCTGTTATGATGATATTTCTTAACTTATTCACAGGAGCAAGCACAGAGTCTTTGGGCGCAATGATACCAATATACATATATCCATAAGAGCCAACATTTATAGCCGAAAGCGCAGCAAAGCTTTCCTCGCCTTGTATATTGACATAATCATAAACACCGTCTTTTTTGTTTGTGATAGCTTGAACCATATTTTTAGCACTAGGGTGAGGATTAGCATCAGTAAATGATTTACCTAAAACTTGTTTGTTAGGGTGAGAAGCTACCGTTCCTCTACTTGTATATAAGGCTCTATAATCTTTTTCAAAAACAGAATACGCATTAGATAAAATAATATCGCTCAAGGCTCTTACATCAACAAAAATTCCCACAACACCGATAACTTCTTGGTTTTTAAGTAAGGGATAAACAAGGAAAAAGCCAAATTCATTTCCACCGCCTATATCAGTTTCAACAGGGTGTCCTATGGCTGGTTTTTTCTCTGTTATAGCCCTTTGAAAGCTTGGCAGCTGTAAAGGCTTATCATTAGCATTCATTCTTACGATTTTCCCGCCCTCTTTTTTGATGAGGTGCAAAAACTCGCCATTTGGGAGTTTGTTTTGATTTTGCACGGTTTCAGCAACAAGCTTTGGATTTTTAACATAAACATAAGCGTAAGTGCCGTATTCCCCAGCGAGCAAAGCAAGACTTGCTAAGTCCATAACTTCTTCTTCATCATTAGTATTTGAAGTAAGGCTTTTTTCAACGGTGGATTCTAAAATTTGAATTGAAGTGATAATTTCTTGCAAATAAACCTCTGTAACCGCACTCATACGAGAGGCTGTATTATCAAGCAATTTCTTTGCCTCCGTTGTTTGAACATCCTTTACGACATTAACCACAGTTACACTCATCACAACCAAACAAACCAAAAAGATAAGCCCTATAACAGAACTTGTCCTTGTGCCTAGAGATATATTTGAAAACATTGATAATCCTTTGTTTTTTCGTTTTTTTTTTTTTCAAAACGCTATTTTAACTTAGCTAAACTTAAAAATTTCTAAAAAATAAATAAAAATTTAATAAAAAATGAAATTTTTTCCAAAATACACATTTAGTAGCTAAAAGTATAAAAAACTATGCTAATATAACAAGCAAAAAAGGCAAGTTTATGATGAAAATCGCTTTAGAATGCAAAGACCTTATCCTAGAAAGAGCCTTGCAACTCTTTTTAAAAGAATATTTAAGCCAAAAAAAAGACTGCGACTTCATCATAGTAGATGAAAAAATCGCCTTCAACAAACCTCAATTTATCATCTCAAAATACCCGTCCCAACTTCAACTTCCTTTCAGCAAAGAAGAGCTTTTATCAGCCTTAGATGAATTTGACAAGGCGCTTAAAGAACTTGCCGAACAAATAGCCAATGAAAAAATCAAAGCCCTTGAAGCCAAAATCAAAACCCTTGCCGATGAATTCAAGCTTTCTTATCAAAAAGACATAGAAGAAGCTGTTGGCGCACTTGAACAAAGACTCATAAAAAGCATAAATGAAGAAAGATAAGCCCTTTAGCTCCATACAAAGCGGGAAATTTAAGGGCAAAAAGCTCTTTTTACCAAGCTTTCAAACTACAAGAAGCACAAAAAACAGAGTCAAAGCCTGTGTTTTTAACACTCTGCGTTATAAACTCAAAGACCATATCTTTATAGAAGTCTTTGGTGGTAGCGGCTCAATGGCATTTGAAGCCTTAAGCAACGATGCTTTAAGCTGTATCATCATAGAAAAAGATGAAAAAGCCTATAAAATAGCCCTTAAAAACGCCGCCCTTTTTGAAGAAAAAGACCTCATCAAAATTCATCAAAACGATAGCTTTGAGCTTTTGCCAAGCCTCTTGCAAAAAGAAAAAACGCCCATTATTGCTTACTTTGACCCGCCCTTTGACATAAGGGCTGGTTTTTTAGACATTTATGAGCGAATTTTTTCCCTCATCAACTCCTTGCAAGGCTCAAATTTAAAAGCTTTCATCATAGAACACAGCTCACAAAGGCTTATGCCTGAAAAAATAAGCCTTTTTAGCAAGCATAAATTTAAAAAATTTGGTAAAACAAGCCTCAGCTTTTATGAGCTTAATTAGCCTTTAAAGCCTTTAAACGAACGCTTGCAGCCTTTTTGTGCGCATCAAGCCTTTCATTTTCAGCCAAAATTTCAACGCTTGGAGCAAGCTTTTTAAAGCCCTTTTTACTCAACTCTTGCACGGTCATTTTCTTGCAAAAATCGCTCAAATTCAAACTTGAATGCGCCCTTGTCAGCCCATAAGTAGGCAAAACATGGTTTGTCCCGCTTGCATAATCCCCCATTGATTCGGGCGAAAAAGCTCCCAAAAACACCGAACCAGCGTTGTTTATGTGCTTTAAAAGCTCTCTTGGCTTTGCTGTTTGGATTATCAAGTGTTCAGGCGCGTATTCGTTTGAAATTTCCACGCACTGAGCTAAATTTTTAGCGATGATAATGCGCGAATTTGCTATTGCCCTTTGAGCGATTTCCTTGCGGGGCAAGTTTTCAAGCTCTTTTTGCACCTGCTTGCTTACGCGAAGGGCTAAATTTTCATCAGTGCAAAGCAAAATCACCTGCGAGTCCGCTCCGTGTTCTGCTTGTGAAAGCAAATCAAGCGCGATAAATTCAGCATTTGCGCCCTTTTCAGCGATGATTAAAACCTCGCTTGGTCCTGCTTGCATATCAATCGCAGCGCCCTTTATATCAGCACTTACCTGCCTTTTAGCCTCCGTTACAAAGGCATTTCCCGGTCCAAAAATCTTATCCACCTTGCAAACACTTTGCGTGCCATAAGCAAGTGCGGCTATCGCGCCCGCTCCGCCCATTTGATACACCTCATCAACACCGCACAACTTGGCTACAAAAAGTATGGCGTCATTGATTTTAGCGGGACTTGCTAAAACTATCTTTTTGCAAGCTGCGATTTTAGCGGGGATACACAGCATTAAAGCCGTAGAAAAAAGCGGCGCAAGCCCCCCAGGTATATAAAGCCCTACCTTTTCAATGGGACGAGAAACCAGCTCACAACGCACTCCGCTCATCGTTTCTATGTCAATACCCTTGAAAATTTGAGCTTCGTGGAATTTTTTTATGTTTTTATAGGCTGTTTTTATGGCTTTTTGCAAGGCTTTGTCTATTTTTGCGTTTTTGATTTCATCTTTGCTTACTCTAACGCTTGAAATTTGGGCTTTGTCAAATTTCAAGGCTTGTTCGATTAAAGCCTTGTCGCCAAATTCACGCACTTCTTTGATGATACTTGCCACCACTTGCGAAGTTTGTTCCCCTAAATTTATCGCTGGACGCTGCAAAGCCTGCTCTCTTTGCGCTTTATTTAATCTCTCATAGTGTAAAATCTGCATTTTAAGTCCTTTTTTGCATAAATTTTAGCATAATTTTCTTAAAAATTTTTAATCATTATTCCATACAAAAAAATGGACAATAAACCACGCAATTTCTTGTCATACTGAGCTTTTGCTAGAAAGCGAAGTATCCAAAAATTCTTTACATTGTCATACTGATTTGCCTTGTCATACTGAGCTTTCGCAAGAAAGCGAAGTATCCAGAGAATTTTAGACAGAATTTTTGTTTATGGATACTTCGGCTAAAGCCTCAGTATGACAACAAAGAAGTTAGTATGACAAACAAACCCTTGTCATTTTGAGCAAAGTGCGTTAGCACAAAGTGAAAACCCATATTGTCATATTGAGCGTTAGCGAAATATCCACAAATTTCACATTCAGCTTTTGTTCTTTGCAATCCACACAGAAAACAAATCACAAAGAACAGCCACCAAATTCCATTTTTGCTCTATATTCTGTTTTCAAAGCAAAAACGGACAAAATTTTGCCCCATCAAACACTTTTTGAAAGGCTTTGACGCAACTTTTCGAGGGCTTTTTGAATTTGTTTGCTCACTTCTTGAGCTTGGGCATTAAGCTGCATAACCTGCGCTAACATTGAATTTCTCATACTTATGTCATCTTGGCTTTCAAGTTGGGCTTGAAGCTTTTCAATTTGCTCATAAATTTGTTGCAAACGCTTGTAAAGTGCCGATAACATTGTATCCTTGTTTGAATCCTCACCTTCTGATTCTTCTGTTTTGTTTGAGCTGTCCTCTTGTTTATTCTTGGCTTTGTTTGCCTCTTTGCTTTCTTGAGGAGCTTTGGTTTGGCTTAAATCCTTGCTTTCTTGCGAATCTTTTGCTTGATTTAAATCCTTATTTTCTTGAGCCAAATTTTCAGGCGATGAATTTGTCTTTTCTTGTTCTTTTTGACCTTCTTCCTCTTAACTGTGTTTTAACAAAATAAGGCGTAAAACTGCTTGAAATTTCCATTTTTGCTCCCTTTAATGAAACTATAAAAGCAAACATCGACTTACTTTTTAAAAACTTTATAAGCTAAATTTAAAAATTTAAAGTTTTTTTAAAAAAGCGAATTATTTTAACATTTTTTCTATGGGCAACACGAGTATAGAGCTTGCGCCTTGTGCTTTCAAAGCCTCCATAGTCTCCCAAAATAGCGTTTCTTTACTCACCATATGCAAAGCCACCTTACTTTCATCATTTGCAAGTGGCAAGATAGTCGGTTTTTCCATACCGGGCAGCAAAGCCTTTATCTTTTCAAGCCTATCTTTTGGGGCGTGCAGCATTATGTATTTGCTCTCTCTTGCCTGCATAAGCCCGTCAATGCGTAGCAAAAGTCTAGTAGTAAGCTCTTCAAGCTCCTTTGCAAACTCGCCCTTTCGCTGTATCAAGCAGGCTTTGGACTCGTAAATCGTGGCAACTTCTTTAAGCCCGTTTGCTTGCAAGGTCGCTCCACTCGATACTAAATCACATATAGCATCGGCTAGCCCCGCTCGAACCGCCACTTCAACCGAGCCTGTAAGCGTGCAGTGCTTGTATTCAATGCCCTTTTGGCTCATAAAACGCCTTAAAAGTTGTGGATAAGAAGTGGCTATGCGTAGCCCACGAAAGTCATCAAGCCCCTTGTAGCAAGCATCCTCATCAAGCGCAAGGCTCAAACGACAGCCGCCAAAGTCAAGCTTTTTAAGCAGGTTAAATTCAGCCTTTTCGCCAAGTTCTTTGCGTTCAAGCGCGTTTTCTTCAAGGACATTTTCGCCGATAATCCCCAAATCAACCACGCCGTCAAAAACAAGCCCAGGTATATCATCATCTCTTACGCGCAGCAAATCAATAGGCAAATTCGTGGCAAAGGCGATGAGGCTTTGCTCGTGGATGTGCATTTTCACGCCGCAATCTTTCAGCAAGTCCGCACAGTCCTTACTCAAACGCCCTGATTTTTGCACCGCGATACGAAGTCTTTGCATTTTTGTCCCTTTTGTTTTAAAATTTAGGCTTTTTTTACAAGCCATAAAAGCAATTTTCGTTCCTTAAAATTTAAGCTTTGTTTTTAAATTTTTTGCTTTTAAAGCCTAAATTTTAGCACAAATTTTTAAAAATTCACTTAAATATCATTTGTTGTGCTGGGCTATTTTTCTTTGTCGTAATGAAGTGTTATTTTATTTGTCATATTGAGCCGTAGGCGAAATATCCATAGAATTTAAAACACCCTAATTTTATGGATACTTCGGCTAAAGCCTCAGTATGACAAGATGAAACAGCACTTCATAATGACAAAGTATTGTCATTATGAGTTTTCGTATAGAAAGAGAAAAATCTTAAACGCTTGTCATATTGAGCGAATGCGAAATATCCACAAAGAAAGTTAAGACATACTTTGCACTTATGGATACTTCGGCTAAAGCCTCAGTATGACAAGGTGTGTAAGTATGACAAAAAAGGGAATGGTGTTTATCATTTATTTTATTAAAATTTAAATCCTCAAAAGTATGATTTTTTAAGCTCATTTTTAAATTTGGAACGCATTTTGCTTAACGCACTTAAAGCAATACTTTTGAAAGGATAAACTATGGGTTTAAGGATAAACACAAACATAGGTGCCTTAACGGCTCACAACAGCACTGTGCATACGGCTAGATTTTTGGATTCTTCTTTAGAGAGGCTTTCCACAGGGCTTAGAATCAATGCAGCAAAGGACGATGCTTCAGGTCTAGCTATTGCTGACCAATTAAGAAGTCAAGCGACCACTTTAGGTCAAGCTATAAACAACGGCAATGACGGGCTTTCCATACTTGGCGTTGCTGACAAGGCTATGGATGAGCAAGTAAAAATACTTGACCAAATCAAAGTCAAAGCCACCGCAGCAGCTCAAGACGGTCAAAGTCTTAAGACAAGAAATATGCTTCAAGCTGACATTAACCGCTTGATGGAGGAGCTTGATAACATAGCAAATTCAACAGTATTTAACGGCAAACAGCTTTTAAGTGGGGGTTATATAAATCAAGAGTATCAAATCGGCTCTTCATCAAACACTACAGTGAAAACAAGCATAGGACCAACAATGTCTTCTAAAATAGGCGTAACTCGCTTTGAAACAGGGGCAAATATCACCGCAGCAAGCGAAGTTAAAATGGTCATTAAAAACTATAATGGCATTGAGGACTTTGAATTTGCCCAAATTCCCATTTCTTACAGCGTAAATACAGGACTTGGCGCTTTGGCTGAGGAGATTAACAGAGTAAGCGATAAAACAGGGGTTCGCGCTACTTACAGCGTGCAAACTTATGGAATTTATGAGATAAGAGCAGGGACAACAAGTCCTGATTTTACGATAAATGGCGTTATTATCGGGCAGATTGAGTATCAAAATGCGGATATGAACGGACAGCTAGTCCAAGCCATAAACGGCGTTAAAGATACCACAGGCGTTGAGGCGGCTAAAGATGAAAACGGCAAATTAGTCCTTACAAGTAGGGACGGACGGGGAATTTTCATCACAGGTTCTGCTGGTCCTGGTTCGGGCATAGTTGGCAAGCAGTATTCAAATTTTGGTCGTTTGAATTTGGTGAAAAACAGCGGACAGGATATAAGCATATCAGGCACAGGAAACATAGGGCATAGAACAGGGGACTTCATCTCTCAACAAAGTCTTTCTTTAAGGGATACTAAGGCAAAGATAGAGGGAAACAAAGCCGATGCTTTGGGCTTTTTTGCTTATCCGGGCGGGAGTAAGTATATAGTAACTATGGCGGGTAATGCTACTGGGTCCTTATCAAACTGGATGTCTCAATCTGGTTCTGGTTTTTCAGCTGGTTCTGGTTTTTCAGTGGGAAGCCCAAATCAATACTCCGTGCATTTACAAGATAAATTTGTCTTTATCTCAGCTGGTGGGTGGTCTAATGCTTACAATGTCTCAGCTGGTTCAGGCTACAGCGGCGGCACTGGTAAATCGCAGTTTGCTCCGATGAAAACAGGCTCAGCCGACCTTTTCATAGTGGATAGAACCTCAGGCGTAACCACACTTAAAGGGGCTATGGCTGTTATGGATGTGTGCGAAACGGCTATACTTAATCTTGACCAAACAAGAGCTGACATAGGTTCAGCCCAGCAACAAATTCAAGCCACGCTTAATAACATAATGCTCACACAAGTGAATGTTAAAGCCGCTGAAAGCACTATACGAGATGTGGATTTTGCTGCTGAGAGCGCGACCTTTTCTAAATACAACATACTTGCTCAAAGTGGAGCTTATGCTCTAGCTCAAGCAAACGCAAGTCAGCAGTATGTTTTAAGACTGCTTCAGTAGTTTTTAACCCCGCCCCCTTGGCTGGCTTTTTGCTTGGCTTTTTTTGCTTTTGCTTGGCTTTTTGCTTGCGGGGGTGGGTTTAAAATTCAAAGTTTGAATAAATTTGACAAGTTGGAAGTTTTATGCTAGAATTTAAACGCAAAGGACGAGCCGAAAGGGGTATTTAACACTCACCCCACGCTTAAACACCGTTCGTTTCTTGTCGCTTAAAGCTTGTTTTTGGGTGTTGGCAAGTATTTTAAGCGACCTGTTTAATCTCTAATAATTCTAATGAATAAATTTTATGTCCCACACTTTCTTTTATGGTTATTTTTGCCCTTGTGAGTTTGTTTTCTACTCTAAAATCAACAAGGTATTTATGAAAAGCAACAATGTCAGCACTTTTATTTCTCGCCTCTTCGCTGTGTGAAAACCTCGCTTTTTCAAATAAGTTGCCCACTTTTTGAGCTGCTGCAAAATGAAATTCTTTTTTGTAGCCGTGTTCTACTGTTTTATTTACAGCCTTTGGGCTTAAAATTTTATCTATTCCCTCTCGGGTGATTTTGACAGTTACGCCGTTGTTTTCGTTTGTGAAATTCTTTTGTCTTAATCTTGTCATTATCTTAAAGGCTTTATCTCGCAAATCCTTAAATGATGATTTGCAAGGCAAATCCACCCTCATCAACTCATCACTCATTTTCGCATCTTTTATATATTTTAAGCATAATATCCCATCAATACGCTATTAAAAAGCCGATAGAAAGCTTGTGTATAAGCCTTTGATAATCAATCAAACTTTCCCCATATCCGTTAAAATACTGCACATACCAAAAAACGCCATTGTCAAAGGGGTCAAAACCTGCGTTAAGTTCGATTGCGCCTTTGTTTTCTTTGAAATTTAAATTATTTCTTACAAGCGCTGAAGCGAAGGTGTTTTTGCCTAAATATCCAAATTTCATATCAAAATACCCTATGTATTTGGCTATGTCTTTGTTATCATTAAGGCTTGACTCATCGATGATATACCAAAATCTTGGCGAAAAGATAAAGCGTTTTGTGGCAAAAAAGAAACTCATATAAAGTCTGTTCCAGGAGCGGGATTCGTAATTTTCGTTGCCTTTGCCGTTTGATTGATGTAAGATGCTTATCCTTGCGGTTTTTAGGGCGGAAAAGCCGTTAAATTTTAAGGGCAGGTTGATGAAAAATTCTGGCGCATAATTAAGCTCTCTAAAGGGTGCTGAAGTCGCATAAAGTTGCCACCAAGCAGTTTGAGTGTAGGCAAAATAATAGCCCTCATCAAAGCCTAATAAATTTTCAAAAATGGGTTTTTTGACGCTGATTTGAAATTTAGCTTCATTTCGCTTATATTTTGGGTATTTGCCCTTATAAGCATAAGAAAGAGGCAAGAAATAATTAATCTCGTGAGTGCTGATACCCAAAAAATTTATGCTTTCTTCCTTGCCACTGTTGAATTCTTGCAGGGTAATTTGGGCAAAATCATACTCTTTGGGTGGCTCTTTTAAACGCTTTTCAAGCTCACTTTGAGCGCACAAAAGCGTGCAAGATAAGAAAAACAAGAAAAAAAGTTTAAATTTTAAAAAGTTCATAATCTTGCACCGTATTTAAATTTGCGAATTCGCTTTCTTCATCAAATTCGACAATTTTACCTCCAACTTGATAAAAAAGTGTAGAAATTTTGTGAATTTTTTTCTGCAAAAGCTCTAAACACAAAGGGGCTAAAGAGCTGTGGTAAAAACCGCATAAAAAATGCGTTTTTTGTTTTGTTTTGGCGATGATGATTGAGCTTTCATCGCTAAAATTTGCCATTTTCTCCACACAAGCTTTGCTCACAAAGGGCATATCCACGCAAAGAATGAACACAAAGCTTTTTTCAAAGCTCTTTAAAATGCTATAAAGGGCGACCATAGGCGAAAACTCATCGCCCTCATCAAAGATAAGCTCTTTAAACTGCCCTTTGAATTTATCCTGTTTGCAAGAAATGAAAACTTGCTTAAAAATTTGGCTCGTTTTATTAAATTGATAATCTATTAAATTCTTTTCATCAAAGGGCAAAAAACACTTATCACGCCCCATACGACTTGACTTTCCGCCACAAAGTAAAACACAAGGGATATTTTTAAGCTTCATTTTCTTTCCTTAAAATGAACATTATAGTAAAAAATATCTTATAATATCATTATGAAATACCAAGAACTTTTGCAAATCGCTCATCACCTTGAGGGCTTTAAAAGGCTGCATTTTATCAAAAGGGTGGCTGAAACTGTGCTTTGTCTTTGCTTTGATAAAGATGAATTCATCTTTGATATGAGTCGCTCAAAAAGCGCCATTTACAAGGCAAATTTAACGCATAAAAACTATAATGCTCCCTTTGACATAAAGCTTAAGGAATTTTTTTCAAATGCTGTTGTTGAAGAACTTAAGGTGCTTGAAAACAACCGCATACTTTATATAAGGGTGCTTGTGCAAAAATCTTACAAGAATTTGCGCGCAAAGATTTATTTTGAATTTACGGGCAAAAATACAAATGTTATCATCGTTGATGAAAATGAAATCATCATTGAGGCTTTAAGGCACATAGAAAAAAGCTTTAGGCTTATAAGGGTTGGGCAAAAATTACAAGCCTTAACGCCATTTAAAATGGATAATGAGTTTAAAAAAATCACCAATTTTGATGAGTATTTTAAAAATGTTTTCACAGAGCTTAACGCCCAAAAAATAGCCCTTTTAAAAGAAAACAAAAAAGCCATTTTGGATAAAAAAATTTCTCATTTAAAAGAAAAGTTGCAAAGCCTTGATGAGGAAAAATGCCTTGTTGAAAAATCAAACCGTTTAAGCGAGGAGGCAAAGCTCATAACAGCGAATTTATACAAGCTTAAGGACTATGAAAGAGAATTTGAGCTTTTAAATTTTTTAGGGCAAAAAATTCAATTTAAAATAGACAAAGCGCCTAAAATTTGGGCAAATGAAGCCTTTAAAGAGGCAAAAAAACTCAAGCAAAAGGCAAATAATTTACACCTGCAAAAAAATAATCTTTTAGAAAAGCTTGACTTTTTTAAAAAGCTTTTAGAGCTTATCGACAAGGCAAATTCGCTTTTTGAGCTAGAAATTTTACTGCCAAAAAAAGAAAAAAAAGAAGAAAAAAAGGAAAAAGAAAGTTTAAGTGTAGCAAAATTTTACTATAATGAATTTACGGTTTTTATCGGCAAAAACGAAAAGGGGAATGAATACTTGCTGAAAAACGCTAAAAAGGACGATATGTGGTTTCACATTAAAAATTATCCCTCTTCTCACGGTTTTATTGTTTCAAATAAACAAAAACTAAGCGAAGAAGTGGTAGAATTTACAGCAAAACTGTGTGTTGAGTTTTCAAACCTAAATAAAGGAGCGTATTTAGTCGATTATACACAAAGAAAATTTGTTACAGTCAAACAAAAGGCTTTTGTGGAATATCATCATCATAAAAGTGTTCGCATTACAAAGGAGTGAAAATGCCTGTTACACCTTTAGGAAATACTCATTTTGTTAATCAAAATGTATCCTTGGTTTCAACCCAAGTCAGCAACGAAGTGGCTAAAGAAAGCTTTGCGAGTATGGCAAATTTAGCTGAATTTCAAGCCAAAGAAAAGGCTATTGAAAAGCTTGAAAAGGTCCAGCAAAGCGATGAGGTCAAAGAGGAGATAAAAGAAAAGGCTGATGAGGAAGAAGCCAAAAAGAACAAACGAGACAGAAAACAAGGTGAAAATGAAAACACCAAAGAAGAAACAAGCGAGGAAGAAGAACTTTCAGCTCATCGCTTGGATATAAGCATTTAAAGGAGAAACTGTGTTCAGTAAAGAACGAATTGTATGGGGTTTGATTATGGCAGCAGCGGTGATACTCATCGCTTTAATCAACGATTTTTGGGTCAGCTTTGTCGTTTTTGGCGTGCTTTTATACTTTGCCTTTGAGGAGGCTAAAAAGCTTTTTAACACGCCAAAGGCAAATGTTATCTTTGTTTTTATCGCCTTTATTTTGGCAAATATCAGCAAAGAGCCTATATCTTTTGCGGCTTTGCTTTTCTTGCTTGTTGTGGGGTATTTGGTTTATCAAAAGGCAAAAAGCCTTAAAGAAGCCTTGCCTTATCTTTATCCAACCTTGCCTATCTTTGCTTTGTGGGAGCTTTATTTGGATAAGGGAATGTTTGCCTTGTTTTGGCTCATTTTTATCGTAGTCATTTGCGACAGCAGTGCTTATTTCATCGGCAAAGCCTTAGGCTCAACGCCTTTTTCGCCAACAAGCCCAAACAAAACAAGAGAGGGCGTTATAGGTGGCTTGGTTTGCGCTGGTGTTTTAGGAACGCTTTTTGGTTTGATTGAATATGGCTTTTTCATTAGCCTTTTGTGCGCCTTTGCTGTGGCTGTTTTTGCCATTATCGGCGATTTGCTAGAAAGCTATTTTAAAAGACAGTCAGGCATAAAAGATAGTGGCGAACTTATACCAGGACACGGCGGAGTGCTTGACCGCATAGATGCGCTTATTATTGCGCCCTTTGTTTTGCTTGCTCTTTTATGATAGTCTTTGGAAGCACAGGCAGTATAGGACGCAACACCCTAGCCTTAGCTCAAAAATTTAAGCTCAAAATACGCGCTTTAAGCTGTGGCGAAAACATTCCTTTGCTCAATGAGCAAATTGAAAAATTTAAGCCTGAATTTGTTTGCATTAGCCAAAAGGCAGATAAAAGCGCGCTTAAATTTGACAAAAACCGCACCTTTGTGGGACAAAGTGGGCTTGAAGAGCTTTTACAAAGCTGTGATGATGAACTTGTGGTTAATGCCATAGTCGGTTTTGCAGGACTTAGAGCCAGCTTAAAAACAAAAG
This sequence comes from uncultured Campylobacter sp., assembly GCA_934728065.1. Taxonomy (GTDB): domain Bacteria; phylum Campylobacterota; class Campylobacteria; order Campylobacterales; family Campylobacteraceae; genus Campylobacter_D. Next base: position 13,242 of record CAKVDW010000011.1, read on the forward strand.
AACTTGGCAAAAAGCTTGCTTTGGCAAACAAAGAAAGTCTTGTTGTGGCGGGTAAGTTTTTAAAAGGGGCGAAGATTGCGCCCATAGACAGCGAACACAGCGCCTTAAATTTCTTACTCAAAGGGCGTAAAAATGAAATTTCAAAGCTTTTTATCACCGCAAGTGGCGGGGCTTTTTTTAAATTTAAGCTCAAAGATTTAGCCTGTGTAACGCCTGCTATGGCTTTAAAACACCCAAATTGGTCAATGGGAAATAAAATCACCATAGACAGCGCAACTATGGCAAACAAGCTTTTTGAAATCATCGAAGCCTATCATCTCTTTGATTTTAAAGATATAGACGCTTTAATCGAACCAAAGAGCTTAATCCACGCCCTATGTCAGTTTAAAGACGGCGGAACGAGCGCGTATTTTTCAAAAACTGATATGAAATTAGCCATTTCACAAGCTATTTTTGAAAAAAATACAAGACAAATCACACAAAACCTTGACTTTATTACCATTTCTAGTTTAAAATTACACAAGATAAGTGTAAAGAAGTATCCCATTTTTTCACTCAAAAGCGCTTTGCTTGATAATGCGGACTTAGGCGTGTTGATAAATGCGGCAAATGAAGTGATGGTGCAAAGGTTTTTGAATGGAAAATGCGGCTTTTTAGACATTGCTGGAGGAATTTTCGATACGCTCAATCACTTTGGTGAGCCTAAAATAAAAGCCTTAGAACAGGTTTTTGAATTTGATACCAAAGTAAAAGAATTTTTGAAAGGATAGGATGAAAAAAATTATCTTATTAATATTTTTTATAAATTTTGCTTGCAGTTTGGAATTTACTGTGAGTGAAAATGGCAAAAGCCTTGATGATAACAACACCATTTTAATCTTTGGTGGCATACAAGGAGATGAGCCAGGTGGCTTTCACGCGGCAAGCTTGCTTATAAGTGATTATAATATCACTAAAGGCAAAATCATCGTTGCGCCAAATTTAGCCTTTGACAGCATTATCAAAAGAAACCGCGGTGTTAAGGGCGATTTAAACAGAAAATTTGCTAAATTAAGCAAAGATGACCCTGATTATGAGACTGTTCAAAGGATTAAAAACCTCATCTTGTTGCCTGAGGTTGGAATGGTGCTTAATCTGCACGATGGCTGGGGTTTTTACCGCCCTACTTTCATTGATGAGATGAAAAATCCTAAACGATGGGGCAACTCAAGTGTCATTGACACCAAAGAAATCAACGCTAGCAAATACAAAGAGCTTGAGGATATTGCTAAAAACGCTGTTGATGATATAAATTCCAAGCTCATAGACCAAAAACACGCTTATTATCTTAAAAACACCAAAACAGAAGAAGTGGCTGATACTGAAATGCTTAAAGCCCTAACCTACTTTGTTATCTCAAACAACAAAGCCGCCTTTGCTAATGAGGCGAGTAAAAATTTGCCTGTGAATTTAAGGGTGTATTATCATTTAGTGGCTATTGAAAACTATTTAAAAACGGCTGGCATTGAGTTTGAACGAGGTTTTGAGCTTAGCCCTGAGGGCGTGAGAAAGGTTATTGATACTGAACTTGATGTGAAACTTTTTGCAAACAAAACTTTATTGCACCTTCATTTGCCAAGACAAAGCATTAACTACTTGCCCTTTCCTGTGTCAAGAAAGTTTGATTACAACACCAGCAACGAGCTTACCGCAGTGGTAGCGGATACAAATTCCTTTTTCGTGCAGTATGGCAACCGCTTTCAAACCAGAATTTACCCTGAATACCTTGAATTTTCAGATGCTTTTAATGATTTTTTAATGATTGTTGATGGGGAGCAAAAACTTGTGCCTTTTGCGAGTAAGGTTGGGGTGAAAAAGAACTTTATGATACCTAAAATCAAAGGTGTGCGGGTTAATGTCATAGGACTTGATGTAGGACGCGATGAAAGCGGGATTGAGATAGAAAGGGAAAAAATGTTGCCTCAATTTTCCATTGATTTAGCGGGTAAAATTTTTCGCGTGGAATTTTATGAGTTAAGAGGGGCAAATTTAGAACAAAGAGTAAGCAATGAAACCTTTAGCAAAACCGTTAAAAACGCTCCGCAAATTCCAGCTCACATTTATGCTAAGGCAAGAGAAAAGGATAAATTTTTAGGCTCAATCCTCGTGGAATTTGAATGAAAAGGCTGATTTTAGCCATAGAAAGCTCTTGTGATGACAGCTCTATTGCTCTTATTGACAAAAACAGCCTTGAATGCCTTTTTCACAAAAAAATTTCTCAAGAACTAGAACACACCAAATTCGGCGGTGTTGTGCCTGAACTTGCCGCAAGACTCCACACCACAGCCTTACCAAACATTTTACAGCAGTGTAAGGCTCATTTTAACGAACTTTGCGCCGTTGGTGTTACAAATGAACCCGGTCTTAGCGTGAGTTTGCTTGGCGGTATAACTATGGCAAAGACTCTGTGCGCTTCTTTAAATGTGCCTCTTATTGCTGTAAATCACCTTTTAGGGCATATTTATTCACTCTTTCTTACCCAAAAGGCTCGCACTGATATGGGCGTGCTTTTGGTAAGTGGCGGGCATACAATGCTTATAAACATAGACAAAAAGGGCTTTTTGAATTTAATTGCCAGCACAAATGATGATAGCTTTGGCGAAAGCTTTGACAAGGTCGCTAAAATGCTAGGGCTTGGTTACCCAGGTGGCTTGGTGCTTGAAAAACTCGCCCAAAAAGCTGAACTTAAAAATTTAAACTTTCCCGTGCCTTTGAAAAAAAACAAGTCATTAGAATTTAGCTTTTCTGGGCTTAAAAACGCTGTTCGGCTTGAAATTTCAAAGCATTTAAAGCTTGATGAGGCTCAAAAAAGCGAAATCGCCTTTGCCTTTGAAGAAGCAAGCACGGCTCATCTCATCGACAAAACCGAACTTGCTTTTAAGCAGTTTAAATTCAAGCATTTTGGCGTTGTGGGTGGAGCAAGCGCGAATTTAAAACTACGCTCCAAACTTAAAGTCCTTTGTTCTCATTATGAATGTGAGCTTTTGCTTACTCCGCTTGAATTTTGTGCTGATAATGCCCTAATGATAGCGCGCGCAGCTTGTGAGCTTTATGAGAGGGGCGAATTTGTAGGCATAGATGAAAATATACTCAACCCCAAAAATAAAAATCTTTTTCGCCTTTAAATATGCTACAATGTCAAAATAAAAAAGGAAGAGTAATGAAAGCAGGATTTACCATACTTGAGCTTATCTTTGTCATCATCATACTTGGCATTTTAGCCGCCATAGCCCTGCCAAGACTTGGCGCAAGTAAAGATGAAGCCGAAGTGAGCAAGGCTTTAAGCAATCTTAAAACAGTCATCACCGACATAAGCACTTATAGCTTAAAAAACGACAGCCTATCAAACACGGCAGCGATGAGCAATGTTTCAGGGCTTGAAAATGTGGATTTGAGTAATTTTACAGGCACAAAAGAGGTTGGCTTTAAGGTTGGAAATGATGAAAGGTGCATTCGCCTTGTCTTTGTGAATGAAAGCAATGCCTTAAGCTTCGCTCTAGCCACAAACGACACCACTAAAACCTTGATAGAAAACCTAGCCAAAGCGCAAAATCAAAACAGCAAAAACCCAAATGATGCTGGGGCAAAAGCAGCCGTGCAAAATGCCACAAACGCCCTTTTAAACGCTGATTTAACCAGCACTTCTTCAAACAAAGCCTGCGTAAGCTTAAGCACTTCGCAATCTTTTAAAAGTTTAGCAAACAAAAACTATGTGATTTTGGGGAATTAAAATTCGGGCATAAAAAAAGCCAAGCTAGGCTTGGCTTTAAGCAATATTTTTGAAAAGATTCAACTCTTATATCGGCAAAAGAAAAAAGCACTTTATACTTTTTTTAAAAATTTATGCTTTAAAATTTAAAACCCTCATCAAGCCTTTTTGCCATTTGCTCAACGCTTAAGTTTTTAACAAAGCAAAGCTCTTGCGCCCCGCCCTTACAAGCTCTAATGAAATACTGCCTCGCCCTTTTAACATCAGCTTTTACCCTCACACCGCCAACGGACTTTGCAAAAAGATAAATCTGCCCCAAATCCTTACAGTTAAAATTCAAATCACAAGCCCTTTTGTAATAATACATAGCCTTTGAGTGCTTTTTATCTTTATCATAAAATTTTCCAAGCTCACTACAAGCTGAAGCCTTTTGAGCTTTGTTGCACTGCGTTTTAAGGGCATTTTCATCTTCTTTGTCATTGCTTAAAATTTGACCTTGCTCATAAAGGGTGGGATTTGTGCTTTGATTTTGCTCTTGTAATTTTTCATCAATTTCTGCCGAACAAGCTCTCATCAAGGCTAAAATAATAAAGGCAAGGGCGATTAAAATCGCGCTTAAGTTCTTTTTTTTCTTTAAGAATTTAAGTAAATTTTTCATCTTATGCGCCAAAGCCTACGATTTTAGCGTTGTCAAAACTTGAATTTAGCTCTTTTTGTATGCACTCTAAAAAGTCTTTCATCTTAAAGATGCCGTCCTTTGAAATGGCTGCTTTAAGTGCCGTGTTTTTCACTACCATTATGATTTGCGCTCCGCTTAACTCGTAATTTGCGACATTTTCAATGCTAAATTCATCATCAAAGCTCGCATTTTTAGGCAGTGCGCGTTGCCAAATCTCAACCCTGTCTTTATAATCTGGCTTTTTGAACTCTATCTTATACTCAAAACGCCTTGAAAATGCTGTGTCTAAACTTTCTAAAAAATTCGTTGTGGCGATGATAACGCCGTCAAATTTTTCAATTTGCTCTAAAAAGATATTTTGCATTTGGTTGTGCATTTTATCAGCCCCGCCTGAGCTTTCTACCCTTGTGCTTAAAAATTGGTCAGCTTCATTTAAAAGCAAAATAGGGCTTTGCTTGCAGTTTGCGGCTATGTTTTTGTAGGTGTCAAAGATTTTGCGGACATTTTGTTCGCTTTCGCCCACATATTTGCTTAAAATTTTAGAACAGTCAAAGCTCAAAACCGCCTTTTTCATCGACTTTGCAAGGCTTAAAGCGCTCATCGTCTTGCCCGTGCCAGCAGGTCCGTAAAAGATGATTTTCGCTTCAATGTTTTTGTTTGTCTTTATGCCCCAGCGGTGCAAGCGTTCAAGCACGGTTTTATCTTGTTGTTTGAGTATGTTTTGCAAAAGTTCTTTTGTTTTTTGTGGCATTATGACATCGTTTATATCGGTGTTTGGCTCGATAAGCTCGAAAATATCTTGCTCTTTTAGGGCTGTTTCAAGCTTGATTTTCTTGCCCTTTTTTGGCTCTTTGAAATTTACGATTCGCTCTAAAATTTCATCGCTCAAAAAAAAGTTTTTCACTATGTCGCCAAAGGGATTTAAAAACTCATCATAGTCGATAAGTCCCTTTTCATAGAGCTTTGAGCCTTCCTCAAGCAGGGCTTTGTTTTTAACGCATTCCATTTTGTTTTGGCTAATAAGCGCACAAAGGGCGTTTATATCACAAGCATTGCCGCTTTCGCTATCTAGGGCGTATTCTTGTCTTAAAAGTGCCAGAAAAATGAGCTGTTCTTTTTCATTAAGGGCATTTTCTTTAAAAATTTCAGCAATTATATTATAAAATTTTGACCTTTTTAAGCGGTCTTTAATGTGCCTTTCAAGCTCTTTTACCTGCTCTTTTAGCTCATAATTTGGCAAAAAGGCAAGTCTTTGATAAATTTTAACCCGCTCAAATTCATCTTTTAAATACTCCAAAAAGTCCTCATAAGCACCCTTTTGCGACAAATTTAGATTTTGCGTGCCTTCTAAAAGCTGTAAAAAATGCTCGCTTAAGCTCACATCGCCTTGCAGTAAGGTTAAGAGTGAATTTGGCTTTTTGCCAAAGTCGTTATTTTTAAAAACGCTATAACTTTGAACGACAAAACCAAGCTCTATAAGGCGTTTAAGCTCATTTAAATGGTCTAAATACTCGTATTTATCGCCACCAAAAATGCTTACAAGTAGGCTAAAAACGCTAGTGCTTGAGCTTGCTTGTATGTAGTTTTGACAAAGCTCCCTTAAAATCAAAATCTCATTTTCACTACAACCCAAATTCTTAACAAATTTGCTTGTTTTAAACTCTTTAGCGCTTAAAAATTCTTTCAACTCATTCACCAGCTATCCTTTAGTGAAAATTTTATCCCAGCCTTTTTGTCCTCGAAAAAAACGACTCCATCGCAAAGCTTGTAAAAAAGTTCATAGTCTTTTTCAAGTATATTTTGTTCATACCCGCAAGAGTTTTTTTTCAAATTTAAGCCCTTGTAAATAGGCTTTTTTGACAAAATATCGCTTAAAAAGTCCTCATAATGCGCATTTTGAAAGAATTGTTTGTTAAAGGTGCTTTTTAAGGCACATTTTGAATTCAGGCAAATCATCTTTTGCCCAACTTCTAGCGTAACGAGCGGTTGTCCTAGTTTATACACTTCTAGCCTTGTGCCATCTTCGTTTTTGTATAAAAATCCCGCTTCGCTGAGCTTGATTTGTGGGGATTTTAAGCTTATAAACACAGCTTTTGAGTCGCTAAATGAAGCCTTACTCGCACAGGCTGTAAAAAATGCTGCTGAAAATAAGATTAAAAAAGACAAAATTTTTTTCACATTAAACCCTTGAATAAAGTCAAAATTTTAGCCAAATTTAGCTTAAAATTTGTAAAATCAAACTATAAAGTTTTCATAAACTGCTTTGCGCTTAATGCCAAAAAAGCCGACTTTGAAATGCCAAGAGAGTTGGAATAATGGGTGATTTCTTTTATCAAACTTTCTTTCATTGTTATTGTTACGGGTTTTGTGCTATCTTTAATGGCTTGTGGCTCTGGTATATAGTCTTTTGATTTAAGCATACTTTCTATAAGGCTTGGTAAAGCAGCTTTTAAGTCCTCTATCGCCTCAGCCTCGCTCGCTCCTGTGCCAAAAAGCACGGCTTTATCCTCAAATTCTTTAAATTTAGCCATAAATCCGCCCTCATTGTCGCTAAAAACAATGATTTCGTAAGGTAAATTTAAATAATACTGTGCATTTTTCATCTTTACTCCTTTGAAATAGCATCCAAAACAGCCTTAGTATAAACAGCATTCATAGGCTTTTTAAAAGGCAAGCAAATGTGCTTTGCTCCAGCCTTTGCAAAGGTATGGTGCGAACCCTTTTTAGAGTTTAGCTTATAGCCATTTAGTTCAAGCAATTTTTTCAAATCCTCAAAACTAGCGTTTTTGGGATTATTTTTTAATTTCTGCTCTAATTTTTCTTTCACACTCATATTTATATTATACCATAAAAGTATTTATTTTATACATATTTAAAGGGTTATTTTAAATTCTTAAAACTTATATTGAGTTCTAAATTTAACTCTTTTACAAGCTTCATCACGGCTTGCAAATCATCGATTTGCTTTGCGCTTACGCGAATTTCGTTGCCACGAATTTGTGAGCTTACTTTAAGCTTGCTGTCCTTAATGGCTTTGTTGATTTTTTTGGCGTTTTCTCCGTCTATGCTGTCGTTGATTTTTAAATTTAGCTTTGCTAAAGCCCCGCTTGTTCTGCTTTGTTCTTGTATGGCGGCTGGGTTAATGCCTCTTTTGATGAGCTTTGAGATGAGTATATCCTTTAAAGGCTCGATTTTACCTTCACTTGAGCTTGAAAGCGTAAAGATACTGTCCCTTTCATTCAGCTCAAATTCCGCCTGAACGCCCTTAAAATCATAGCGCGTTTCAAGCTCCTTTTTAGCTTGCTCCAAAGCGTTTTTAAGCTCCTGCACGCTTACCTCGCCGCTTATGTCAAAACTATGCTCACTTGCCATTTTTGCTCCATTCGACTAAATTTTCAAAAACCATTTTGATGAGTTTGTTCATCGACTCCTCGCTCGCAAAGGCTATGTGCGGAGTGATGATGAGATTTTGCTTGTTTTTGATACTTAAAAGTGGGTGATTTGCTCTCATCGGTTCGCTTTCAAGCACATCAAGGGCGGCTTTGAAAGGCTTTTTGTCAAGCATTAAGGCTAAATCCTCCTCATTTACTATGCCCCCACGCCCTACATTGATGAGTATTGCGCCCTCCTTTAACAAAGCCATTTCTTTTTGGGTGATGAGATTTTTGGTTTTGTCATTTAAAGGCGCGTGAATGCTGATAAAATCACAGCTTGAAAGCAAATCATTTAAAGGAAGTTGCTTAAATTCAGCGTTGTTGTTCGCCCCAGAAGTTGAGCTGTAAAAAACTTGCGCTCCAAAGGCTTGGGCTACCTTTGCTACTTCTTTGCCTATCGCGCCAAGCCCGATGATGCCGTATTTTTTGCCAAAAAGAGTGTAGGTTATGCGCGAAAAGTCTGTGAAAATGTCGCTCTTGCACCATTTGCCACTTTTGGTAAATTCATCATAATAAATGATTTCATTCAAAAAGGCAAAAAGCAGCGCAAAGGTATGCTGTGTAACGCTTTGCGTGGAGTAGCCAGCGACATTTTTCACCGCTATGCCCTTGCTTTTAGCATACTCAACGGCTATGTTGTTTGTGCCTGTGGCGGTTTCTAAAATGAGCTTTAAATTCGTGGCGTTTAGGACGGCTTCATCAAGCACGACCTTATTTACCATAGCCACATCAGCGTCCTTTAAACGCTCTATCACCTTGTCTTTGGGCGTTAAATCATAGCTCACAAAGTCCCCAAACTCCCTAAACGCGCTCAAATCAGCATTTCCCAAAGTCGCCGCGTCCAAACATACGATTTTAAGCTTACTCATCTTTACTCCTTTATAATGTGTCCTACAAATTTAGCAAAATTATCAAGCACCAGCCCGCCCTTGCGAAAGCCCAGCCCACAGCCCTCATAAGCAAAGAAAACTCCTGCTTGATAGCACTCATCTTTATGCTCGTTAAATTCGACAAATTCTTGATAAATCATCTTTTCATTTCCGTAAGCTCCTTGTGTTTCAAGGCTTGTTTCGCCACTAGCTTCGATGATAGCGACATTTGCGCCCTCTCTGCCAAAAACAGGCTTTCTTACGCATTTTTTATTTGCCAAAGGTTTATCGCTTGTTTCAAGCAGTAATGGGTGGTTTGGATAAAGCTCCCACAGCACTTTGAGTATGCCCTTGCTTTGAAAAAGTAAGGTGTAAGCGGGGTTTAAGATGATAGCTTTTTTGTTTTTCATTATTTGGCTTAAAAGCATAGCCAGCTCGCCCTCTTCTATGGCAATATTCTCCCAAGGAATGAGCTTAAAGAGGTATTCATAATTTACCCCCTCCTTAAAAATGCCGTCCTCAGAAAATTCAATCTCATCAATGTAAGAAAAAGCCGTTTCAAAACCAGCTTCTTTGGCGATATGCTCCAAAAGTCTTGTGGTGATTTCGTCCTCATCATTGCCCGCAATGCTTGAAAAAAGGATTTTCCAACCCTTATAATACTCCTCAAAGCCCTCAACACTTTCTTCAAGCGTGATAAGCCGCTTGAAATTGTCCATCAAGCTCTCATAAATGCTGTTAAACTGCTCTTGCTCGTTCATATCATTTTGTTTAAGCAAAGCCCACTGCAAAATAGCTGCTTCAAAAAGCGAAGTGGGCGTGTCAGCGTTAAATTCAATGAGCTTTATAGGCTTACCGTCCAAGCCTCCAGCTAAGTCAAACCGCCCATACAAGTGCCAATGCACATCATTGTCCCAGCTCATTTTTATCGCATCAACAAGGCTAAAGGGTATGCCAAGCTCAGCAAAGCGGTTATTGTCGATGACATTTTGCGCGGCATTTACAAACATATCATAAAGTTCATTCACCGCTTCATAGTAAGCATTTGCTTCCCTTGCCTTTACGCTTACAAGCTCATCAGCTATGTAAGAACTACCGTCCTTGTCCGTGTGCCACGAAAAGCCCATTTGCTCTAAATAATCCTGCCTTAATGGCGAAACTTTAGTTAAATTCATTTATCTTGTCCTTTTTTTTAAGACTTATTTTTGGGCGTTTATAAAGCTTAAAAAGCCCATCTTAACCCCACCTTAAACCTTGCTTTAGCCGCCAAAGCTACCGCCACCACCAGCTGCAGCTTTTTGCCCACCGCCAAAAAAGCCAGACTTGCCAGCTGTTCCACCAGCTCTTTGTTGGTTAAAGCTGTTTGTGCTTCTTTGATACGCGCTTTGATTAGAAAAAGCTCCTCGTTGATTTGCGTTGAAATTTTGGTTGTTAAAGAGTTTTGAGCCTATCCAGCTACCTATTATCGCTCCAGCCGCACTTGCAAGCAGTGCCTCGCCTAAAGAAAGCCCACCACCGCTTACTTGGGCGTTTTCTTGGGTGAGTTTTGAAGTGCCGTTGTCGATTTTAGCTTCTTCTGCCTTAAGCAAGGCGTCCATTTCCTCTTTGCTTAAAATGCGTTCAGTCCCGTCAAGTTGTTGTAAGATGACTCTTGTTTCATCGCTTGGGTATTGGTCTTTGATTTTGTATTCGTCTTTAGCGACCTCTTCTATGATGACAAAGGCTCCTTTTGCTTGTGGGGCTTGTTCTTGCAGTGGCGTGTCATTTGAACAAGCACTCAAAGCTCCAGCTGTAATGGCGCTTAAGCCTCCTAAAGCGCTCAACTCAAATATCTTTTTAATGTGTTTCATTTTCGTCCCTCAAAAATTTAATGACAAAGCATTTTAGCTAAAATTTGCAAATTAAAAGGGAATTTTGTGTGAATTTAAAAATTTTCTCACAAGAAAGCCTTGAAACTTTCTTGTGAGGGCTTTTAAAGGCGAGATTCATACCGTCTTAACATATAAAGTCTTTTAAGCATTTTTTTGCGGGCTGAAATTTTTTGCTTTTTGCGAACCTCAGTCATAGGCTCAAAAAACCTACGCGCACGCACTTCAGTAACCACAAGGTTTCTATCGACTTGTTTTTTGAATTTTCTGTAAGCTTCTTCAAAGCTTTCATTTTGATGCACTTTTACTCCGGGCAAAGTTATCACCACCTTTCTTTAAAAGCTCTAAGTGTAGCATAAATTTGTAAATGAAATTAAGAAAGTTTGTGGGGGAGTTTCCCCCACAGTTATAAATTCTTTAGAATTTATAGTAGGCTTGGAAACGAACAGAGTCTTTAACGCTTTTTGCATCATCAGCATTTGTTTGTTTAGCCTTTGTAGAAAGGTTAGAATACCAAACCAAGAAGTCAAGGTTTTTATTAACCTTCCAGCCAAGTTCGCCTACAAGTTCCATTTTAGTTCCTGTGCCTCTAGCTGCAGCTGTTGCTGCTCCTGTGCCAGCTTCTGATTTAGTGCCACCATAAACACCTTGAACGCCTAATCTTACACCATTAAAGGTATAACCAGCGCCTACATAGCCATAAGTGCTTTGTCCAAAAGCAAGTGAAAACCAAGAACCCTTTTGATAGAAAATTTCTCGTCCTATACCAAGTCCAGCACCGCTTTGTCCTTCAAGGGTGTTGATAGTAAAGCCGTCTTTTTTACCAAACATAATACCACCAAGTTTAGCATCAAAGCCGTCTCCTTCAGGTTTAAAACCTCCACGAAGGTCATATAAGGCTCCGTTTTTAGCTAAATTTCCTATATAGCTGTTAAAACCACCATCTACTGTGTTTCCTAGATAAGTAGCGTTAAGAACATAGTTTAGATTTTCAGCCACAGGTGCTTGAAAGTCAAGCTTTACAGCCCAAAGATTAGCTGTGTTTTGCCAGTAAGCACCCCAAGCTTGAGCCTTGATGCCCGCATCTTTTACATCAGCTATAAGAGCAGCTCCGTATAGGTTGTATTTGTAAAGTCTTGCTGTTTCGCGTCCGCTTAAGCCATAAGCTTGAAAATTTGTCGCATCAGTATCACCTACTTGATAAGTGCCATTTTGTCCTGATGAGCCAGAACCTTCAATGCTATCAACAGCAAAGGCTGCTAGGGTAAAGCCATCAACAGGAGAGTAAAAGGCTTCAGCCGCCATACCTGTTAAATCCTCAGTCCAAATGGTGTTAAGCTGTTGGCGACCAAGTTTGGCTGAGTAACCAAAGTCAGCATTTGCATACTGCAAGTAAGCCAGCTTTAAAACAGGGCTTGATTTGGTGTTTGTGCCTTGAACTCCTGCGCTTTGTTGGTTTGCTGTATAAGCGTAAGCAAAGTTGCTGTCGTTGTTATACATTAACTGTCCAACAACCTTAAAGCCATCGCCTACATCAATGGTTGTGCCAACTGCTGCTCTAAAGCGGTGATTTTGTATGGTATTTACACCGTTTGCACCAGCATTAAGATTAAGGCTCTTATCTTTCCAAGTGCCTGAGTCATAGCGGTATCTTGCAAAACCAGAAACATCAACATTTTTGATGGCTTCTTCTAAGGGTTTAGCATTAAGAGCTGAAAATGAACCAGCAGCCAAAGCTGCAACTAAAGAGAGTTTAACGAATTTCATAGTGAATCTCCTTTCAAAATAATGAAATCTCAAAATTATAACTAAAATTTAAAGCAAAGTCAAAGTTTTTTACTTGTTTTTTTTTTTTTGTAAAATGTGTGCTTTTGTGGGGCTAAAATGGGGTTTGATTTGTTTGTAATCTTTTGTTATAATTTTGGCAAAAAAAGGATAAATGATGACGGAAGCATTGATAAAGCCATTAAAACTCAGGGGCAAGGACTGCGATAGACTTGTTAAAGAAGCATTTTCAGAGGAAAATCGCAAAAGAGTTGAGCATTTTAACAAATATGAGCGCCCAAAATATCACAATCCTGTGAATCGAAAGCCAAAATTAAGTGTCGAAGAAATAATGAAAGCTTATGAATGACGAAAATAGAGTTTAAAAAACTTTATTCTCGCAATAAGCTTGCTGATTTTATCGATACTAGCTCTACAAACCAAGTTAAAAAGATACTTAAAACCTTTGTTTGTGCTAAAAATGCTGATGTGCAAGACTTTTTACACAACAAAGCCATAACCTTTGAGCGAAATTTGCGCTCTTGCACTTATTTGTATGTAAGCAATGCCGATAAAAGCGTGGTTGCATATATTACACTTGGCATTAAATCTTTGCTAACTAATGATTTGAGTGATGAAACAGTTGTATTTTTAGACGGCTACACAAATGAAATTTCATCTATCCCTTGCTATCTCATCGCACAGCTTGGCAAAAGCGATACTTGCAAAGAAAAAATCGGCAGTTTTTTGCTTGATGACGCTTTAAGCATAATTGACAAGGCGCAAGAAAGCTTAAATGGGCGTTTTGTGCTGATTGACTCTGTAAATGATAAAAGGGTCATAAAATTTTATGAGCAAAATTCTTTCATCGCCATAGAAAATGACAAAAGCCTTAAAAGCATAAAGATGATAAAGCCTTATTTTGAGCATAATGAGCTTTAAATTTAATAAAGGGCTTGAATTTAAATTTAAGATTTTACCGCTTTTTGCCTTTTGCGATAAAAATACTCATCAATGTTTTAAAATTTAAATTTTTTAAAAATTTATTTTATTTTAATTAATCAAGGATTATAATAGCGTTTTGACAAAATTTAAAGGACGCGCTTATGCAGCTTACTCAATATGCGAAAAAAAGGTATCTTACCTACGGTTTTATAGCCCTTGTTGTTTTGGTTTTGCCCTTTGTGAGAATAAATGGCAACCACTTCTTTTTGCTTAGCTTTGACCACAAAAGACTTAATTTGTTTTTCATCGGCTTTGACACTCAAGAGCTTTACTTGATGCCTTTGGTGCTTATCGGGCTTTTTTTGAGCATTTTTTTCATCACTACTTTAGCGGGTCGAATTTGGTGTGCTTGGGGCTGTCCGCAGACTATATTTCGCGTGATTTATAGGGATTTGATACAAACAAAATTGCTTAAAATTCACGGCTCACTTAAGAACAAGCAAAAAGCTGATGCAAGCTCTAGCTTTAAGAAATTCATAGGCGTTTGTCTTTTTTATGTCATTGCTTTGGTGGCTGTGAGTAACTTGCTTTGGTATTTTGTGCCACCTGAGGACTTTTTTGCTTATCTTCAAAATCCAGCAGAACATAGGCTTTTGCTTGGAATTTTGTTTGTGGCAAGCCTTCTTTTTACCCTTGATATTTGCTTTTTGCAGGAAAATTTTTGCGTGTATGTCTGCCCTTATGCAAGAATTCAAAGCGTTATGTTTGATACAAATACCTTGCAGGTTATTTATGATGAAAAAAGAGGGGGAAAAATTTTTGAGGGTGCTACAAAACTTCACAAAAAGCCACCTCAAGGCGAGTGTGTGGGCTGTGAAGCCTGTGTGGCTATATGTCCTACTCATATAGATATAAGAAGGGGAATGCAGCTTGAGTGTATCAACTGTTTAGAATGCGCTGATGCCTGTTCTGTCGTGCAGGGTAAGCTTGGACGGACGAGTTTGATTAATTGGACGAGCTTTGAAGCTGTTCAAAATGGAGCGAAGACGAAGTATTTTCGCTTTAGAACTGTGGCTTATGGGGTGGTTTTGTCAATAGTCTTTGTCGCCTTGCTCATTACAGGCTCTAAAAAGGAATTTATGCTCTTAAATATCAACCGCTCAAGCGAACTTTATGAGATAAAACACCAAAACGAACAAGCCTTAGTGAGAAATGCTTATGTGTTTTTGTTCCACAACACCGACAATAAAACGCATAAGTATTATTTTGAAGCTAAAATTCAAGGCAAGGAGGGTGCTTTGAGGATAGTTCGACCGAGTGAGCCTTTTGAGCTTGGGGCTGGAAAAAAAGCTAAAAAAATCGTGGTTTTAGAAGCTACTGAAAATTTAGCCCAAAGTGAGGTAGAAGACACTATCTTGCCTTTGCAAATTCGCGCTTATTCGCTTGATGATGAGAAGATTGAGGTGTTTAGAGAAAGCATTTTTGTGCATCCTCAAAGAAATTACGAGTGAAAATTCAGCAAATTTTACAAAACTTGCTGAAAATTTGGGTAAAATTAAGGCTAAAAAGCTGATTTAAAAAAGGAAAAAAATGACCCTAGTCATAGAAAATGTGCAAGCTGAATTTTTGCCAAGCTTAAAAGCCTTTGTCAAGGCAATTAATGCTAAATACAAGGTCGAAAAACCCAAACTTAGCGAATTTGAAAAAGAGGTGTTAAAGGCTGATAGGCAAATTCAAAGAGATATTAAAAATGGCAAAGCCAAAGCCTATAAAAGTGCAAAAAAAATGCACGAGGACATTTTAAATAATGCCTCGATATGAGCTTTATTATTCAAAGGATTATAAAAAGTCGGTTAAAAAGCTTGATAAACAGAGTTTGCAAATGCTAACCGTAGTCATTGACAGGCTTGCAAATGATGAAATTTTAGAGCCAAAATTTAAAGACCATCAGTTGAAAGGAAAACTAGAGGGCTTTAGGGAGTGCCGCATAAAGCCAAATTTATTTTGGTGTATAAAAAAGTGAAACAAGAATTAAGAATGAGTGTGTTAAAAGTTGGTTCGCACAGCGAACTTTTTAAGAAGTAATGGAGCAAGAATGAGCAAGGCTGATATAATTGTAGGCATTCAATGGGGCGATGAGGGCAAGGGCAAGATAGTTGATAGGTTGTGCGAAACCTATGACTTTGTTTGCCGAAGTGGAGGCGGACACAATGCTGGGCATACTATATGGGTTAATGGGACAAGATATGCTTTGCACCTTATCCCCTCTGGCATTTTGCACGAAAGATGTGTAAATATCATCGGCAATGGCGTAGTGCTTTCGCCAAAAGCTCTTATAGAGGAAATGGCTCAGTTTAAAAACTTGCAAAATAGGCTTTATATCAGCGACAAGGCTCATTTAAATTTCCCTCATCACGCACTTATTGACACTGCAAAAGAAAAACTTAAGGGCGATAAAGCCATAGGCACGACAGGTAGGGGCATAGGACCAAGCTATGCTGATAAAATTTCTAGGAGCGGACACAGGGTAAATGAGCTTTTAGAGCCAAAAAAGCTTTGCGAAGCCTTGATGAAAGACTTTAAAGAAAATGAAAACTATCTTAAAAGCTTGAATATAGAAATTCCAAGCCAAGAAAGTCTTTTAAAAGACTTGAAAGATTACAGCGAGGCACTTAGTCCTTTCATCGCTGATACTACGAAAATGCTTTGGAGGGCTTTAGATGATGATAAAAAGGTGCTTTTAGAGGGAGCGCAAGGCTCTATGCTTGATATAGACCACGGCACTTACCCCTTTGTAACAAGCTCAAATACTATATCAGCAGGGGCTTTAACAGGGCTTGGGCTTAATCCAAAAGAGGCTGGAAATATCATCGGCATAATTAAGGCTTATACTACAAGGGTTGGAAATGGGGCTTTTCCAAGCGAGGATTTAACAGAAAATGGGGAAAAAATCGCTCAAATAGGCAAAGAAATCGGCGTTAGCACGGGTCGCAAAAGGCGTTGTGGCTGGTTTGATGCTGTGGCTGTTCGGTATGCGGCAAGGCTTAATGGCTTAGATAGTTTGGCTTTGATGAAGCTTGATGTGCTTGATGGCTTTGAAAGGGTTAAAATTTGCCGTGCTTATGAGTATAAGG
Organism: uncultured Campylobacter sp.; assembly: GCA_934728065.1. Lineage (GTDB taxonomy): Bacteria > Campylobacterota > Campylobacteria > Campylobacterales > Campylobacteraceae > Campylobacter_D. The sequence continues at coordinate 29,683 of CAKVDW010000011.1, forward strand.
GAAAGGAAATAGACTTTGTGCCTTGTGATTTACAAAGCGTAAAACCCATTTATGAGGAATTTGAGGGCTGGGATAAGGTTTGGGGAGTAAGAAATTTTGATTTGTTACCTCAAAATGCTAAACTTTACATAAACCGTTTGGAAAAATTAAGTGGAGTGAAGGTGAAATACATTTCAACAAGCCCAGAAAGAGATGATACCATAATCTTATGAAAAGTAAATACAGTCCCGTGCTTAAAGTAAAAAAACAAGAACTTGACAAGGCTGAACTTGACTTAAGCAAGGCAAGGCAAAGACAAAGGGAAAATGAAGAGGCTTTGCAAAGGGCAAATGCTGAATATCTTTGTATAAATTTGCCACAAAAGGGGGATTTTATACTTTTAAAGCAAAGCCTTGAATTTAAGCAAATAGCAAAGGATATGAAAGACTTTGCCAAAGAAAGAGTCAGGCTTTCAAGCCAAGAGATAAATCATTATCAACACCTTTACAAAAAGGCTCATTTGGCTTTTGAGAAGATTAAATACCTTGAAACTGAGGAATTTAAAGAATATGAGGAAAAAATGCAAAAGGCTGAAAAAAGAATGCTTGATGAAATTGCCGTGAGTAGATATTTTAGGGAGAGGAAAAAAGATGAATAAAAAAAATTTAAGCCTTTTACTCTTTAGCCTTTCTTTGCTTTGGGGTATAAGTGCAAGCCAAGAACAGCAGTATTTAGAAACCAAAAGACAACAGTTTGAAGTGCAAACTAGAGAGCTAAACGAGGCTAGACACGCTTTAGAAGCTTATAAGACTTCTTTTGAAGCCTTACAAAAACAAAGGATTGAAGAGCTGGTTAAAAAAGAGGCTGAAATAAATGCCACCTTAGACAAAATAGAACAAGTAAAAAAGGCAAATGAGGAAATTTTGCAAAAAACCCAAGAAAATCTTAAAAGCATAGATGAAAAAACCACAGGGCGAGTTAAAGAAATTTATGCTCAAATGAAAGACAGTGCCATAGCCGATGTGCTTTCTCAAATGGATGCGAGTGAGGCGAGTAAAATCATACTTTCGCTTGAAGCGCGTAAAATTTCTGGTGTGCTTTCAAAAATGGAGCCAAACAAGGCAAGCGAGCTTACCTTGCTCATTAAGAATTTAGACCAAAACAATACCCAAGCTCAAAGCCAAGATACAAACTCAAGTCAATGAATTTAGTTTAAAAAGAGTTCTTTAAAGCGTTTGTTGGCGTATTCTTCAACATCTTTTTGCAAAATTTCATAGTTTTTCATCAATTCTTTGGCGCGTGGGGTGAGTTTTGTGCCTGAAGTTTCACTACGACCTTGCCTTTTGATGACTAATTCTTCGCCTGAGTTGCTTTGTAAGTCGTGAAGATGAACCCAAGCTTTTTTGTAGTTTATCCCCATAGCCTCAGCAGCCTTAAGTATGCTTCCTGTTTTTTCTATGTATTCTAAAAGCTCGGTTTTACCTTTGCCAAAAAGGATTTCTCCTTGTAGGTTGGCTATCCAAGTCTTTGTTTTTACCATTAGCTTTTTGTTTTGAGAACTCATTTTTGTTCCTTTATTCTTTTTTATTTTATTTTTACTTGTAAATTTATATTTCACAAGGGATTTAAATTATACCTTATAATAATAAACAAAAAGATATTTATAAAAATATTTGATGATTTTAGAAATTTTTTCCCTAAACTTTGCTACAATTTTGTAAAAAATTATATTTGGAGTTACAATGGAACAACAAAAGGTTAAAAAATCCGTCTTAAGGCTTGAGAAAATCAAATCCACCGCCTTAGAACTTTTTTTAAAAAAGGGCTATGAGGAAACAAATCTTAGAGACATCATCGCTATTTCTGGTGGGTCTTTTTCTGATATTTATAAAAAATTTACCAACAAACAAGGTTTGTTTTTTAGCCTCATTAGCGATATAATCCAAGAAACACACCAAAAAGACTTGCAGAATTTAAACAAAAAACTTGATTTGAGGGAGTTTTTATATGCTTTTACAAAAAATTTCATCGACATTTTGGGTAATGAGAGGGATTTGGCTTTGTTTAAGCTCATTTTATCTCAACTTCACAACAGCCAAAACAAGGCTTTAGTTGAATTTTTTGAAAAAAACCAAGAAATAAGCCCTGAACAAGTGCTTATGACTTATTTTAAAGGCTGTAAGGGTGCTTTGGGCAAGGACTCTCAAAGGTATGCGAAGTTATTTTTACATATACTTAGGGGTTATACTGTGGAAAAGGTCGTTTTAAATGCGCCCTTAATGAGCGAAAAAGAAAGAAAAGAATACACTGAATTCGTGGTTGAGTTCTTTTTAAAAGCCGTTTCGTAATCCTTGTAACCTTTCATTAACAAAATAAAACTATAATAAAAATTCGCAAAAATTAAAATGTGTAATTTTTGTTACTATATAAATTTCAAGGAAACAACGATGAAAAATTTAAGATTTCTTTTGGCGAATTTTTGCTTTATTGCTTTATTTTTAGGCTGTTCTGATGAAAAACCGCCTCAACAAATGTCCGCTCAACCTGTCAGCACTATGATAGCAAAAAGCGATAATATAAACTTAAGCTTTTCGTATCCTGCAAGATTAGTCAGTGAAGAGGATGTGGTTATTAAGCCAAAAATTAGCGGTGCTGTGGTGCAAAAATTTTTCAAGGCTGGAGATAAGGTAGAAAAAGATGATGTTTTGTTTTTAATCGAGCCTGAAAAATACGAAGCGAGTTTAAACATAGCTAAAGCAGCCTTGCTTGTGGCTGAGTCAAATTACGAAAATGCTAGAAAAGACCATAGCAGAAATGAAATTTTAGTCGATAAACAAGCCATTTCTCAAAAAGAATATGACACAAGTTTGGCTAATTTTAACAGCGCAAAGGCAAATTTAGAAAGCGCAAAGGCTCAAGTTCAAAACGCTCAACTTGATTTTAACCACACAAGTGTGAGCGCGCCTTTTAGTGGCATTGTAGGCGATGCTTTAATCAATGTTGGCGAGTATGTTAATGCAAGTTCAACCCAACTTGTTCGCATAACTAATCTCAACCCTATCTATGCGGATTTTTACATTTCTGATTTAGAAAAGCTTAATATAGAAAAAAACCTTGCTGATGGGGCTTGGGAAATTCAAAATGTTGATGCGAGTATTAAGGTTGAGGGCAGGGAAATTAAGGGTAAGTTGTATTTTGTTGATTCTGTTATTGATGAAAAAAGTGGTAGCGTAAAGGCTAAGGCTGTTTTTGATAACAACGAAACAAAGCTTTTGCCCGGCACTTTCACAACGCTTACTTCAAATGGTTTTGTCCAAAAAAGTGGCTTTAAAATTCCACAAGTTGCGATTTTGCAAGATGTGAGAAACACTTATGTTTATACCTTAAGTGCTGATAATAAGGTGCAAAAAACTATTGTGAAATTGAGTTTTCAAACAAATGATTATGCTGTGGTGAGCGAGGGCTTAAAAGATGGGGATAAAATCATCTTAGATAACTTCAAAAAGATAGCTCCTGGTGCTTCCGTGCAAGAACTTCCACAGCAAGGGCAGGCTGGAGGTCGTTAATGTTTTCTAAATTTTTTATTGACAGACCTGTTTTTGCCTCCGTTGTCGCCATTATCATTTGTTTAGCAGGGGTCATTTGTATAAAGTCTTTGCCTATGGAGCAATACCCCTCACTCACTCCTCCAACAGTGAGTATCACGGCGACTTATTCAGGTGCTGATGCAAAGAGTATAGCTGAAGAAGTGGCTGTGCCTTTAGAAGATGCGATAAATGGCGTTGAAAATATGATTTATATGGATACTACAAGCTCGGGTGCTGGTTATATGCGTTCGACTGTGTATTTTGAAATAGGCACAGACCCAAATCAAGCAACCATTGATGTGAATAACCGCATTTCTCAAGCTACTGCAAAACTGCCTGAAAGCGTGAGGAGACTTGGGGTTACAGTAAGAAAGGCAAGTCCTGCTATGCTTGCTGTTGTATCTGTGTATTCAAAAGACGGTTCAATGGACCCAACAGAAATTTATAATTATATCCTGCTTAATATCTTAGATGACTTAAAAAGAATTCCAGGTGTAGGCGATGCTAACGCCATAGGCAATAAAAACTACGCTATGCGTGTGTGGCTTAAGCCTGATTTACTCAGCAAATACGGCGTTACAGCAAGTGAGGTTATAGCCTCTATAAATGAACAAAACGCTCAATATGCCGCTGGCAAAATAGGCGAAGAACCGCTTGAGAAAAAATCCCCTTATGTGTATGCCATTACCATAAATTCTAAACTTAAAACCCCTGCCGAGTTTGAAAATATCATCTTAAGGGTAAATTCAAACGGCTCTTATTTGCGGCTTAAAGATGTTGCTAATGTTGAAATAGGCTCACAGCAATACAATTCTCAAGGACGGCTAAACGGCAATGCTGCTGTGCCTATAATGATAAATTTGCAATCAGGCGCAAACGCCATTGAAGTGGCTGAACTTGTAAAAGCTAAAATGCAAGAACTTGAGGTCAATTTTCCAGCAGGACTTGCTTATAGCATTCCTTATGATACCACAGAATTCATTTTATCATCTATTAAAGAGGTGCTTAAAACCTTTATTGAAGCCTTTGTTTTAGTTGTCATCGTTATGTATATGTTTTTGAAAAACTTTCGCTCCACTGTTATACCGATGATTGCGATGCCCGTTTCTTTGCTTGGCACTTTTGTGGGGCTTTATTTGCTAGGTTTTAGTATAAATTTGCTGACACTTTTTGCGCTTATCCTTGCCATAGGCATTGTGGTTGATGATGCTATCATTGTGGTTGAAAATGTCGATAGAATCATACACGAAAACAAAGACATAAGCATAAAAGAGGCGACTGTTGAGTCGATGAAAGAAATCACCACGCCTGTTATTTCAATCGTGCTTGTTTTAAGTGCTGTTTTTATACCTGTAAGCTTTATGGGTGGCTTTGTGGGACAAATTCAAAAGCAGTTTGCCTTGACTTTGGTTGTGGCAGTAGCCATTTCTGGCTTTGTTGCCCTTACTTTAACCCCTGCTTTGTGCGCTATTTTCTTAAAGCGAAATATGGGACAACCCTTTAAATTTGTAGTGAAATACAATGATTTTTTTGATTGGAGCAGGGATATTTTTGCTAACTGTGTAAAATATGTCTTGCAAAGAGCAAAATTTTTTGTTTGTGTTTTTGTGGGAATGCTCTTTGCTGTTTATGGTCTTTATAAGCTTGTGCCAACTTCACTTGTGCCACAAGAAGACCAAGCAGTAGTCATTGCTATAACTAATCTTCCTCCAGCATCAGCCCTTTATAGAACAACTGAATACATAGATACCATTTCAAAAGAGATAGATAAAAACTCAACTGTTAAATTTAATACCTCTATGGTGGGCTTTGATTTATTTACTAACTCACTTAAAGAAAATGCTGCTGTTTCTTTTATCACTATGCAAGATTGGAAAGATAGAAAAGAAAGTGCTTTTGAGCTGTCAAAATTTTTGAATATGCGGTATTTTATGAACCCACAAGCACAAACTTACTTTGTCAATCCACCGCCCATTCAAGGCTTAAGCCTTACAGGTGGCTTTGATATGTATGTGCAAAACCGCTCTGGCAAGAGCTATGAGGAAATTCAAAAGGATGTTAGCGCTCTTTTGGTAGCGGCGAATAAAAGAAAGGATTTGTCTCGTGTTAGAACTACGCTTGATACGACTTATCCTCAATTTAAAGCTGAAATAGATAGAGATAAAATCAAATTCTACGGGCTTTCGATGAATGAGGTTTTCACCACACTTGCCTCAACTGTTGGAAATTATTATGTTAATGACTTTCCTATGCTTGGTAAGAATTTTCAAGTCAATGTCAGGGCTTTGGGAGATTTTAGAAACACACAAGAATCTTTGAAAAATATCTATGTTCGCTCTTCTAGTGGGGAGATGATACCTTTAAGCTCGGTAATTACCCTTGTAAGAACAACAGGGGCTGATGATGTTAAACGCTTTAACCTCTTCCCATCAGCACTTGTGCAAGGAGACCCTGCTCCTGGTTATACCTCAGGTGAAGCCATAGCTGCTATAACTCAAGTGGCAAAAGAAACTTTGGGCGATGATTACACCATAGCTTGGTCGGGTTCGGCTTATCAAGAAGTAACAAGCTCTGGAGCTGGACAAACTTCAATGCTGCTTGGTCTTGTCTTTGTCTTTTTGATACTTGCAGCACAGTATGAAAGGTGGCTTATACCGCTATCTGTGGTTACGGCTGTGCCTTTTGCGGTCTTTGGCTCTTTGCTTTTCACTTACATTCGTGGGCTAGACAATGACATTTACTTTCAAACAGGGCTTTTGCTGCTTATAGGACTAGCGGCTAAAAATGCTATACTTATCGTGGAATTTGCTATGGAATCTCATCTTAAAGATGGCAAGAGTGTATTTGATGCTTCTGTTGAGGCGGCGAGATTGAGATTTCGCCCTATTTGTATGACCTCTTTAGCCTTTTGTCTTGGGATTTTGCCCCTTGTCATCGCCACAGGTGCTGGTGCGGCAAGTCGCCACGCACTTGGCACGGGCTTAATAGGAGGTATGATAGCTGCAACCACACTTGCGCTTTTCTTTGTGCCTTTGTTCTTTTATATTTTAGAAAGCTTTAACCAAAATTCTAAGCTGTATTTAAGCAAGTTTGTCAATGCTTTAAAAAGCTTTAGCACTTATCTTGCGAAGTTAAATTTTATAGATTTTGCAAAGCTAAAAGACTTTATTGTCAAATTAATACAAAGGAGAAAAAATGTTTAAGATTTTTACTCTTTTTGCCCTTTTGTTTTTGCTGACTTCTTGTTCGTTTAAGCCTTTTTACAAAGAACCTCAAGCAAATTTTAGCGCAAATGTGCCTTTGAGTGAGTGCATAGAGGAAAAAGGTGGCGTTTGTAGCGGTGGTGGCACTGCAAATGAGGTTAAATTTGAAAAGCAGTGGTGGAGGGTTTTTAATGATTCAAATTTAAACTCTCTTGTTTTAAAGGCTCTTAAAAATAACACGGATTTAAGAATTTCCTTTTTGCGTTTTGAACAAGCAGCAGCAACTTTGGGTATAGACAGAAGTGAGCTTTTCCCTAAAGTCAATGCAAGTGCTGGCGCAGCAAGGGCAAAGACAAGCCAAAATGCTTCAGCACTTGGGCTTTCAAACACAGGAAACAGTTTTAATTTGGGCTTAAATTTTAGCTATGAGCTTGATTTGTGGGGCAAATACAAGGACGGCTATCTTGCCTCAAGAAGAGCCTTAAGTGCTTCTATATATGACTTTGAAACGGCGAGGTTAAGTCTTATTTCAAATGTGATTAAGCTTTATTTTAACGCTGTTCATCTTAACAATCAGGTTCAAATTTTAGAACAAACTGTTGAGGATTATTCTGCTTCTTACAGGCTTAAAAATGAGCAGTTTAAGGTCGGCACTATAAGCGAATACGAACTTTACAGCTATAAAGCCCAACTAGAAAGCGCAAAAACACAGCTTGTAAGCATTAGAGCGAGCAAAGATGCAAACAACAAAGCCTTAATGATACTTGTTTCTTCTGATTTGAATGAAATTTTATACGGCTCGACAGGACAAACAGAAATTCAAAACTTTAAAATAGAACTCCCACAGGGCATAAGTAGCGAAATTTTGCTTCAAAGACCTGATATTAGAGCGGCTTTAGCAAGGCTAGAGCAAAGAAATTATCTTGTTGGTGTAGCTAGAACAGCTTACTTGCCAAGTATTTCGCTCACAGGTTTGCTTGGCTTTCAAAGCACGGAGCTAAACACTCTTACTCAAGGTGCGGCTGGCACTTGGAATGCTGGAGTGAGTGCCTTAATGCCTATTTTTAGGTGGGGAGAAATCACCTATAACATAAATTTAGCCAAACTTGCCAAAGATGAGGCTTATCTTAATTATGAAACCGTGCTTAAAACAGCTTTTGGAGAGGTAAGAACAGCTCTTATACAAAGGGAAAGTGCCTTTATGAATGAAAAAAACTACGCTGATTTGCTTTCCTCGCAAGAAAAAATTTACAATCTTGCCCAAATCCGCTACGACAACGGCTCAAGCTCTTTAAGCGACCTGCTTGATGCAAGGAGAAATTATCTTAATGCGAAATTAAGCTATGAAAGCTCTGTTTATGAGCTTTTAAGCTCTGTTGTTGATGTCATAAAAGCCTTTGGCGGAGGCTTTGATGCTAAAGATGATGAGGAGCTTAACATTAAGCAACAAGCTAGGGACTTGGATATGAGTTTTAGGGACTAGCCTTTTACAAAAAAGGCTAAACCTTAAATTTTTGCTTAAAAATCTTTACTTAAATCTTGGCTGTTGATTTCATACGCCTTATAAAGACTTGGCAAAAGCTTTCTTATAGCATAATCATAATGATAAAAATGCTTATACACCTGCTTTAAATTTGCTTCTTGCGCCTTATCAAAGTCAAAAACTTCGGTTTTGGATATTTTAGGAATTTTTGCATCAAAAAAAGCATAAAATTCGCTCCTTGCCGCAAAAAGCTCATTGAGGTCTTTGATGATTTTTTCTTTTGACATTTTTTATCCTTTTTTTTGAGTATTTTAGCAAATAATTTTATTTATTTTGTGTATAATGTCAAATTATTTATCAAAATATTTATGAAATGAAAGTAGAATGAATTTTATACAAAAACTTGCTTTAAATTATTCGCATACAACAATGATGAATGCTTTAGATAAAAGCTTTAAAGTGCATTTACAACCCAAAGAAAAGCTTTTTAACCCAGAAAAAAAATATATGCTTTATGCACACATACCCTTTTGCCACACCTTTTGTCCATATTGTAGCTTTCATAAGTATTATTATGATGAGGATTTGGCAAGAGTTTATTTTAAAAGCTTGAGAAAGGAAATTGAGCTTATTAAGGCAAAGGGTTTTGACTTTAGCACTATGGTTGTGGGCGGTGGCACAACGCTCATTAATGAGGGTGAGCTTTTAAAGACCTTAGAGCTTTGTAAAAAACTTTTTAATATCAAAGAAATTTCTTGCGAAACTGACCCAAATCACATAGAGCCACAAAAACTTTCCCTTTTTAAAGGGGTGATTGACAGGTTAAGTTGTGGAATTCAAAGCTTTGATGATGACATTTTAAAAAAAATATCAAGGTATCAAAAATTTGGCTCAAGCAAAGAGCTGCAAGAAAAGCTTGAAAAAGCCATAGGCGTTTTGCCCATTTTTAGCCTAGACCTCATTTTTAACTTTCCCTCTCAAAGCAAGGAACAGCTTTTGAGTGATTTGCAAATCGCTAAAGAACTTCGCCCACAGCAAATCACCACCTATCCTTTGATGAAGTCAAACCTTACCAAAGAAAACATTTCTAAAGCTTTGGGGGTAAGCTTTAAAGACAATGAATTTGGCTTTTATCAAATCATTTGTGAATTTTTTAAGGATTATGAGAAAAATAATGTTTGGTCTTTTTCGCTTGAAAAAAATAGCTTAAATGATGAATATGTAAGCTCTCATCACGAGTATTTGGGTGTAGGAAGTGGAGCTTTTAGCTTTTTAAACAATGAACTTTTAATCAACGCTTTTAACTTAAATGATTATACCAAACTCATAGAAGAAAAAGGCGATGCAAACATAGCCAAAGCAAATTTTAAACGCAAGGATATACTCAAATACATCTTTTTAACAGAAATGTTTTCTGGCGAACTTAATCTTGCTCATTTTAATAAAGAATTTTCTTGCCGTCTTGAAAAAGAGCTTTTTGTAGAGCTTTTGGGCTTAAAAATGGCAAATGCTGTGGTGCAAGAAAATGGCGTTTTAAAATGCACGGACTTTGGTCGTTATCTCTTTGTGGTGTTGATGAAGGACTTTTACACAGGTATGGATATAGTTCGTGCGGTGTTTAGAGACGATGCAAGGCTTAAAAATAAAGACTTTATCGACATTATGAAAGAAGAGCTTAAGCCTTTGGAGCTTGAAAACGCTTAAAGGACGCCTCCAAAGGCAAAGCTAAAGACTATGGCGATAAAAAGCAGGGTTGGAATTTCATTGTATGCTCTAAAAAATTTCCCACTTCGTTTGCAACTGTCTTTTTGAAGTTGCTTTAAATACCTTGCTGTATCAAAATGATAAAGCAACAAAAGCAAGGCAAAAGTAAGTTTAGCGTGAAAATAAGCCTGAGTGAGTAAAATTTCTTTGTGCGCTGTAAGCATTAAAACGCCTGTAAAAACAGTGGCTATCATAGCAGGGGTTTGTATGCCTCTAAAAAGTCGCCGCTCTTGCACCTTTACAACCTCAACAAAGGCTGCATTGTTTTTATTTTCACTATGATAAACAAAAAGTCTTGGTAGATAAAAAAGCGCTGCCATCCAAGAAACAAAAGCCATATAATGAAAGGCTTTAAACCATATATAATAATCGTTGATGAAATTCATTCACTTCCTTTTTAGAAAATTCTAAAGAATTTTAACTAACAAAAGATTAAGAAAAATTTACTGTTTTGCTTCAAGCTCTTTATACATTTTTTCAAATTCCAAACAATACTTCCACAAAGCTACTATATCGGGGCGAATTTCTTGTATGAAAGAAGACTCTTTTTGCAAGATATGATGAAAAATATCCCTTAAGTCTTTGTGGTCTTTGAAAAATTCTATCAAAGCCTTTTCGTTTGTTTTGTGAACTTTATATTCAAGGTCTAATCCCTCTTTGAATTTATCGATAAAAGCTTGAAGTTTTTCTTTTATATGAGTCTTGTTGAGGGTGATTTTATCTAAATTTTCTTTTTGGGTATAAATATAAATTCTTTTTTCAAAAGCACTTGTATTTAAGCTTAAAAGCTCACTTACTTCAAGGGTTTTTAATTTATCCATTTTGTTAAATTCATAGCCTATAAAATACTCACTATGCGTTAAAACGGCGTTTTCATAAGGACTAATCAAAAAATCGCACCCACAACACTCATAACGCAAGGGCAAAAAGCCGATGAAATACTGTATATAAGTGTTAAAAGCAAAATCATCTTTACAAAGTGGTGCTTTAAAGCCATAAATTTCACTCAGCATACAAAGGGTTTCAAAGGCATTTTTAGGCTCTATGCTTGATATATCAAAAAAGTTAAAATCCCTAAAGCCCAAAGAATAAACAAAATCATAAAATTCACCGCAAGCAAAAAGCTTAAAATCAGTAAGCCTGAGCCTTATTCTTTTTTCTAAATTCTGCGCTATATAAAGAAGTCTAGGCTCACACAAGGCTGATAAATCATCTCCTTCTTTAAAATCATACCTTAAATCCTCTTGAAAGCCGCAGTGATTTACTGCTGCTCTAAGCTTTGAAACAGGGTCTCTCATAGTCCAAACGATAGGAACTTTTTGATTAAGTCTTAAAAAAAATTTTTTCGCTTCCTCAACGGTTTTTTCAAAATCATACAAACTCACATTAATGAATACAAATTTATTTTCAAGTAAGGCTTTATAATTAAAACAGTAATGATGTTTTATATACCAAAAATGGTCATCTGCTATGCTTACTCCACATCTTTGCAACATTCTTACCATAGCAGTATGCCCGCAAAAAGAAGGCATAACAAAGATAGCCTTATAGCCCTTTGGCAATGGCAAATTCAGCTCCCAAGCAAGTTCTGGCTCAATAGCTTTATAATCAATAGTATCAGGGTTAAGCAAGGGTGGCAAAGAATGCTTTGTGTCAAGGTATTTTTCTTTAAATTCTTTTGAATTGAGCCAAATTTTTATGTCTTTAAGATGATGATTTAAAAATTCAAAGCCTTTTTTGCTAAACAAAGCCTGTGTTGAAAAGGTAAAATAATCCAACAAATTCAAATCCTCAAGCAATAAGCTCAACTCTTTAAATTTTTTGTATTCATTTTTAGCTTCTTTTATATAGGCATTAAGCCTTAAGTATCCTCCGCTAAATCTTTGCTTATGGGCTTTAATGAGTGCTGCTCCAAACAAATAAGCCAAATGCGTTTGAGCAAACTGCTCTTTTTTATAATCTTTTAAAGTCTTTAAAGGCTCTCTTTTAAGGCTGGGAAAGACAAGGATAGTTTGTTGGTAAAGCTCATTTTGTTTAAGATGAGCTTTTTTGATTTTATAAAGAGTGCAAAATAAAGAAAAAAGCTTAAAAAACCTATAAATGCCTTGAAAATTTCCCTTATCAAAGTCTATCATAGCAAGACCAAGTTTGTAAGGAAGGGAGTTTTGAATTCTTTCTAATGCTTTCATACAAATAGCCTTTTAAATTTTTTTCGCGCTCCAACACCTTGTGGTGTATTTTATACTAAACTCGCTAGGTAGTTTTTGTCGGATTTTGGTGCATATTGTTTCAAATAAATTTCGCCCCGCATCAGTATCTAAATCCCAATAAGGATTTTTCACGCTTTGCCACGCCAAAATATAATTATCAAGGCTTTGTTTGAAGTAAAAATCGTGTTCTAAATACACAATTTCATCAAAAAGTTCTTTGTGCGCTTCTATGATGGGGCGTTGGTCTTCTCTGCGCGCACCTCTTTCATAGTTTGGCACACATTCTTCTACGATAGCCTCAACAGATTTTTGTAAAGGGTCATTTAAATCCCTGTGATTCCACATACAAGAAAAATACCCACCCTTTTTCAGCAGCCTATGGCTTTCTTTAAGAGCCTTGCTTCTATCCATTACGCTAAAGCTTGAACCAAAGGTTACAAGGTCAAATTCTGAAGCTTTTAAGCCGTTTTCAAGTCCTGTGGCTCTAATCCACTCTATATTTGTTTCCTTTGTGCGAGCAATGCCAATTTCTCGCATCGCATCATTTGGCTCTATGGCTGTTACTTTTAAGCCTCTTTCACAAAGCATTATGCTTAAATTTCCCGTCCCAGCACCTATATCAGCAACTCTTAAAGGTTCAATCCCCCCCCCCCCGTGCTAAAACTACAAGCATATCAATACTTTTTGGGGTATAATTTGGGCGAAATTCATAAAATTTCGCGTGTTTGCTGTAATCCCATACATTTTCAACTAATTTTTTCACTTTGTGCCTTTGATTTTGGTTTGATATTATAGCACAAAATTGTTTTTTTTTTTTTTGCTAATTTCCTAAATTTAATCCAATTCGCACATTTTTTCAAATTCCAAATAATATTTCCATTTTTCTATAAAATCAGGGTGATGAGTTTTGATGTAAGCTAGCTCAGTATCTAAAATTTGCTTTATATTTTTTCTAGCTTCATCATTGCATCTCAAAAACTCTATAATCTGCGTTTCGTTGATTAGATTTGCTTTGATTTGCTCGGCATTGTCCTTTAAAGCATTAACATAACCTTTAAGATAATCCTTACTAGCCTTAAATAATTCATCATTTTCTTTGAGCTTTATGAGTTCATTTTTATCTATAATAATGCAAATTTTTGTATCATCGATGATTAAATTTGGCTTAATTTCATCACTAATGTCAGCGAATTCTTTTTGTTTTTCGTCTAAATAATGTGGCAAAGTGATGATAATGTTAAAGCCACCTTTTTTGCGTAGTGAGGCTAAATTTCTTTTTTCCTTTTGTCCTTCTTTAAAGGCATATTTTAAGTCATATTTGTGCACATAAAGTGTGGTTGGTAAGCTAAGCAAAGCTCCTCTACTTCTATTTACTCTATTTGTAAAAATTTCTTTATTTGTTGGCTTATCAAAACCTAGCGTATCAGCAAGCTTACAAAAAGTATCAAAGGCTTTATCAGGCTTTAAGTCGTTAAATTCTATGCAGTAAATAGAGCTTATTTTATCTTTTAAGCTTTCAATGAGAGTATCAAAGCTTAATTTTTCAAGGACTATGTGATTTTTTTGTATATTTTCAAGCAGGGCAAAACTTGGGTTTTTAGTTCCTCCCCAAAAATTAAGCTTTGGAAAAATCTTTGTGTAATCAAAGCTAAGATTGATATTTTGAATAAGCCTTTCTTCTAAGGCTTCTATGTGATTAATGGCGTGCTGAAGTTTTTCTATGGGGCATCTTGCTACATAAAGAAGTGGAGTTTTTGAATTAAGGGCGTTGATTAAGCGACTTGAGTGTTGATAATAAATGATATTTACAGCATAAATAAAAAAGCAAGCTTTGCCCTCTTTTAGGCTTTTAAAATAAGCTAAATAAATATCTCTGCCGTATCTGTCTTTAAAATCAACCTTGCACTGTTTTAAAAACTCAAGCATAGCAGCAGTGGCTGAACTTCCGTTGCTGATAAATATAAAATCATAATTTTTAGGCAGGGGTAGATTAAAATCCCAGCCAATTAGCGCTGGTGTGTTTTTATAATCAATAGTATCAGGGTTAAGCAAGGGTGGCAAAGAATGCTTTGTGTCAAGGTATTTTTCTTTAAATTCTTTTGAATTCAGCCAAAGCTGACATTTTTTAAAATTTAAAAACAAAAACTTCACACAAGCCTTTTGTGCCTTTAAATTTCGCAAGTTGTATTCGTAATTTTTTTGGTATTTTAAAACTTTTTGAGATGAAATTTGATGAATTTTAAATTTAAAAAAGCTTTTAAAGGTGTTTTTATAAGCTCGCCAAAGAGAAGTTAGCCCTTGCCTTAAAGGCTTATAGACTAAATCCCCCCCCCCTGTATTTAAGGGCTTACTCATTAAGAGCCTTTTTCTTAAAAAACAACTCTTTGATTAAAATCATTGCTACGCTTATGTTTATCAGCACATCAGCAACATTAAATATCGCAAATTCAAACCACTTGTGCCAAAAAAACATATCAATCACCCCTCCATAAACAAAACGGTCAAGCAAATTTGAAGAACCAGCACCAAACATTAAACCAAAAGCTAAAATATGTTCCTTAAAAAAGCTCTTTTGCCAAAGCAAATACGCAAACAAAACGATGATAAGAGCTAGGTGCAAGTATTTAAGATAATGCTTTAAAAAACTCAACATAGAAAAAGCTACCCCATCATTAAAGGCTAGCACAAAGTCTATATACTCACTTTGCCACCTAAAACCGTCAAGGCAAAGAAGTTTAACCGCTTGGTCAAAAGCAAAAGCCAAAATAAAACTAGCGATAAAAATCACCGAAAGCTTACGCATCTAAAGCTTTCTTAAAGAAATTTACCACCTCTTTCATCTCTTTTTCAAGCTCTTTTTTATCCTTTGCCTCCAAAAGCAAACGAATGAGATTTTCAGTGCCTGAATAGCGAAAAAGCGAATTTACGCCCTTTTCTTTAAGGCTTTTTTCAAGCTCTTTCAAGCCTTTGAGCTTGCTCAAATCCTTTTTTTCGCTTACTTTTAAATTTGTTAAAAGCTGAGGATAAGGCTTTATGGCGCTTAAAATCTTGCTTGCGCTTTGCTTTTTGGTGAGCATTAGGGCTGAAAACTGCAAGGCTGCGATTAGCCCATCGCCCGTTTTAGCATAGTCTGTAAAGACTATATGCCCGCTTTGCTCGCCGCCAAAGTTGCCTCCAAGCTCTTTGAGCTTTTCAAGCACGAATTTATCGCCCACAGCACAGGTAGCAAGCTCGATTTTATGGGCGTTTAAAAACTCTTTTAAAGCGCCGTTACTCATTATAGTGGCTACCACAGCGGAATTTAGCTTGCCTTGTTCTTTAAGATACACCGCCAGCACGCCCAAAACGCTATCTCCATTTGCCACTTCGCCCTTTTCATCGACTATCACAAGCCTATCTGCATCGCCATCAAAGGCAAAACCAACATCAGCGCGCAACCTTTTCACCTCTAATGCTAAATTTATAGGGTGCAAAGCCCCGCAATTTTCGTTGATATTAAGTCCGTTTGGCTTGTCATTTAGCACGATGACCTCAGCGCCAAGTTCTTTAAAAATAGTAGGCGCGACCTTGTAAGCTGCCCCATTTGCCACATCTAGCACCACGCGTAAGCTTTTCAAAGTAAGGTTTTTAGGGAAAGAGTTTTTTATACTTACTATGTAACGCCCGATGACATCGTCAATCCGCTTGCTTTGTCCTATGGCGTTTTCCTTGCTTTTGGCTCTTTCGATGAGTTTGTCATCAGCGTAAATGCGCTCTATCTGCGCTTCGGCTGCTTCGCCCAGCTTGTTGCCGTGAGCGTCAAAAAATTTAATGCCGTTGTCAAAGTAAGGATTGTGCGAAGCTGAAATCATAATCCCCGCATCACAACGCATATCCTCCGTCAAAAACGCAATCGCGGGCGTTGGCATAGGTCCTATTTGAATGACATTGTATCCTATGGCTGTAAGCCCCGAAACTATGGCGTTTTCTATCATATAACCGCTACGGCGCGTGTCCTTGCCGACTAAAATGTTGTTCGTTAGCGCGCTATCCTTAAAATAAATGCCAGCCGCCATAGCAAGCCGCATAGCCAAAAAGCTATCCAAAAACTCGCCAGCCTTGCCCCTAACGCCGTCCGTGCCAAAAAGTTTCATTATTACTTACCTTGTGATGAATTTTAAAACACCATTATAACAAATTTGACTAATCAAAACGAAACATTAATGAAATTTACAACAAGCTCAGCCCCAAAAGGGGCTAATGCTTTAAAGCTCTGGTTTTGGAGTATCTTGCGTTGAAGCTGGAAGTTGTGGATAAGTGATACTTGGCTTTTTGCCGTCTAAAGTAAGTAAAAACTTCTCTATACTCTTTGCCTCAGCATCTGATATACTTATGCCAAGTTGAATGCTACCCATTTCTTTAATCGCATCTGTAAGCTTCCAAATGGCACCGTTGTGAAAATATGGAGCTGTTTGAGAGATATTTCTTAAAGTTGGAGTTTTAACAAGCCCGTCCTTGTCGCCCTTAAAATCGCCTAGTGAAGCAAATTTATACTTACCAGCTACCTCAAAAGCTTGCATAGAACCACCCAAATTTACGCCATTATGACAGCTTGTGCAACCCTTGTCGATAAAAAGTTTAAGTCCAGCTTGTTCTTGGGCATTTAAAGCTTTTTTATCGCCTTGTAAAAATTTATCAAATCTAGAATCTGGAGTAATCAAAGTTCGTTCAAAATTCGCAATCGCATCGGCTATATTATCAAAGCTCACCTTGCCATAAATTTTTTTAAACTCATCAACATATTCTGGTAAAGATGAAATTCTTTTCACAGCAAGTTTTGCAGGTGTTGCCATTTCAGGCTCAGCCTCAATGGGTCCCTTTGCTTGGTCTGATAGTGTTTTGGAGCGTCCATCCCAAAACTGAGCGGAGTTAAATACCGAGTTAAACACTGTTGGAGAGTTTAAATGGTGTGGGTTTGCTGTCCATTTGTGTCCCACAGCAGCTGAAATTCCATCAGTGCCGCCAAGTCCTACATTATGACAGGTATTACAGGATATAATGCCACTTTTTGAAAGGCGAGGTTCAAAATAAAGCTTTTTGCCAAGTTCAGCCTTTGCATTGCTAAACTGAGTTGCTTTAATGCCATTTGCTTTGAAATAAACATCAATTTCCTTTTGTGTTTTTGGCAGGGGCAAAAGTCCAGCGTCCTTTGCTTCTTGAGCTAAATTAGCGGCGTTAAGACTAACCGCAACAATGAGTGATGAGAAAAGTATTTTTTTCATCATTTGTCCTTTTTTAAATGAATTTGCATTAAATGCAGGACTTAATTTTATGTTTTATTTACAAACTGAATGTAAATTTTTATCATTTTTTGAATTTTTTGATAGATAAAATTTGGTCTAATTGATAAATGTCAATATTTAAATTTTTAGTTTTTTAATCAAAACTTTAAATATTTTTTGCTATAATCAGGCTTTTAATTTGCAAAAAGGACAACAATGGCAAATCACAAAAGCGCTGAAAAACGCGCAAGACAAACGATTAAAAAGACTGAGCGAAACCGCTTTTACCGCACAAGGCTTAAAAATATCACCAAAGCCGTGCGTGAAGCCGCCACAGCTGGGGACAAAACAAAGGCAAGCGATGCCCTAAAAGTCGCCAACAAAAGCATTCACGCTATGGTGAGTCGGGGCTTTTTGAAAAAGCAAACCGCCGCACGCCGTGTTTCAAGGCTCGCTCTTTTAGTGAATAAAATCGCTTAAAATGCTCCAAGACAAGCTCCAAGCCTTTTTAGCTCGCCACAACGAGCTAAACACCCTTTTAAGCGACAGCGCCATCACGGCTGATTTAGCCAAGATGAAAGCACTCTCAAAAGAGCAAAAGTCCCTTGAACCCATAGTTGCAAAAGCAAAGGATTATCTTTTTACCCTAAAAAGCATAGATGAGAACAAAGCCTTGCTCGCAGATAGTGAGCTGGGCGAGCTTGCCAAAGAAGAGCTTAAAAGCCTTGAAAACGCTCAAATTCAGCTTGAAGATGAGCTTAAAATCCTGCTTTTACCAAAGGACGCCAACGATGAACGAAATGTCTTTCTTGAAATCCGCGCTGGCACGGGCGGAGACGAGGCGGCTTTGTTTGTGGGCGATTTAGTCAAAGCCTACGCGCGTTATGCTGAAATAAAAGGCTACAAAATCGAAATTGTGAGTTCAAGCGAAGGCAGTGTAGGCGGTTTTAAGGAAATCATCTTGCTTGTAAAGGGCGAGGGAGCTTACTCGCGGCTTAAATTTGAAGGCGGCACGCACAGGGTGCAACGCGTGCCAGAAACTGAAAGTCAAGGACGCGTGCATACTTCGGCTATCACGGTGGCGATAATGCCAGAGGTTGATGACATAGAGGTTGAGATAAACGAAAATGATTTAGACATACAAGTGATGAGGGCTAGCGGACACGGCGGACAAAGTGTCAATACCACAGACTCAGCCGTGCGCGTTATCCACAAGCCCACAGGCATAGTCGTAGTCAATCAAGACGGCAAATCCCAGCACAAAAACAAAGAAGCCGCCCTTAAAGTGCTAAAAGCCCGCCTTTACGAGCTAAAAGAACGACAAATGCAAGCTGAACAAAGCGCAGCGCGCAAAAGCCAAGTCGGAAGTGGCGACAGAAGCGAGCGAATCCGCACTTATAACTTTCCGCAAAACCGCATCAGCGAACACCGCATAAATTTAACCTTATATAAACTTGATGACATTATGGAAAATGGCAACTTTGATGAGATTATCGAGCCTTTAATCGCGCATTATCAAGCTTTAGCCTTGCAAGAAAACGAAATTTAGGGGACAAAATGGACTACAAAGAGCAAAAACACATAGTGCAAACCTACAAAAAATTCGACATAGTGCTTGAAAGGGGCGAGGGCGTTTATTTGTTTGATGATAAGGGCAAGGCGTATTTGGACTTTGCCAGCGGCATAGGCGTTTGCGCTCTTGGATACGCTCACAAAGCCTACAACACCGCCTTAAAAGCGCAAATTGACAAGCTTATCCACACGAGCAACCTTTTTTACCACGAGCAAATCGCAACCGCAGCGGCAAATTTAGCAAAGGCTTGCGGCTTAAATCGCGTTTTTTTCACAAATTCAGGCGCAGAAGCCGCTGAGGGAGCGATGAAAGTAGCGCGCAAATACGCCTTTAACAAAGGCATAAAGGGCGGACAGTTCATCGCTATGAAGCATTCTTTTCACGGACGAACGCTTGGAGCTTTGAGCTTAACAGCAAATGAAAAGTATCAAAAACCCTTTAAACCGCTCATTAGCGGGGTAAAATTTGCTAAATTTAACGATTTTGCCAGCGTTGAAAAGCTAGCAAATGAAAAAACCTGCGCCATTTTTTTAGAAAGCGTTCAAGGCGAGGGCGGCATAAACCCAGCCACGCGTGAATTTTACGCAAATTTACGCAAATTTTGCGATGAAAGGGACATTTTGCTTGTGGCTGATGAAATTCAGTGCGGTATGGGGCGAAGTGGCAAATTCTTTGCGTATCAGCATTTTGGCGTCTTGCCCGATGTGGTGATGAGCGCAAAGGCGCTTGGATGCGGCGTTAGCGTGGGGGCTTTTGCATTAAGCGAAAAAGTAGCGGGCAAATCGCTTGATTTTGGCGAACACGGCACGACTTATGGGGGAAATCCGCTCGCTTGTGCGGCTGTAAATGCGGTATTTAGCATTTTTGAGCAAGAAAAAGTGGTGCAAAATGTCGCAAAACTTACGCCATATTTAGAAAAAGCCCTTGATGAGCTTGTTAAAGAGTTTAAATTCATCAAAAAACGCAGTGGTTTAGGGTTTATGCAGGGTTTAAGCGTAGATGAGAGCGTAAAAACGGGCGATATTATCAAAGAAGCACAAAAAAACGCCCTTATCATCATAAGTTGTGGCAAAAATGACTTGCGCTTTTTGCCCCCGCTCATCATCACAAAAAAGCATATTGATGAAATGCAAGAAAAACTCCGCCAGAGCCTTAAAAAATTTGCTTAAATTTATTTTCTATACACTAAATTTTTAAATTCTTTACACTCAAAACCATTTTGGCTAAGACTGACCACACGCAAAAAGCCGCCTGCATCTATCTTTCCCTCACACAAAAACACCCTAGAGGCTATTTGTGTGGGTAATTTTTGTCTGTTGCGGTGTCCAAAAAGCTGATAGGTATTTTTGGGCGTGTTTTGGCAAAACTGCTCGGCAATAATTTTACTCTCCTCATAAGTGCCAATGCCCCAAATAAAATCCTCACTTGGAATAAAACTCAAATTTTGCAAATTTTTAGGCAAAAAATTTAATCCTCCGTGCGAACAAAAAATGATTTTATCATCAAATTCATAACAAAAGCACTCTTTAAAATAAGGATAAAGCTTTTTGGTATCTTGTGGGGTAATGTTGGCTCGCCTAAAGTCTCTTATAGTGTTTTCGTTAAATTCTTTAGAACTTGAAATTTCGCCATTTGACCATTTTATCAAATGCCTTTCGTGGTTGCCCTCAAGTAAAATGACATTATCCAAATCCTTAATTTTAAGCAACCACTTAATCACCTTATCATTTTCTATGCCCCTGTCAATATAATCACCCAAAAAAATGTAAAATTCATCTTTTTTTATTTTAGAGATTGCTTTATTTAGCACAGTAAAACAGCCCTGAATATCGCCTATGTGATGAATTTTTTTATAAGCATTTAAATTGCTTATTTTATAAAGGCAACTTTTCCATTCGTTTGGTTTTAAGACTGTGTATTTTTTTGAAATTTTTTCCTTTTCAAGCGAATAATCAATAGCCTCAAGTATGTGTTCAGGGATAAAAATGCCTGTTTGATGAGCTAGGGCTAAATTTTTTTCCTTGCATTCTTCAAGGTTTAAAGAATTAAAATCGATAATAAAAAGCTCGTAGCGGTATTTATCAGCCAAAGTTTTATACTCTTTAAGCAAGGAGTTGTTGGCATTTGGAGCATTAACAACGCAAAATTCGCCCTTGTTCATTCGCAGCTCCAAAAAATCAAACAAGGTCTTAAGGATACTGCTTGCATTACGGTAATCAAGGCTTTTATACCCATTACTAAGCACCTTATATCCACCAGCTAAAAACCTCAACTCCTCAAGGTCTAAAGTGTGGGGCGTAAGATTATTTTCAGCCAAAAAAAGTTTTTGTCCGTTAAAATAATTTCCGCGTAAAATCAGCAAAATTCTCAAATTTCTATCCTAAAAATATAAAATTTCTTTGAGATTTTAGCAAAAAAAGATTGATAATATCTTAAGAAAAAAGACAAATCAAGCAAGTTTAAAACTTGCTTGATTATTCAACTTAATGAAAAGGCTTAAGCAAAGAAAATTAGCCCTTATAACATAGCTTTTTTTCTTAATCATCCCATTTTTGACCCAAAAAATTGCCATTTCTGTCAAAGTGCATTTCCATTCTATTGCTTAATTCTATCTCATAGCCATACGCTTCCCAATCTATATCAATGATAAAGGCACCAGGATACATTTTTTGTATGGTATTTGTTATCTTTTGCGGCAAACCGTGAAAATTTTGCTGCGGATAAGCTGGCTGCATATAAGGCTGTGGTGCAGGAGCTGCCACAGGTGCTTGAGTTTGTTGGCTAGGATTTGCCAAAACGCTGGTTGTGCTTAAAGCCAAAACGGCAATAAGAAATTTTGTTTTCATAGAAACTCCTTAAAATATTTTTGTAAAGTGATTTTAGTATTTTTGTGTGAAGTGAGCGTGAAATTTTAAATTTTAAATTAAAAAAAAGCTAAATGCCAAAAAGAAGGCTTTTAGCCGTTCTTTCTAGCAAATTCTTTCATAAATTCCACAAGAGTTTGGCACTGCTCTAAGGTGATGGCGTTGTAAAGGCTCGCACGAATGCCGCCCAAAAGGCGGTGTCCCTTAAGCCCTATCATACCAGCCTTTTCAGCCTCTTGCACGAAAAGCGGCTCTAAATCAGCATTTGCCGCGACATTAAAGCTCACATTCATCAGCGAACGCGAGTTTGGCTCGCTATGCCCCTTGTAAAAACCGCCGCTAGTGTCGATACACTCATACACAAGCCTTGCTTTGGCTTGATTTTGCTCGTTGATAGCATCAAGCCCGCCTTGTGCGGCAAGCCACTGCATTTCAAGGGCAAACATATATATCGCAAAGGTGGGTGGGGTATTAAAAAGTGAGTTGTTTTCGCTATGAACGGCGTATTTAAGCATACTTGGGACATTTTTAGCCGCGCTTTTTTCTATCATATCTTTACGCATAAAAACGCACGCCAGCCCTGAAATGCCAGCGTTTTTTTGCACTCCGCCATAAAAAATAGCTATATCGCTAAAATCAACCTTGCGCGAAAAAAAATCGCTTGACGCATCGACAATAAGCGGGGCTTTGCTCTTTGGATAGCTCTTATACTGCGTGCCGTAAATGGTGTTGTTCGAGCAAATGTAGGTATAATCAGCATTTTGGCTAAAATTCACCTCAGGGATAAAGCTAAATTTAGCGTCCTCACTGCTTGCTACAACCTTGACATTTGCGCCCAAAATTTGAGCTTCTTTTATCGCCTTTTTCGTCCAAACGCCCGTGTGAGCGTATTCACACACGCCACCATCGCTGAAATTCATCGGCACCATCGCAAACTGCAAGCTCGCCCCGCCTTGCAAAAACAGCACCTCATAATCATCATTCAGCCCATAAAGCTCTTTTGCCTTACTCATCGCGCCAAAATGCACTTCCTCAAAGATTTTGGTGCGGTGGCTTATCTCCATTATCGAAAAGCCCTTGCCTTGATAATCATAAAGCTCATCTTGCGCCCTTTTTAGCACGCTTTCAGGCAGTGTTGAAGGTCCTGCGCTAAAATTGATTTTTCTCATTCTTGTCCTTTTGCGAAAATTTGGCTTTCATTATAGCAAAAAAAGCTGTGATTTGGTTAAATGGTTTGCTTTAACGCAAAATGAACTTAAATTTGCACTATCCACACGAATTCTTTGAAAAATGCAAATTTTCTCAGCCATAAACTCAAAATTCAATACCTTAAATTCGCTTTGATAAAATAGCTTCGTCCCGTGCCTATGATATAGCCATAGTTTAATATAGTGTCGATTTTGTCAAGGTTGTAATAATCATAATAAAAAGTATCATTAATATTTCTCACCCCAGCATTGAGGCTAAAGGTCTTAAATTTAACAGTTAAGCCCACATCAGTGATAAAATAAGGCTCTAAACTCTCATCAATCTCCCTTTCTAGCAAAATCCTATCCGCAGAAAACTGTGGCACATTGTTCGCATTTGTAACAGGTATTTTGTGGGTGATTTTTTGCGCCCCAAAAAAGCTTGTTTGTGTCCAAAAACTCAACCAAGGAAAAAGCTCTAAATTTGCTCCCAAAGTTGCTTTGTAAGCGTAGCTATAAGGAAGTTGTTGCCATTTTTTATCGAAAAATTCAGCTCTCATCGTGCTTAAACTCTCATTTAAGGCTATTTTACCGTTAAAAAGGTATTGCTCAAAAGCTAGCTCAATGCCCATTCTGCGAGTCTTTTCATAGTTATTGTAAGGGTTTGGCTCACCTGTAAAAATGTCCGTGCTGTTTATGGAATTTGAACGAACATCAATTGTTGGATTATAATTTCTCATCATATAAAATTCGTTTTTTGTTAAGGTGTAAAAGGCATTTGCGCTTAAAAGTAAGGTCAAGTTTTCACTCGTAAAAAAGTCCTTAAAACCAAATTCAAAGCTATCATAACTTTCATTAGAATTTATAGGCTCATAATTTATATCCACTAAATTCGCATTTGTTGCATTAGCAACAGTTCTTGCGTTGCTAAATTTTCTTTGCGCAACGGGTGGCAAAGAAGTATAGCCTCTTTGATACATCATATACAAAAGCCCTGAACTTGAATACATAAAACTTGGCACAAGTTCAAAAGCGAGATGATTTTTGCTTTGTGAGCCGTTATAATTTTCATTCATTAAAGCCTCTGTGGTAGCGTTGAATGGGCTATTTGGGGTGTTTTGTTGCGTTTTGAATGAAATGTTCTTATGAATGCCTTGTATATCAAGCTTCGTGTTACTTAACTCATATCTAGCCCCTGTCTTTATGGAAAATCTTTCGTTAAAATCATATCTTTCAAAGGCATAAATGGCATTTGTAAGCCTTGTGCTTTGATTTTTCGCAAAGCTGTCAAAAAGATAGTTTAAAACAACACTATTTGTGTGATTAAATCCAAACACCACCCAAAGCTGGTCATTTGTTAATTCCCTTGCGACAACACTTTTACCCCTTTCATATAAACTTTGTGTGCCAAGTTCAAATTTACCATTTTTGTGGGCTAAATCAAATTTTAAATTCAGTCCATATTTTGACTCATCAAAAGAAGAACCGCCGTAATTTTTTGACATATCCTTAAAAACAAGCCCTGAAAATTCCATATAATCATTGCTTAAATCATCATTTGGCTTGTATTTTATTTGATTAAAATGCAAAAAGCTGTGAAGTGAAAATTTGGCATTTTGGTTAAGATAGCTTTGATATTTTAAACCCAAACTCAGTCTATCCTGTGTGATTATGGGGGGGGGGGGGGTAGAATTTTGGCGATTTTGCTTGCTTGCGGAAATAGGTCCATTTGCTTTTAGACTATTCATCGCTGGGCGAGCTGAGTAAATTTTTTCTGGCGTGCTTCTAGCATTTGCCCTTCTTAATGCTTCTTGGTAGTTAGAATAATTCCCAAAGCCATTAAATTCGCCCCACTTGCTTTGAGTGTGGAAAAAATCAGCGTTTAAATTTAGGCTATCATAAGCATTAAAATCATAGTCAAGTGCTAGTTTGGTAGCTATTTGAGTAGCACTGTCGTTTTGTCTTTGTCCGCCAAGTTTAACATAGCCAAAGCCTAAATCAAGCAAATAGCTACCAAATCTATCCTTATAATGAATGTCGCCATTATAAGAACTTGCACTGTTTTCAATGAGGTTATATCCTGCACCTACGGCAAATACAGGATTTAAAAAGGGTGTAAAGGTTTCAATCTCCACCACACCGCCCTTTGCATTGCCACCATACAAAACAGAACTAGAACCAAGTGTTAGCCTAATGCTTTGAATAAAGCTCGTGTTTATGGTATTTAGCGGAGAAAAGCCGTGTAAATTTTGCAAGCTGTTATCAATGGGAATGCCGTTGAGATAAAATTTTGTGATTTTCATATTTCTTAAGGTTGGCATAGCTCCAAAGCCTGAATTTACAAAGCTTACTAAGGGCAAATAACGCAAAGCATCCTCACTCGTGGTGTAGTTTTTGTTTTGTAAAAAGCTCCCACTCATTTGGTAGCGATTTTGCGTAAAAATAAACTTGTCATCGTTAAAATCAACATTTGCTGTGCTAAACTCATCAAAACTTGAAGCCATAAAGCCATCAAAGCTAAAACTGTAAGACAGTATAAAAAGACTCAATAAAAACTTTTTCATCAAAAAAATCCCATAAATTTATATAAAATCTTAATTTGAACCATTAAAAATAAAAGCAATGAATTTTATAAAAGCGATAAGTTTCATACTTTCAAATTAAATTAACGATAAGCATATCTTTGCTTTTGCTTACTGCATCTTTAATGGCAAATTATATAATCTTTTGATTTTACGCAAAATTCACAAAATTTTAGCTTCTTTGCCTAAATTTTGTGAATGCAAGGTGATTATATCATCTTTGTGTAAATGTTCAAGCAACACGGTTTTGCCGTCCTTTTTAAGCGACACAAAAGCCTTGCTTTTTTCAAAAAAATGCGCGTGCTGTGAAAAAGCCTGCTCGCACTGCTTTAATTTTAGCGCGCCCTGCTCGAATTTCGCGCTTAAATTCAGCTCAAAATGATGGCATAAAAAGCCTAAATTTGCGAGCTTTTCACTGATGATTTTGCTTAAAGAGTTTGCTTTTAAGAGCTTTTGGAGTGAATTTAGCTCGTTTTGTAGCGATGAAAGCTTGTTTTGCATTAAATTTTTAAATTTATCATCAAGCAAATCAAGGCTTTGAGCTAAATCGTTCTTGCTTGAAAAGCACATATCTATGGCTGCGCTGGGTGTTGGTGCGCGTAAATCTGCGACAAAATCGCTGATGACATAGTCTATCTCGTGTCCTATGGCTGAGATTATGGGCGTTTGGGCGTTGTAAATGGCGCGGGCTAAGCCCTCGTCATTAAAGCAAAACAAATCCTCCCTGCTGCCCCCGCCCCTTGCGATGATGATGAAATCAAGCCCTATTAAATCCGCTTTTTGTAGGGCTTTGATGAGAGAATTTGGCGCGCTTACCCCTTGCGTAAGGGCGTTAAAGATGAAAAATTTAGCTAAAAAGCACTCTTTTTGGCTGATGAGCTTCATCATATCTTGCAAAGCCGCCGAAGTAAAACTTGTGATGATGCCCACTTTCACAGGGTGAGCGGGAATTTGCTTTTTGTGAGCGTTGTCAAAAAGCCCCTCTTTTTCAAGCCTTTCTTTAAGGGCTAAAAATTTCGCCTCCAAGTCCCCAGCACCAGCCTTTTTAAGCTCTTTGGCGATGAACTGAAAACGCCCGCTTGCCTCATACAAGCTCACAAAGCCCACTAAATCGACTAAATCCCCAACTTGTGGCTTGAAATTCACACGCGAATTTGCGCCCTTAAACATAGCACAAGCAAGGCTTGCTTTCTCGTCTTTAAGCTCGAAATACCAATGCCCTGAATTATGCAGGGTGATTTTTGAAATCTCCCCACTCAAAGCTATGTCATCAAAATGCGCTTCAAGCAGGCTTTTTGCCTTTAAATTCAGCTCACTGACAGTCATTTGCTTTTACTAGCTTTTTGAGCAATAAACGCCGTGCTTATGCCAAGGCTAAAACTTTTGATTTTAAGGATACGAAAGTTTGCATTTTCAAGCTCTTTTGCCAACTCGTCCTTGCTTAAAAAGCCCTCAATCGAACTTGGCAAGTATTCATAAGCGGCTTGGTTTTTGCTCACTAATTTGCCTATTTTTGGCAAAATATAAGCAAGATAAAAATCTCTGCACCACGCCAAAAGCCCACCCTTGTCGCGTTTGGTAAATTCCAAAATCAGCAAAATGCCCTCATCTTTTAGCACTCTGTTAAATTCACTCAAAGCCTTTTGCCGCTCGGTAACATTTCGCAAGCCATAGCTTATACTCACAATGTCCGCACTGCCGTCCTTTACGGGCAACTCTTGCGCAAAAGCCTCTATAAATTCAAGCTTTTCAAACTTGCTTTTTGCGATTTCAAGCATAGCCGAGCTTGGGTCTATGCCCTTAATGCTTTGAATTTCCTTGTTAAATTCGGGGCATTTTTGCTGCCAAAGGGCTATCATATCGCCTGTGCCGCACGCTATGTCAAGTATATCAAGTTTTGCGGGCTTTATCAGGCTCAAAACGCTCTTTATGCCAGCATTTCGCCAGCTTGTATCCACGCCAAAGCTTAAAATTCGGTTAAGCTTGTCGTAAGTTGGCGCGATTTGATTAAACATCGCAACGATTTGTTCTTGTTTTTGCATACTCACCTACACTTTGGACAAACGCCCACATAAGCGGTAACAGCAAGCCTATCTATAATGTTTCCTAGCTTTTTTTCAAGCCCTTCTTGGTAATCAAGCGAATGAGTATCCTTGAAATTTAAATCCTGTATATGCCCGCAATTTGAACAAACAATGTGAATGTGAGGCTCTTCATAAATATCATAATAGCTTTTTTGATTTGGGACATTAACCTCCACAACCAAACCTTGTTTTTCAAGCACACTAAGGTTTTTATACACGGTGGCTAAAGATATGGTTGGATATTCAGCTCTTATTTGCTCATAAAGCTCGTCAATGTTGGGGTGTTCGTGCTTTTTGAGAATTTTAAGCACACAAAGCCTTTGTGGTGTAGCCTTTAAATCGTGTTCTTTAAGTAAATTTAACAGTTCCATAACAAACCTTGATATTTTCGTTTAATAATATCCAAAAAAGATTAAAAGAAGTTTATATTAAATAATATTTTTTATTCATTATAAGCTTTTTTTATCTTTTTGACTATAGATTCTACGCTTAAATTTAAAGATTTTTCCACCTCATCGGTGTTGCCGTGTTCGATGAATTTGTCCTCATACTCAAAACTTACAAGCCTTATGTGGTTTAAATTTGCTCTTTGTAAAAAGCTGGTGATTAAAGAGCCTACGCCGCCGATTTTAGCACTTGGAGAAAAAACAAACCAAATTTTTGTTTTTTGGGCTAAATTTGCAAGCAAAGTTTCGTCCAAAGGCTTAGCAAAGATTAAATCAACCAAATTTGCATAATCTTTCCTGCCCTCTTTTTCACATTCGTCTAAAACAAGCTTTGCCGTGCCAACGCCTTGTCCGTAGCCTAAAAAGGCGATTTGGCTTGAATTTTCGCGCAAAATTTGCGCTTTGCCGAGTTTTATTTTAACAGCACCAAACTCATCATCAAGCAAAAAAGCCCCGCGCGGATAACGAAAGGCTAAACAACCCTTGTGAGAGTAAGCATAATCCATCACAGCCCTCATCATCGCCTCATCTCTTGGGGCTAAAAGCGTTAAATTTGGTAGTGGCGCAAGAAAACTCACATCAAAAGCACCTTGATGAGTCTCGCCGTCCTCGCCCACGATGCCTGCTCTATCCATAGCAAAGACGACATTTAAATTCATAATCGCGCAGTCGTGTATCACTTGGTCATAGGCTCGTTGCAAAAAGGTAGAATAAATAGCAATAAAGGGCTTAAAGCCCTCTTTTGCCATAGCCGCCATCGAAGTAACGGCGTGCTGTTCGGCTATGGCGACATCCCAAAAGCGATTTGGATACTTTTCTATGAGCGCATCAAGTCCTGTGCCATTTGGCATAGCTGCGGTAACGCCTACTATATCGCTGTGTTTTTCGGCTAAATTCAGCAAATTTTGGCTAAAAAGCTCGGTAGCACTTTTTTTTGCGCCCGCTTTTTTGATGAACTCGCCTGTGCTTATGTCAAATGCCCCAACCCCGTGCCATTTAGCGTTTTTGCCCTCAGCTGGTGCGTAACCCTTGCCTTTTATGGTTTGAGTATGGACTATGCAAGGTTTTTTCATAGCCTTTGCCTTTTTGAAGGCACTTATCAACTCGCTCAAACCGTGTCCGTTTATAGGACCTATATATTCAAGTCCAAGCTCTTCAAATAATATACCCGGCGTAATAAGCTTGAAACTCTCTTCAAACCGTTTTGCCATATAGGTTGCACTTTGTGGAAAATGCGTCAAAACGCTTTCAACACCTTTTTTAAATTTTTGATAAAATGAGCTTGCCATAGCACCTGAAAGGTGTTTAGAAATCACGCCTATGGGCTTACTTATGCTCATTTCATTGTCATTTAAGATGATGACGCAAGGATACTTTTTATCCCCTAGCTCGTTTAAAGCCTCATACACCATACCCGCACTCATCGCGCCGTCTCCTATGAGTGCGACAGGAATTTTGTCCTCATTTTTAAGCGCGATAGCTTTACACGCGCCCACAAGCAAAGAAATAGAAGTGCTTGAATGCCCAGCTACAAAGTAATCGCCCTCATTTGGCTTAGTATAACCACTTATACCGCCAAGTTTTCTTAAGCTTGAAAAGCTTTCTTGCCGACCTGTAAGCAATTTGTGCGTGTAAGCTTGATGAGAAACATCGAAAATAAAAGGCTCTTTTTCGTAGTCAAACACAGCGTGCATAGCTATGGTAAGCTCCACAGCTCCTAAATTTGAACTCAAATGCCCACCGTTTTGGCTTACTACTTTGATAATATTTTTACGAAATTTTAAAGCAAGACCTTCAAGCTCTTGTAAAGATAAGTTCTGTAAGCTTTTATACGGCTTAGCATATATCATTCGCCAACCATTTTTTTGATTTTGCTCAAACGGTTATTAAGGTTTGATTCTATATTTCCTGTATTGCTTAAAACAACAACGCTGCCTTTAGAGATAGCATCATCTAGGCTGATTTTAAGATGAGAGGTTTCATTAAGTTTTGATTTAATAAAATCATAATCACTTGGACTTACCTTAAGCTCTATATCTGTTGCTCCTTTTAGCTCATCGATTAAGTCTTTGGCTAGATTAAGGGCAATTTGGGCTGAATTTTCCTCTAATTCTTTATTTATAACCTCTTTGGCTATATCAATGGCAGTGTGTGCGAGTTCCTTTTCATTTTTGCTGATGAAAAGTTCTAAATTTTCGCAAGCCTCATCAAGCTTGGCTATATTTTTAAGATACTTATCTCTAAGCTCTTCTAATTCTTTTTCAAATTCATCTTTGGCTTGATTATAGCCTTCTTTGGTGTATTTTTCCTTTGCGCTTTCAAGTTCTGTGTTTAACCTGCTGTTAAATTCGCTTTCTTGGCTTTCAATTTGCATTTGAAGCTTGATGATATTGCTTGACATTTCATCTGTTTTTTTAAGCAAATCCTCAACAAAGCTTGACTGAAAAGCATTTTGCTCGATTTTTTCCTCAACCTGCTCGCCTTGCAAATTTTCATCATCTGCTTCAGACTCGACATTTTGTTGGCTGTCCTCTTTTTCTTCTTGTTTTTTTTGCTGCTCTTGAGCTACAAATTCAGACATTACCTTAAAATGATAGCCGTCTATAACATGCTCTTTGCTGTCATTAGGAGTAATAACATTTGTATTTTTCATCTTTGTCCTATTCTATCATTTCATCAGCTTCACCCATTTGGACTAGACCTTGTTCTGAAAGTTTTTGAACGATTTCAACAACCTTTCTTTGTGCTTCTTCGACATCTTTTACCCGCACTGCACCCAAAAAGCCCATTTCCTCAAGGAAAGCCTCACTCGCACGAGATGACATATTTGAAAGGAATTTTTGTTTAAGTCCCTCGCTTGCACCCTTTAATCCCACCATTAAATCCCGCTTATCAGCAACTTTGAGAATTTCTCGTATAGCTTGAGTGCCGAGTTTAGCAATATCATCAAAGGTAAACATTAAGTCTTTAATGGTTTCAGCAAGCTTTTCATCGCTTTGTTCTATGTAAGTAATGGTTGATTTAGAAGCCTTTTGTCCCAAGCGGTTAAGCACTTCAGCCACCGCACGCGGTCCGCCCACTTCAACTTTGTAAGAAGCAAGACTTTCAAGCTTGCTTTCAAGCACCGCAGATACTCTTTTAATGATAGATGGAGATATATCGCCCAAATTTGCCATCCTTATAACAACCTCAGCTCTTAACTCATCACTAAAATACTCTAAAGTTTCAGCCGCGTGAATGCTGTCCATATGCGCTAAAATCAAAGCTATGGTTTGCGGGTGTTCTTTAGTGATAAAGTCTGCAAGCTGTTGAGGCTTGATTTGTGCCAAGTATGCAAAATTTTGGTCTGTTTCCATTGACTTGGTAAGTTTTTCCAAAATTTTGTTGGCAATTTCTGGTCCAAAGGTCTTGAAAAGTATTTCTTTAGCATATTCAAGACCACCGCTTTTGATGTATTGATTTGACTGAAGTAGGGTGTAAAATTCCTCTAAAACTGCTGTGGCTACTGATTTATCAACCTGTTTAGCCATAGCAATATAACGAGAAACCTCTGTAATGACATTAATTTCCATATTTGAGAAGAGATTAGTGGTAACATCTTCTCCAAGTTGTATCAAAAAAATAGCAATCTTTTCAGGCATAGATAAGTCATCATAGACCATCTTTTGTTCTTCACTCAGCTTAATCATCAGCTCTCCTTATGCGCTTCGCTATAATCAACATCATTTTCGACTAAGGTTTGAAGCAGTGCAGCTACCTCTTGGCTTTTTTCAGTAACTAAGGCTCTTAATTTTTCAATTAAAATATCATACTGCAACGCATCCTCATCAATGCCATCGCCTATGCCAAGCTGGTCCTCAACCCTCTTACGCGCAGCATTGAATTTCTCCAAAGTATCCTCAACATCCTCAACAGCTTCTGCTTCTCTTTGTAGCTCTTCCTCAGCTTCTTGAAGGTCTGCAAGCATTTTTTGAGTAAATGGAGCAATAACCTTTTTGTAGAAAATAAAGAGTAAAATCGCTGCGATAATGTATTTTGCTGGTGGTATGAAAGGATTAACAAATCTTTCATAGAAAGTCTTAACTTGACTTTCAACCAAGGCATCTTTGCGTTGGAACTCTAAATTGCTTACTGTTACAAAGTCTCCTCTAGCTGCATTAAAATTAATGGTTCTTTGAACTAGATTTTCTATGCTTTGTAATTGCTCAACACTCAAAGGAGTATATTCTACTTGTCTGTTGCCGTTTTCATCAACACTTTCTTGGTATTTACCGTCTATCATAACAGCAGCTGATGTCCTTATGATAGTTGCGAAAGATTTTTGAGTGTTGGTAATGGTTTTTGAAACCTCGTTGTTTGTAGTTACTTGATTTTTCTTTGAATACTCAAGTCCATT
The DNA here is from genome assembly GCA_934728065.1 of uncultured Campylobacter sp. Taxonomy (GTDB): domain Bacteria; phylum Campylobacterota; class Campylobacteria; order Campylobacterales; family Campylobacteraceae; genus Campylobacter_D. The sequence continues at coordinate 62,302 of CAKVDW010000011.1, forward strand.
TGGTCCATCAAGCCCTTCAACAGGTCCTATGTTTGAAACGGCTCCAGGCACGCCTTGTATAGCAGGGTCTTTTCGTCCTTGTGTTTCTTCATTTAAGGTTTGCTCGCTTCTTACTACTGTGTTAGGGTCATAAACTTCGCTTTGAGATTGCATTTTTGAAAAGTCAAACTCTATATTTACACTAGCTACTACTTTATCTACCCCACCAGCAAATGGCGCAAGGGTATTGATGATTTTTTGTTCTAACTCAGCCTCGTGGTCTCTTTTGTATTTAACCTGCGCAGCGATTAAATCGCTTTCATAAAGCTCCTCATCATCAAGGCGAATACCATTTTGGTCTGTAATTCTTACATTTTCAAGGGTAAGTTTAGGCACAGCAGCTGAAACTATGTTTTTAATCCCGTCAATTTGCTTTCTTGTAAGTTTTAAGCCCTCTCTTATAGTAAGAACCACAGCAGCAGTTGGCGGAACTTGTCTTTCAGTAAAAACACTCTCATCAGGTATGGCTACATTGATAATAGCTCTTTGTATAGGCTCTAAAGCCTCTATGGCTCTGGAAAGCTCGCCTTGCAAAGCCCTTAACTGCCTAACCTTTTCATCAGCCTTTGTTGCACCAAATTGCTGAATATCAAAAATTTCATAACCTACGCGAGAATCCTTAATAAGACCCTCGCTGGCTATCATCATTCTTTGTCTATAAACTTGTTCTGGTGGAACTAATATAGTTCTTTCATTTCTAAGCTCATAAGGCACACTATTTTGTTCTAATTTTGCTACAATAGCCGCTGCATTCGCCGCACTAGTATCCTCAACAAGCACAGCATAACCAGAGCCTACAGAGCTGCCTCCTCTAAAAAGAGCCAAAAATACCAAAAAACCGATAACAGCAACGATAGAAGCACCGATGACTATTCGTTGTTTTTTAGTTAGTTTTTGATAAAGCAGCCCGATTTGATGAAGCATACTTTTAAATTCTTCCATACACCCTCAATCCAAAGCCAGATTTACTCAAGCCCACCAAAACGAAAGTTTTCATAAGCTGTTTTTATGGTGTCTCTTGGCATATCCAAGCCCTGTTTTTTTTTAAATTTGCTGATATTATACCTTTTTTAAGCAAGTTTTCAGCATATTTTTACAAAAAAATTTAAAAATTTGGTTATTTTATAGACTTTTAGAGAAAAAATGACACTAATTTGCGTTATTTAACTCAAATTTTTACCTTCAAAATAAGATATTTAATCATCAAACTTTTATGAGATTTTTAAATTCATCAAAAAACGCGTCATTTTCCTCTTTTAAGCCTATGGTTATGCGGATAGCATTTAAGCCATAGCTTTTCAAATCCCTTATAATAATGCCTTTTTTAAGCAGCTCATCTGCCAAAGCTGAACTTTGATGAGTTTCAAAAAAATAAGTGATAAAATTCGTGTAAGAATTTATAAATTTAATCCCATTTTGCCTTGCAAAGTCCTCATATCGCTTCATCTGCGTGAAATTGTTTTGCAGGGTTTGTTCTACAAATTCCTTATCATCAAGGGCGACACAGGCGGCTTTTAAACTTAAATTTGTTACATTAAAGGGCGCGCGAAGCTTGTAAAAAGCCTTGATGATAGCCTCATTTGCTATGCCATAGCCTACACGCAAGCCACCAAGTGCATAAAGTTTTGAAAAAGTGCCAAGATAAAGCACATTGCTAAATTCAGCGCAAAGTTTTGCGGGGCTTAAATGCTTTTTTTCGTCCTTAAAGCTGGCAAATTCGTTATAAGCCGCATCAAGCACAACCAAACAATCCTCATCAACGCCCCTTATAAACTCACGCACCGCTTTGCTATCCAAACACTCGCCCAAAGGGTTGTTTGGCACGCACAAAAATATCATCTTAATCTCATCTTTGTGCGCTTCATAAAGGGCGCGAAACTCGCTCAAATCGTGCGTTATGCTCGCTGTTTTGTAGCATTTACTTTGCGTTTGCTTTGCGTAAATTTGATACATAGCAAAGGTAACGCCGCATTGTAAAAAGGCATTGTGCGAATTTAACTTTGAGTGAATGGCAAATTCGATGATTTGGTCGCTTCCTGCGCCGATGATGATTTGATTTTCGCCCACATTATAGTGCTTTGAGAGCTTAAATTTAAGCTCACTCATCGTATCATCTGGGTAAAGATGCGCTAAATGCGCATTTGCCTTTAAGCACTCAACCACCTTTTTGCTCGCACCAAGCGGGTTTTCGTTGCTTGCAAGTTTGATGACTTTTTTAAGCCCAAACTCACGCGCTATCACTTCTATATCCTTGCCCGGTTCGTAGTTAGCAAGCTGTCCTAAAAATTCGTTAAATTGCATTGTTTTCTCCTGACAAATACGAGCCAAGCCACATTATATCCTTGTGTTTGGCAAGAATTTTTTGCACATTTTCATCATCAATATGCCCTTCAAAATCCATATAAAAACTATAATCAAACGCCTTTGTCTTCGCTGGACGGCTTTCTAATCTCGTTAAATTTATGTGCGCTTTTTTAAAGTCATTAAGCAAATCGCTAAGGCTTCCTGGCTTGTGCGCTGTGTGCGCTAAAATCGAGCTTTTACAACCCGCTGTTTTTGGAAATTTACTCTTGCTTAAAATCAAAAAACGCGTGCGGTTTGAGGCATTGTCTTCAATGCTTTCAAACAAAATCGGCACATTGTAGAGCTTTGCGGCGATTTTAGAGCAAATGGCGGCTGAATTTTCGTCCTTTGAGGCTAAAAAAGCCGCGTTTGAAGTGGATTTTGAGGGCATAAATTCAAGCTCATTAAGGTTATGACTTTCTAAAAACAAGCGACATTGATTGTAGCCTTGTGGGTGCGAGTAAATGCGCTTGATAGCCCTTAAATCCTTGTTTAAACTCACAAAAGAATGATGAATGTCCATATAAAGTTCAGCATAAATTTTAAGCTCTCTGTAAATGCTTAAACAATCAAGCGTAACGCCCACCGCGCCTGCTGTGTTGTTTTCTATCGGCACGAGAGCGTAATTTACTTCATCATTGTCTAGTGCCTTAAACACCGCTTCAATGCTGGCTAGCGCGACATAAGAGCTAATCGCCCCAAAACGACTCATCGCCGCTTGGTGAGTATAACTTCCCTCAGGTCCCAAATACGCCACGCTTTGAGGCTTTTCTAAATTCCTTGACACCGCAAAAATTTCTTGGTAAATCGCTTCTATCGCCCTTGCGCTCAAAAGCCCATTACTAAGCTTTTCAAGCCTTTGGACAATAGCCCTTTCGCGCTCAGGGCGATAAACTGAGCTTTGCGCCTTGTCTTTAAGCTCGCCGATTTGCTTTACCACTAACATTCTTTCGTTCAAAAGCCCTAAAATTTGCGTATCAAGCTCGTCTATGCTTGCTCGCAACTTCTCTAAATCCTTCATCGTTTATCCTTTGTTTTAAGCTCGTTTAAAAACTCATTCACACTCTCATAAACCCTATCATCAGCCCTTAAATCAAGCCCCTTGCTTGAATTTAGCTTGCCACTTAAAACAAGCGCTATGTGCATTTTCATTTCACGCGCTTTGAGTAAATCGCCCGTAAAATCATCACTGATGATGAGCGTGTTGCTAAATTTCGCGCCCTTATCCTGTGCTTGCAAGAGTTTTAAAGCGCTTTCATAAAAGGCTGCGCTTGGCTTGCCAAAGACTTCATAGCTAGCACTTGTGGCGTATTGTAACATTTTCATTATCGCCCCAACCCCTGGGTAGCTTTTAGAATTTTTTTTGTAAATGCTCGTTTCGTGCATCGCTATGAGCCTAACGCCTTTTTTTATACATTCTATCATCAAAGCAAAGTCATCAAAGCTGAATTTATCATAGCTTGCCACAAGCAAGGCTTTTGGAGTCTCGTAATCAAGGCTAAATTCAAGCTCGCGCAAGGCGTTTTTAAACTCATCAGCCCCAAAAGCAGCGACCTTGCAAGGTGCTAACCTTTGGCGCAGCACAAAAAACGGGTCTAAATACGCATTATCCTTTATGTCAAGCCCTTTTTTGCGTAAATTCGCAAGGAAATTCAAGTCCTTTGTGTTGTTTGTGATGATGACATAAGGCATTTGCCGTAAATTTAGCCACGCAATAAGCTCACTCGCCCCTTTTATAAGGCTTTTATCATTATCATTTAGCAAAGTGCCTTGCACATCGATGAAAAGCATTTTAATCTACCCTTTCGTCAAATTTTTCCAAAATATGCAAGTATTCTGTCGTAAAATCTTGCTTTTGCGCTCTTTTTGAGTCCGCTTTAAAGCGTTGATACGATTTGCTTTTAAGCTCGTATTTGCCGTAATTTGAAAAGATTTGAGCTATCTCATTTAAACTTAAAATTCCCTCATCATTATAGCTTAAAAATATCCATTTAAATCTTGCTTTTTTGATTAAATTTTCCATAGCCTTTGCCACGCTTGCTTTCTTGCAAAATGCGCTTTTTTCATACTCGCGCAAGCCTGTTTTGCCTTGTGGCACAAAGTCATCATAAAGGGCGATTGAGTTAAGCAAATGATAGTTTGCACCGTATTCTCGGGCATTATAAGGCGGGTCAAGGTATAAAATATCGCCACAAATGCGCTCTATCAGCTTGCTTGCATTTTGATTATACACTTCGTGCGAGTTGTCGTTGCACTCAAATTCAGCGCCCTTAAATTCAAGGCTTTGCAAGGCTGTTTTTTTGAGTTTTTTCAAAAAAGCCCCATAAACACAAGCCACATTTGCTACCTTATCAGCCGCTTCTAAAAGCGAAGCGAGCAAGAAATAATACTCATTTAAATTTATGGAATTTGTCTTTTTAAGCCGCTCAATCTCTTGGCGAATCGCATCGATTTTAAGGGCGTTTTCATCGCTAAAATACAGCCTTTGATGAGCTTTTTGCTTTGTGCCGCCAAAAGAATAATTTTCATAAATTTTACCCCTAACGCCTTTTAAATTTGCTAAATTACTCACCAAAAAGCCTTCATTTTCAAGCTTTGTGTGGTTTTCTATGTAGTTTTTATTCAGCACAAAGGCGTAAAATTCTTTATCATTTGCGATAATCTTTTTTACCTTGCCTTTAAAAGCCCTGCCAACTGCGCCCGTGCCAGCAAACAAATCACAAAACACGCACTCATTTAAGGGCTTTGAAACGCGCTCTTTTATGCTTTCAAAGATAAAATCACTTAATTTAAATTTCGAGCCTATGTAGTTCATCATTTAAGTTTTCTATGTGTTGTATTTTTATTACACTTTTCGCAAAATTTTCTAATACCGTATTTGTAAGTTCTTATCGCATCATCTGCTTGATTGTCAAAATTATACCCATCGTCTGCTAAATCTCTAATAGTTGCAGCATGTTGGCTATGAAAGTCTCCAAAAGCACAAATCGCGCAATGCCATTCTCCATCTTCTAAAACATTTAATACTTTTTCCTTATTCGTCATAGTCAATTCCTTAATTTGTTTTTATCATTTTTCTCTAAAAATTCACTTTCACTCTCTACAAGCTGTTCAAAAGTCTCTCTTTTGCGGATAAGGCGGATTTGTCCGTTTTCAAGGGCGAGTTCGCAGGGCTTTGGGCGGGTGTTGTAGTTACTACTCATCGAAAAGCCGTAAGCCCCAGCATCTTTGATGATTAAAATGTCCCCATTTTTCGCCTTTGGCAAGGCTCTATCTTTGGCGAAAAAATCCCCACTTTCGCAAATGCCACCCACCACATCGCAAAGGCTTATTTCGCCGTCATTGTAAGGCAAAGCGATAGAGTGAAAAGCCTTATACAAGCTAGGACGAACCAAGTCGTTCATCGCCGCATCGACAACTACAAAGCGTTTGCTAGCATTCATCTTTTCGTAAAGCACGCTACTTACTAGCTCGCCGCTTTTAGCGACTAAAAAACGCCCAGGTTCTAACCCTATGGTTATATCAAGTCCGCTCAAATGCCCTAAAATTCCTTGTGCGTAATCATACAAATTTAAGCAAACTTCCTTTTCATAGCCCACTCCAAGCCCTCCACCCACATCAAAGAATTTAAGCTCAATCTTCGCGGCTTTTAGCTCACGCACAAGCTGTGCGGTAAGCTTTGCGGCTTCAAAAATGGGCGCTAAATCAAGCAGCTGCGAACCTATGTGAAAATGCACGCCGACAGGCTCTAAAAACTCGCTCTTTGCCGCATAAAGATACATTTTTTTCGCATCCTCCACGCACACGCCGAATTTGTTTTCAGTAAGCCCCGTGGATATGTAAGGGTGCGTTTTAGCATCGACATTTGGATTGACACGCACGGAAATTCGAGCCTTTGCGCCAAGTTTTTGCGCGATTTTTTCAAGCAAAAGCATTTCGGCTTCGCTTTCTAAATTTATGTATAAAATGCCGCATTTCAAGGCAAATTCAAGCTCGCTTTCACTTTTTCCAACGCCGCTAAATATGATTTTATAAGCCTTTGCCCCAGCTTTTAAAGCCCGCTTTACCTCGCCGATACTCACGCAGTCAAAGCCGCTGTCAAGGTTTGCGAGCATTTTAAGCAAGCTTAAATTTGAATTTGCCTTTACAGCATAGAAAATTTGGGATTTTCTTGCCGCAAAAGCGCCTTTTAAAGCCAAAAAATTTGCACGAATCAAATCAAAATCATAAAGATAAAAAGGCGTGCCAAATTCCTTTGCCAACGCCTTGTAATCAACATTTGTAAGTGTTTTTACTGCATTTTTTTTCACAATCTTGCCTTTTTTACAAAAGGCTATTATAGCAAATTTTGCTTAAAAAGCTGTTTTGGCAAAGAAAATCCGCCAAAAACTTCTTTTTAGGCTGAAAACTTCTTCCTCTTCACATCTTCAAGTATGGCTAAAGCGATTTGATTGACCTCATTAGAAACAATGGCTGATTTG